>DASYER010000048.1:0-16137 GCA_036498905.1 Steroidobacteraceae bacterium | reverse complement strand
GCTCCTGGTGGGCGCGGCCGTAGTCAGGCAGCACGTAGTGGGTTGGCCGGTCCACGCGCCCTTGCACGAGCCGCCGCTCCAGCGCCGTGTCGCTCAACGCCTGAACGGCGGCCCAATCCAGGCCCGCGACCATCGCCAGGCTGACGTACTTGGCCACAACGCCCTTGGAGATGGCCAGGGAGGCGGCGATTCGCTCGTGGGAGAGGCGGGCTTCGAGTTTGAGACGTAGAACGTCTCTGATCTTGCGCATGTTGATCCTTGGTGCGGGCACGCCTGTCTCCGGCAAAGCCCGGCAGGCTACCCCGCATGAGGTGGATGAAATGCGCAACACCAACACGCTGACGTACGGCAGCGTTCCGCTGCCGTGACCATCGATTCCGCCATCGTGACCGGCGATTCCAGGCTACTCGGAAATCGGTCACGTTGAGCCCGGAATCACCGGTCACGTTGGATTGGAATGCTCAGTCACGATCGCCCGGAATGGGCGGTCACGATGCTCCGGAATACCCATCATCAATGGCCGTTGCAACATCTCGGCGACTCAAGGTGCGTGCCAAGTCGCCCGATTCTGCGACGAGACCACTGGATGACTTCATGACACCGATGGCGCCGTTGCGACCGCATGATCGGCATATCTAGGTGCCAAATCCGTTTGCACACGGCCTCGGCCGGCTACCGACAGGGGCGCGGTTCCTACTCCTCCCATTCACGGTTGGCCGGAATCATGCTCAGCCGGTGACGATAGCCTCGCGCAGGCCTACTACTCAATATCGCGGCCAAGGAATCTTCTCACTCGGGAAGTACTGCACGGCGATCACGCGCTAGCCGAGCCCGAACCCGGCGCATGATGGCTTGGGCGCGCACTTCCTCGATTCCCTGTTGCATCAGCACGTGCGTGGCCACCGCGAACATGTCGCTCTCCGGCATGCGGCCCTGCACGATGTCACGGATCGCACCCGCAATCACCCAGGCGCCCAAGCGCCAGAATATCGTGAGGCTCTTGACTGACGATGGCAGCAGTCCTTGCTTGCCAGCCTGCTTCAAGTTCAGCAGCGCGAACTCGTGCAACTCGTCGTAGAGGGCGTCCGACAGCACGTCATAGCGCTCCACCAGCACACGCCAGAATGGATCGGCGATGCCTTTGCTGATCAGGAGAATGGTGGATACGGCCACCATGTCCAGCGGGTCGAGGTCGCCACGCGATATTTCGGTTTCCAGCAGTTCACGGCCATACGACTTCATCATGCGTCGCGCCACCGACAGCGTCAGCGATTCTTTGTTTGGGAAGTAGTTGTATAGCGTCCCCTGCGCCACGTCGGCTGCCTGCGCGATGTCCTGCATCGTCGTCGTCGACATGCCCTTGGACAAAAAGACGGCAGTAGCCGCATCCAGGATCAATTCTTCACCGCGCTGACGTCGCCGTTCGCGACGCCCGTCTGCGGCATTCTCAACTTGGGTAGGCACGCTCGAAGCTTTGAAAAGTGTTCTCGCCTCCATTGTCATCCACCTCTCGTAAACCCTGACACGAGCTAAATTGACTGTCACTCATTATTTGACTACCATTCATTTTCAGAGGCCGGCCGACCGGCTCTTCAAGCTTCATGGAGACAAAGGAGACCTATGTCTAGCTTCGGAAAAGCACTTCGGTGCATGGTTCTCGCCGCTATGGCGCCCTTGCTCTGCGGCCCGGCGGATGCGCAGGAGGTCGTTCGTGTCGGCTTCGTCGCGCCCTTGTCAGGGCCTTTCGGCGATTACGGCCGGAAGTTTCAGAACGGCATGAAGGCCTATATGAAAGTCAATGGCCAAACCGTGGCTGGCCGCAAGATGGAAGTTATCTTTCGCGACAGCTCCACGGGCTCGCCGGACATGGCCAAGCGTCTCGCGCAGGAGCTTTTGACCCGCGACAAGGTGGATGTGTTGACCGGCTTCGCGCTGACGCCGGACGCGCTGGCTGTCGCCCCACTTTCGACACAGGCCAAAACCCCGATGGTGCTGATGCTTGCGGCAGCCAGCGGGCTCCCCGCCAGGTTTCCGTACGTCACGCGTGTCTCGTACTCCAACTCTCAAGCGAGTGCGCCTATCGGCACTTGGGCTGCGAAAAGCGGGGTGAAGAAGGTGTTCACCATCGTTTCGGACTACGCGCCGGGCATTGATTGCGAAACGGCCTTCAAGAAGTCATTTACGTCACAAGGCGGCGAGATCGTTGGCGGCATTCGTGTGCCGCTTCAAACGATCGATTTCGCACCCTACGCGCAGCGCATCAAGGATGCCGGTGCGGATGCCGTCTTCATCTTTGTGCCTTCGGGCGATCCGATGACGGCCTTCATGAAAGCGTTCAACGAACGCGGACTGGCGCAGGCAGGTATCCGGGTGCTGGCCAATACAGACCTCTCGCAAGAGTATCTGCGCCTGATGGGTGATGCGTCACTGCAGATCATTTCTGGAACGCACTTCTTCGAGACGCTGGACACGGCACAGAACAAGGTGTTTCAGAAAGCCTACCGCGAGCTGGCGAACGAACCGGGCGGTGCGATCGCCATCGGCGGATGGGACGGTATGGCGGCAATCTACGAAGCCATCAAGAAGACCAACGGCAAGTTCGATGGCACCAGCCTCATGCAGGCCTTTCGGGGTCTCAAGATTGATAGTCCGCGTGGTGTATTCCTGATTGATCCAGACACCAAGGACGTGGTGCAAACCATCTACATCGCCAAGGTGGAAAAGCGCGGCGCTTCCTATGAGCCGGTTGTGATCGACCGCTACGAGGGCGCGAAAGACGTGCATTGATGATTCAGGCGCCGCTCCCACCATGACGACCTTTCTTGGAGTTCTGTTCGATGGCGTGGCCTATGGCAGCCTGCTGTTCCTTCTCAGTCTGGGTATGTCGGTCACGCTGGGATTGATGAAGTTCGCGAACCTCGCGCACGGTGTTTTCGGCATGCTCGGCGGCTATGTCGTGGTGGTCGCCACCGGCCAGTGGGGGTGGCCTTTTCTGGCGGCCCTGCCGCTGGCTTTCGTGGTCGGGGCACTTCTAGGTGCCTTGCTGGAGCGTCTGCTCTTTCGTCGTCTGTATGGTGCAGGCCCACTTGATCAGGTGCTTTTCACCATCGGCGTGACCTACGTGGGCGTCGCCTCCGCCACCTGGTACTGGGGGCCCTCGCAGCAACCCATTCAGTTGCCGGCATTCCTCTCGGGACAGACGCAACCGGCGGGCATCGGGCTGGGTAGCTACCGCTTGTTTCTGGTGGCTGCAGTTGTCGTCATCGGCACTGCTCTCGTGATCGCACTGACTCGCACCAACTTCGGTGCACGTGTCCGCGCCTCGGTCGACAACACGCGTGCCGCGGCGGGAATCGGCATCAACGTGAATCGCATTTTCTGCACCACCTTCGCCATAGGTTCAGGCCTGGGAGCGCTGGGCGGAGCGCTGGCCGTGGACATCGTAGGCCTCGATCCGAATTTTCCAATCCGGTTTCTCGTGTATTTCCTCTTGGTCGTTGTTGTGGGGGGAACCGGCAATTTTGCCGGCCCGTTGATCGCGGCCATGGTGGTGGGTATCGCCGACGTCACTGGTCGCTACTACTTGCCCGAAGTGGGTGCCTTCCTTGTCTACGCTCTCATGATCGCCATGCTGCTGCTGTTTCCACAAGGACTGTATGGGAGGCGCGCATGACCCGTCTGCCGGACGGCCGGTGGAACATCGGTGAGAAATTGTTTTGGGCCTTCGCCGCAGGCAGCTATTTCCTGTTTCCAGACTATCGTGCGCTGGGCAGCCACGTCCTTGTAACGGCTCTCTTTGCGTTGTCTCTGGATCTGATCCTGGGCTATGCAGGCATCGTGTCGCTGGGCCATGCCGCCTTCTTCGGGCTCGGTGCCTATGGTGCGGGCGTTCTCGCGGCGCGGGGATGGGGCGAACCCATTAGCGGGCTGCTGGCGGCGGGTGTTCTCGCGGGCGTAACCGGCTATGTCGTCAGCTTCCTGGTCATTCGCGCCGGCGACCTCGCGCGCATGATGATCACGCTGGGGGTTGCCAGTCTGCTGTATGAAGCGGCCAACCAGATGCCTTGGCTGACCGGTGGCGCCAACGGCCTGCAGGGCGCGATCACAGATCCAGTTCTCGGCCTATTCGAGTTCGACATCTTTGGCCGAACGGCGTACGTCTACAGCCTACTGGTTCTTTTCGCTGCCTTCGTGCTGGTGCGTCGCCTGGTCAACGCACCCGCGGGCCTCGTACTCACCGGCATCCGGGGCAACGCGGCGCGCATGCAGGCGCTCGGTGTGCCGGTCGCCGCGCGCCTGCGTTTCGCCTTTGCCGCTGGTGCAGCGCTTGCTGGCGTCGCCGGCGCCTTGCTCGCGCAAACCACGCAGTTTGTGGGACTGGATGTCTTTGGCATCGGGCGTTCGGCGGATGCGCTGACCATGCTTGTTCTCGGAGGTGCAGGTTGGCTGTACGGCGGGCTGCTGGGTGCGGCGGGCTTTTTGCTGGTGCATGACCTGCTGTCGAGCCTGAACCCGGTGTACTGGCAATTCTGGATGGGCATTCTTCTGATTGCGGTGGTGCTGCTGGCACGCGGTGGTCTCGGCGGCGCGGGCAAAAAACTGATCGCCGCCTATCAGGCGAGGAGCGGCAAATGACCCTTGCACTGCAGACACGCGATCTCTCGCGGGACTGGGGCAAGTTCCGCGCCAACGATGGCATCGCGCTGAAGGTCAGCGCCGGTGCGCGCCACGCGCTGATCGGCCCCAACGGTGCGGGCAAAACCACGCTCATTCATCTGCTGTCGGGCTTGCTCAAGCCAACCGACGGCGACATATGGTTGTATGGCGAACGCATCACGCAGTTGGCACCTGCGGACCGCGTAGCGCGTGGCTTGGTGCGTACGTTCCAGATCAGCAGCCTGTTCCATGAACTGACTGTTCTGCGCTCCGTGCTGATTCCGATATGTCAGCAGAAGGGCATTGCCACCGCCTGGTACACCCCGCTCGGAAAGCTCGATGCCGAATGCGAAGAAGCCCATGAGCTTCTTTCGCGGCTTGATTTGTGGCGCGATCGCGATACGGTGGTGGGCACGTTGGCTTACGGACGACAGCGACTGCTCGACATCGCACTCGCGCTGGCAGCCCGCCCCAAGATGCTGCTGCTGGACGAACCTGCCGCGGGCGTGCCCGAGGGCGAAAGCGCCGAGCTGATTCAGATCATCGCCGACCTCCCGCGCGACGTCACCGTGTTGCTGATCGAACACGACATGGATCTTGTCTTTCGCTTCGCCGAAACGATTACGGTGATGGTGGCAGGCCGCATCCTCACCGAAGGCTCGGTTGCGGAAGTGGTGGCCGACGCGCGGGTGCGCGAAGTCTATCTGGGAGAGACTTCGCATGTCTAACTTGCTGGAAGTTCATGGCCTCATCGCGGGCTACGGAGCCTCGGTGGTGTTGGACGGCATTTCACTCACCGTTGCGCCCGGCGAATGCCTCGCGCTCCTGGGACGCAATGGCGTCGGCAAGTCGACGCTGCTCGCGAGCCTCATGGGCCAGACCCGGCTGCATGGCGGCACGTTGACATGGAAGCAGAAGTCCATCGCTGAGCTGAAATCGCATCGGCGCGCGGGCTGCGGCATTGGCTGGGTTCCGCAGGAGCGATGGATTTTTCCTTCGCTCACCGTCCATGAGAACCTGAATGTCGCGGCGCGGCGCGGCCATTGGAACGCCGAACGCGTTTATGCGCTCTTCCCTCGGCTGCACGAACGGCGCGCCAATCTGGGCGACCGGCTTTCCGGCGGCGAGCAACAGATGCTGGCCATGGGCCGGGCGCTGATGACCAACCCCGAGTTGCTGCTTCTGGACGAACCGACAGAAGGTCTCGCTCCCCTGATCGTGCAAGAGCTGCACGCCATCGTCAGGCAATTGGTTTCCACGCGCCAAATGGCCGTGATCATCGTCGAGCAGCGCGTACGTTTCGCGCTCTCGGTGGCGCACAACACGTTGGTTCTCGACCGTGGCCGCGTGGTCCATGCGTCCACCAGCGCATGTCTGCTGAACGACGCCGACCTGCTGCATCGCCTGGTCGCGATTTCCAGGGCTGATGAGCCCGTCCATTCCTAACGCCATTTTCTGGAGGTGATTTGTGACAACGGTTCAAACAATTGACGTAATGGTCGGAAAGACCAAAGTTCGTCTGCAACGAAAAGGAGACAGCGGTGAGACCGTGTTGTTCCTTCACGGCGCCGGGGGCGTTCCCGCGTGGCTGCCATTTTTCGATGCGATCGCGCAGGGGCGCCAGTTGCTGGTGCCCGATCATCCCGGCTTCGGGGCCTCGGAAGACACGGATGACATCCGCGAAGTGCCAGACCTGGCGATGTTCTATCTGGACTTGATGGATCAGCTGCAATTGGAGCACGTGCATCTCGTTGGGCATTCCCTGGGCGCGTGGGTGGCGGCTGAGATTGCGGTGCGCAACGCCAGCCGGCTCAAGAGCCTGACGCTGATCTCGGCCGCCGGCATCCGACTCAAGGGCAGCCCCATGGGCGACATGTTCATCTGGTCGCCCGAGGAAGCCGTACGCAACCTCTATCACGACCAATGCTTTGCCGACAGGCAACTGGCGGAGCCGCCCACTTCCGAGCAATTGGATGTGCTCATACGCAACCGCTACACGTTCGCCAAGCTCGCATGGGAACCGCGCGGCTTCAACCCTGCGCTCGAAAAATGGTTGCATCGCATCAAGCTGCCGACACGAATTCTCTGGGGGGCGCAAGACAAGGTGATTCCCTCCAACTACTCGCAGCTGTGGAAGCAGCACCTGCCTCAGGCCACCGTGCACCTGATCGATGAATGCGGCCACCTGCCCCTGGTGGAAAAACATGAAGCCACTGCGCGGCTTGTCAATGACTATCTGAACGAGGTAACCCCATGAAGGTAATCTGCTTTTCGCTCATGCCCTACCGCCCCCTGGACCTTGCGGCGGCCGCCAAGCACCGTTCCGCCTGGGTGGTATTGCCCAACACGATGTACGACCCCGAGAAGGGAGCCGATGAGTACGAGAGCTATATCGATATGCTCGCGTACGCCGAAGAGCTGGGCTTCGACGGTATCGGTGTGAATGAACACCACCAGACCGCCTACGGCATGATGCCAGCGCCCAACCTTATCGCCAGCGCGCTGATCCAGCGCACAAAGCGGGTGAAGATCGCGATCCTGGGGCGCGCGCTGCCCCTGGTAGGCAATCCGCTGTACATCGCCGAAGAACTCGCCATGCTGGACAACATGTCGCGGGGCCGCCTGATTGCGGGCTTCGTGCGCGGCATCGGCGCGGAGTACCACGCATCGGGGACGAACCCTGCGTTCTCGCATGCGCGCTTTCACGAGGCGCATGACCTGATCATCAAGGCGTGGAGCGATCCGGGCCCATTCGCATGGGAAGGCGATCACTACAACTACACCTACGTCAATCTGTGGCCCCGCATCTATCAACGCCCGCGTCCACCAATCTGGATTCCCTCGCAAGGCTCACAGGAGACCATTGAATGGGCCGCGGCGCCGGAGAGAAAATATCCTTTCCTGGTGACGTTTTCACCCGAGGAAGCCGTGGTGCGCAATCTGAATGCCTACCGTGCACAGGCTGAGCGCTACGGTTATCAGGCAACGTCGGACCAGTTCGGTTGGTCCGCGCCAGTGTACGTGGCGGACACGGAGGAGCAGGCCATTGCCGAGGCCCGAGTCGGCATCGAGACGCTCTTCAACAATTTCCTTACCCTTCCTTCGCAGATGCTGTTGCCGCCGGGCTACACCTCGATGGCTTCGATGAAGAAGATGATGGGCGCACGCGCCGGACTCGGCATGGAATACCAGACCATCGAGCGATTGATGCAACTGGGTACGGCCGTCGTCGGTACGCCGCAGACCGTGCGTGCACGCATCGAACGGGTTCGCGAAAAAACCGGCCTGGGCGTCTTTGTCCCGCTGCTGCAATTCGGCACATTGGACAACGTCATGACCAAGCGCAACATGGAGATGTTCGCCTCCGAGGTCATGCCGCATCTGCAGACCGGCGTATCCAGTGAAAACGCAGCAGTTGTTTGACGTTGCCGGACGCGTCGCGCTGGTCACCGGTGCCGCGGGCGGCCTGGGATTCGCCATGGCCGAGGTGCTCGCCGACAACGGGGCGCATGTGGTCATGACGGACATCGACACCGACCGCATGGCCACCGCGGCGCAGCGCCTGCTCGACGCAGGTCTGCGCGTCGAAACCATCGCACTCGATGTGACGCGCGCCGTTTCCGTGGCCGCCGCAGTGGATGAGGTGGTCGACCGACACGGTCGATTGGACATCGCCATCGTCAACGCCGGTGTGTCGATAGGCCCAGGCTTTACCGCGCCTGAGGGGCAGATCGAGAACGTGCGGGTGGGCGATTGGCAAAGAGTTCTCGATGTCAATCTGAGCGGCGCGTTCTGCACCTTGCAGGCAGTCACGGCGCTGATGAAGCGCCAGGCGGCAGGGCGGATCATCGTCATCGGCTCGATGGCGGGCATGCGCTCGCAGCCGAGCATCGGCTACGCGTACGTTGCATCCAAGGCGGCCATCACCGCGGTGACACGACAGGCGGCGCTTGAGATGGCGCCGTTTGGCGTGGCGGTCAATGGAATCGCGCCCGGCCCCTTCTCCACGCAGATCGCGGGCGGACGCATCAACCACCCCGACGTAGCGCCTCGCTTCGCTGCGATGAATCCCCTGAACCGTGTCGCGAGTGCATCGGAAATCCAGGGTGCAACCTTGCTGCTTGCTTCCGATGCGGGCAGCTTCATGACGGGCGCCATTCTTGCCGTGGACGGCGGAATGAGCGCGCTGTAAAGACGACAGCACGACTGTAGTAGGAGTATCCCGAATGAACGACCTGACAGGCAAGATTGCCATTGTTACCGGAGCGGCGCAGGGTCTGGGCGCAGAGTACGCACAGCGGCTTTCTAGCGCGGGAGCGAGAGTCATGGTGGCGGATGCGAAGCCGACGCACGAGACGGTCGAGGCCATCCGCGCCGCCGGTCACGAGGTCCACGCGATTCAGGTGGACGTACGCGACTCGCATTCAGTGCGTGCCATGGTGGACGCGACACTGAGCGCCTTTGGGGGACTGGACATCTTGGTCAACAACGCGGCCATCGCCGCAGACCTGCAGATGAAGCCATTCCTGAATATCGATTCAGAGGATTGGGACAGGGTGATGGCTGTCAATGCACGCGGTACCTTCGAATGCATCAAGGCGGCCGCGCAGCCCATGATGAATCAGCGCAGCGGCAAGATCATCAACATCGCATCGACCACTTACTTCAAAGGCGCGCCGCGCATGATGCACTACGTTGCCTCCAAGGGCGCCGTCATCGGCATCACACGGGTGGCGTCGCGCGAACTGGGAGAGTACGGCATCACCGTCAACTGCATCGCGCCTGGCCTCACCATGACCGAGCCGCTGCGTGAGAAAGGTCAATTCGCCGGTCCCGCCTATGAGAGCAACATCAACAGCCGGTCCATCAAGCGCGAGCAGATCGCTTCCGACTTGGCCGGCGCCCTGCTATTTCTCGCCTCCTCGCAAAGCGACTTCATCACGGGCCAGACGCTGGTGGTGGATGGCGGAAATTTCATGCTGTAGGTGCAAATGCTCATCCCACGTGAATGCACACCATGAACGCCTTGTCAACCTATAGACCACTCATCCTCGGGCTTGGAGGCACGACACGCGCGGGCTCTTCATCCGAGAAGGCACTCACCATCAGCCTGAAGGCCGCTAAGGCACGTGGAGCGCGCGTCGAAATGATCAGCGGCCCGGCTCTGGACCTGCCAATGTACGCGCCGGAGATCAAGACGCGCACGGCGGCGGCGCAGCGATTGGTTGAACTGTTCCGGGATTGCGACGGCCTCATCATCTCTTCCCCTTCCTACCACGGCTCGATACCAGGCTTGCTGAAGAACGCACTGGACTACACCGAAGACCTTGGCGGGGACAGGCGAACGTATTTCGACGGCTGCGCCATCGGGTTGATCGCCTGCGCGGGAGGTTGGCAAGGCGCAGGCCAGACGCTGGCCACGCTCCGCTCCGTGACGCACTCCTTGCGCGCCTGGCCCACGCCTCTCGCGGCGGTGCTGAATACGTCGTTGCCGCTTTTTGACGCCAGTAGCATCTGTACCGATGCAAATGTCACGTTTCAGCTGGAGACGGTCGCGGCCCAGGTTGTGCAGTTCGCGCAGATGCAAAGAAATTTCATTCAGGGCACGGGATCGAAGACAGAGAATGTATGACGGCTTGAGAGACACCCTTCTTACCAAGTCATAAAACGAATGATGCGATCCTCTCGCCTTCGTGTCGGAGGAATGAAGAATGCGGCAGAGCGGTTCGGTCGTTACCTGAAGCGGCTGATCGAAGACTGGGTCACGCGGACCGGCACGCGAGCCTTCATGGTTACTGCACCGGTCGGATGCTTCCTCTGTCGCGCAAGAGCCTGGAGCCTACGGCCGCGCGGTTAGATCCGACGCACGCCTTCATGCGAAGCTGCAGCCTTTTCAGCCACTACAGGCAATACACCCCACCTCTTGCCCACCGCCCAGCCTTCGCGCTTGAGTCTAGCCAGCGCGCGGATAGCTGGTATGCGCCCGGCCGAGTCATCTTGACCCAGCGCAGCTGGTCGGTCAGGCAGTGCTGCCGGGCTTCCAGCAATAAGACAGCAGCTCTCTGAGGCGGCTGTCCGGCTGGGTCGGCAATCGCGCCAGCACGTCCTTGAGGTACTGGTAAGGGTCGTGCCCGTTGAGCTTGGCTGTGTGCAGCAAGCTCATGATCGCCGCAGCCCTCTGGCCCGCGCGCAGGCTGCCGGCGAACAACCAGTTCTTCCGACCCAACGCAATCACGAGGTCATTCTGGCAGCCTGAATGCTCGACGCAGCCTCTCGCGCCGGCATGAGCCTTGGTGCTGCACGCGCGTCGATCGCCTCCCTGACCGAACTGCATCTACTGCTGTCGCAACGCGGCCTGCGGCGAAGCTCCTCCGGCGTCCATCACACCGATCGCGAGGACAAGATGACGAGTTCACCCAGACCATACCTGCGGAGCCTGGTGCCGGATGCGCCGGGGTCGCAGCGGCAGCTAAGCATGGCGTTCGAATCCCCAGACCTTCAGGGGATGTGACCAAGGAGCCGCTCGAGGCGGTGCCGGAGACCTGCGACGACTCGCTCAAGGGAAATCGTGACCGCGCCCTCCTCCTTTTCGCCTGGTCGTCGGGCGGCTGCCGGCGATCCGAGGTGTCGGAGGCGGTGTTCGAGAACATGCGCCGCGTCGATGAAGGCGGCTACCTGTACACGCTGGCCAACTCCAAGACGCACCAGAACGGCAAGGTGAAGCCCGAGGATGTGAAACCCGTCGTCGGCACCGCGGCCCAGGCGATGGAAGCCTGGCTGAAGGCGAGCGGGATCACGTCGGGTCCCCTCTTCCACCGGATCAACAAGGCCGGGCGCCTCGGCGAAGACGCCCTCACCGGCACGGCCATCCGCGACATCGTTAAGGCGCGTTGCTCGCTCGCCGGCGTTGGCGACGACTTCTCGGCCCACTCGCTGCGGTCGGGCTTCGTCACGGAAGCCGGTCGCCAGAACATGCCGCTGCAGGAAACCATGGCCATGACGGGACACCGCAGCATGGACGTCGTGACCGGCTACTTCCGCGCCGGTGCGGCGCAGGTGAGCGCGGTGGCACGGATGATGGATGGCTCGAAGAGTGACCGCGAAGACGGCTGAGCGTGCAAGCGAAATGGCGGACACTTGCCAGGATGCCGGATGCAGCGGCGCGCGGGCGCGCGGCCGCGATCTGCACCTCGACGTCGGCTCGGTCGGGTGAGCCGCGCACCGCCTGGCTTCAAGGCCGCCCCGGTGTATTGATCTTCATGATCTAACAATGTATAGTTACATCAAACAGGTCAAACGGAGTTCATTCCATGGGCAAAGCCGCATCCGCCACGCTGCAGGGCGATCTGCTCTCCGTGCAACCCTATCGCGACGATGCGAAGCAAGGCGGCCTCGGCCGAACCTTCTTGCTCGAGGTGAAGGATGCCGCCGCTTCCAGGATGCTGCTGGCCTCGTTGTCGATGCTCGACCGACTGCTGGTCGAGAAGATGGCGGCCGTGCGCGAGCGCCACATGGAGGAGGTGGTCGACTTCATGACGGAGCGCTTGCTGGTGCCCAGCGCGGTCGAGCTGGACATGGCCCAGCGGCTCGCAACCCGTCACGCACGCGTCCTCAACGAGTTCGGGCACTTCACGGCCGAGCAACTGGCCGACGCCAACCGGTCCCAGGCGAGCAACCGCGCGGCGCTGGCCGACAACTGGCGCAAGCGCCGGCAGGTCTTTGCCGTGCCGCATCCGGACAAGACGGCGCGTGAGCGCGACGTCTATCCGGCGTTCCAGTTCGAGGACCACAAGCCGATCCGGGCGGTGCACGACGTGCTGGAGGCCTTCGGCGCGCACAAGGCGCCCTGGAAGCTGGCGCTGTGGTTCACGTCGAACAACGGCTGGCTGCCCGGCAGCGCGCGGCCGGTCGATCTGCTGACCACGAATCCACAGGCTGTCGTCGCAGCCGCGGCACGCGACGCCGAAGGGAGCGCGGCTTGACCTGTCGCGCTCCGGCCCCACCGCTGGATGCGTTATTCGATCGCTGGCCTGCGGGGGAGGTGATCCACGTCATTCACGACACCGCGTTCGCGCCCGAAAGCTGCAATCCCGGCACGGATGCGGCGGGGCCGCTGCGCAAACCGACGCGCTTCGCGCCGATCCGGGACGCCAAGGGCAAGGTCGTGTCCTATCTGTACGGAGGCTCGACGCTCGACTGTGCTGTCTTCGAGACTGTGTTCCACGACGTGCCGATCGATGCGCCCGACAAGTTCGTGGATCTGGACTTCTTTGCAGCGAGAGGGCACGGCGAACTCGTGCCGAGCCGCGACCTGCGCCTCGTGGACCTGACGAGCGAGGGCCTGCATCGATTGAAAGTGCCCAAGGAGGAACTGATCACCAGTCCGTCGCGCGACTACCTTGTCACCGCGACCTGGGCCGAGGCACTGCACCACCAATTTGCGGACGTCGACGGCCTGGTGTGGATGTCGCGCCAGCGCGACCGCGACCGTTCGGTCATGCTGTTCGGCGATCGCGTCAAAGGGGTGCTTTCCGGGACGCGCATGGGCGGCCCGCTCTCCCGCAACGACACCCTGCGGCAGACGATCCTGGCTGCAGGCTTGCGCGCCGGCATCGACGCCTCCTGACGACGACCCGGACGCGCGCCCCGGCAATGCCGATCGCCAAAGGGGGCCCGGGTTGAGGTCGTATATGGAAGTCCGCAAGCGTGGTGGCCGGATGGGTTCTGTCGCGATATTCTGGGCCATCAAACGGATCACCCTGCCGATGCGGGGATTGAAGACCTTCCGCTGCGCGCGTCCAGGTCGTCGTCAGGCGCCGTCTCCTCGGCTGCGTGCAGGACGTACTGCCCGGTCAGGGCCTGGGTGACGCCGAACTGCACGTCCGTCTCGAGGTTCGGGTCGTCCCTCGAATAGACCTGTGAGAACTGTGTCTTCAAGCCGGGCTTGTAGATCATGAAATGGATGTGCGCCGGGCGCATGTTGTGGCGTCCTTGTGCGCGCAGCAGCGCAGCCGGACATGCCGGCCAGGTGCGGCGCCTGGATGTTCTTGCCCTCCACGTCCGTCACCAGGGCACTGTACGTGCCCTTTGCGGGCCGCCGGCGCGCGAGCGTGATGGCGGGGGCTCGTAAATACTGGATATAAAACCAGGGCCTCAGAACAAAGGCGCCTACATGTCGGGTTTTTTCGTCCAGGTCGGGCACAGGACTTCTGTTTTGTCGCGAAAAATCGCCCCACACCGTATTGATGTCGCGGATCCTAAGTTTGAGTTTCTGGGAAACGGAGTGTGCGCCTGACTGGGTTGACGAAAAAACGCGATAAGCCAGCCTCCTCTACCTCAACGCTGAACTCACCCCCGCTGAGCAGCGGGCCGTGCAGCGCCGGGTTGCCGCCGGCGAACTTCACCGGGTGCGAAGCGGTATCGCAACGCCACTTCCGGAGACCGAATGGCCTGCGCTTTTCCGACGCGAGAAGGCCCGGGTATTGGCCGCCTTCTTCCCGAAGGCCGTGGTTGCTTTCCGAAGCGCCTTCGACGGAATGGTCGGCACCACCATCTACCTCGCGGTCGGATACGCCCGTGTGGTTGAGCTGCCCGGGTTGAAAGTGGTGCTGTCGAGCGGCCCTGACCCGGTCGATGGCGACGGCCCCATCCAGGGTCGCGAACTCTACTTTCCAAGTAGGGAGCGGATGCTGCTCGATGCGATGGC
This sequence comes from Steroidobacteraceae bacterium, assembly GCA_036498905.1. Lineage (GTDB taxonomy): Bacteria > Pseudomonadota > Gammaproteobacteria > Steroidobacterales > Steroidobacteraceae > DAIDKA01. Next base: position 1,775 of record DASYER010000048.1, on the reverse strand, counting down.
GCCGCCGCCGCGCACCGACGATCCGCAGTACAGCCGAAAGATCAGTGCCGAGGAACTTGAGAACCGAATGATCTCGATCTGCGACTCGCGCGGGGAGGCATCCTTCCTCGAGCTCCGGGATCGCGTGCAAGTTATCGGCGGGTTGCTAGGCACTCCAAAGTCTCACTTGGAAGAACTCGATCGCCTGATGGGTGCGATTCTCGGTACGCGGCCTGATCGCAAGATGGCCACGTCGAAAGGTGCTGGCCGGGCGAAGGGCTATGACGCTCCTCGAATGGACCTGTTTCACAAGCTCGTCCAGGTCCTGAAGACCAACGAACTGCAGCGAATCGCGGACGTGGCTGGCACATCCCCCGCGACGACCAACTTCGCTGTCCTCGAGTCGTACTTCAGCAACTTCATCGAGGGGACCGAATTCGAGATTGGAGAGGCACGAGCGATCGCGCTCGAAGGCAAGATCAGCGAGTTGCGGCTGAAGGACTCCCACGACATCAAGGGAGTTTTCGACCAGGCTCGCGATGTAGACTGGCGGGCGCGGGGTATCACCGACATCCAGGCTTTCGAAGAGACCTTGCGGGAGCGCCATGCGCTGATGATGGCCGCTCGCCCAGAGGTGTTGCCGGGCGAGTTCAAGGTGGTGCAAAACGTTGCGGGCAACACAACGTTTGTCGAGCCCAGGCTTGTCGTGGGGACGCTTCGCGAGGCCGGGCTCCTTATGCATGACGTCGACGCCGGGCTGCCGCGCGCGCTGCTCGCAATGTTCATTGTTTCCGAGGTGCACCCCTTCAACGACGGGAACGGCCGGCTGGCGCGCTTAGTCATGAACTCGGAGCTTAGCGCGGCGGGCGAGACGCGGATCATCGTTCCGACCTTGTACCGCGAGCAGTACCTCGACCGCCTGCGAGAACTGACGCGCGCGGCGCGTACCGAGCCCTACCTCGATGCGATGACGAACATTCAACGCTGGACAGCAGCCTTCAGCTACGCGGATCTCGATGAGACGATCGACCTGATGACACGATGCAACGCATTTCAGAAGTCTTTGGGTAAGCATCAGTTGCTCTGGCCCGAGGACTTGGACGCCGAGAGCGATCCGGACGAAGTGGTCTCGACGGCTCCGCGCGGTTGAAATTCTAGTGACCCCGCTCGGCCAGGGTCGCTCCGCCATTCATGAAATTCCGCGCGCTTGCCCTAGCTAGGCGGCGTGCCGATGAAGCGCAAGCCCTCTTGTATTGTGAGATTGCAGCAGCCGCCGCGTGAGCTTGCGACCCACGATGCCAAAGACATTGCGCACGTTTTAGCCGAGCAGGATGCGCACCAACGCTCCGGCCCCAGCCATGGTCATCCTTGCACGCTTGCCATATTCTGAATCGACCCGGAATTCGCGGAGGCTGGTTGATTTAAGTCAGACCGCCACCGCGGTGGCCTGACTGGCGAGTTGCCGGTAGTAGTTTGCCTCGGCTTCTGCAGGCGCTTCCGAGCACGCCCGGTGACTGCATTCGGCTTATTTGTTGGGTTGCCAGTAAAAGCCGATCTCTTCGCGCAGCTTGAACGCGTGCTTCACGCGTTCGACCGCCGATTCCCCCATCTCCGCCACCAGATTGGCGATGATTCCCTCGATCAGCGTGAATGTCGGTAATAGTCCGATGGTGGCCGTCGTTGACGCGCTCACTCGCGAGCGTTTAGTCGGGCATTGACCTCGTCGATGTCGAAGGCGCGAGGATCGAAGGGACGGCCGATCCATTCCTTCTTCTCGGCGTGCTCTGGATGCTGAG
>DASYER010000047.1:0-6732 GCA_036498905.1 Steroidobacteraceae bacterium | reverse complement strand
CCTGCTCATGGGCGGAACCCTGAACCTGCACGGCACTACAAAAAACACCTGGACCAAGCTGTCCGCGACAGCCGCAGCCGGCAGCACCTCCATACAGGTTCTGAACGCCGCGGGCTGGCGCGTCGGCGACGAGATTGTCCTCGCGTCGACGGATTTCGATCCCCGGCAGGCAGAGCGGCGAACCATTTCCGCCATCCGCGGGAATACGATCACGCTCGACAAGAAGCTCGACTACATGCACTTCGGCAAGATCACCTACGATGTGGACGAGCGCGGCGAGGTAGGCTTGCTGACGCGCAATATCGTGATCCAGGCATCACCCGATGCGGAGCAGACCTTCTTCGGCGGCCACGTGATGGCGATGGTCACGAGCAAGATGTTCGTCGAGGGCGTCGAGTTCAATCGCATGGGTCAGAACCTGACCCTAGCCCGCTATCCCATCCACTGGCATCTGATCGGAGATGCACAAGGGCAGTACATCCGGAACGCCGCAATCCACGACACCTACAACCGCTGCGTGACGGTGCATGGCACGAACTTCGTGCACGTGGAGAACAACGTGACCTACAACACCGTGGGCCACTGCTTCTTCCTCGAGGACGGCATCGAGCACGGCAACGAGTTCGTGCACAACCTGGCGATCCAGACCAAGTGCCATACCTCCAAGCCATGCGCCCCGACCAACCTCGCTCCCGCCGGAGAGAGCCCGAATTTCGGGGATCGCCAGGCCGTCAGACAGAATGGCCAGCAATCCAAGGATGTCCTGCTGCCCTCGGACAACACGGTGGCGAGTTTTTGGATCACCAACCCGGATAATGTCTACCGCGACAACGTGGCGGCGGGTTCCGACGAGAACGGCTTCTGGATGTCACTGCCGCTGCACCCGAATGGTGCCTTTACGGACACGGATATCAGCAACGCCACCTGGCCGCGTAACATGAATATCCGCGAGTTCAAGGGCAACGTCGCCCACTCCAACTACGATGCGTTCATGATGGACCGCAACATCGCGGCCAACAACACCTTCGGCGTGACCGGCAACATGCATCTCGCGCGTGAAAATCCGGCCGACCCGCGCAGCAAGTTGGAGGAAGTGGTGTTCGAGGATCTTACCGCCTACAAGAACCGCAATGGCGGCTTCTGGGGTCGCGGTGAGTATCGCACTTACCGGAACATCAAGTCGGCCGACAACGCCGTCGGCTATACGCAGGCCTCCGGCCTGGGCGGTGGCGCTAGTGTTGAGGACCCGTATACCTCAAGGGTCCTTGACTCGCTGTTCGTGGGCGAAACCGAGAACATCGGCAATCCCAGGACGGACGCGGAAAAAGCTTACGGCCGCAGCCTGCCGAAGCCGACGATGCCGGATTTCCCGATCCGTGGCTTCGAGTACTACGATGCGCGCCATGACGTGGTGAACACCACCTTCGTGAATTTCCAGGACAACGCCACGCGCAAGACCGGAGCACTCTCCTACCTGCTGTTTACCAGCTTCGGGGTCAGCTCCAACAACACCATCGAGCACGTGAAATTCGAGAACGCCAAGCCGGTGTATTTCCCGCCGATGCAGGGCAACGCCAGGTGGGCCAGCGACAATGGCAACAGCTCGGCCTACAAGACCGCAGCGATCCGCGACAAGGACGGCTCGCTCGGGGATGGCCCCAATGTCTACGTTCTCATCAACGACGGCGTCAACGACAGCATTGCAACCGACGCACAGGCCTGTGAGATCAAACCCGACTGGAACGCTGCGGTCTGCAAGGGCGATGTCGGGCGCTTGAATATTGCGGGCCCGGGCGGTGCTGGTGGATTCGGCGGCCCGCGTCCCGCGGGTGCCGGTCCCGGCGGCCCCGGTCCTGGCGGCGCGGGTCCCGGCGCCGGTGCCCGTCCCGTTGCGCTCGCAGCCGGTGGTCCTGGCGCACCGGGTGGTCGACCCGGCGGCGCCGCTGCAGCGCCTCCCCAGCCGCCGGTCATCCTCAGCCGCAATGGCAAGGACTACAACCTGACGGGCACCAACATCCGCTCCGGTACGGAGATCAAGGTGACGACCGAAAGGCCGTCCATCTCCCTGCGGCTGTCGGAGCTGGACAAAGGCTCCTGGGTGATCTTGCAGCTGCCGGGCTTCAACACTGCGGCCTCGGGTACGCAGCAGACCAGCCTGGATGCGCTGCGCAAGGCCAGCGAGACCTCCTACTTCAAGGACAAGGATGCACTGTGGGTCAAGGTGGTCTCCCCTGACAGCGGCCCCCTCGGCCTTGGTGGTGGAACCACGCTCCAGGTCAGCCGGTAAGCTTAAGACCTGTTGTTTGAGCAAGAGCCCCCGGCTTGAGGCCGGGACTTTATTTGGGGGAATGACGTCACATGAAAGGCAACGGCACGACGCGCCGCGCGCTGCTTGGAAATATCGCCATGCTGGGAGTCGCCGCCGGTCCAGGCAGGGCTTTCGCCAAGACTCACAGGTTTTCCCCGGTACAGCAGGATTTCTCCGACCCCTATCTCGAACTTGTACGGCTTCTGAAGGAAGCCGCCGAGATCGAACAGGACCTCCTGATCCAGTATCTGTACAGCGCGTATGCACTGAAGCCCGCGTACGCGCAACTCGTCGGCAGTCCGACGCCGAATGCGACCTCGCTCATGGGCGTCATCATCCAGGAGATGCAACACCTCGGAGGGGTGAATCGGCTACTCGTGGAGCTGGATGCCAGGCCGGTACTCACGCGCCAGGACTTCCCCTACGAGACCGACATCTATCCATTTCCATTCGAACTTGCACCGCTGGGTGCGGTTAACCTGGCCAAATTCGTGTATTGCGAAGCGGATCCGGTGCGCCTGGGGCATGTGCGGTCGATCAGCAGCGACTCGGTTTTCCTGGTCGACAAGTTGAAGACCACCCTTGGCGGCAGCATCAAAGCGAATCACGTCGGCAAGCTCTACGATGCCATGGTCGAGACGCTGGCTGACGTCAAGGTGGCCGGCGGCGTGCGTATCGATTTCGACTTCTGGTTCGAAGAGCTCGGCCGTGTCAAGGCTGAAGGAGAGTTCGGCCACTTTGAGTTCTTCCATTCCCTCTATGAGGAGTCCCATCCACTGATCAAGGCGATCCCCGGCATCTGGAGCCTTCCCACCAGTGATGCGCGCTATCCGTCTTACCCGGTGCCCGTGAATCCGACCGCCTATGACGGACGCGAGAACACCATCAAGGATCCGGACCTGAGGGCCCTGGCGTGGCTCGGCAATCTGAACTACTGGTGCCAGTTGTCACTGCTGGATACGAGCTACCGGCGCAAGTCCAAGCCCGAGCTCGGATTTGCAGAAGCCATCATGCTGGGGCCGCTCACGTCACTCGCGCAATATTTGCCGACCAAGGGTTCGGCGGTTCCATTCGACCCGCTCAGCATGGGGTTCGAACCCGCACGCAACGAGGCAGCGAGTAGACGATTCAGCCACCGGATGCTGCAAGAAACCCGCAACTACGCCCGCTCGATCGAACGCCTGCTGCCTGCCGACTTCAATCTGAATATCTATGACCAGTTGCTGGCCGCGGTGTGATCGCGTCTGTCGGGTGCAGATTGCCGAAAGCTGATTTGCGCTTCATTCTTGCGAGGCTGCTTTTGGCCGTGCATTGCCCGTGGTTGTTTATGGTCAGTCGGCCAAACCCAGTATGAATGCCAAAGCAATATTCAATTTCGCCAGGTCCTTGTCATCGAGATGACCGACTTGGCGTCCGACTCGATCTCGCCGAATTGTTACTGGCTTGTCGGCGATGACTTGCGATCGGGCATGTAAGCCGTTTTCGGCGCTGGGTTCGATGACTATGCGAAAGTCGGGGGCTTCGCTCAAATCCGAGGTCATCTGACACACTACAACTGAGGCATGCTCAATGGGCACAGCGTCCGTCTGCACGATGACCGCGGGTCGTGGCTTGGCGTAGTCGCCGGCCGCAGCGACGGTTACCACATCGCCGCGCTTCATCGTCCGTCAAATTCTGAAACTGACTCGATCCACTGCATCGCCTGCAACTCGACAGACTGATCCAAGGCCGCTACAGCCTTCGCAACGCGCCGGCGGACTGCTTTGGAACGTGCGTCGGGAACTATCAGGCGCAGTTCGCGCAAACCGCGCGCTCGGCGTCGTTCGCGCATTGTCTTCATCCGCTCGGCAGCTTCGGCCATGGACCACTTCCGTTCGTAACGCGTTACGAAGTGCTGCGCAAACTGGCGCCGCTCCGGGCTCCTGAATAGCGGCATTGCCGGGGCCGGAGCAATCCTCGCTTTGCTGCTGAATTGGGGCTGTTAAGACGCAATCCGCAGGTACTTGATGCGATTAGTTTCAGCCATGACGTTCCCCTGCTACCTGCTGCGGCAGCCGCGCAGTTCCGCCATTCGGCCTGAAATTACGCCGCGATTACTGTCCGGAACCCTTGGGTGCGCCGGTCGGAGCGAGAGACTTAAATCCGACCTCCAGCCCCTTTTGTGTCTTGAACCACACGATGAATCCACCGTCTTTTCCATCGCGGCGGGGCGCAATGAGCAACTGAATGTGATCGCCCGGTTGCACTGCGCCTTTCACATATCCCGCGCGGTAGAAATTACTGGCGCTGTGTCCTTCGAAGTCGACATCGCGCGTGCCTTGTGCGCCGGCCAGGGTGACGAGCGCATGGGTGTGCGGATTCATGACTTCGAAAGTCTTGACGGTCCCTTCCACTGTGGTCGTCTTCCTAAAGTCAAAGGGAGCAGCCGAGTGGTGGGCCTGCGCCAGTTGACTGAAGGTCATTGCGGCGGATGCGAGGACGATCAGGCCGGATCCGGCAAGTCGGCGAATGGTGGATTTCATTTCTGCGTCTCCTCCCAGGCTTTATAGACATCGCTCATCTTTGCGTCGGCCGGCTTGCCGGCATGAAGTTGATCTCTTCGTGCCTGCAGCAGCTTCAGCCAGAATTCATCCGGACAGCGGTAGGTGAACAGGAATCCATCCGGTACGAAAGCAAGCTTCTTATTCACCGTGACAGCAGTGGTGTAGTAGACCGGATCGGTCAGGCTCATGGAATAGCTCAGGAACTTGACGCCCTTGGCGTCCGTTCCGAGCGCGAACCTTTCACTGATGTGGGCCTGATCGCTGTGGGGATGCGACTGGTCCTGCCCATCCAGCAGGTCACCTGTCTCCACCACCAGCGTCTGGCCGTCCCAATGTCCCACCGAGTAGCCCTGCCGACTCGGAATCCGTTTGTCCTCGGGAACGCCGCGCTTACCCAGGAAGACTCTGCGGGTCTCGCCTTCCACTTCGAAAATGATGGTCAGCTGATCCCCTTTCTGGATGAACTCAAGCGGGTAACCACCGGCCATCTCCATCATCTGGGGCATACCGTAGTCGACGCAGTAGGCACCGGGGTTGGCCTGCTCGGGCCCCAGAAGTTGCCTGTATTCATCGTTCCGTCGCTTACCTTCCGGCGTGAACGGCAGAGGTGCCGTGGAGCGACGTCCGCCGCCGCCTGGAGGTGCCCTACCCGATTCGACGTAGGTGCTCCAGACGCCCGTGAAGTCCGGGCGCGCCGTGTCGGCCCACGCAGTCGCGCTTGCCGCGGCAACTGTGAAACCGGCCAGTGCCGCCGGCCAGATGCGCGCGAATGGAATTCGTCGTGATCGACGTAGCATTGATAGGCCCCCCATAGATGTCCCCAACACCTGTAGCGTATCAAAAAGCCAGTAGGCGCTGCCTTCGCCTGAGCGGGCGTAAGGGTCCCGTCGACTGCCATCGAAAGCCGAGACTCGCCCGTCGCGCCGCAGCATGTGGGTCTAGGAGGAGGAGTCGGCCAGGATGACAACTCAACCCTTGTGACGTTGGGAGTTGATGAGGTGGAATACACGAGATTATGGATGGCATCCCCCTTTCACAGCGTTTGCAGGTTGGTCATCCGGACCTCGTGGAGGATTCCTCGGCCCGTAGCGCCGTCAAGGATGAGACCGTCTTGGTGGTATTTGCCGATCGCCCCGGCGAACTGGTCAGCGCCGTGGGCGTGAATCGCTACTCACAAGGCGACGCTCTGATCACCGGCTCGACCGGCGATCGCTGGTCAGTATCCCGCGACCGGTTCGACGTGAAGTATGACCCTCAGCCCCCCACCGTACGGGGGCAGTCCGGCTATTACAGGAATCGTCCGGCGCCTGTCCTCGCGAAGCGCATGGATGAGGCTTTCACGGTGTCCCGCACCGCCGGTGGCGATGCCTTGCACGGCAATGCGGGCGACTGGCTGATTCAATACGCCCCGGGCGACTACGGTATCGTGGACAAGGCACGCTTCGAGCGCGTTTACCGGCTTGTCACGGTCGATAGAGGCTAGGTTTCTTCCCTCACCTGTTCGATTCACCTCAGTCCTCGGAAACCTATCCGTTGCTAGCCTTCGGATCGGGATGGCAACCCTGATGCTCGGGTACGATGTGGCACATCGGGCCGAATTGGCGACTGCGTCGAGTACCTAGTATGTGGAAAGTATTGCTTGCGGGTCTGCTACTCGTTTGTGCAGGTTCAGCCTTGGCTCAAGATGATGAAGATTATTCGGACCTTGAGGCGAAGGACCCCGCCACGTCCATACGACGACTGCATTCCATGTGCTCGAGTGCGGATACGAGTGAGATGCTTTACTGCTCGGCGTACATCACCGCCATCGTGGAAAGCCTGACTGCGGTCGGGAAAGAGCCTTTAACCCATCAATACGGAATTTGCCCGGTTGGGCCGATC
>DASYER010000046.1:0-28633 GCA_036498905.1 Steroidobacteraceae bacterium | reverse complement strand
CGGCCCAGCAGGCGCGTCAGTTTCCAGGCCACCGCGGCATGGAAGCTTGCGTAGTCGAGTGCGCGCCCCAACAACCGCGCGCGGCCCAGGCGGGCGGTGGAGACGCGATGAACGCTCACGCCGCGGACGCGCTCGAACAATGGCAGCTGAGCGCGCGGGTCTTCGTACAGCTGGCGCGACGTCACGACCGCAATCGAGACTCCCTGCGCGGCCAACCTGAAGGTCAGATCGGAGAGCATGCGGCTGGTGGCGGATTCGTCCGGATAGAAGAAGCGATTGACGAAGACGACCCGTGGTGGCCTTTTGCGGCTGTCTGCACTCACGGACGACTCAGGCGGCGCGGCGGGTAATGATCGGCGGCAGCACCAGACCCCGATCGTGATGGGCAACGTGGCACAGCAACATGAGTACCGCCCACAGAACCGGATGTGCATCACGTGCGCCGCTGGCATGAAGATCGAACAGGGCCGTTACCCGCCCCTGATCCAGGTGGACCCGTTGCATGAGTGTCCGGTCATCAACGAGCTCGCGCGCCCAGGACTTCAGCGGGCCTCGCAACCAATCGCCGGCGGGCACGCCGAAGCCCTGCTTGGGACGATACACGAGGTCGCGCGGCAGGTAGCGGCACAACGCCTTCTTCAACAGGTATTTCGACTGCCCGTTGCGGATCTTCAATTGTATCGGCAGGCGCATCGACCACTCGACCAGACGATAGTCGAGGAAGGGATTGCGGGCTTCGAGCGAATGGGCCATGGTCGCCACATCCACCTTCTGCAGGTAGCCGTCAACCAGGGTGAATGCCATGTCCAGGCGGGTCCCGATATCAGCTCCGCCCAGGCCCGGTGCAAATCCGGCGGCCACCCGCTCGAACCACTCGCGCGACGATGGTGTCTCCTGCAGCAGCGCGCTCTCCACCATCGGACCGAAATCCTTCGCCGAACTGCGCAGGTAATTGAAGATGGCGACGGGGGTTCGTGGCACCAGTGCTCCGGCCAGCAGCTTGGCGCGATGCGATGGCATCAGACCCAGGATCCCGCGCAGCAGCCGGCGCGGAGCGAGCGGCCAGCGGCTGATGCGCGCGAGGCGGTCGGCGATCGGATAATAGTGGTAGCCGCCGAACAGCTCATCCGCGCCGTCGCCGGTCAGCGCCACAGTGACGTGGCGGCGTGCCAGGCGCGCGACGGCCATGGTCGGAAAGGCCGAGCTGTCGGCCAGGGGCTCGTCGAATTCCTCGACGTACGTCGGCAGCAGCTCCAGCAGGTCCTCGACGCCCAGTGTTTCGATCACGTGCCGCGCGCCGATATGCCTTGCGATCCTGGCGGCGGCAGGGCCCTCATCATGACTGCGCTCTTTGAAGCCGATGGTGAAGGCAAGTGGTGCGGCTTTGCCCACCGACTTCATCGCGGCGGCGATGTAGGCGCTATCGGTGCCTCCCGACAGAAACGCACCGACCGGCACGTCACTCAACAGACGCAGCCTCGTGGCATCGCGTATCAGTGCGTCAAGTTCGTCGATGAGATCGGCTTCGGGACGCTGCAGCAGCGTGGCGTCCGGGACGATGTGGCGGAAGTCCCAGTAGCGCGTGTCGCGCGCCCCGCGCGCATCCACCTGCAGGTAGTGCCCGGGCAGCAATTTGCGCACGTTGCGATGGAATGACAGGGGCGCGGGAATGTACCCGAGTTCAAGATAGATCCGGACCGACTCCGGATCCATCTCGGTGCCGTCGGCGCCGACGAGCTCGGACAAGGCGGCCGGACGTGACGCGAAAGCGAAGCGACCACTACGCCAGCTGTAGTAGAGGGGCTTGACGCCCATACGGTCGCGGGCCACGAACATGCGCTGCTCGAGAGTGTCCCAGATGGCAAATGCGAACATGCCGTTCAGCCGGGCGAGGCAATCCATACCCCATGCGCGGTAAGCCTCAAGCAGGGTCTCGGTATCGGAGCTTCCACGCCATCCGTCCGGCGGCCGAAGCTGCTGGCGCAGTTGCGCGTGATTGAAGATCTCACCGTTGAAGACGATGACGTGGCGCCCGTCCGCGGAGCACATGGGCTGATGACCGGCGGGCGACAGGTCAAGGATTGACAGTCGACGATGCCCGAGCCGCAGCAGGCGGTCGGACCAGATTCCCGAGTCATCGGGGCCGCGGCGCTGCAGTTTGTCGACGCACTTCAGAAATGCTTCGGCGGCGGGCAGGTTGCCGCCATAATCCAGCAGTCCAATGATTCCACACATCCACGTATACCGTTGTTTTATATAGTTAAAAGCGTGACAGTGCAGAGAGCCGGTGCGCGGCGGGACACAGGCGCGAACGGCGCGCGCCGCAGGCCGTGTCTTACGGTCGGTTACAATTCCCCGTTGAGTATCTGCACTGTAGTGGAGTTGTATGACGCTTTTAAAACACCACGGGCCTGCGTGATTCGATAGCTTTTAGCGTGAAGCAGCTACAGTTGCGCCACCCTTTTTGCATCTTCAGGAGAGAGTTCGAAAATGATTCTTGTCACCGGTGGCGCCGGCTTCATCGGCTCCAACCTCGCCGCTGCACTGGTCGAGCGTGGCGCCACCGTCAGTATCTGCGATCGGCTGCGACAGGCCGACAAATGGCGCAACCTCAGCAGACTCGAGCTACGCGATGTAATTGCACCCGAGCAGCTGCAGAATTGGCTGCACACCCACGGCGGGCAGGTCGAGGCCGTCGTGCACCTGGGCGCGATCTCCTCCACGACCGAAACCGATGCGGACCTCATCATCGACACCAACTTCCGACTCTCACAGCTGCTGTGGAACTGGTGCACGGAACATGGCAAGCGCCTCATATACGCCTCTTCCGCCGCAACCTATGGCGCAGCCGAGTCAGGCTTTGCCGACGATGACTCGGTGGCGGGCCTCGGGAAGCTGCGGCCATTGAATGCCTACGGCTGGAGCAAACAACTGTTCGATCGCTGGGCCGTGCGCAATGCCGCGAGCGGCAATAAACCGCCGCAGTGGGTGGGACTGAAGTTCTTCAATGTCTACGGACCGAATGAATACCACAAGGGCGGCATGCAAAGCGTGGTCGCGCAGAAGTACGCGCTCGCGGCCGCCGGCGAGGCGGTGACACTGTTCAAGTCGCACCGCGCGGATGTACGCGACGGGGGGCAGCTGCGCGACTTCATCTACGTCGGCGACTGCGTCAATGTGATGCTGTGGTTGCTGGAACACTCCAGTGTCAATGGCATTTTCAATCTCGGAACCGGCACGGCGCGCAGCTTTGCGGATCTTGCCACCGCGCTGTTCGCGGCCGTCGGCAGGACACCGGTACTCAAGTATGTCGACATGCCGCTGAACATCCGGCCGAACTACCAGTACTTCACCGAGGCGCGCATGGAGCGGCTGCGCGCGGCCGGCTACGGCAGTCCGTTCACGACCATCGAGGATGGCGTGCGGGAGTACGTGCAGCGCTTTCTGTCGGCCCCGGATCGGTATCGCTGATCGCGCCGGTATTCGCTGCCCATGAACGTTCGCCATCTCATCCTCGATCGGGACGGAGTGCTCAATCGCGAGGCACCCGACGCCGGGTACATCCTGCGGCCGCAGGACTTCCACTGGCTTCCGGGCGCACTCGAGGCGCTGGCGCTGCTGCATCAGGCCGGGGTGCGACTGTCGGTGGCGACCAATCAATCGGCCGTCGGCCGCGGCCTGATGGATCAGGCCGGGCTCGAATCGATTCATTCGCACATGCGTGCCGAAGCACAGGCCTGCGGCGGCCCGTTGAGCGCCGTACTGTACTGTCCACACGCGCCGCAGGAGAACTGCGATTGCCGCAAGCCCGCCCCGGGACTGATACTGGCGGCCATGCGGCAGAGCGCAGTCCCGGCCGCGCAGACACTGCTCGTCGGCGATGATGTGCGCGACATCGAAGCCGCCCGCGCGGCCGGGGTAGCCGCCGTGCTCGTCAGAACCGGCAAGGGCGAGCAGGCACAGGAGCGGCTGCGCGCATCAGGCGTAGCGATCCTTGTGTACGATAGTTTGCTGGACCTGGCGCATCGACTGGTCGATGGCGAGTCCATGAACAACTTCGACTTCAGGTAGATCATGACTGAGAGAGTGCAGGCGGCCGATCTGGAAGCGCTTTTGGCGACCCTGAATGGCTATGGCGTCCGGAACATCTGGGTCGTCGGCGATCTCATGCTCGACGAATACATCAGGGGTGCGGTCGTGCGGATCTCTCCCGAGGCACCGGTGCCGGTGGTGCGGGTGAGTGCGACCGAACATCGTCTGGGCGGCGCGGCGAACGTGGCCCGCCAGGTGGCGGCCTTGGGGGGGCACGTGACCCTTGCGGGTGTCATCGGTCAGGATGCTGCGGGGGAGGACCTGCTGCGGCTGTGCCAGGAGGCCGGCATCGCGACGCACGCCATCGCGCGGCGTGCCGATCGACGCACGACCCGTAAGCTGCGTGTGCTCAGCCATAGTCAGCAGTTGCTGCGCCTGGACTGGGAGGACGCGCAGCCGTGTTCGGAGGCGGCAGCACAGGACATGCTGCGCGAACTGGCGCGCAGTGCGGCCCCGGATGCCATCATCCTCAGCGACTATGCCAAGGGTGTGCTGACTCCGAGCTTCATGGCCGCCGTCATGGCATCGCGACCCGGCACCCCCGTGATCGTGGATCCGAAGAGTCGGGACTTCAACCGCTATCGCGGCGCGACCACTGTCACACCGAACCTGCACGAACTGGAATTGGCGGCCCAGCAGACGCTGGATCCGGCCGATACCGCGGCCATTGCGGCCGCGGCAAGACCGCTGATTGCGGCGGCGAACCTTCAGGCCATGGTCGTGACGTTGAGCGAGCACGGGATGCTCGTGGTTCCGGCACAGGGCCCCGAAGTTGCCATCCCCGCGACGCGGCTCGAGGTATTTGACGTGACCGGCGCCGGCGATACGGCCATTGCCGTACTGGCCCTGTCGCTTGCCGCCGGAGCGCCACTACTGGGCGCCGCGCAGATTGCGAATGCGGCCGCCGGCGTTTCCGTCGGGCACGTGGGCGCCATCGCCGTTGATCGCGATAGCATCCGCAATGCGCTGTGCTCATTGCCCGATGCCAAGGTCTTGAGCCGTGAGGACCTGGCGGCGCGGGCGGTGTCCTGGCGCCTGGCCGGCAAGCGTATCGTCTTCACCAACGGCTGTTTCGATCTGCTGCACGCCGGGCATCTGTCGCTGCTGAACGGCGCGGCGAAGCAAGGCGATGTGCTGGTACTGGCGATCAACAGTGATGCATCCGTGCGCCGCCTCAAGGGGCCCGAGCGCCCGCTGGTCGCGCAGGCCGAGCGCGCGACCATGCTGGCGGCTCTGGCATGCGTGGATGCCGTGACGATCTTTGATGAAGATACACCGCTCGAAGCCTTGAAGAGCGTGCGCCCGGACGTGCTGGTCAAAGGCGCCGACTACCGCGTCGAGGAGGTCGTCGGGCGCGAGTTCGTCGAAGCTGCGGGCGGCCGGGTGGCGCTGGTGCCGCTGCTGCCGGAGAAGTCCACCTCGGCTTTGGTGAAGCGTATCCGCGGCTTGGGCGGCACCGACTAGAGCGCGCGGCGGATGAAGGCGCTGCCCGACTTGTCCGGCAGCAGCACCGGCAATTCACCGCTCGCCCGACAGAACTCATCGACCGCCTGCTTCGCACCGGGCCACTGGCGGCTCGAGTAGTCGTGCAGCATGAGCAATCCGCCGCGTGGCATGCGTGGATAGAAGAACTCCAGCCCCGCCTTCATCGGCTCGTACAGATCGCAGTCCAGGCTGACGATCGCGTAGCGCCGGTCGCGATGCGCCGGCTGCACCGAGTCCGGAAAATATCCGGCGACCACTTCGCAGCTGGTCCAGGGGGTGCCCACGACTTCGCGAACCATGTCGATTGAGGTGTTGGCGAAATTCTTCGGCCTCGCTCCGATATCCACGCCCTTGAAGTCGCGCTCGCTGAAGCCCTCGAAGGTGTCGAAGAGGTAAACCGTGCGGCTCTTGGCCTCGGCGAAATAGGCCAGCAACGCGGCCGTGTTTCCGCGCCACACGCCGAGCTCGGCGAAGTCGCCCTCAATCCCTGCTTCCAGCACCTGTTTGATGTTCAGGATGAAGGACCATAGTCTTGCCGAATCACCGGCATTGTTGAGGCGGTTGTGGCGCGAGAACCGGGCAAACAGATGATCGAACTCCGCATGATCGTCTGCCGCCACATGCGAATCGGGGTGATAGGCCCAGTAAATGTTGGCCAGTCTCGCCAACCCGATGCCGAAGGTCATGCGCGTCCATGGCGCGCTGCGCAGGAATCGCCGGAACAGCAGTTTTCTGCGCTCCGCGGGGGGCTTGTGCAGCCAGACTCGCGTACGGGCCAGCATCTAGGGGCGGCCGGCGGCGCGCAGCGGCACAACGCGCGGGCGCAGCGACCGCTCCTGCGTCTCGCGCGTCGCGGGAAATCTCATGGCCATTGCGTCCACGACTTCATCGACACCAATGGCGCGCACCCCGCGCGGCTCGTACAGCACACGGTGCTGCTCGCCATACGGAAACCACTGCCGGGGGCGGTTGTAGTTGCCAAACAGGGCAATGCAGGGTGTTCCCTGGCTGGCCGCGAGGTGCATCGGGCCGCTGTCATGGCACACCAGCAGGCTGCACCTGCCGAGCACCGCGGCCGATTCGCGCGGCGTCAGCTGTCCGCACAGATTGATCCGCGGTCCCGACCAGCGTTCGAGCAGGCGCTGAACCAGCGAATGTTCGCTGGGCGCGCCTACGAACACCAATGCCATGGGCGGCAGATGCTCCTGAGCGCGGTCGATGAGCGCCGCCCAGTTGTGCTCGCCCCAATCCTTTGCGGCTATTTTCGCCCCCGGCGACAGGGCAACCAGCGGCAGATTCCCTGGGATTGCGCGCAGCTTCTCGGCCGCGGTTGCGGTCTCGGCGCTGGACAGCCGCAAGTCCCAATTGTCGGCCGTCAGTTCGACAGCGAGATGCGGCGCCAGAGTGCGGGCCAGATGCTCGACTTCGGGTTCGACGATACCATCCCGGGGGTCGACCCGGCATGCGCGACTGGTCCGATGCAGCGGCACACCGACGAAGCGATGAATGCCTGCTGCGCGAAAGAACAGCAGATCGCGATAGACCTGCAGCGCCGAAGTTCGCGGCGTCAGGTAGATGAGCAGGTCGGCACGCTGCGCACGCAGTCGCTGCACCAGGCCGGCCGCGGAGCGGATCTTGCCCTCGCCAACCGGAAAGTAGACGGTGCCGTCGATCAGGCCCGTACCCTGCAGAACCGATTCCACGGACGACTCTTTCGCGGAGGCGACCGCGTTCGTGAGCAGAACGCGGCGATGATCCGCAAAGGCGCGGGCGATGGCGTGGAAGCACGGCAGTGCCACCACGGTATCCCCGATGCTGCCAATGCGAAAAATGATCAGGCTGCGTTTGGCCGCGGCGTTCATGCGGTAAGGATCGCAAAAGGCAATTACGTTCCGGTGACGGTGGAGGCGGGAGCCCTTGTTTCTGATTGTAAAATTGCCTGCTCGATGCCCGCCGCGGCGCACTCGATCGATCCCAACTCACTGCGTTGACGAGCTGCCTGCCCCAGGCGCAACAACGTGGCGGCGTCACCGGCACACGCCGCTGTGAGCCGCGAAGCCAGGGCGTCCGCGTCGCCGGATTCGAACATCCAGCCGGTGTGCTCCGGCACCACGAGGTCGCGCGCGCCGCCCACTTTGCTGCTGGCGATGACCGGGCGGCCGCAGGCCATTGCCTCATTGAGGGCCAGACCCCAGGTCTCACCCGGGCCGCAGGAAGGCAGGACGAATACATCGCCGAGGCGGTAGACGGCCGGCATCAGCTGCTGATTCTGAAACGGCAGGAAATGTACCGTCGCCCGCCCCTGGGCGCGCCGGTGCAGCTGCGATTCCAGGGTCCCACTGCCGACGAATACCAGGTGTGCGGCGACCTTGCTGCGCAGGAAGGCCTCAAGCAGCAGTTCCGGCGCCTTCTTCGGAATCAGCTTCCCCGCAAACAGGATGACCTTCGCACCGGGGGGTACTCCCAGCTGGTGGCGCCACTGCGCGACCTGCAGATTGTGCGCGGCATCCGCGTGCGCGAAGCGCTTGGTGTCGATGGCATGTGGCGCATAGGCGATCTGCTGCTCGGGCACCCCACACCAGCGAAAGTAATCCCGATTGTTGGCGCCGACGGCAATCGCCACATCGATGTGGCGATATACCCAGCCAAGAAAGGCCCTGCGGGCGGCTCTTCGAGCCGGGCTGCCGCGATCCAGAAGCGTCGAATCGCCGCGGAAGAAGACGGGTATGCGGCCCTTGAAATGACGCAGTGCCTGCAGGTGCGAAGCCGAATTCCACCCGAACACCAGCACCGCGGTTGCCCCCCAGGCATCGATCGCGCGGTTCAATCCGGGATTGCGCAATCCCCAGAAGTGATCCGTCCCGGGCCTACTGGCGCGGTTCGGCACGAACTCGTGCGCATACCCATCCAGCAGCGGCAAGTCCCACGTAATGTTGCGTCCGAAGCCGCGGTCCGCAATGGGTCCGTGCGCGGCCTGGGAAAAAGTGAAGAACACGCGTAACTGCAGTCGGGCAGATTGCGCCAGACGCTGGAAGATCGGTGCGTAGTACTGGATCGGGTGCGTGGAGATGATGGCCAGCCGCGGCAGGGATCTGTTGGCGAGGACCATGTCAATGATTCAGAAGCCGTGCCGGCAATTCGAGCAGTCTCCTGCGCAGTACCGAATCAAGGGCGCGCCAACCCCAGATCGAGCCAACGGCGACACCGGCAAGTGCGAGCAGCCATATCCAAAGGCCGGACCACCAGCCGAAGCCACTGCCGATGAAGAACAGCACCGCCGAACCGGTGCCGACCAGTGCCGGCGCCAGCGCCGCCAGGGGCAGGTGCGCGCCCTTTCGGGTCAGCTCATACTTCACAAAGTGACGGCCGGTCACGAGCAGTACAGTCACCTCGGCGACCACGGCTCCGACGCCGAAGCTCGCCAGCCCTATGTGGTTGAAACCGAGCAGGCCGATTCCCAGCCCGATGGCCGCGCGTGCTACGGAGGCCGTCAGTACGATCCGCAGGCTATTGATGCCGTTCAGATGCAGTGATACCAATGCGCCCGCGTTGGTCACAACTACCGATCCCAACATAAAACTCAGAAGCGGACCATCCAAGGCCACTGCATGGGTCGTCCAGCGGCCATAGATCATCGGCAGAAAGGGAAAGATCAGGAGAGTGCCCCAGTTGACGGTCGATCCCACCAGCACCCAGTAGGTCTGATTGATCGGTACAAGCTTGTGCACCTCGCCCTTGGCGTGAATGCGCACGACATCCGGAAGCAGCGGCGAGCTCAATACTGCCGTCACCTGCGTCCACAGATTCATCAGCGTGCGTACCGTGGTGAAGACCGGCACTGCCGCAACTCCGGCGATGGCAGCAACCATGATCACCGCGCCATTGGTGGCCGTTTGTTGAACGAGATTGCTCATCGTCAGCAGCGATGAGCGCCCCAGGTCGCGCAGTCCGGTGCGCCAGCTAAAGCCCCGGAACAGCGGAAAGAACTGCGGCAGCTTGTAGCGCACGTAATAGACGGAGCACAGATAGATCATCGCCTGTGACAGGGCAAACAGTGCGCTCGTGTGCAACATGTCCAGATTCATCACCGCGGCCGTCATGATCGCCGCAAATTGGGCGACCTGAAGTCCCATGGCCCACCACGCGGCCTGGTACATCAGTCCGGCGGGGATGAGCAACCGATGCACTATGCCGATGTACGATCCCGTCGTGACCCACGACGCCATCAGCAGTATCAGACCCAGTTCGGCGCTGTGACTGCGCGCATGAGCGCTGCCCATGCCGAGCATTCCTGCCAGCGGCTCAATGAATAGGGCACCGGTACACAGAAGCAGCTGCACACTTGCGGTAATGCTGATGCCCGCGGCCGCTGAGGCCAGATGATGGCGCAGCTCGAGCGTGCTTTCGTGATAGAGATAGTTCAGCTTGTTGCCGACGTACGCCGCAAATCCTCCGTCAATCGACCGCAATAGGAGGAACGCCGAGAACAGCGCCAACCAGCTGCCGTAGTTCTCCTTGCCCCAGTAGTTCAGGCATACCGGAACCGAGACCAACTGGAAAATCACTGTCAGGACCGTGGTCAGTCCGTTGACCAATGAGACCTTCGCGGCCCGATGCTCGATGGGCTCGGCGATCGGCGCCGCGCCAATGGGCGAGACGGAACTCAAGCCTGGCTCCGCGAACGCGCCGGATCAAAGACGGCCTTGAGCAGGATCTGATCACCAAACAGGTTCGGCAGGAGCCGGCAGCCGAGCCGATCGATCCGACGGCTGAGGGTGCGTGGAAACACGTAGCGCCGCAGCAGCCATAGCGGAACACTGCCCGTGACGGTCTTGGAAAGCGTTGTCAGGCCGGGGCATCTGCCGACCAGATATCTCTCGGCCGTCAGAAAGGTGAAGAATCGCAGATGCGTGTCATCAAGCACGCCGTCCGAGGCGTACTCGAAGTCACCGCGCAGAAAGCGCCAGCGCGTCGCCCATGACAGCACATTCGGAACAGCGATGAGCGCGACGCCCCCGGCACGCAGCAGTTGCGCGAACTTGTTCAAGGTGGCGGCAGGGTCGCGCATGTGTTCGAGCACGTGCGAGAAGATCAGCACGTCGAAGCGGTCTGCGCACAGCTGCTGCGGCAGGTCCGCTTCGATGTCGGCCACCCAGCAGGTCGTCATGGCAGCACGCGCAGCGGCGGCCTCCGCTGCCGAATAGGTGATCCCGAATACCTCGCAGCGCGGAAATCTGCAAGCCAGCAGACGCGCGTTGTCCCCGGCGCCACAGCCCACGTCCAGCACGCGGCCCACGTGGCCTTCGAGCAGGCTCAGCAGCGGCGCATTGCCGTTATTGCGGTAGACACGGTCTATCGAGGGGCCGTTCCCGTCTTCTGATTGTAGCTTCCGCACTGTCTAATACATCGAAACTGCCCCATTCACGAAGGTAGGATTAGTTTATTGCACGCCTGTGTCAGTCAACTCGGATCGCAGCCGGCGGTCGGCGTCATTCTGGTAAATTGGAATGGCTGGCAGCATGTCATCGAGTGCCTCGATTCACTGCTCGCGCAGGACTATGGGAATTTCCACGTATTCGTCGTGGACAATGACTCTCGTGATGGCTCTGTCGAGCACATCGCTGCCTGGTGCGCGAGTCCGCACAGCCGTGAGGACTGGCGCCACCATCACGACGTAGCACGATGGGGCGCGCTGCGGCAGGGAGAACCAATCCCCTGCCGAATCCTGGAGTCCGGCGTCCCGGCGCCCACGCTGGCGTATGTTGCGGGCGCGGTGACGGTAATCCGCTCGGGTGGAAATCTTGGCTTTGCCGGCGGCTGCAATGTCGGCATGCGCCTGGCGTGCGCCGCGCATTTCGCATTCTTCTGGCTTCTGAATACCGACACCGTGGTGCATCAGCGCGCGCTGCGCGCCCTGCTCGACCGTGCGCTCGAGGACCCGCGCATCGGGATGGTCGGCTCGACCATCCGCTACTACGACCGCCCCGAGGTCGTGCAGGCCCTCGGCGGCGCGCGTCTTGACCCGAGCACGATGGGCTCGCATCTCATCGGCAGCGGCACTGATGTGTCCGCCATTCCTGCCGATGTGGGCTCGGTCGAGCGGCAAATGGTCTATGTCATGGGTGCATCGATGCTCGCGAGTGCGGCGTTCGTCAGCGCCGTCGGCCTGATGCAGGAGGATTACTTCCTGTATGGCGAGGAGATCGATTGGGCGCTGCGGGCCCGCGGTCAATTTCGGCTGGCGTACGCTCCGGCCAGTTATGTCTTCCACAAGTCGGGCGCGACCAGTTCCAGGATGCTGCCCCTGTTCACGGCCAAGTACTACTATCGCAACCGCATTCGTATCGTCGCGCGCTTCTTCCCCGAGAAAATGGGCGCGGCCCGACGTGGCCTCGCCATGGACCTGATCCGCCACTCGCTGCGCGGACGCTGGGCACACATGCGCGTGGTGGCCGGTGCGCTGTGGAGTACGGGCGAACGCTAGGGCTGTGCGCATTCGCACGAAGCGGAATGCGCGGCCGGACACACGCGGGTGGTTGCGGTACCGGCATCCTGCAACGGCACGGTGACTGCCTCGCAGATATTGCCCTCAAGTACCGTGTCACGGACATTGCGGTGACCCTCGATGCGGATTCCGGATCGGAACGACTGGTGCTGCGCGCAGAGCGGTCGCGGTGCCGGGCCATCGATGTCGCGGATGGTATTGCCGTAAATGAGGATGTTCTCGGACAGTGGCCAGGTGCCGGGGGGTGGACCGGAAGGTCCCGCGCTGGCGAGCTGAATCGCTCCGCCTCTTTGACCATCGGCGTGCGTGATTTCATTGTTCGAAATGACGATTCCAAAGCCCAGCCAGGGTGGGGGCGACTGCGGTGTCGCCGTGGCAACGAAGTAGCCGCGGATGCCCGACCAGCTGCAATCGGAAGACCAATCGTACTCACCGTCGATGATGTTGTGGCGGATCTCCAGTGCCGTGACGATGGCCGCCGTGTGAGCACTGTGCGCCTGAAGAAAACCGATGCCGTCGGTCTGTGTCTGCTCGTTGCCGGAAACCACCGAATCCGCGATCGACGTCCACAGGCTGATTGCCCCCCCGTGCGGTCCGTTCAGGTTGGACTTGCGGCACGGCGGGCTCGCATGGTTGATCCTGTTGGCAATGATATAGACCTGCCAGTACTGCCGCATGACGCTGACCCGGCTGTGGCCGCGCTGCGGCACCACGTCCCACTGCGGCGCAACGCGAAGCCGCACCGTTCCCTGTATGGAATCTTCACTGTAGTCGCGGATCCGTCGCGTCTGGCCCAGACCCGCGCCATCCACCAGCGTGACCCATTGGCCGACGAAGTATGCGGCCGGCAAGGACCTGCCATCGCGTGCGCGCAGCAGCGGCGCGCGCACACTCACCCAGTCTGGCCCGGCATCATCGACCTCCTGCACGCCGTCAAATGCGAAACTCCCGCCGCTGTTGTCCAATGCGACCGCCTCGCCATCACCGGCCTTGTCTCCCGAGCAATCGATGCGGTTGGCGGCAATGAGCAGCTCTTCATTATTGTTGGCAAGGCTCCAGAAAAACGCGGCGCGCCAGCCACCCGGATCATCTGCACGCTGCAGGCCGCTCGAGGCGCTGCCATCAGCCGTGTTATCGCTGAAATCGACGCGGTGGGATGCGCCGATCTGACTTGCCACCGTGCCCTGACGGGCCGCAATGTCCAGATAGCTTCCCGGCACGAAGTGATTGTCGCGGAAGATCGAATCTTCGAGATCGTAGGGATGAGCGGGGTCCGAGCCGCCGCCGGTGAGCATCAGCGCGGTTTCGAAGGCGCCGAAACTGTCGTGGGTAACGATGAGCCGATGCAGCGGCCGCCCACCCGACAGCAGTGCGCGGCCGACGTGGCTGAAGGTATCGTGCGAAATCCGCACATCATCGACACCGGCGGTCTCCGCATCGGCCGATCCTGCGGCAACCGGCGGTAGGCCGAGTTGCACGATGGTGCGCGAATCACTCGCCGACACATAGTGTTCATCGTCGATGAACGTGATGCCGGTGAGTTTGTTGCGGCCGGTGAGAGTGAGCAGGGCCCCAGGCATCGGAGCCTGTTTTGCGCCGTGACGACGCACGATGGTGGTGCGCTGGTCGGAGCCCTCGAGCCCCACGTTGGGTGCCAGGATGAATCCGTCGCGCAGCTGACCCGAATTCACATCCCAGGTCCCCGGCGCCAATGTGATCACAGCACCGCCGGCGGCGCGTGCCTGCTCCAGGGCACGCGCAAGACAGGCCGAATCGTCGGCCCCATCATCCGGTCTGCACGCGCCAAACCGTGGATCCGACAACGCGTATTTTGGCAGTGCGACCGGGTCCGGGCTTACCGTGAGAGTCTGATCAGGGACCTCGAGCCAGTGCCGGCCGTCAGTGCTGAGCGATACCGAGTAGCGACCGGGTATCAGGCGTCGTGGCAGCGCCGCATCACGGACAAAGTCGGCCAACGCAGCATCCGTAGCGCGCGGCGGTACCGTGAGCTCGTATGTGTCGGGTCCCCGCAGGCGCACCAGGACCGAGTCGTGCGGCTGTGCGGGATAGCGAAGATTGCGACCGACGATGCGGATGACTCGGCCCGCGCCATCAGGATCCAGCGAAGCATAGACGGCGGCGGGACTGATCCACAGCGGCCGCGGATCGTTGATGGAGACGGCGGCGGACCACTGCCCCTGCGGATCGACGACCCATAGGCGATACGGCCGGCCGGCGGTGAGCACCTCGGGCAACCGGACGGTGAGGGCATACGGCGGGTCGGCTAGTTTGACCACCGTAGCCAATCCCATGGCCGCGCTGCTCGTCAATGGCACGCTCGCCGGATGCGTCGTCGCGGTCGGCACATCAGCCGCCTGGTACACCACCCGGTCACCGCGCTGCAGGCCCGACCCCTGGATCAGCAGCAATTCACCGGGACCGCCGCGGACCGGGGACTCGTGGTTCGCGGTGCGCAGAAGCACCGGTGCCGCGGCATGCGCGAGGCACGAAGCGCCCAATGCGACCACCAGCAGCAGCCGCGGCGCCCGCAGATTTCGCATGAAGTGGTGGCGCACGCGCTTTATCGCATCACGTTCGGAAAGCGCCGCGGCGCATCCGTCGGTAGCTTCTCCACCAGATCCCGGATCACATGCGTGACTCTGCGGGCCAGCACCAGGTGCATCAATAGAATGGCGCCGACGGAACGCAGCCACACGGAGTACGTGCTGGGTATCTCCCCTTCGAAACCCAGGCACAGGCTCTGCACCGTCGCGACCAGAATCATGACCCGGGTCAGTGTGACGCCGTGCTCCAGACTGGAGCGCGCGCCCGTGAAGCCGAGCAGCAGGCCCGTGAGCAACATGCCGAAGACGATGCCCGGCCACCCGAAGTTCCAGTACCACTCGCTCAGGTGGGAAACCGAGATGTAGGTGTCAAGATCGCTCTTGCCGATCAGATGGGTGTACAGCTGGCCGATGGCCACGTGTACCTTGTTCGGTGCGAGCAGGCGCGGCACGAACATATACGGCAGATCTGAAAGCGACGCACCGTGCAGAAACGGGATATCCACCCCGACATGCGCCATGACCTGTTCGACGTTATCCTTGAGATACCCACGCTCCACGAACGTCTGCTTGCGCTCGCTCTTGTTTCCGGATTCGACCTT
Source organism: Steroidobacteraceae bacterium (assembly GCA_036498905.1). Classification (GTDB taxonomy): domain Bacteria; phylum Pseudomonadota; class Gammaproteobacteria; order Steroidobacterales; family Steroidobacteraceae; genus DAIDKA01. The sequence goes on along the minus strand of DASYER010000046.1, from coordinate 13,385 downwards.
GTCACGCGAGGCGATCGACAGTGAGGCAATTTCCCCGATTTCATGCAGCGCCTGCAGGCGATTGAGTCCGCGCTCGCCCATCACCTCGCGGGACGCCTGGAAGACCGGGAAGGCGACCACGATGAAAACCAATCCGGCAGCAATCCAGGCCACGGGTGGCCGGTTGTCCACCAGCGTGCGCACCACGATCACGGCCACGCCGGCGAGCAGCGCCGTTCCCTTGATGTCGATGACAAAACCTAAGATCACCTGCCCTGCCACGACGCCGAGGATCAGGGTCGTCCATAGCGCTCCGCGGTGCCGCGCGTAGCCGTAGGCGAGAATCAGCAGCCCAAGCGGCTGCACCAGGTTTCCCAGCATCACGACGAAGGTCAGCAGCGGCCCCATCGCGGCAAAGCCCCGCGCCGCCGCCATATTGCTTTTCTCGGGAACGGTGAACACCTGGAAGTAGATGACGGCGCAGGTGCCGACCATCCACAGCGACAATCCGACGAGCAGTATGGTCGTGGCCGACCATTCCTTCGGTATAGCGTGGTTGGCGCGGCGGTTGCCCAACTTCATACCGACCACGCTCCCGGCCAGGATGAGTGCGCCTGACAGAACGATCGCGATTTCGCCCAGAGTGAAGAACCCGCTGCGCGCCGCAGGCAGATCCTCGCCAAAGACTATGGACTGCAGATCCACGGCCCCGAAATGCATGAAGTAGCTGGCCATGAAAATCGCGATCAGCACGTGACGACTGCGAAATGAAGCGAGCAGGGTCACCGGTGCGAGGCACATGGCCAGCAGCACCCAGGTGTAGACCGCGCGCCCCAGTGCCTCGCCGTGCACCTGGGCGCCCACCGGCAGCGCGATGGCGAATGCACCCAGCGCGATCATGCACAGGGTGACCCGGTTTCGAAGCAGCCACTCGTTCATGACGCCGCCGCTCCGGCCAGCAGCTCGGGCGGGGCATCCGTTGCGTGGCCCGTGCCAAGTGCCGCAAGCGGTTTCCAGAATCTTTGATGCGCGGTCGGCGCGCCGCCATGCCAGGGAGCATGCGCGCGTGAACCTTGCGGTCCGAGTGCGCTCACGTTATCGCCCCCGCCTTGGCGGGATGGCCGCGGGGCCGATGACTGACGCGGATGCGCAGATACAGTGTCTCGATCTGCGCCGCGACGCCGCTCCAGGACAGCGTGCTTCGGGCCAGCTCCTGCCCGCGCCGCGCGTACTCGGCGCGCTGCGGCCCCGCATTCACAACGGCCGCGATGGCGGCGGCCAACTGCGCCGGTTCGCCGCTGCTGACGATTCCAGCACCGGCCTGCGCCACCAGCGCTGCGATTCCCACTTCCGGCGTGACGATCACCGGGCAGCCCATCGCCATCGCCTCGGCCACGACATTGCCGAAGTTCTCGGAATACGAGGGCAGTACGAATAGCTCGGCGGCCGCATACAGCGCCCACTTGTCGGTATCGCCGACGGGTCCGATGAAGTGCACGCGCGCGCCGATGCCGAGCTCGCGCGCCAGGGCGCGAAGGCTGGGGAGATAGTTCTCTTCGTCGTTACCCGCGATGACCAGCGGCAGCTGCGGCACCCACTGCCAGGCTCTGAGCAGGCGATCCAGGCCCTTCTTCCAGCTGATGCGGCTGAGAAACAGGGCGAAGCGCGCGGGCAGTTCGGGTGGCGGACCCGCCACCACTGCCTGCGCCGCGGTCGGCAACTCGACGCCGTTCGGGATGCAGTGGATCTGCGGTATCGTAAAGCCCAGGCGGCGCAGTTCTTCCGCCTCCAGCTCCGCGGTGACATGCACACCTGCGGCCCGCGCCAGCGAGGTGCGCTCGATCAGCCGCAGCCACGCGGCCTTCACCCAGGGGCTTTTGCGTTGAATCAGCTCACGGACCAGCATGCCGCGCGGCGACATCAGATAGGGCACGCCCGCGCCAGCGGCGATGCGCGCCGCAGCCCAGGTCGGCCAGAGAAATACCGAATGCAGGTGCACGACATCGAATTCATCGATGGCCACTCGCAGGCGCTTGGCCAGAGCCGGTGCCCAGTACAGTCGGCGCAGGGCCGGGACCGGGAAGTAGTGCACCGCGACGCCATCGAGCAGCACTGGGCGATCGGTCGGAACGTCGAGGTTGTCAGGTCCGTCCACGTTGGTGGTGTAGACATGTACCTCATGCCCGCGCCGGCTCAGCGCTACCGCCAGTCCATGCACCGAGCGGATCGGACCGCCATAGCGTACCGCCGGGAAGTAGGTCGGCACCACATGCAGAATGCGCATTAACCGGCAAACGCAGCCGCCGGATTGGCCACCGCAGCGAACAGCGGCAGGATGCTGCCGGAGCGATCCTTGAGCACCTGGTCCACAATGCCGGTATCGATCGCCGCCGACTGGTCCGCAAACCCGTAGACGAGGGAGGTATCGCACAGGATGTTGATGATGCGGGGCGTGCCGCCGGCAGCGTGATGCACCAGCGCGATGGCCTCGTTGCTGAACAGGTTCGCAGCCCCTCCCGCAACACTCAGGCGATGCTGGACATAGTCCTGGGTTTCACCGGGCTGCATGGGGCCGATGTGATAGTCCGCAAGGACCCGTTGTGCGAACTGGCGCATTTCAGCGCCGCACAGCGTGGCCCGCAGTTCCGGCTGACCGATGAGGATGATCTGCATGAGCAGGGTCGAGCCGACGTTGAGATTGGACAGCATGCGCAGCTCCTCGAGCTGGCCGGTGCTCAGGTTTTGCGCTTCGTCGACGACCAGCAGGATGCGGCGGCCTTCCTTGAATTCCCCATGCGCGAAGGCGCTGAAGCGGCGGTAGCACTCGCTGCCCGCTGCGCCGCCGGGCTCCAGCCCCAACGCTTCCACGATCCAGGGCAGCAGAGGTCCGAGACTCGAATGAGTGTTGGTCAGGTAGGCGACACGCAACCCGTTACCCAGTTGCTGCAGGAAGTGATGGACCACCGTGGTTTTGCCGCAGCCCACCTCTCCGGTGACGAGAGCAAGGCCGGCCGCCTCATTGATGGCATATCGCAGCAGCGTCAGGGCGTGCCGATGATGCCTCCCCATGTAGAGGAATGCCGGATCCGGCGAGACCGCGAAGGGCTTGGCGGACAGGCCGTAGAATTTTTCGTACATGGGTGTTCGCGCCTTCAGTAGGCGCGCTGTTCCGACTCGGTCGACTGGTTGAGCACCGTGCCTATGACCCGGGTATTGCCGAGCAGCTCCAGTGTGCGGGCAATATCTTCGCGTCGCGTCCGGCCCTCCGTCACGACCAGCACCACGGCGTCCAATCGCGGTGCGAGGGTGAGGGCATCGTCGCTGAGCAGCACCGGCGGCAAGTCGATGATCATCAGCCGTCCCGGATCGCGCTCCTTGAGATCCTGGAGCATCTTGGTCGTGGTGGTGCGCGCGAGCACTTCGGAGCTATCCGGTACCGCAGCCAGGGTGGGCATGACGAACAGGCGCTCGGCGCCGTTCAGTCCGCACCATAGGTCCTCGAGTTTCGCCGTCCCCGCAAACCATGCCTCCAGCCCGAGATCAACCGGCAGTTGCAGAGTGCGGGCAATGCTCGGGCGCTTCAGGTCCAGGTCCATCAGCAGTACCGATTGATTCGGTTCGGCGGCCAGGCCCAGTGCGAGGTTGATCGCGGTCAGGGTCTTGCCTTCGCCGCTCGCTGCACTGACGACACCGATGGTGGACAGGCGGTGGGTGCGCGCCCGCTGCAGCACCTGGGTACGCAGCATCCGATAGGCCTGTGCGGCCGGGCGTTTGTCGGCCCCATCCACGATGCGGTTCTCACGCAGCTGTGACCAATCCACGCTCAGGCGGCGGGCAGGTTCCATCGGCGGCGGTGTGAACTCGCGGCGCACCGCCGCGCGTTCGGCGCCCGTCACGTCGTCGGCAGCGGCACTGGGACGGTGAAGCGCGGCCAGATCGAGGGCGCGTTGAATCTTGTCCATATTGGCAACCACTTACATTCCCAACCGCTGCACCAGTGAAAAGAAAAGCACATCGAGAGGTCGATAGAACAAATGGACGAGCACCAGGGCCACGCATGCCGTCCCGGCCGCCGAGCCCAGCGCGAGCCGCCAACGTCGTTTCGTAGTGCGTTCGTCCTCCTGAGTACCGATACGCGGAATCAGAGCGAGCGGGGCGACGCCAATCAGATCCAGCAGTTCATCGCGGGTATGGATGGTGGAATCGAGCATTTCGCGCAGCATTGCTATCCCCGCGGCGAGCCCGAGACTGAGGATCAGCCCGGCGATGACGATCAACCGGCGATTGGGGCTCACCGGTTCCTCCGGCGGCAGCGGCGGGTCGATCAGCGTGAAGCGTTCACCCTGCTGGTCCGATTCCAGGCTCTGGGCGACCCGCGCTTCACCTTGTTTGTTGCGGATCTCCTGGTAGCGCAGGCGCGCATTGTCCAGATCGCGGGTGAGGTCATGATATTGGCGCTCCACCTGCGGGGAGCCGGTCACGTCGGATTCATAGTTGTGAATTGAGGTTTGCAGCTTTGCGATCTGCGTATTCAGCGATGCGATATCGTTGTCGGTACTCGACAGCTGCGCCTGAATCTGCACGTAAGCCGGATTGTCGGCGTCCGTAGGTTGCAGAGCGCTGCGCGGCGCCGAGGAATCCGTCACCCGCGTCGCGCTTGCGCTCTTGCCGGCAGCGATGGCCGCATCGAGATCGACTTGCAGAGACTTCACCATGGCCTCGAGACGCATCCGATCCGGATGTTCGGCCGTGTAGCGCTTGCGCGCATCGTCCAGCTGCGATTGCGTCTGCTGCAGTTCGCGACGCAGATCGTTGATGGTGTCGGGGCTCTCGCCGAGCTCCGCCTCCATGCCACTGACCTCTCGGGTCAAAGTGACCACATCCGGGTAATCCGCCGCATATTTGGCTTTCGCGGCGGCCAGCTGCGAGCGCAGCATCTTGAGACGATCGCTGCTGGACACGATGCGCTCACCGGTCTCGGAATAGACAGTGGAATTCGGCTTCAGCTGCGTCAACTGCGCCTGCAGAAAGACCCGCTGTTGTTCCAGCGATGAGAGCCGCGCCTCCTCGCTGCGCAGCTCCTCCTCGTTGCGATCCAGCAGCTGCATGTTCACCTGCATCAGGTCCGGCAGCTTCGAGTAGTTCTTGTCCTTGAACGTCGCCAGCTTCCCTTCGAGGTCCAGGATCTGCGCATTGATGCGGTTGCCCTCACCTTCCAGGAAGTCCGTCGCATCGCGGGCGAGCTTGGCGCGGTTGGTCAGGTTTTCGTTCAGATACAGCGTCGTGAGCTCATTGGCCACCCGCGCCGCCTGGTCGGCCGAGCGACTGGTGTAAGACACCTCGAAGGCGATGGTCGCCGAGGTCGGGTGCCCGCTGCGCGGATCGATGACATCGGCGCTGATCATCTTCAGTCCGATGTCTTCCCGCATTCGCTTCAACAGCGCCTCGCGGGTCTCGCGCGCGGCATCGCGCGGATAGAGGTTGTAGCGCTTGATGATGTCGAGCAGCGTCGCCGTCGTCATGACGCGCTTGCTGATCACCTGCACCCGCTCGTCGGCGTAGGACGTGACGGTCGATCTGACCAGGTCGGTGGGCATTTCCTGCTGTTCGATCAGCACGGTACCCGAAGAGCGGTAGCTGGCGGGCAGCAGGCAGGCCAGCGCCATGGTCGCCGTCATTCCAATGGTGAACGCCAGTAGCATCGACCGGCGCCGACGCCGGGCGATTTTGGCATAGCCCTGTATGCCCCGCGGTTTATCAGTTTGGGAATTCATGGACTCTCAAAAGGTGCGTACGGTGGCCATGGGTATCCAGGTCAGGGACAGCGCAACCCGCCATTGCGTGACGCCTTGGGTGGCTTCACCCGGCGATGGCAGAGTGTCGCCGTGGGTCACGGCAACCTCGGAGTGCAGCCGCCAGGTCTCGATGAAGTGCCAGTCAAGTCCGAACGTCGCGGTGTCGTAGTAGGCCCGATCGATGCCTTCGGCGACCGCTGCGTGATTGTTCTGGATGCGCGCCGCCGCGACATGCAGGTCGAGCTTTTCGGTGAGACTTTGGGTATCCGACACAGTCAGGGTCTGCCGCTGTGCCACCACGCCGCCCGAATAGGGCTGCAGCAAGTTGGCGTAGTCCAGGTCCAGATGGCCGCGCAGGGTCGCAAGGCTCAAGGTAATACCCCCCAGCGCACCGATCCGGCTCGTCGACTGCAGGGCCTCCCGCAGGACCTGCGCGTCTTCGATGAGCACGATCTGTTTTGCGGATTGCTGACTGGCGCCGGCGTAGGCCTTGAGAGAGGTGCGCTCGGTGAAGCTGTGCTCGAAATTCAGGCGCAAGCCGCTTTCGCGGCTCCTGTTGCTTGAAAGCGGGGTTATCGCCTCATTGTCGAAGACCGTCGGCGTCAGCGAGGTCTGCGGCGTCAGGTTGAACATCTCGCCAACCGAAACCGTCGCATATTTATAGCCCGACAGCATATTGACCAATTCGCTGTTGGAGCCGTAGTACCCCACATCCAGCCACGACAGCTGCGCGATGAGACTGCGACGTTCACTCTGCAGATGAGAGAACGACAGTGATCCCTGTTTGGTTCTGCGGTTGAGACCGGGCGCAACCAGCCCGGTATCGGGAATCTGGGTGGCCAGCGTGGAATAGTCCGAGACGCCGCCCTGCAGGGTCAGCTGCCCGAGTTCGCCGGTCCATTTGTACTGGCCGCTGAGGCTTTCGCTGTGCACGTCCGCGTAGGCTGAATCGCTGATCTGCTGCCACATCAGCCAGGGGGTAAGTGAAAGCTGGCTGGTGTCGCTGGACCACTGGAGTACCGCGCTCGGATTCACGTAGACGCTTTGGCTGTTGCGCGCATCGATACCGAGGTAGCGATTGCTGTCGTCATCCACCCAGACGCTGGCCTGTGGCGCGAATGACCATTGCGCGCCGTGCAGAACGGGTGCGCCGCCGGCCAGGCAGCCTATCCCCAGAGCAGTTTGCGTCATCCGGATCATGCGCTTGCCCCTGGACCCCGATCTCACGGCACGACGACGGTATCGCCGGGCTGCAGTACGACGTTCTGACGCAGATCCCGGCCGCGTGCCACGTTGTTATACTGAAAGTGAAGGACAATCTGCCCGGCCGACTCGCGCCGCAAGACGATGATGTCGTTCACGGCCGCGAACGGCGTCGCACCACCGGCGAGACTCAGTGCCTGCATCACATCGACGTTGCGTATCACCGGATACTCGCCGGGCCGCTGCACTTTTCCGACCACATAGATGTGGTTGCCTGCGACGGCCTTGGTGGCCACGGTCACCACCGGACTGGGGATGTACTTCTTCAGGCGTTCGGTGATTTCCTCGCGCAACTGTTCGACCGTCTTGCCCCGGGCGTCCAGATCGCCGACCAGCGGGAACGACAATCCGAAATCCGGTCGCACCAGCAGATCACCGGTCAGATCCGCCTCCTTCCATACGGTGACCGTCAGCACGTCCCCGGGCTGCACCTGGTAGCCGCTTGCGGCTGCGGCCTCTGGAGCCGCCGCAACATCGGTATTTGCTGCGAGTGCCGAAAACATGGCGAGGGCACAGAGAATGAGGGCACGTTGCATGATGAGGGTCTTCGCTCTTTTTGAAGAGTGGGCCGGCTGTCAAATCCCGCGACGCGCGGCTTTCGTGTCTACACTTGTCATACTAGAGAGGTTCCGTGACGCTTTAATTGCGGCGGACGCCTTTACGGACAGTGTCGGAGACGCACGGCCCGCGCTCCGTGGAGGGCGCGGGCCGTGCCGGCTAGACGCTCAGGGGATGAGCGCTGAGGAACAGGTGTCGCTCGATGGTTCGGCGTTGCAGCACCGCAAATCCCAGCAAGGCTGCCAGCATCAGACCCAGGCTCGCGGGAAGCGGTACGACGGAGGGCGTGAAGTTGATGTCCAGGGTGTACACCCCGGCTCCGTATGCGGGGCCGTTGACCGGATTGGTCGCCTCGCCGGTGACGTACGCGTAGAACGTGCCCGCGCCCGTGATGGCGTAGCTGGCCATACCCGCGCCGTTGAATTGGCCCAGCACTCCGGTCGCGGAATTGGCCGTGAAAGACAGGTCGGTCAGACTGCTCGTGGGCCAGGACAGGTCCTTCAGGCTGACGCTCAGCGTTCCCGGGCCCGATAGCATGAAGGTATAGCCGACATCGCTGATGACCGACGTGCCCGTCATCATATGACTGTCCGATAGGATCTGGTCGGCTCGCGCTGCGTATGAGCCTGCCACTGCGGCAAGCAGCACCAATGAGGCCGCCGCCTGCCGTACATAGTGTCCGAATCTAGTCATGTTGAGCTCCAACGGCGGCCAGCCGCACCGGCTCCGCCAATTCGTGTGGTTTCTTCGGGGGACTACCGTTGCCCATGCGGTAGACGTACTTGTCGTAGAGGTACTGGCGTAACGAACTGGCCAGTTCCGCGACCGAGGAGTCATTGCGCTCCTCTTTGTTGAGTTCGCTCAGCAGCAGGGCCGCGTAGGGCTCCTGACCGCCGGTCAGCGCGAGCAAAGCGATGTCGTCGCGCTCGACGCGGCGCGCGACTTCCACATCGCCGTTGATGATGCTTTCCAGTCGCGCGGCATCCAGATCAAAGAACCGCAGCAGCTCCGCGCCCGATTCGACGAATACCGGCACCAGATTGCGCCCCTTGATTTCGGGGTCATAGAGCGGCCCAAGCCTCGTCAGCATGCACTTGACTGCGAACCGTATGACGTCCGAGTCCCGTACGGCCAGGCGCTGCGCGAGCTTCTTCACCTTACGGACGTCAGCGCTGTTCATACGAATGGAAATGGCCTGCTTTCGACTGTCGACCACAATGACTCCTGTCTGTCGTGATGACGTGGTTAGAATTTGTCAATAATGTAGGTTGACAGTGTTGCAAAGCCTTTGCGTTTATGTGACGTATGCACGGGAAGTCCCTTGCGAATGTCGTGCGGTCGCAGCACGGAATGCGCGCAGGCAGGCGTGGAGGCTGCCGGCACGGGCGTGTGCAGCGGCAGGAATTTCGCGGGTCGGGTTGTAGGTCTGCGCCTGCTGAATGCAGGCTAGAACGTGGGTATCAGTCGGCTCGCCGGTGGGAGCGACAGAATTGCGCGAGTCGGTTGACCGCCGCGCGGTACTCCTGGTCAGCCCAGGAAAACTCCAGCCAGAACTCGCGCTGCGCGTCCGGGGTGGCAGCGTTGCGGCTGGCGGCGAACATGCGCAAGGCCGCATTGCGGTCGGCCGCGATCTTGCGCAGCGCCGACTGCAGCTCGCTCAACTCATCCATTACTTTGCGTGACAGTGGCTTCAAGGCATGTCCGCAGGGCACGCGCTACTCGGGACGGGTACGCAGCGCTTCCAGCTCCGCCGTCGTCATGTCGAGTTCGCGGATCACCTCGCAATAGCGCTGCCACACATCCTGGAAGCCGGTGTTGCGCGCGCTCGGAATCGCGGTGAGTTCGCGACGCACCGCCTCGTGCCGTGACTGCAGATGTACGTGCAGACCTTCGACCTGATTGAGCCGGCGCCAGAATGGGTCGCGCAGCCAGAATGGACCCTGCTCATCGGCGCCGGCGGCAGCGTCCCGTCGTATGGTACTCATCGGTACCTCCCCATCATCCCCGTACCGGCTGCCGACACTACCGATGGAGTGCTACAACGACATTGCATGCGATCGTTAAGTTTCGCGCTTCTTCGGGCGTTTCCATCCCGGAACGCTGACCTGTCGTGCGCGCGCGAGGGTCAACTGCCCTGCCGGGGCGGAGCGCGAGATGGTCGAGCCGGCACCGATGTTCGCGCCTGCGCCGATCTGCACCGGCGCGATGAGCATGCTGCCCGAGCCGATGAAGACATCGTCTTCAATGGTCGTCGGCCATTTGTTGATGCCATCGTAGTTGCAGGTCACCGTTCCGGCACCAACATTGACGTCGGCGCCGACCGTCGCATCACCGAGGTAAGTGAGATGGTTGGCCTTTGACCCGGCGCCGATGCGCGTCTTCTTGATCTCGACGAAATTCCCGACATGGACGCGCTCGGCGAGGACTGACTCGGGCCGCACCCGCGCAAACGGACCGATCCTGCAGTCCGACCCGATGATCGCGTGATCAATGACGCAATTGGCGAACACCTCCGTTCCCGCAGCAATCTGCGCGTTCCTGATCAGGCAGTTGGGGCCGATTCGAACGCCCGCGCCGAGCCTTACCTCCCCTTCGAACACGACGTTCACGTCGATCACCACATCCGGTGCGACCGACACGACACCCCGGACGTCGATGCGGGCCGGGTCGATGAGCGTCGCGCCTTCGAGCATCAGCCTGCGGGCCTGTCGGGCTCGCCAGGCGCTCTCCGCGGCGGCAAGCTGGATGCGATCGTTGACGCCCTGCACTTCCTGCTCATCGGCTGCGAGCACCGGCCGCACCGCCACGTGATCCCGGACTGCCATGGCGATGATGTCCGTCAGATAGTACTCACGCTGCGAATTGCGGTTGCGTAGACGGCTCAGCCACTTCGTCAGACGACCCGCCGGCATTGTCAGCACGCCTGTATTGCATTCGTCCACACGACGCTGCTTCGCCGTCGCATCCTTCTCCTCAACGATGGCCTTAACCCGACCGCCGGCGTTGCGCAGTACGCGCCCGTAGCCGGTGGGATCACTTGCCTTGACCGTCAGCAGTCCCACCTCATCCCGGCCGACGCACTGCAACAGCCCCTGCAGGGTTTCGCCGGTGATCAGGGGTCCATCCCCATACAGGATCAGCACCCGCTGATCTGCGGAAAGCAACGGCGCCGCCTGCATCACGGCGTGCCCGGTCCCCAGCTGCTCGGCCTGCTGCACCCAGGACACCGCCTCATGGGCAAACGCCGCCGGCACCGCCGCGCCGCCGTGGCCGTACACCACGTGTATCGCGGCCGGGTTCAGGCTGCGTGCCGTATCCAGCACGTACTGCAGCAGTGGTTTGCCGGCCAGGGGTTGCAGCACCTTCGGCAACGCCGATTTCATGCGCGTGCCGGCGCCCGCAGCCAGGATGATCACCGCCAAAGGCCGGGCGGCCTGCCGTGACTTGGATCTTAAGCGGGATCGAGCCGTTTTCTTGGAAGCCACGTTGCGCCTCAATGTCGTGCCGATGGTTGTGCTGATGGTCCGGTGCAGCGGCGCGCCGCGGCCGCATCCAGCAGCGGGAGCCGCGCCTGCATCCGCGGTCCGACAAACAGCCTGGGGTTCGAATGGATTTCGCTCTCTTCGGTCTCGCGTCGGGCGATGATATGCGTCATATCGGTGTAGGCGGCCTGAAGCGAGCAGGCATGGGGCAGCGCATCGCGCAGCAGTGCTTCGCCGAAGTAGGTCAGATCGCGGGTGTCGTCGCAACCAAACGAACTGTGGCGCGAATCAGCGGCCGTCATGATCAGGGTCGACTCATTCTTGAGCGCGGGAATGAAGATTCCCGAATAGCACGCCGAGACGATGATCACCCGCCAGCGGATATGGGATTCATCCAGGATCTTGCGGACATCCTGCGGCGACAGTGCATCCTCGGGCATCGCACCGTTGGTGATCGCGATGCCGTCCTCATCATTGCCATGCGAGGTCAGCATCAGCACCAGGGTGTCCCGATCGGCGCGCATGCGCCGACCGATCGCATTCACGGCAACACGCAGGTTTTCGAAGGTTGCGAGCGGGTAGGTGTGTCGGTCATGGATGTCGTTGACCAGCAGCAGCGAGCGGTTGCCCGTCGCAAAGCGCGCCGCGAAAACCTGCCGGGCGAGCTCGGCCTCCTTGCGGAACACCCTCTGTTCGCCGAAGCCGGCAAAGCCCACGAAGTAGACATCTCCGTCCGCGGTGTTGCCCCGATCCATCTGCGCGACAGTGTCGCGCAGCGCTGCGGAGCCGGAGCGCGCCGCCTGCCCCCGGCCGCTGTGCAGGCACAGCACCGCCCCCAACAGCGCGATCCAGGTCGCGACGCGGCGCGCGTGCTCGAGCTTCACGGGCTTGCCCATCGCGGCAGCTTACCGCGGTAGCGGCCTGACGGGCGCGGCTTAACCGCGGATCTTGCGCAGGCGCTCGAGGATTTTGAGCTGCGCGGCAACACGGGCCAGCTCGGCGAGCGCTTCGGCGTGGTCGATGGCGCCGGCGCGATCCTTGAGGGCTTCCTCGGCGCGCTGCTTGGCGGCCAGTGCCGCCGCTTCGTCGATGTCCTTGGCCCGCAGCGCAGTGTCGGCCAGAACCGTCACCAGATGGGGCTGGACTTCCAGCGCGCCGCCGCCGACGTAGAACACATGTTCAACGCCGTCCGGCGTCTGGACCCGCACTTCGCCGGCCTTGATCAATGTGAGCAACGGGGCGTGCCGGGGATATATGCCCAGGTCTCCCTGGGAGCCCGGAGCAAACACCACGGTCGCATCGCCGGAGAAGATCTCCCCTTCCGCGCTGACGATGTCTACCTTGATTGTGTGGGTCGTGGCCATTACTGCAGGGTCTTCGCCTTTTCCACGGCCTCGTCGATCGAACCGACCATGTAGAACGCCTGCTCGGGCAGGTGGTCGTACTCGCCGCTGAGAATGCCCTTGAAGCCGCGGATGGTGTCCTGCAGGGACACGATCTTGCCATCCTGGCCGGTGAACACCTTCGCGACGTTGAACGGCTGGGACAGGAAGCGTTGCACCTTGCGGGCGCGGAACACAGTCTGCTTGTCTTCGGCCGACAACTCGTCCATGCCGAGGATGGCGATGATGTCCTGCAGTTCCTTGTAGCGCTGCAGCACGGCCTGCACACCGCGCGCAGTGTTGTAGTGCTCCTCGCCGATGACCAGAGGATCCATCTGGCGGCTGGTCGAATCCAGCGGGTCCACGGCCGGATAGATGCCGAGGGAGGCGATCTGGCGCGACAGCACGACGGTCGCGTCCAGGTGGGCGAAGGTCGTGGCCGGTGACGGGTCAGTCAGATCGTCCGCCGGCACGTACACGGCCTGAATCGAGGTGATCGAACCGGTCTTGGTGGAGGTGATGCGCTCCTGCAGCACACCCATTTCCTCGGCGAGGGTCGGCTGGTAACCAACCGCCGAAGGCATGCGGCCCAGCAGCGCCGACACTTCGGTGCCGGCCAGGGTGTAGCGGTAGATGTTGTCCACGAAGAACAGCACGTCGCGGCCCTTGCCGCCGTCCTCGCGCACCTCGTCACGGAAGTATTCGGCCATCGTGAGCCCGGTGAGCGCCACACGCAGGCGGTTGCCCGGCGGCTCGTTCATCTGACCGTAGACCATCGCGACCTTGGAGTTCGACAACGTGTCCTTGTCGATGACGCCCGACTCGATCATCTCATGATAGAAGTCGTTGCCCTCACGGGTACGCTCACCGACACCGGCGAATACCGACAGACCGCTGTACTGCTTGGCGATGTTGTTGATCAGCTC
>DASYER010000045.1:0-34521 GCA_036498905.1 Steroidobacteraceae bacterium | reverse complement strand
GACGCTGCGGAGGCGTTCGCGCAGGCTGGCATCCAGGAAGGTCAGCCGCCGCAGACTCACCCGATATCCCGTGGCGGCGATCACATGATCAACCAGCAGCTCGCCGGTTTTCCCCTGTGGTTGAGTGAAGCGAAGACTGATCTGATTACCTTTGGTCACAGGTTCGTTGAGCTTCGCGCCCAGATGTACCGGTAGGCCTGCAATTTTCTCCTTCATGAACCAACCGGGTGATGGCCCCAGGTGACGTTGCACCGCGCGCAGACGCAATTTCTCGGGTAGCGCGTGAAACACCAGCGGTGCGTCGGTGCACATTCGTGAGCGCCACCCAAGACCCAGACCCGAGCGTGGATTGCGGATTCTTTCAAGCAGCGGCCGCGGCTCCACCGGCGGATCGTGGAACAGGATCTTCTCGCGTCGCGCCACCACCTGAACGTCTACTCCGGCTTCGTGCATCAGCGCGGCAAGATCAATGGCCGATGAGCCCCCGCCTATGATGGCAATTCTGCGATCGCGCATCGCGGCCACATCACGATGCGCCGAGCTGTGAGTCAGCGCTTCAGGCGCTATCGATGACTCCAGCATGGAAGGGACAAAGGCAAAATGCGATACACCCACGGCGACGACCACTTTTCGGGCCGAAAGGCTCGTGCCCTCCGCAGTGGTCAGCCTGAACCCCTCGCCGAGCGGCGTCAGCGAGGTGATCTGCGTCTCCTCCAGCTGCGGCACAAAACGCCTCTGAAAATGCATGCCATAGGTCGTGAAAAGCTCGAGGGGGACCGGCAGGCCGACGTCCTGATAGGGAAGAGCCTGCTGCCTGCAGTATTGCGCCAGTGTCAACGCGGAAGCCGGGTCATACAGATCTGATGCAAACCCGTCGGATTTGAGATGCATGCCGGCCGGCATGCGGTATCGCCAGCTGTGCATCGGTATGCCGAAGATCCGAAACGGCGTACCTTGCGCGCCCAAATGTGCCGCGAGTGACAGGCCGTAGGGGCCGGCGCCGATGATGGCGACGTCGATAGGATTTCCTGAGACAACCGGAATGGTCTTCGTCATGTGTCCCTTACAAACAGTCTAACGAATATACGTTCGGCACTGCGGCAACGCGGTTGTAAGCAGCTGTTTTGATTGGCGTCCCCAACGAGATTCGAACTCGTGTTACCGCCGTGAAAGGGCGATGTCCTGGGCCTCTAGACGATGGGGACGGCGGGCTGTACGGCCGAAGGCGGCCGCAAGGGTACACGTCCGATGGGGCACACACAACAACCGCGTGCCGGCGCCTGCGTTCAATACGCGCTCTTGCTGCCGCGAATCATCAGTCCGAGGGTCCGCACCAGGATCGTGATGTCCAGCCACGGTGACCAGTGCCGCAGGTATTCGAGGTCATAGCGCACCCGTTCGCGCATCTTTTCGATGGTCTCAGTCTCGCCCCGCAGACCGTTTACCTGCGCCAGCCCCGTGATTCCGGGGCGCACCTTGTGGCGAATCATGTAGCCACTGATGAGTTTGCGATACATTTCATTGTGCGCAATGGCATGGGGTCGAGGCCCCACCAGGCTCATCTTGCCTTGGATCACGTTGAACAACTGCGGCAGCTCATCCAGTGACGTCTTGCGGATGAAGCGACCGAAGGGCGTGACACGGGGGTCCGCTTTGGTTGCCTGCAGGATTATCGGGCCGTCTTCGGTCGTCTTCATCGAGCGGAACTTGTATACCAGGATCTCTTCGCCGTTCAGACCGTAGCGACGCTGGCGAAAGAAGATCGGGCCCTTCGACGTAAGCTTTACCGCGGCAGCAATGGCGAGCATGAGGGGGCTGATCAGCAGCAGCCCGGTACTGGCGAGAACCAGGTCGGTGGCGCGCTTGAGCACCGCATCAATGCCATGAAAGGGGGTGTCGCACACCGAGAGGGCAGGCATGCCGTTGATCTCGACCAGTCGGCCCTGGATCAGATCGAACGCAAACGCATCAGGTACGAAATACACTGAGGCGGTAGTGTCGCGAAGGGCATTGACCAGTTCGCTCATTCGCGGCACGTTTGACAGCGGCAGCGCGATGTACACCATGTTCACGTTATGGCGCCGTACATATTCGGCTACGTCTCTGCAATGGCCGGCCAGCTTGTCCGGCTCCACCATATGGGCAACCCGGTCCATGCTGCGGAAATCGAAATAGCCAAGAAAGCCCTTGGTCGACATCCGGCGCGCCAACTCAAAGCCGACTGAGTTCGCTCCGATGATGATGTGGCGGGGTGCCGAGGCGCCATTGGTGGCGAACCAATGCGCTTTGCGTCTCAGGACGTGCGCAGCCGACAGCGCAATGGGGGTGGCGCAAAACCATGTCAGCACCACCCGGCGTGACATGTCGGCGCTCAGTTTAAAGGCGAATGCAGCAAACAGCAGGATGGCGACCACCGCCGCCCATTGCAGCAGAATGGGTCCGTAGGTGCGGGAGAAATCCGAAAAAGCATGGCCGGACTCGCGCATATTGATCCGGCTGAACAACTGCCCGGTCAGGATGAACGCAAGCGCAGCGTAGGCGCCGAGAGCCGGCGTGAACCGGTCGCGATACGCGAATTCACAGGCGAACAGGGTGCAAATGACGATCAGCGGATCGAGCTGTTTCAACAGCGCAACGGCCGCAGGCTCGACATTGCCGATGCGCACGCGACGATGAGAGAGTGAATCTAATACCGAAGACATGACAAACCTTACGTCTGTGTCGCCGTTACTGTCTTAGCTACCATACTTGTGCCCGTGTAATCCTGCGCCTACATGGTATGCAACGGTTATGCCCATGACGGCTGCCGAGAAATCCTGTGATTATTCGTTTCACTCCGGGCGTGCCATGGCGGTGTTAGTCGCATAGCAGTTTGACTGACACGGGCATGGCGGCACAAGGGTTAGGGCCGTAGGTGTGCACGATAATGAGACAAATCACACGCTGCAGCTCCAAGGTGGGTCGCAGCAACACAAATCGGGCGCGATCAAAAATTTGGCGATGCGCCGCGGCCCTGCGATGAACCTATGCTGCGCCGAAAGCGTCGAGCACTTCGGCAATGATGCCGCTGCGGGCCCAAATACAAGGGAATGTTGGGTTATTTCAGATGATATGTAAACTCAGGATAGTTGCCGGGATAGTGAGCGGCCTGCTGAGCTGGGGCGCAGTTGCCGCACAGCCTGCCCAGACACCAGCCCCTGTACAGACGCCTTTGCCGGCGGCTCCCACCGTGACACCGGACTACATCATCGGTCCGGGCGACGAATTGCAGATATTCGTTTGGCGCGACCCCGAACTTACTGCGACGGTACCCGTGCGGCCGGACGGAAAAATCACCACGCCGCTGGTGGAGGATATGCCGGCCGTCGGCAAGACCCCGCTGACGCTGGCGCGAGACATCGAAAAGGTACTCTCGGTCTACGTCAAATCGCCTCAAGTCAATGTCGTCGTCACCAAACCGGCCAGTGTCTTCAGCCAGGTGAAAGTGATAGGGCAGGTGTTGCACCCGGCGGCCGTGCCCTATCGCGAAGGCATGACAGTGCTGGATGCGGTGCTGGCGGTCGGAGGTCTTGCCAACTTCGCCGCCGGAAATCGGTCGCACATCGTTCGCATGGTCCAGGGTCGCGAGACGCAGCTGGCGGTCAAACTTGAGGCGCTCGTGAACAAAGGTGATATGCGCCAGAATCTTCCGTTGAAGCCGGGAGATGTGCTGGTAGTGCCTGAGAGCCGTTTCTAATTGCTCAGGGAGTCAGCTTGAACCCATCATTGCAGCAGTTATTCGATCACCTCGTCAGCGCATGGCGCTTCCGCTGGCCGGCAATCGCAGTGGCGATCGTCGCGGCTTTTGTGGGGTGGGGCATTGTGTTCTCAATGCCGGACCGCTTCGAGGCCGAGACGCAGGTGCTGGTGGATAGCCGCACGGCGCTGAAACCGGCGCTGCAAGGTCTGACCAACGATCAGGACGTCGGCGTACAGCTTTCTTACGTCCAGCAGTCTTTGTTGGTGGACGCGCAGCTGTGCAAGATCGTCAACGCGGCAGGGATGCTGCCCGACTGTGCCACCGATCCGGGTGGTGCACAGATACCCCTGGCGCAGATTCGCAAGCGAATTCAGATGACCGTTCAGAGCATCGATGACCACTCGGGGCAGCCCGGCTCTGCGGGTGCGACATTCGATATTACCTACCAGGACGAGGATCGCGCCCATGCGTTCAAGGTGGTCAACGTGATGCTCGATACCCTGATCTCCGAGACGATGGGTGGTAAGCGGCAAGGTTCCGAACACGCCCAGGAGTTCCTCGGGTCACAGCTGAAGGAATACGAGAAGCGCCTTCAGGCCTCGGAGGACAAACTGGCCGCGTTCAAGTCACAGCACTTGGGCGTACTGCCGAACGAGGACGGCGGTTACTTTGCCCAGATGCAGAAGGAGAACCAAGCCGTGGCCGATGCGAAGACCACCTTGCTGATGGCCCAGAACCGCCGCGCTACGCTGGAGGGACAGCTGCATGGTGATGCCGCGGTGCTGGCATCCTCCATGGTCCAACAATCCAACCCAAACGGGTCACCGGCGACGGATACGGCGTCCGAGATTGCCGCCACACAGGCGCATCTGGATGAACTGCTCCTGAAGTTCACAGACAAACATCCGGATGTGATCGCGACGCGGGCGGCGCTTGCAGCGCTGAAGACTCGGCGCGCGGCAGAGATCGTCAGTTTGCGCAAAGGGGACGCGGCGGCGGCGGCGGCCACCGGCGCAAGCAGCAACCCGGTCTTCCAGAGCATCCAACAGGCGCTCAATAAAAATGATGTGGAAATTGCCGATATGCGCACCCAGCTCGAACAGCACGAGAACAAGGCACGCGAACTGCGCCTGCTGGTGGATACGGCGCCGCAGGTTGAAGCCGAATACGCGCAGTTGACGCGCGACTACGATGTCAACAAGACCCAGTACGCCGCGCTTCTGTCCAGCTACGACAAATCCAAACTCGGGCAGAGCGCGGATGCTGCCGGCTCGGTGGGCTTCCACATCGTCCAACCCCCGACCGTCAGTTTCAAACCCGTCTCGCCCAAGCGCTCCATGCTGCTGACGGAAGTGCTCGTGGCGGCGCTGGCCGCCGGTGCCGCGCTCGCCTATGCACTGGATCAATTCAATCCGGTACTGGGGTCCGCAGGCGACGCCGCGCGGCTGACAGGACTGCCGATTCTTGCCGAAGTCGGGTCCGCATTTCCGACCCACGCGAGGGCGACCTCGAGACGTGAGTTGCGGTACGTGTCGATCACCATCGCTTGTCTCGTGGCCGTATTTCTTGTCGAGTTATCCTTGAGTAGCGCCGGACTGAGGCTGGATATTCCAGCACTACAGCAGATGGTGCGCACATGGGTGTAATCGAAAGCGCGCTGGAGAAGCTGCGTCGCGGCGGGGCAGGCCCGGAGATTCCGTTGATGCGCCAGCAGGCGGTTACCCTGGAATCTTGGTCGCCTCCCCCAGGCCCGGAGGTCGTTCCAACCCGGGTGATTGCCCTCGATCGCACGCGGCTGCGTGCTGTGGGCTACCTGCCGGAGGTGGGTCATGAGCTGCGCTTCGCGGACTACTATCGCGAAATCAAGCGGCCACTCATACAACGGGCGCTCGCGACCGGCGCTTCGGCCAATCAGCGGCTGATACTGGTGACGAGTCCCTTGCCCGCCGAGGGCAAGACCTTTACAGCGTTGAATCTGGCTCTGAGCATCGCCCGGGAGCGGGATCTGTCCGTGCTGTTGATCGACGCCGATTTCGCCAAGGCGCAGATCGGTCGGGTGCTGGGTGTACACGAGGAACCTGGATTGCTGGATGCCGCAGCCAATCCCTCCCTTGACGTCGAATCCCTTATTGTCGGCACCAATGTGAAGGGACTGGAGATTCTGCCGGGCGGGCATGCCGCCGGGGGCGCAGCCGAACTTGTGGCAAGTGTGCGTATGACCGAGATTGCGACCCGGCTGTTGGCACGCAATGCACGCCGGCTGATCCTATTCGACTCGGCGCCGCTGCTGGTATCCAGCGAGGCACGCGCATTAAATCAGCTGCCCGGGCAGATTCTACTCGTTGCGCGCTCAGGAATGACGCCGCGCCGTGCATTGCAGGATGCAATCGCTCAACTTGACAAGAAAAAGCTGCAGGGCCTGGTACTCAACAATGCAAATGCCAAGACGCATACCCATTATTATGGATATCCGCAACCTGCGGGCCGCGAACCGGGCGGGGATTTGGTGTAGGTACGTTGCCGCCACCCTCGGCCTCTGCATCAGCGTAGCTCCCGCAGCTCACGCGCAATCTGTCACCGGCAGCGTCACGACGGGCGCGGTGATCCCGGAAAATGCGCCCTTAACGGCGACGCCTGCCACGGGCCGCAGCCAAGCGGTGAATTTTGGCGTCAGCGTCGGTATAGGTGAGACCGACAACATCTTTCAGACGTCAACGGACGAGCGATCCCAGACCATGGAGCTCACCGGAATCGATTTTGGCTGGATGCGTACCGGTTCGGCGCTCGATGCCAATGTTGTCGGCAATTTCAACTATCTTGATTATCTGCAGGGCGCATATGCCTCACAGCTACTGGGGCGCTTCGACGGGTTGACGAGTCTGTCGCTGTTCGAAGATCATCTGAAGTGGTTTCTGCAGGACGATTTCGGCGAGGGGCAGCTCGATCCCTACGCGCCCTCAACACCGACGAACCTGGAGCATGTGAACTACTTGACGACGGGGCCCGAATTTACCCTGCGTCCGATCTCTGACACGGTGCTGCAAGCGGGCGCGCGCTACGCGCTGGCCACTTATCAGGTCAGTCCGTTCAATGGCTGGCGGATGTCGGAGAATGTGCTGTTGGAGCGCCTGCTGTCGCCCAACTCCAATGTGGCGCTGGGGGCCGAGTCGGAACAATTGCGCTTTGATGACACGGCTTTCAATTCCGACTATGACCGCAGCCGCTTCTATGTCCGCTACGATATTTCCGGGGCACGCACGCATCTCACGGCTGCCGTCGGTGAAACCCAGACCAATGACGGTGGCCGCACCGTGGCCACTCCCTTGGTGCAGTTCGACCTGACGCATAATCTTGCACCGCAAACCGTGCTAACGTTCACTGCGGGGCGACAGTTTACCGATGCCGCGGATGCATTCAGCGATCTGCGCGGCGGAGCCGCGGGCGGAATCGTGGTGGCTCCGGTGGCTGAGACGACCGAGGATTACCTGGACAACTACGTGACCGCGGGATTGCAGCTTACCGGGCGGCGCACGACGATCAGCGCGACGGCCGCCTACGAGCGGGACGTGTACGCGATCGACGATGCATTCAACGTGACCCACGCGAGCCTGGAGTTGCGGGCCGATCGGCAGCTGAGTGAGATTTTAAGCGCCGATGTTTTCGGCGCGGTAATTCAGTCCCGCTACTTTGATCAGGGTGGCCATATAAACAGCAACATCGTAGGGGCATCGGTGACCTGGCAGGCGGGCAGAACGCTGGCCGTGGAGGCACGCTACGCCCATAACTTCCAGGACACCTCGGTTCCGGGCTCGGGGTTTTCCTCCAACCTCGTCTTTGTGACCGTCACCTATCGGCCGATACCGGCCGCGTCGCCGCTTGCGCCATCGCAATAATGCGCAGGCTCTTGGTAACAGGCGGGGCGGGGTTCATCGGTGCAAATTTCGTTCATTATTGGATCGGCCGGCATCCGGATGACCGGCTGGTGGTACTGGATGCCCTGACGTACGCGGGCAACCTGGCCAATCTTGAATTGGTCAAGTCCAAGCCGGCGTTTCGCTTCGTGCATGGCGATATCTGCGACAACGAGCGGGTGGAGGAGCTGCTGCGTGACGAGCGCATCGACACGATTGTGCACTTCGCGGCCGAGTCCCATGTTGATCGCTCCATCCATGGACCAGATGCCTTCATCGAGGCCAATGTTCTGGGTACTCACAGTCTTCTGAAGGCGGCGCGCCAGGTCTGGCTACAGGATGGAGTGCAGGTGGAGCATCGGTTCCATCATATTTCGACGGATGAGGTCTATGGCTCCCTCGGGCCGTCAGATCCTGCCTTCAGCGAGCACACCGCCTACGCGCCGAATTCGCCGTACTCGGCAACCAAGGCAGCCTCGGATCATCTGGTCCGTGCCTACCATCACACCTATGGACTCAAGGTCACTACCAGTAACTGTTCTAACAACTACGGGCCGTACCACTTCCCCGAAAAGCTCATTCCGCTGGTAGTCGTAAATATCCTTCATGGGCGCCCGCTGCCGGTCTACGGCGATGGGCGCAATATCCGCGACTGGTTGCACGTCAGCGATCACTGCCGGGGCGTTGAGCTGATTCTCGATAAAGGGAAGCCCGGTGAGGTGTACAACATCGGTGGCAATTCAGAGTGTGAGAACATCAAGCTCGTCCAGCTGCTTTGCCGTATCGCGGATGAAGCCTTTGAGGCGGACGAGAGTCTTCGTGCCGCCTATCCTCAATGCCCCGCCGCCCGTGGCGAAAGCACTGCGACCTTGATCAAGTACGTGACGGATCGCGCCGGACATGACCGCCGCTATGCAATCGATGCCACCAAGATCGAGCAGGATCTGGGTTACCGCTCAACTGTGTCCCTGGAGGCCGGTATCCGCGATACCTTCTCGTGGTACCTGGCAAATCCTCTCTGGTGGCGCGCGGTCATGGACGGCAGCTATCGAACCTGGATGGCGACCAACTACGGTCACTGACACCGGCCTACGGACGCACGGATTCCCCCGCCAGCGGCGGATCAGCGTTCGGATGCGTCAGATTGGCCGACACCGACTGAAATTCGGCCACAGGTGCCTGCTGAGGCGTTCTGAACCAGTGATAGAGGCGTGCGGGCCACTGGCGGTCAGGCCAAGGCTCGCACAGCAGGCTCTTGATCAACGCCTCTTCACCCCAGGGAATGTCGTGAAAGGCGGACGAGCGTTCGGTGACGCCCAATTTCCAGCGCCATGCTTGAGGAAAAAAGGCGATCGTGGCCTCCCGAATGGTCAATGCCGCGGGCACCGGCGCAAGTCCGGACACTCGTTCGCACAGTGCTGAGGCAAGATTTGCCTGATCCGCGAATTGCAGGTGGCCCAGCTGGGTGCAGCGCGGATTCATTTCGATCAGATAGGCGAAATCCGAGGAGCGCTCTATCATGAAGTCCAGCCCAAAGAATCCCGAGAGTTTCAGGCGCGCTGCGAGTGCGCCGGCCGCTTCCTGAAACTCCGGCCGATTGATACGCCGCACGATATTTGCCGCGCCGGTCGCGCCCTGGCAGGACAAGGCCTCCACACTCACTTGCGCGAGCAGCTGGCCTTGCCAGCACGCGACCATGATATTGGCAGGGGTTCCGATGATGTATTCCTGCATGGACACGTGTGCGCGTGCTTGTCTTCGCCAGGTCCAAAACGCGTAAGGATCCTGATTGACCACGGCACGCTTTGTCGCAGTAAGTACCGACGTAGCCGACTGCGCCTTACGAAATGCCGTGGCAGCCTCATGTTTCGAACTGACGACGCTCACCCCTTCGCCGCCGTAGGTACCGTCCAGTTTTACGACGGCTCCTAGCGGGAAGTCTTCAAAGTGATCGGCCGCCTGGCGGGCGGACTCGAGAGGACAGCTGCGGGGAACGCGAATTCCCAAATCCGCGGCCACACGTTGCAGACAATCGCGGCTTTGCAGAATTGGAAAGGCGTCGGGGTGGCCGAGCGAACCCTCGATGATCTGGCGCAGGTCCGGATATGCGGCATGAATCTCATGCAGCAGGAACACCGTACTGTCATCGCAGGGTACGATCAGATTCGGTCGCACTTTACGAATCGCAGCGATCAATGCTGCGCGGGGTGCGAGGGAGCCCAGCGGCAGTACTTCGGTCACACCTTTTACATAAGAAAGAGGACTGTTGGCGGGACAGGCGGCCGCAACGGTCCAGCCATTGCGCGCAATGGCGATCGCAATTCGTGCCGCCAGCGCCCACCAGTTGCCGGTTACGATCAGTGCTACGGGTGTTGGCCGCACATCAGCGGTGCGGACGGATGCGGCTACAGCCATGGGTTGGTTTTGAGCGATTCGGCCGGTCACTTCATGTTAGCCAATTGCGATGTTCCAGGCGTGGAATCTGTCACGGATCCCGCTTCGAGCGTACCCAATCGAGTTGCCGCGCCAATATGAAACCTATGTAGATCGGCACCTTGCGTACCGCGTACACGGGCGCGAATGCGAGCGCGTACAAAGAGATGATGTGCTGCCCATAGCGAATCCATGCCACCAGGACGGAGACTGCGACCAGCGCGAGGGCTGCTGTCGCAAATGCGAAGGGTGCAGTGTGACCGGACAGGACCGCAAACGCGCCATCGAGAATGACGTTGAGAGCAGCGAGCATTACGAAAAGCGCGAGGGGCGGGACCATCTGATCCAATGCCAGCGCCATCGTTCCGATCTGGCCTTTCAGCAATCCGTCCAATAGCAGCCTCGGTGCCGCCGTCAGGATCAGGGCGAGATGCCCATGCTCCCAGCGAGTCCGTTGACTGCGAATGCCGTCTTCAGTCTGCGGAAAGTAGCTGGTTACAAGTACATCCGGACAGAAATGCACCAGTTCACCTCTGCGCGCGAGGTCGAATCCCAGCTGCACATCCTCCACGATGTGACCGGTTGCGAGCGGCGCCGAGCGCAGGCAGGCCCACGGAAAGGCCATGCCGGTTCCCATCAGGATGCACGGTAGCCCCAGTGTCAGCAGACCCGTCGGCCGCACCTTGTTTTTCACGAGCGAGGCGAACGCCGCGATGCGGGTTCTGGTTCCTGCTCCCTCCGCGGCCTGATTTATGTACAGACCCTGGACGGGGCGCGCGCGTTGATGACAGTCCCGCGCCAATATGTCGATCGAGCCTGCGGAGACACAACAATCGGCATCTATGATGATCACCACATCAGGCGGATTATCCTCCAGGTGCCGGACGCCGAAATCCAGCGCGTAGCCTTTGCCCCTTTTTGTTGGATCGCGCCGCTCAATCACTTCGGCGCCCGCCGCTGTGGCGATGCTCGCTGTATCGTCCGAACAGTTATCGGCGATGACGACGAGTCGATCGGTCGGCAGCAGTTGCGGTAGCAGATTCTGCAGGGATTGGCGTATGCCGCCGGCCTCATCATGCGCCGGCATCAGCACCGCAACTTTCGGGCGTGGCCCCCTTGGTTGCGAGATGTCACGGCGGTAGCCAAGTGTGCTCATGATTTCCGCAAATAGGATCAGTGCCGGCAGGGTGAGGATCGCAGAGACGATCGCCAGGATGAATCCGAGAAGGACAATCATACTTCCCTCATCCTCTTGCGCTTTATCACGGCAGGAATTCCCACGGCGATGGAGTTGTCCGGCACGTCGCAGATCACAACAGCGTTGGCGCCCACGACGACATCGTTCCCGATGGTGATGGCTCCCAGCACTTTTGCACCCGCGCCGATGTCGACGTTGTTGCCTATCTTTGGGGCAGTGGGTTCGTCGACATTGCGCAGGCCGACGACAACGCCATTGCGAATCCGGCAGTTGTCACCAAACCTGGCGTAACCGCTGATGATGATTCCGCCAAAATGATCGATGATGAAGTTTCTGCCGACCTCGACTTCGCAGGGCAACTCGATGCCGGTGACGATCTGTACCCACTTGTAGAGAATCTTGTATAGGAATGAGAATGGCTTTCGCACCAGAGCCGGCCGGATTCCATAGCGCCAGCGGCCAAATCGATAAACGACCAGCGCCCAAAATCCCTGCGCTCCCCAGTCACCGCCATGGGCCTTCAGATCAGCTCGTATGTTGGCGAACATGATTGAGGGGATTACTTGTACTCGATCAATCGTGACTGAACTCGCAGAAAGCGATCGCGCAGAAACTGGACTTGACCAAGCATTTCCGGGAATTTGCCCAGAACCAGGAATACGGCGCGGCGCCAGTTCTCCCCGGCGGAGTGTCGGCCATTGATTGCGAGGCGAATCATCTGCAGCGGATACAGTCCGAGAAGCGCCAGCATCTTCCAGCTGACCGCGATGCTCAAGATCAGGATCGCACTGGGGATCAGAAGACCCCAGGTCCAGGTGCGCCGGTACTCCGACACCCAGTGACGCTGCGGCGATGCGCCATGAATGTATGCTCCCTGCGCATAGCCGAATCCACCCCGCATGGACCGTTTCCACCACTGCCCGAACCGGTCCATCGCGGCATCATGGATGGTCATGTTGGTGTTTATCCGCCAGATCCGCCAACCCTGCTGCCGAAGACGCACGCACATCTCCGGTTCCTCGCCGCAGATCATGTCCGGACGATAGCCGTCGACCTGTTTGATGGCGGGCACCCGGGCAACGATGTCGCCACCACAGGACTTGGCCTCGCCGAGCGGAATATCCTGCCATTCGAGGTCACAGATGCGGTTGTACACCGATGCGTCAGGATAGCGTTCACGCCGGTAGCCGAACACCACGGCAACATCGGCATTCTGACCGAGAAACTCGACCGCCAGATTGATCCATCCGGAGACGACTTCACAATCTCCATCGACAAAAAACACATGGTCAAGAGTCGGATGGACCTGCAGCAGCTTCCAGAATCCGACATTGCGCGCGCGCGCTGCCGTGAATGGTTCGGACATGTCCAGGTTGACGATCGCAACGCCGTACTCGCGGGCCAGAGCTACCGAGCCATCAGTGGAACCGGAATCCACATAGACGGAGTGCGGCTGAAGGGTGCCGAGTGACTGCAGGCATCTGCGCAGTCGCTCACCTTCGTTGCGCCCGATGATGACAACCCCGGTCGTGGCATCTGCGGGGCCCTGTGCGCAGGGCGAGTTGGGAGTGGCGTTAATGTTGTTCACGGGTCACAGCAGTTAGCTAAATGTCGCAGACGGACCGGATATACCGTGACCGAAAGCTCCGCTCTAACAGCTATCATCATTGCGCGCCGGCCGCAAGCGGCGAACGCCGCGTCCGGTAGATTGCGGGAGATAGTTGATATGGCCAGGCTCCTTAATTGATGGCTCATGATAGCCGCCGCAGACAGGTGAAACCATAGAAGTGTCCATGCCACGCACTGCGTGCGAAAGCCATCGGCAATGTGCGCGACGGCACTTCGGCACCCATGCCAGGGTCGCGTCGAAGTCTGATATTCTGAAGATGCAATCGTGAATTGCGGCCGGCGACGGGCGATATATGCTCAACATCCAGAATCTGACTCTCGATGCCTTCCTTCCGCTGCAGAGGATGCGCGAATCGGTCTCGGCCGCGCGAGCGGAATATGCCGCGGCGAAACCGTTTCCTCACGTAGTCTTCGATAATTTCTTCGAGCCCGAACTTCTTGACATGGTCCTGGCGGAATTTCCCAAGCCAGGACAAATCAACTGGCAGAAGTTTGACAACGAACGGGAGATCAAGCTCGCCTCAGCGCGTGAGGCTTCGTTCGGACCGGTTACGCGACTTCTCTTTTATCACCTCAACAGCATTACATTTCTCCAGTTCCTCAGTGAGGTGACCGGGATACCGAATCTGATATCGGACCCGGGATTTGAAGGTGGCGGCCTCCACCAGATCATCCGTGGCGGAAAGCTTGGCGTGCATGCGGACTTCAACAAGCACCGCGACTTCGGACTTGATCGTCGCCTGAACCTGCTTCTGTACCTGAATAGAGATTGGCGGGCCGAGTACGGCGGGAACCTGGAACTGTGGGATCGCGAGGTGTCCAGATGCGAGGCGCGAGTGGCACCGCTGTTCAACCGCGTCATGATTTTCGGCACCACGGATTTCACGTATCACGGACATCCGGATCCATTGCAGTGCCCGGAAGGGATGACCCGCAAATCGATGGCCCTTTACTATTTTTCCAACGGGCGACCTGCCGAAGAGGTGACTGGCGATCATTCAACGTTGTTTCGTGCCAGGAATCCCGGTGATTTCCGTCCGACGGCCGCGCAGCGGCTTCGTGGTATCGCCAGGGATCTGTTGCCGCCGATTCTTGCTCGGCAGTTTCGCCGCACTCGGTGACTATGCCGTCGGCGAATCGGATCTGTGCGATTGGTAGCGGGTTGATGGCGTGGAGATCGCGCGGTTTGACGGCCATAGGACGCTGTGCCGGAAGAGATCGCGGATAAAGTGCGGCACGCCCGCGCCTCTCTTGCCCTGCAAGACGCGCTTGAGGTGACCGATGGAGTTGGCGAGCAATGCGACGAGGTCGATGGCGGCTGCGCGCCAGAGACCGAATGCCAAAACGTAATACCGGCGCCGGGACTCGAACCAGTAGCCAGGCAGGCGCCGTGGCCCCTGACGGGTGTCCGTCACGCTGGTGCTCTGACCCATGATATGCATGACGCGGCTCGACGGTACGTACCAGGTCGAGTGACCGGCGCATCGTGCGCGCCGACAAAAGTCGGTTTCCTCGAAGTACAGAAAATAGTTTTCATCCATTCCGCCGATGGACGCCAGTACCGTGGGGCGAATCATCATTGATGCGCCGCAGATCCAGTCAACGGGTTCAGGAGTACCGGTCATCACGCGTGCCACCACCCAGCGTTTGAGCAAGCGGGAGATGACTCCCCACTGCAGGCCCGTATCGAGCTCGCTGAATATGGTGGGGAAGCGGAATGCGATCGGCCACGCACTTCCGTCCAGATTCTCGAAGCTGCTGCCGGCGATACCGACATCCGGTCGATCATTCAGGAACCCGACGAGGGTCGCGATAGCGCCAGGTCGAACCTGCGTGTCAGGATTGAGCAGATAGATGTAATCAGGAGTCCGCTGGGTGTATGCGCGCGCAATGCCGAGGTTGTTGCCATAGGCAAATCCGCCGTTCCTGGGTGCGTTGACGAGCGTGACCCACGACAACCAGCCATTTTGTTGCGCTGCTGCGGCAATGACGGGAAGATCTCCCGAGTCATTGTCGACGACAATGGCGCGCACTCCCAAGCGCGACGTCATTCGTTCTGCTTCAACCGATCGGAGGGCATCGATGGTCAGTTGTGCAGACCGGTACGTCACGACAACAACGGCAATGTCAGGCACTGGCACGCACGTTGGATTCTGTGAAACTGCTCACGATTTTGGGAAGAAAGCAACAAAGTCGGGGCAAGGTTTACCTTACCATGCTGTAAGGCGACCGCAAGACGCTGTTCCTATCCGGGCGATGGGCGCGGCCACGTTCGCATGGTCGATATAATCTTGTAAACGGGGATGCAATGGAGCGGGATATGCCGGTACGGAAAGCCATAGAAGTACAGTTCGAGCAAGTTGCGCGCGAGCAGAAGCGCCAATTATGTCCACTGACCGACGATCTGCAGCTTCTTCATACTGGCTTGGATTCACTGAGCTTTGCCTTGATTGTGGCGCGCCTCGAGGATTCCCTTGGCATCGATCCTTTTGATGACGTCGAACACTTTCCGGTCACGTTCGGTGACTTCGTAAAACTGTACGAGTCTCATTCGGGGTAGCGGCATGTGGCTCTGGGGCGCGATGACGGCTTCTGGCGCCTCGTCAGACCGGCTTCTGATCGGCGCTTGCGCCAGCCTGCGCGTTGCACAGCTGAGCGGAACCTCGAGCCTTGGTGGGCGCGTGGAGGAGCTACGCGGTCGCAGCGTAATTATTTTTACGCCCGATCCGCTCACGGCCGCCGTCGTATTGATCGAACTGGACGGTGTGGCGCGTCGCGTCGTGTTGTGCCCGCCGGACCTGTCCCCTGCACATTTCCCGCAGATCCTGCGTGAAGCCGATGCTGATGCGTGGGTGGGAGATGTGGGTGCGGGGGAGACCCGATTGGGGGTTCAGGTGGCTGTGGTGCCCGGCGCGCCCGCTCCGGTGGGCGTCGAGCGGCGCTGGACCCATGAGACCGAGTGGGTACTGCTGACCTCGGGCACCACGGGGGCGCCCAAGCTCGTGCTCCATACCCTCGCGACTCTGACCAACGCATTTGCGGGGAAGGAGCCTCCTGCGCCTGGGACCGTCTGGAGCACGTTTTACGATATCCGGCGCTTCGGCGGCCTGCAGATACTCTTGCGGGGCCTGTTTGGTGGCTCCCTCTTGCTCGCAAGTCCATATGAATCCGTGGTCGACTACCTGACGAGGGTCGCCGCTGCCGGAGTCACGCATATTTCCGGAACGCCTTCGCACTGGCGCAAGGCAATGATTAGCGGGGCAATTTCGAAGATAAACCCACAGTACGTCAGATTGTCGGGGGAGATCGCGGATCAGGGTGTCCTGGACGCCCTGCGCCGCGCTTTTCCTAAGGCGGTCGTGGCACATGCATTTGCGTCCACCGAGGCTGGTGTAGGATTTGAGGTGCGCGATGGACGCGCGGGGTTTCCGGCTGCCGTGCTTCATACACCCGGTCTTCCCGCTGAAATCCAGGTGACCGACGGTCGTCTGAGAGTGCGATCCGCCGGTGCCGCCCACCGTTACCTCGGTGCCGATCCTGCACCGCTGAAGTCCGCGGACGGATTCGTCGATACCGGGGATCGCCTGGAGCTGCGCGAGGGCCGGTACCATTTCATGGGCCGCGCCGGAGGTGTCATCAACGTTGGAGGCCAAAAGGTACATCCGGAGGAGGTGGAGGCCGTGATCAATTCATTGTCAGGGGTGTATATCAGCCGTGTTGCGGCGCGCAAGAACCCGATTACCGGTGCGGTGGTGGCGGCCGAGATCGTGCGGGCCGCAGACAGCGAGAAGATCTCCGACGAGGAGTTGAAACGGGCAGTCATCGCGGCCTGCCAAAAGGCCCTTGCCGCTCATAAAGTCCCGGCTTCGGTGCGCATCGTGCCCACGCTGGAAGTCGGCCCATCCGGCAAGCTGGTTCGACCCAATGCGTAATGTCATTGTCACGGGCGGCAGCCGTGGGCTGGGTCTTGCCATTTCCCTGGCGCTTGCGGGCGAGGGCTACCAGGTCATTGCGATCGCCCGCTCGCAGACACCGGAACTGCTTGCCGGTATTGAATCAGCGGCTAAATCCGGTAAGGGCAGGTTGATTTTCCGCGCCTGCGATCTGTCGCGAACCTCCGCTCTGGGTGCGTTTGTCGGCACACTGCGCAAGGAGTTCGGCCCCGTATATGGGCTGGTCAACAATGCCGGTCTCGGAACTCCCGGCGTCCTGAGCATGATGCCGGATGAACAGGTGGAGGCACTCGTTCGCCTGAATACGATTTCACCGGTCCTTATTACAAAGTATGTTTTGCGGTCAATGATGGTGGAGGGCACCGGGCGGATCATCAATATGGCCTCGGTCGTCGCTACCACCGGCTATAGCGGGCTCGCGGCCTATTCGGCAACCAAGGCGGCCCTGCTGGGTTTTACCCGGTCGCTGGCGCGCGAGGTCGGCCCACTTAACATCACCGTGAATGCGATTGCGCCGGGCTTTATCGATACCGAAATGACCCACACTCTGGATGCCGGACAGCGTCAGAAAATCGCTCGCCGCAGCGCGCTGCAGCGTCTGGCTGGCGCTGACGATGTTGCGGGTGCAGTATTGTATCTATTGGGCGACAGCGCACGTAACATAACGGGCGTGACGCTTACAGTCGACGCTGGCAATACGGCTTAGCCGTACTAAGAGTCAAGTGCAATCAGCGACCGAATTTGCAGCAGAAGGACTTACGAGCTCTCAAATGGGCGTGGGCGTGCGCAATCGATTCACCCAGCTGCGACGCGTCGGCTTGAAGGAAGATGTGAGAGAGCCGTTGTATTTTCCATCCGGCGGCAACCAGATATTCGCATGGTTGCATCGGCCGGCCGTGAGGCATCCTGCAAACTTGGGACTCGTGCTATGCAGGCCTTTCGGATATGAGGGCCTGTGCACTCACCGCAGCGTGAGAACCTTTGCAGAAACTGCCGCGAAACTGGGCGTGCCGTCGCTGCGCTTTGACTATCTGGGCTGCGGAGACTCGGCCGACATCGACCCCGATGCGGACCAGATCACCACATGGGTGCAGGACACTCTCGCCGCGGTCACCGAATTGCGGCGCCGAACCGGGGTTGAGCATGTGTGCCTGCTCGGCATCCGGCTCGGAGCCCTGTTGGCCTCGCTTGCAGCGGCCCAATCGAAGAGCATCGAAGGCCTGGTCCTGGTCGCTCCGGTTCTCAGTGGCAAGCGTTATCTGCGTGACTTACGCACGGCGCGACTCGCGGCCCAAATGGGCAAGGACCCGCAGCGAGCGAATCGCGGCACCGCTGACAGTGAGACAACAACGCCGGGGTCATTGGAATCCAGTGGCTACGTGATGTCGGCAGCATCGATAGACACTCTATCGAAAGTTAACATAAGCGCTCTTCCGGCACCGCCGGTTCCGCACACTCTCATACTTGACCGGCAGGATCTTCCGGTAGCGCGCAGTTGGCATGAGGCGTTGCTGGCAGCGGGGGTGGCGACGCAATATCGGGAACTGCCCGGCTTCGTCGAGATGGCCCTGGTGGCGCCTCAGTACGCCGTTGTGCCGGCTGCAATGACGGAGGCGATAGGCGGCTGGCTGAAGGACCTGCTCGGTAAACTTGAAGCGCGGACCGTGCAGCCACTCCCCGCGATGCCTCCGGCGGACCCTAATGCACCAACGCCCGAATTGAGGCTTCCGCCCGACGGTTCAGACGATGATAGACCGCGCGAGCAGCCGGTCTCCTTTGGTTCCGACATCCCGTTGTTCGGCATCATGACGCAACCGGCCCAGAAGGAGGCGCGCCGACGTGGCGTCATTTTCATCAATGCGGGCGCGGACCATCACATGGGCCCGAGCCGCATGCATGTCTCATTGGCGCGCAGGTGGGCGCGCAGCGGTTACTACGTCCTGCGCATGGATCTGGCGGGCCTGGGTGACAGCGAGACCCGAGTCGACAAGGCGGACGATGTGACATTTCCACCGGCGGCTCTTGATGATATTCGTGATGCCGTCGCACTGCTGCGTGAGCGCTATGAAGTCAGAGAAATCACGCTCATGGGATTGTGTTCAGGAGCGTATCACGCACTGCGTGCGGCAGCGGCGGCCCTGCCGGTGGAGCGGGTGCTGTTGGTGAATCCGATGAACTACTTCTGGTCGGAAGATACGACTTTGGATGATCTGCAGCTGGCTGAGGTCGTTCGCAACCCCGGCGTTTACCTTGAGCGCATTCAATCTGCCAATGCCTGGCGGCGCCTGCTCTCGGGACAGGTCAATGTGTGGAGAATCTTCCAGATATATGGCTATCGCCAGATCCTCGCCCTGGAGGCTGCCTTGCGCAATTTGGCCAGGGCCTTGGGTATCAAGCTTCGAAACGACCTCGGGCGCGAACTCGAGGATATCGTGAGGCGCGGTGTGCAGGTCACCTTCATCTTCGCTGACGGTGAGCCTGGCATTGATCTATTGAAAATCCAGGGCGGCTCCTCGGTGAGAAAGCTCGGCGACTATTGCCGCGTCCGGATCATAGACAATGCGGACCACACCTTCAGTCGCAGCGGGGCGCGATCTGCAATGGAACGCGTGGTGAGCGATGAGTTGATTCTGCGACTCAAGACTTCGACACAGATGTCCGCCAAAGGATTGCGCGGTGCCGCCGAGTCGCGCTGACGACATCCTGGCCACTTCGAACCGCCAGGCAATCCGCGATGCCTAATTTCAAAGAGTTGGTGGTTGTGCTGGTTATCAGCACGGTTGCCTTCCAATTGCTCAAGCCGTTCGCATTGCGCTTCACCGCTGAGGAGGATTTTAACCGGCGACGCAATGTCTGGTTCGTGCTCACGTTCGCAGGTTTTCTCGTACCCAATATATGGCTGTACACCTTGGTGGCCGCGCCTTTGATGTTCTGGGCGGGGCGGAAGGATGCGAACCCCATCGCGCTCTACCTGGTATTGCTCCAGGTCATACCGCCCGTGTCGATTCCGATTCCGTTCCCCGGCATCAACCTGCTCTTTGACATCAGCAACTACAGAGTCCTGTCGCTATGCATCCTGATCCCAACGATATGGAGGCTCAGAGCGGACCGGACGGCACCGGAAATGGGCACACCGCGGGGCATGGATGTGCTGTTGCTCGCATTCGGCGTGCTTCAGACACTGATGTTCATAAGGCCGGATACGCCCACCGCCTATCTACTGCATGATTCGACCACCAACCTCCTGCGACGTCTGTTCCTGTTTCTGATCGATATCTACGCGCTGTACTACGCGGTCAGTCGCTCGTGTTCGACCAAGACCAAGATCGTCGATGCGATGGCGGCCTTCTGCGTGGTGTGCTGCGTGATGTCGCTCCAGGCAGTCTTCGAATCCCTGCGGCACTGGCTGCTTTTCCAAGGGATGGCACTGCGCCTCAGCCCGACCGATGCGGGGATGCGGCTGGGATATCTCATGCGGGGCGGCGTGCTGCGCGCGCAGGCGTCGACGGGCCACCCCTTGGTGCTGGGGTATTTATGCGCCGTTGCCTTTGGATTCTGGCTATATCTGAAGCCACAGATGGGCGGGACTGTGAGGCGATCGGCCATTGCCATCGTGCTATGGGCAGGGCTTTTTGCTGCGTATTCGCGCGGGCCTTGGATAGGCGCACTCACGATCTATTTCGTCGCAATTGCGATTGGCTCCAAGGCCTTTGGGCGGCTTGCGCGGGCGGCCGCAGCGTTGCTGGTCCTTTCTGTTGTTATAGCCCTGACTCCGCTGGGACATCGTATTGCAGCGGTGTTGCCATTCATGGGTGGGTCGGTGGACGTGGGTAATTTGAACTTGCGATATCGCCTCGCAAGCGCCTCCTGGGATCTGATACTGAATCATCCCTTCTTTGGGGATCAGGACTTCATATCGAAGATGCAGGGGCTGCGGCAAGGCCAGGGCATCATTGATATCGTCAATACCTACGCGGGGACCGCACTCGAGTATGGTCTGGTGGGACTGTCGCTCTTCGTCGGATTCATGCTGCTCGGGATGATGAAGGCCTACAGGTCCATGCGGGACATCCAGTATCGTGACAGCGATCTCGCGCACCTGGGTAGCAGCATGCTGGCGTGTATCGCGGGAACGATGCTGATGCTCTACAACTCCAGCTTTGTTTTTGGGTATGCGAAGCTCTTCTACGTGCTGGCCGGGCTCACCGCGGCCTATGTGCGCCTGTGCATGGCGCAAGCGGAAACTACGACAATCAGCGAGTCGAAGTTGCCCAGCTTCGATGCGGACGCACCCCAGTCTGCGTAGGTGCGTCCGTCGGCTATTACTGTTCGATGTATTTCATGGCCGCCTGATACTTCGGCGGAGCTGACGGCATCGGCGTGACGGTCTGCATGACCGACTCCAGCAAACCGAACATGCCGTATACCGAAACCGGGAAAATATCGTTGAAAAGGTTGTTGATGTTGGCGCTGGTGCCGCCGACGTTGCTCTGCCAGTAGTGCAGATAGTCGCTGTAGGCGGTGCCCATGCGCGGATCACGTTCCGCTTTGGTGACCAGCGAAGTCCAGCCTGGGCAGGTGCCGGCCGAGGTTGCATAGAAGCTCGGGCCGCCCTCGTAGGCGATGAGTTTCATGCTCGGGTAGCTGGACATTATCGCGGCATAGGATTTGATCCACCCTTCGGCCTCTCCCAGGTAGCCGCCGGCGGGGACGCTGGTGTAGGTGTAGCCGCTGGCGCCGGCCTGACCGGTGAGCGTCGCGAAGAAGTCACTCAATCCACCATCGCTCTGACCCGTCATGACCGTGCAGTCGCCCGCGGAGGGGTTGTTACCCCAGTAGGGGGCAATCGCAATCGCCTTGATCGGATAGTTGGAGGCAGGGCCGCCTGACCAATAGGGAGTCTGGAGTGCATAGGTTGCAGAGTATGTTGTCGCGGCCTGCGCTCCGAGCACCGGAATCACTCGGGAAAAAAGCGTCGTGCCGACGGCAGTCTGCAGATCACCGGCCATCTGTGCAGTGCGCATGCCGAAGTAGTTACGGTTCCACGCATAGTTGCCGCTCGAGGCAATGGAGGTCGGCCAGGTGAAACTTCCCAGCGACGCCGCCACATTGTATTGATCGAAGGCTCCGTTCCATACCTCATTCGACAGCTCGAAACTTGCCGTGAGGGGCGCGGATAGTCCGCTGAAGCCGCTTTGCATGCCGCTTCCCGACATTACAAGATGCGCCATCGATGCAATATCGCTGTCGGAATACGTCAACGGCACATTGATGTGGCAGTTGGCCTGAAGCTTGTTGCAAAGCGCGATGATTACCTCAAGCGGAACGCCATCCTTGAGGCTCCAGAACGCATTGGAGGGCTGTGCGCGATTCGCCCAGGTCTTGTTGATGATATAGAACGGAGCGTAGTAAGTCTGCGCACCCCACTGCCACACTCCGGCGCTATTGGTGATTGCGTTGACGAGGCCTGCGGCCCAGCTGACCGCAGTTGAGCCCAGCGTAAATGTGGCGGTACGACGCTCTCCACTGATGAAGACGATCGGATAGGACCCGGACGGAAGGTTCCACGCGGTGGCCAGGGTCATGCTGGTCGCCCCGGCGAGCAAGGTGCCGGAATTGGGATACCCTGCAAATTCGTTGTTTGTCTTCATCCATTCCATGACGCGCAGACTGGAGAATCCGCTCAGTGCGGATATGAATGTAGGATTGAAGATCGCTCCGGCATCGTAGTTCGCGGCGTAGGTGTTCTGTACCACGCTGATGTCGCGGGGATGGTCGCTGCCATTGGTGATCGCCGTGATCGCGAGCAGAATCCCGCCGTTGGCACCCGGATTGCTGACGGTGAAGGTGCAAGAAACGTACGAGTTGGCGCTGCTGTTGCTCAGGGCCAGATTGGACGGACACGTATTGCCTGAAACATAGGTGGCATCGCCCGCGACTTGAACCGTGCCTTGTCCCTCGAATTTCAAACGGTACGTGCCGGGCGGATACGCGGTCGACTGTCCGGGTGCAAGGCTGGGAAGGTTGTAGTTCAGAACCGCCCGCGCGAAAGTGAACTGCTGGCCCCCGGGAGGCCCCGCGGAGGCGGTCAGAGAGGTCGGATAGCCATCCGAATCCAGCTGCAGATAGGCTTCCTCCTGCGTGTCCCAGGTGTTGCTGTTGGAGGTGTACCAGCCGATTTCATTGCTGACACTGGAGGAGCTGCCGCCGCTCTTCATGAGATTCAAGAAGGGCTGTTCAGGGGAGTAATAGGCGACTGCGGCAAGATTGATGCCGAGCGGATTCGCTGCGGTCAAACCGGTCAGAGAGCTGCTGGCGACAGTGCCGCCATTGGCGAGAGTATTTGAGGAAGCGATCGCAGAGCCGCTGGCGCCCGTAGTACTCGCGGCGCCGGAGGGAGAGCTGGAGGTGCTGCCCGCAGAATTCTCGGCTACCGCCTGATCCGTGCTGCCGGCAGTGCCGCTGCCATGGCAACCACTCAGTGCAGCCGCGATTGCCAAAGCGCCCGTCATCAGCAAAGAACGCCCAATAAACACCATCTTCGTCATCGTGCAGCGACCCCATATGCATCGGTTCATTCTCGAGCGGAGGGTGCTGATAACTGCAGATGAAACGACGCAATGCGTCGTCATCGGTCAATCACAATCGCGCCTTTTATCGCGATTGCGGCAACCCCGCTGTCCTGAGCGCCTGGCTGGTAGACCGGAAGCTTTGCGTGTCCGGCACTGCCGGCTATGCGAAAAGAACCTTGCTACGTCCGTAAGCGTCGCGGAGAATTAGCAATTGCCATGCCACATAGAAAAAACCCGTATTTTCAATCGGTTGTGTACAGGCAACGGGGGTTTGCGAAACATAACGCCTGCGGTTTGTAGGCATTCGCCGACGCGGATTGTCGGGGTTCTCCTACATCCAGACTTAAGAGGATGGTTTTATTGGGGAAATTTGCTGTCGCCGAACGCGGACGGCGGCGGGGCGGGAAGACGGATCAGTGCCGAAGATAGTCGATGGTGGCCTGATACTTGGGCGGTGATGAGGATAAGGGATTGACGCTCTGCATGACGGATTCCAACAGGCCCCATGCGCCGTACGCAGAGAGCGGAAAGACGTCATTAAACAGGTTGTCGATATTGGCTGCTGTGTCACCCACGTTGGCTCGCCAGTACGCCAGATAACGGGTGTAGGCGGCACCCATGCGGGCGTCCCGCTCAGCGGCCGTGACCAGTTTGCTCCAGCCGGCACATGTGCCCGCTGTCGTCGGCGAGAAGCTCTGACCCGCCTCGTACGCGATCAATTTCATCGACGGGTATGCAGACATCATCCCGGTATAGCTTTTAATCCAGCCCTCGGCCTGTCCGAGAAAGCCACCGGCGGGCACGCTCGCATAGGTATGGCCGGCCGCGCCGGTTTGGCTGGTGAGTGTCGCGAAAAAGTCCGCCAGACCCCCATCCTTCTGGCCGGTCATGGCGGTGCAGTCGCTCAAGGAGAGGTTGTTACCCCAATACGGGGCGATGGCAATGGCCTTGATCGGATAATTTGCGGCCGGACCGCCTGGCCAGTAGGAGGTTTGCAGGGCATAGGTCGCAGAATTTGTGGTTGCGGCCTGCGCTCCGAGCACGGGAATGACGCGGGCAAACAGCGCGGCCCCCACGGCGGTCTGCAGGTCCTTGGCCATCTGCGCCGTTCGCATTCCGAGGTAGTTACGGTTCCATGCGTAGTTCGCGCCGGACGGGGTCGAGGACGGCCAGGTAGCACCCCCGAGAGATGCGGCAACATCGTATTGATCGAATGAACCGTTCCAGACTTCATTCGACAGCTCAAAACTGGCCGTAAGAGGGGCGGCCAACCCGCCGGCCGGCCCGCCCTGCATGTTCGTGCCGAGCAAAACCAGCTGGGCCATCGCCGCAATATCGCCGTCCGAGTACGTCAAGGGCACGTTTATATGGCAGTTGGCCCGAAGTTGATTGCAAAGCGCGACGATGACCTCGAGTGGCACGCCGTCCTGCAGATCCCAAAATGCATTCGAAGGCTTTGAACGGCTCGCCCAGGTCTTGTTGATCAGATAAAAAGATGAGTAATAGGTCTGCGAACCCCACTGCCAGGCGTTGCCGCTTTTGCTGATCGGATGTGAAAGGGCCTCGCTCCAGCTGACAGATGCCGAACCGTGCGTGAAATTGGCTGTGCGCCTCTCCCCGTCGATAAAAATGATCGGATAAGAGCCGGAAGGATTGAGCCAGGCACTCGCTAGGGTGAGGCCGGTCGCTCCGGAGGGTATCGATGCGGTGTTGGGGTAGCCGGTGAATTCATTGTTCGTCTTCATCCATTCCATGAAGCGCACGCTCGAAAACCCTGTCAGCGCCGCAATGAAGGTGGGATTGAAGATGGCTCCGGCGTCGAAATCCGAGGCAAAGGCGTTCTGTACGACGCTGATGTCACGCGGATGATCGGCGCTGTTCGTGATGGCGGTGATTTCCAGCAGCAGCCCTTCGTTGCCACCCGGATTGTCGACCGTAAAGGTGCACGAGACATAAGTGTTCGCGCGTTTGTTGCTCAGTGACAGATCCGCGCCGCAGGTGTCCCCGGCAACCCGACGGGCATCCCCGGCTACCCTGAGAGTGCCTTGTCCTTCGAATTTCATTCGATACCTGCCCGGGGGATAAACGGCGCTCTGTCCCGGCGCAAGTTTCGGAAGGTGAAAATTCAAAGCGGTCCTGACGAAAGTGAACTGCTGTCTGGCGTGCGGCGCGGAGCCGGTCAAGGATGTCGGGTAGCCGTCCGCATCCAGCTGCAGATACGACTCTTCCTGCGTGTCCCAACTATTGCCCGTGGCGGTATACCAACCCATTGTATTGCTGACGGCGGAAGAGGTGCCGCCGCTCTTGAGGATGTTGAGAAAGGGCTGTTCGGGTGAGTAGTAAGCAACTGCGGCGAGATTGATTCCGAGCGGACTCGCGGCATTCGCATCGATTGCGAGCAGCAGCATTGAGGCTAGAACCAAGACGCGTGTGAAGGACAGCATGGCCATCCAAATCTACCGAAAAATTGTTGAAGCCGGACGTCGAAATGTTTACGGCCCAACTGATACAGTTGTCGTTACGAAGTCACGCACAAGGTAGCATTGAATGATGTCTTGCCATTTCAGCAGGTTGCCGGAGAAATTCGCCGCACCGGCATTGGCTGCGCACTGCTTTGTGATTTGCTTTTCCTGACAGCAGATTCCTACGTTGAACCGGCACGATTTCCACTTGGCGCAGGACGCGATTGCGTCCAGCTCGAAGGCCGCCGCCTAAATGCGCATCTTCACCAAGATCAATCTGAAGGGTGACCTCGTCGCGTCGCTGGCCACCTTTTTGGGTCAGGCGATCGTCAAGTTCGCCAGCAGCCTCATCCTGACGCGCATTCTGCTGCCCGACGCCTACGGCATCATTACGATTCTGATGTCGATTTCCTTCACCCTCATCATGCTCTCGGATGTGGGGACCTATACTTCGGTCGTCAGGGCGCCGAATGGGGAGAGTCGGCCCTATCTGAATACGGCATGGACAATCCGCTTCGTGCGCTCGTCGCTCAACGCGACAATTATGTTCTTTGCGACCCCTGCCATCGTGCGTATTTTCGGGGCGCCAGAATTGAGTGCTCCGCTGCGCGTCTTTGCGCTGTGGTTCCTGATTGACGCGCTGGAATCGAATTCGATACCGATAGCCGCGCGCAGAAAGAATACGCGTGTCGTCGTCTATTCCGATTTCATCGCGACCCTGATAAGTACGACTTTTACCATCATCTATTGCTACTTTTCGCGCACTTTCTGGGGCATGGTTTACGGTCTGCTGCTGAACCGGGCACTGTTCGTATCCTTCAGTTACCTCTTCTACAAGGAGTTTCGTCCGCAATTCGGATTTGATCGTTCGGCTGCCCGCGATATTTTCCAATTCACACGATTCGTCATGCCCTCGAGCATTCTGACTCTGTTCCTGAGTCAGTTCGACAAAGCGGTGTTTCTGCGCTTCTTTGATCTGCGCCTGCTTGGCATCTATGGTGTCGCGAGCAATATCGCGGGGCAGGTCGAATCGCTTATTTCCCGAACCAGCGAGATGGTCGTTTATCCACGATGCGCACATAACTTCCGTTCAGACCCTGGATCCTTCCCGGAAAAATACTACACGGACAACATCCGCGTATTTGCCGTGACCGGTGTAATGGCCGCCGGGGTCGGCGGCGCAGCGCAGCTGATCATTTCGTTTCTCTATGATCCGCGCTACGCATTGGCAGGAGTGGTACTGCAGACAGTGATGATTCGCGCGGCGTTGCTGTCCATCGCCTCTCCCGCAGAAACGATGCTGATCGCTGCGGGTCAGTCGCATGTGATTCTCGTCAGCAATATCTATCGTGCGTCATCCATTGTGCTGGGCAGCGTGGCCGGCTTCTACGCTTTCGGATTCATCGGGTTCCTATACGGAATGGCGCTCAGCGGACTGCCGCCGGCCATCTATCTGCTGCTGCGGCAGAGGAAGCTCGGCGCGCCCATCTTAAGGTATGAGATGTACCGGGCGGCTTATATGGCCGTGATCGCGCTCACTTCCTTCGTTGCCTCGCGAACGATAATGACGCTGTTCCATGTCTCTCGGCTGAAGATATGAGCCGGTCAGCTGCGAATTTGGCAAATGCTCATCGTTAACTGCGTTGCACAAGACCGCGGATGGTCGCCGATACAGCACATGGTGAGCATTGCCGCGCAGATGCTGGAGGCGGATGTCGTCACGATCGATTACCGGATGCCCTCGCGAATCGCTCAGGCGCTAAGCGTTCTGCGCCGCCGGGATCGGACCACAGGTGATGAATCGTGCCTGATGGTGTGTTCGGGGCCCGGGGATCTTCTTAAGCTTCTGCACCTGGATCAGTGGCGCAGGAGGTACAAGTTCATCGCGGCATGGGTGATCGATTCGTTTTGGACAACGCATATTTCTTCGATCGTCAAACTTGCCGGTCCGTTCGATCAGTTCCTCGTAACCTCGATCGAGGACGTTGAGCTGTGGATGCAAATTACCGGTGTTCCGACATGCTGGTTGCCCTGGGGCGCTGATGTTCTCGGCGGCGGCGCGATGGCGGCGCAGCGGGACTGGGACCTTACGCGAGTCGGCAGACAGCCTCCGGAATGGGTGGACGATGCAGGCACGGAGAAGGTGTCGGAGCAGCTTGGAATCAGATTTCGCGGCAGACCACCCACCACCGGTCTGACGAATTTGGAGAACCAGCGCTTCTTGATGGAAGCATACGCGAATTCCAAATATGTCCTGGCGTTTTCAAATTCCGTCAATCCGGAATTGTATACGCATCCGACTCGGCAGTACGTGACCGGAAGATGGGTGGATTCGCTGGCTTGCGGTGCGACGGTTGCCGGAATCCGCCCGCGATCCGAGACGGTCGACGCGCTGTTATGGCCCGGAGCGACGTTGGAGTTTCCGAGTACCCGTCGCGGTGAAGGGCTCGCGGTGCTCGCCGGGGCAATCGCAAGCTGGAAGCCGGAGCTTGCCGCGCATCATTATCGGATGGCCCTGCAGAAGCTGGATTGGCGCTGGCGATTCGAGTCACTTGCGACGTTGTTTGGTGTATCCCCGCAGGCGCTGAAAAACGACCTGTCACTTCTTAGAGCGCGAATCAGCGCTCTTGATGCGACCTGACTGTGCGAAAGGCCGGGCAAATCACAAGCTACAGTTTCAGTGTCCCGGCCTGCAGGCGCGAGTAGAGAGCCGAATCAAGGGCGACGTAAGTACCCTGCCGTCGGTCCTCCACGTACAGCCCATCGATGCGCGTGGGATCAATTCCGTCTGCAATGAGTGTCTGCTTGCGTAGCTTGAAGGTTGCAGTCAATTCCATCGCCGGCACGAGCCGCAGGAAGACCGGTCGAGCGTAGTCCGGGAGCTGTGCGATCAGGTGGTCCCGGAAGGAGCGCAGTTCGAATCCCGGCCCGGTGACGATCGCGGCCATACCGGCGCGCCCGTCGGTGCCGGGTACCTGCACGCCGTAGACGGCCGCATCGCTGACCCCGGGGCAGGAGGCGAGCACGCCCGTGACCTCTGCGGCAGAGACGTTCTCGCCTTTCCACCGAAACGTGTCTCCGACGCGATCGACGAAGTAGAAAAAGCCCTGTTCGTCGCGACGCATGAGATCCCCGGTGCGGTACCACGCGTCACCGTCGACGAACACGTTGCGCAGGATCTTCTTGGCCGTGGCGGCCTCATCGGCATAGCCTTCGAAGCGGCCGAGCTGGCGGGTCTCGGCCGACTGCAGCTTGCCGATGGCCTCCCCGGGCTCATTTGGCGCGCACGCCTGGCAATGTCCCTCTGAGTTGCGCTGCGGGGTTTCGGTCTGCAGATCGAATCTCACAACTTCAACCGGCATGCGATGTTTGAGGAACGGAGGAATACGCCCGATGGCGCCAGGCTTGCCCTCGCAGTTATAGAGCGAGAAATTGCCCTCCGTTGAAGCGTAATACTCGAGGATCTGGGGTATGCGGAAGCGAGATTGGAAGCGCTCCCAGACCTCGGCGCGCAGACCATTTCCGCAGCACAGCCGCAGATTGTGGGCGCTCTCCTGCGGCCCCGGGTCGGAGTTGACCAGATAGCGGCACAGTTCGCCGATGTACTGGAAGAGAGTGCAGCGCTCGGCGCTGACGTCCTGCCAGAAATTGCTCGCGGAGAATCTTTCGCGCAGTACCACAGTGCCCCCGCCAACCAGGGTCGCCCCGGTTGCGACAATGCCGCCGACGCTGTGGTAGAGCGGCAGGCAGTCGTACATCCTGTCGCCCGGCTGAGTGTCCATCATTCCGGCAAACCAGTGACTCCACTGCATGATCCGGTAGTGGCTGACGTTGGCGGCTTTGGGCAGCCCCGTCGTGCCCGAGGTGTATATGAACAGCGCTCGCTCATCGAGCGCGGGCAGCGCAATCTCATCCGGGCTGATCTCAAACGCAGGCAGATCCGCCGCCGCCAGGTCCATTCTGGGCAGCTCATGAGAACCGCCCCCGAAAGCCCACCAGGTGAGCGCGCGATCGAGGCGCGACCGCACGCCGGGAACTGCGTCACATAATTCCGATCCGACGATGACCAGTCGTGGCGCGGCAATACGAATGCAGTGGGCCAGTACTTCGCCGCGCAGCTGGGTATTCAGCAGGGCAACGCAGACCCCGGCCCTCGTGAGCCCCAGCCACAGGGGCAGGTAGTGGGCCCGGTTCGTCATCAGCAGTCCTACGGTATCTCCACGCCTGAGGCCCTGGGAGACGGCCCAGCGGGCATATCGATGGCAATCCGCCGCCAGCTGGCCATAAGTGAGTCCCGCATCCGGTGACACCAGGGCCGGCACGGCCTCGAAGCGCACCGCCAGTTGGTCAATCAGGACGGGGAGGGTGCGCAGGGGCTCACGCTCGATCGGAGCAGTCATTTCCAACGCACGAACCCAGGCTTTGAGGGGTGATTTCATGTTTCAGTTCTTATCGTCGGCGTACTAGTATGTAATTGAGGACAAATCCATTGTCATTGTGTAACCGAAAATGAAACCGGAAACCATCGCCGTTCACGGCGGATACGACAGCGATCCCACTACCAAGGCCGTGGCCGTACCTATTTATCAAACGGTCGCATACTCCTTCGATAGCGCCGAGCACGGCGCGGCACTCTTCAACCTGGAGACCCCGGGCTATCGGTACACGCGTATCGCCAATCCGACGAC
The DNA here is from genome assembly GCA_036498905.1 of Steroidobacteraceae bacterium. Classification (GTDB taxonomy): domain Bacteria; phylum Pseudomonadota; class Gammaproteobacteria; order Steroidobacterales; family Steroidobacteraceae; genus DAIDKA01. The sequence goes on along the minus strand of DASYER010000045.1, from coordinate 3,936 downwards.
GGAAGTGCTCGAGAAGCGGGTGGCTCTGCTTGAAGGTGGGGCTGACGCGCTATGCGTGAGTTCCGGGCAGTCGGCCCTGTACTATGCGGTGCTGACCGTCACCGAGATGGGTCGCAATATCGTCTCTGTGCCGCAGCTGTATGGCACCACGCACACCTTGTTTGCGCATGTGCTGCCGCAGTTCGGCATTACCGGCCGCTTCGCCAAATCCGACAAGCCGCAGGATCTGGCCGCGCTGATCGATGAGAACACGCGGGCGGTGTTCTGCGAGACGGTCGGCAATCCTGCCGGCAATGTCTGTGACCTTGAGGCCATCGCTGAGGTCGCGCATCGCGCCGGTGTTCCCCTCATCGTGGACAACACCGTCCCGAGTCCGATATTGCTGAAGCCGTTCGAATACGGTGCGGACATCGTGCTGCATTCACTGACGAAGTTTCTCGGTGGGCATGGCACGACACTGGGCGGAATCCTGATCGACAGCGGTAAATTTCCCTGGACCAAGCATGCGGCACGTTTCCCCATGCTGACGACACCGGACCATTCCTACCATGGGATGGTATATACCGATCATTACGGGCCGACGGCCTACCTCGGACGGGCGCGCAGCGTGTTCCAGCGCACCATGGGCGCCGTCCTGTCGCCACTGAGCGCTTTCCTGCTCATGCAGGGCATCGAGACCGTGGCACTGCGGATGGATCGTCACGTGGAAAACGCACTGCGCGTCGCGCAGTTCCTGAAAGCCGATCCCCGTGTCGTCTCGGTGAGCTATGCCGGGTTTCCGGAGAGTCCGTACTACCAGCTGGTGCAGAAGTACCTCAAGGGTCGTGCCTGCTCGTTGCTGACCTTTGCCATTCGTGGCGGCTATGACGGTGGCGTGCGCTTTTACGATGCCTTGAAGCTTTTCAAACGGCTGGTTAACCTGGGCGATGCGAAGTCCCTGGCCTGCCACCCCGCCTCGACGACGCATCGTCAGATGTCACCGGCTGAGCAGCGCGTGGCCGGAATCGGCCCGGAAACCATACGCCTGAGCGTGGGCATCGAACACATCGACGATATTCTCGAGGATCTGGATCAGGCCCTCGCCGCGGCCGTGCGCGTCTAAGGCTTGGATCATGAGTGAGCGATCGCGCCTCCCTGCTCCCGTGGCAGCGCTGTTTCCGGACGCTGCGCAGGGTGTAAGCACCGATGACTGGCTGACGCGGCAAATTGCCGCGGCATTGGATCGGGTGACACAAGGTCCGGTCATGCCCAGCGTGGACATGCCGAGTTTTCGTCAGGAACTGGCTGCTCTGGATTTCGCCGCGCCTGTGGCGGTCCAGGAGATCCTGCAATGGACGATCAGGCAGCTCGAGACCGGCACGGTGCACATGACGCACCCACGCTACTTCGGGCTCTTCAATCCGGCTCCGACGGCACCAGCCCAATGGGCCGACCGGATCGCCGGTGCCTTCAACCCGCAGCTGGCAAGCTCAGGCTCCTCCCCGGTGCCAGTGGAGATCGAAGCGCATGTCATCCGGGCGCTGGCACGGCGGGCGGGTATGCCGGCGCAGACAGTGGGGCACTTCACGACCAGCGGCTCGGAGGCAAACTACACCTCGTTGGTGTGTGCGCTCACGCACACCAATCCGAACTTCGGCAATGATGGTGTGCGTGCCTTTGCCGGGCCGGTGGCCTTCTACACTTCTGCCGAATGTCATCCGGCTTGGACCAAGATCGCCCACCATGCGGGCGTTGGTCGCAGTGCGGTGCGCCTGGTGGCAACGGACGGCTCGGGACGCATGGACGCACGGGCGCTCGAGGCGCAAGTGAAGTCCGACCGGGAGCGCGGCATTACACCCGTGCTCGTCGCCGCCACGGCGGGGACCACCGGGGGAGGCATGATTGACCCTCTGCACGCCTGCGCCGACATCGCCGCTGCGAATGGCGCCTGGTTTCATGTCGACGCGGCCTGGGGCGGGGGAGCTTTGAGCTCCGACCGCCTGCGCGGCGTGCTGGCGGGGATCGAGCGATCGGACTCCATTACGATCGATGCGCATAAGTGGTTTGCGACCACGATGGGCTGTGGCATGTTCATCACCCGTCACGGCCCGGTCCTAAGTGAGGTGTTCCGGGTGGCCGCGGATTTCATGCCTTCGACTGCCGCCTCCACCGACCCGTACCTGAACACTGTGCAGTGGTCGCGGCGCTTCCTGGGCTTAAGGCTGTTCCTGTCCTTGTGCGTGGCCGGCTGGCCGGGGATCGCCGCTCATGTGGAGCGTGCCGTGGAAGTCATTGCGCAGGTTAAGGCGCGACTCCTCGAACGCGGCTGGACGGTGGCCAATGACTCAGCGCTAGCGGTGCTGTGCATGGAGCCCCCGGCCGACGGACCGGGCGTTCGGGATATTGTCCGCCGGACGTTGGCTTCCGGACGCGCCTGGGTGGCCCGCTCGAGCTTTGAGGGGCGCGAGGTGGTCCGGATATGTGCCACTCACGGGCAGAGCAGCCTGGCGGACATTGACGAGCTCGTGCGCGTGCTTACAAGCCCTTGAAGGCATTGGCCGGCGCGGGAAACCATGAAACTCCTCGTTTCAAATGAACCCAATAATTTCGATGCCATTCGCATTGCGATGGCGCTACTGGTCGTCTGGTCGCACTCATTCGCGCTTTATTTCGGAACAGAAGACAACGAGCCGCTCTCGCTGCTCACGGCGGGCGTGGCGAACGCCGGCAACATTGCCGTGGACGTGTTCTTCATTGTCAGTGGATTTCTGATCCTGAAGAGCTTCGAGCGCTCCAGCAGCTATTGGAGCTACCTTAAGAAGCGCATCGCACGAATCGTACCCGGCTTCATGGTTGCCACCAGCCTGTGCGCCTTTGTCGTGCTACCGCTCGTCGCCGGCACGCATTACACCCTCGGCAGCATCGTGAGGACCCTGGGCCTGAATTTTCTGCTGCAGGGATGGTTCGTCAATGGAACTCCCTTTGTTCACAACCGCGTGAGCGGGCTGAACGGCTCCCTGTGGAGCATACCGTTCGAATTCTGGTGCTACCTGGGGGTGTTGGCATACGGGGTATTGAAGGGCGGAAAAAGCCTGTTGGTTTCGGTGCTCATAGTCGTGATCGCCCTGGACGTGTGGACGACCGCCACGGGCAAGCAGTGGGGCGGGGGCATTCTCGGCAAAGTCATGGGCTGGCCCAACTTCTGGTTCAGGATGGCGCCATGCTTCATGGCCGGAATGCTCGTGTACGTGTACCGCGCGTTGGTTCCGCGGTCGGGTTGGATCGTTTTGGCGAGCCTCATTCTGCTGCTTATCTGCGCTCACCTCTCACCGCTCACGGCAAGGGCGTTGCTGCCCATTGTCCTCGCCTACACCGTGTTCTATGTTGCGTTTTCCCGCCAATTCTGGCGGGCCGCCAAGCACGGTGACTTTTCCTACGGAACATATCTGTATGCATTCCCCATACAGCAACTGATTCTGGCTTTTACGGTCTGCACTTTCCCGATCTTCGTAGGCGCATCGATGTTGCTATCGGGTCTGGCCGGTGTCGCCAGCTGGTTCGCGGTGGAGCGTTGGTTTCACCGTACTCGCGAACCGCTTGCAACCAAGTGAGTAGGGGCTTCAGCGGGCGGTTTCGAGCATTCGCGAGATCAGCGCTTCGATCGAGGCGAGGGATGCGAAATTCTCCGGATTGATATCGGCCTGCGGAATGGCGATATCAAACTCCGACTCGACGCTGAGCATCAGATTAACCATTTTGATGGAGCTCATCCCCAGATCATTGAGGCGGGCGTCGATGGGCAGCGGCCGACTGGAGGCCGGCGGTCCGAGAATCTGCCTCACCAATGCCAGCAACCTCTCGCGGATCGTGAGGTTTTGGTTCTGTGTCTCAGGCTCTTGCATGTCTCTCACTATAACATTTCCCAACGAATGCCAGCCAATTGCGGTACAGCTGCAC
>DASYER010000044.1:0-40475 GCA_036498905.1 Steroidobacteraceae bacterium | reverse complement strand
CTGCATTCCATGTGCTCGAGTGCGGATACGAGTGAGATGCTTTACTGCTCGGCGTACATCACCGCCATCGTGGAAAGCCTGACTGCGGTCGGGAAAGAGCCTTTAACCCATCAATACGGAATTTGCCCGGTTGGGCCGATCGGTACCGCGGCAACCGTGCAGGCGTTCATCAATTGGGCGCAGCGGCATCCCAAACAGGGGAGCCTGATGCGGTACAGCGGCGTTGCGTGGGCTCTTCAGGCGAGATGGCCCTGCCACTAATTGAGAGTGAAGCGTAGATGAACAATTTACGCTTCATGCGCGCAATGGGCGCGACGTAGCGGGAAATGGGCCGGGAATCAAGCTGCGGGGTCGACCACGCAGGACGCTGAAGAGCATCCGGTGTTGGCTTATCGCGAGTATTCCCGAGGTGCAGAGTACCGCGTTGCGCCCGGGATCAAGATTCCCGCATTGCCGCTGCGATCGAGATCCGCGAGGCCTGCCTGGCAGCAAAGAGTGCTGCGGCGGAGGCGATTCCAAGGGCAAAAAGTGCCCCGATCAGGACGATTTTCCAGCCTACCTCGACTCCGAATGAGACGTGCAAGGAGGTGCCCGTGGCCACCATCGTACTGATGCGCATGCCGTCCATCAGCAGCCAGGCGCAAAGCGCGCCGAGCACTGCGCCGACAAGACCGAGGAGCAGTGCCTCGATGACGACCGACGCGACGACGGATGACGCGCCAAATCCAATGGCCCGCAACGTCGCGATCTCGGTCTTTCGTGCTCTCACGGCCGAGAACATCGTGTTTAAGGCACCAAAGACGGCTCCGAACGCCATGATGAATCCAAGTCCATAGGCGGTGACATCCAGCAGCCGCGATAGCGGACCGGATAGCGCCGCGAAGTACTCATCCTCGCGTAGCGGTTTGACGGTGAGTGTCGGGCTCGAAGTAAGCGCCGTGTTGAACGGCGTGAAGGCCTTAGGATTGGCGAGCCGTACGGTCACGCTATTGAAGCTGCTCTGGCCGAAGGTGTTCATGAGTGACGCAGCGTCCGCCAGAATCTGCGATTCATACGGGCCTCCGCCACTTGCGAAAATGCCGACGACCTTCCAGTTGCCATCTGGAAATTTGACGTCGGATCCGATCGACAGCCCGCCGAGCCGCGCTTCGAGTGCTCTGCCGACAATCAGCTCCCGCCGGCCCGGCTCGAAGCGCCGTCCGGCGATGAGCCTGGTTTCAGGTCTTAGCGCAAACGCCTGCAAGCCGACGCCGCGGATGGGAATGTAGGCATCCTGCCTGGTATGAAAATCCGTAAAGCCAATGGTCACGATGGATTCCGCCGAGGCGATCGGCGCGCCGGTCGGGCCATGTGCCACCCCCGGTGCATCCATGATCGTCACCGCATCCGCGCGCGAGATTCCGCTCGAGGACTCACTTAGGCCGCCGAGTGCAATCGCCCGTTCGGGACTGCCGCTTTGGGTCGCCGCGCCTGTGAATCCCCCCGCAATGGCCAACGCCGAGATAAGCACGGCGACCGTCGTCGCCGTCCCGATCACGACGATGAGTGAAGTTCCGAGCCTTCGCGGCAGAACCCCAAGCGCAACGACTGTCACGATCACCATCTGCCTTAGGGCGTTCACGCGCGAGTTCTCAGTGCGTCCGCAACCGTGAGCCTTTTGGCCACCCAGGCGGGTATCGCGGCGGCCACGAAGGTGAGAACCACGGAGAAGCCCAAGCCGGACAGGATGACCTCGGCTGAGAGTGTATTGGTCGTTGCCAGGAACGAACTGATACTGGTGATCACCCGTCCGACGAAGTGAAAGGCCAGCGCGGCAAGGGCGAGGCCGACGATAGCCCCCGACAGGCACAGCGTCAGCGCTTCCAGTTCGATGAGCATGAGGACCCGGAGGTCCGAATAGCCGAAGGTTTTCAGCACGGCCAATTCCGACGTACGCTCGCGAACGGACTCGAATATGACGTTACCCGTTACAAAGAGCATCGCGAAGAAGACCGCGATGATGATGCTGTCCGTGAACAGTCTTGCATCGCCGATGTCTGCTACTGATTGGGCGGCGAAGGCGCTTTCCTGCTGCGAGAATGTCGGCGCGGGGGAGTTTACAAATAAGCCGTCTATGGAGCGCCCGACGGCGACAGCACGCTCCGGTGCGACGACATGGACGTAGAACCACGAAACGGTGCCGCGGCCGTCCGCCCGGTTCTCATCAAGATAGTCGTAGTTCATGACGGCGAAAGGGGGATCCGCCTGCCTCGGTCTGTTCACAACACCGACGATATCGAAGGTCCAACTTCTGCTGCCGTCGCGCTTCGAGATCGGAGAGTTCAGATTGACCTGGTCACCGACTTTCAAGCCGAATCGCTTCGCAACCCTGTCGTCCACGATGAGGCCCGTTCGGGTGTGGATGAATCGATTCAGCGTCACCGCTGATATCTTGTACTCAGCCATGACCGCGAAGAAACGCGCGGGTGGACTCGCCAGTATCAACAACGATTGTTTCGGATTTCGGTAATAGGCGGGAAGTAATCCGAGCCATGTCACCTGCTTGACTCCCGGCAGCGGCTCAATCCGGTTCAGATCCGCGAGCGGCATCGCATTGCCGAATCGTCCGCTGACCATCAGCCGATCCGCATGGGTTTGGGCTACCGCGGTGCCGAATGCCGAGTTCACGCCCTGCAGCAGGCCAAACAGCAAGAAGCCCACGACGAGTGAAACGAGGGTGAAAATCGTGCGCTCCGGCCGGCGCCACAGTTCTGCCCGGACGAGTGTCCAAAAGCTCATCTGCGCCTCATGCACCTCGAGCGGTCGGGTTGAACTAGCCTCGTTGCCAGGCGATTCGGGCCTGAGCCTCGCCTTCAGTTAAGGGTCGTACGGACTCTATTCCGGGCCCGGTGTTGAGCAGTTGACGGGCTTTGAGCAGTGTCGGGACTGAATGTCTTCCGTCGTCCTGCACCGTTCCGTCCAGCACCGTGAGTTCTATTGCGTTCCTGCCTGTGATGCGAACGCTGAAGGTGGACGCCTTCGTCGAGAAAAGGCGATCGCCCACCGTCAGATAGAAGGATTTGGGCGCCTGGGGCGGCACGGTGAATGTCGCTTCGCCCCGTACCAGCATCGCGGAATGACTGCCCTCCGCATACAGCGCGGCGATGCGCGTCCCGCGATTCATCACGACCCGGGTTCCGTCCGGGAGGTTTACGCTTCGCAACGTGCGCTGGCCACTGGAATATACGGTGCCCTGCGCTTCCATGAATGACCCTTCGAGTTCGGGACTGAGGAGCAGGCCTGGCATGGAGTGATGCGTATAGAGCAGCGACAGGTACGTTACGCCGAGGGCCATCAGCGCCGCGACGGCATTGACGGTGGGGCTGCGTCCTGGCCGCGGCACGACCCATGCGGGTTCGACTGGGAACAGCTCGTGAAGGACCGCGAGATCCTCTGGAGCGATTCTCTGCGCCGCTGCGCGCACGATGCAGGCGCGATGGGAGCGCGGTTTCAGCCACGCCTGCAGTTTGGGTCCCTCTTCCTCCCGAAGACCACGACGCAAACGCTCCAGCCAGGTGTAAGCATCCTCACGGGTACGTTCGCGTCGCTTGCCGAATGGGAACCTGATGCCGATCCGTGGTTTCGCGGAGGGCAGGTCGTTGACGATGTTGCGGTCAGGTTTTGATAGCGTCGCGGTGAATCTTTCGCAGCGGATGGCGATCGCAGCCCGGCAGCAGCCGAAGGCAAAGCGAAGCTGCAGCACGACGCCATCGAGCTGCGACAAATCGGCCAGCCATTCCTCCTCGAGTCGATGACAGATGGTGTCGGGCGCCGAGAGGGCCGCGCGGTGAACGATCCAGGCGATCGGACCGGCCGCCCAGCCCGGATTCATACGGGCAGCCCGCGGCGAAAGGAGAAACTTGCCAGTTCGTTGCTTGCGTGTTTGAGCCCGGTCGGCGTCAGACGATAAAGCCGACGACGCGGGCGACCGGCGGTAACTGGATCAACGGCCTCCCAGCGGCTCTTGAACCAGCCGGCCGACTCCAGGCGCAGCAGGATCGGATAGAGCGTGCCGGATGCGATGCCACAGCGTTTCAGTACATCGGCACCGGACAGCTCATCGCCCGGATTCTCGAGGAAAGCATCCAGCACGCGCAGCGTCTGCAGAGATATCCGAACGTTGTGATCGTTGCGACCCATGCTCGAAAGTCTATATAGGTAACTGAGCCGCCGCAAGTTACCCGGTCCTTGCCCCAAGTCCGCGCTCGCCGGTAGCTGTTTTACCCTCTGAGACGGCTATATTGAAATTACCCTATGTAGGGGGTATATTTGTCTCACCCCTTATAAGGGGTGAGATATCGGCAAAGGGCCTCATGGAAACCACCAGCAGAACGCCTCAACAGCTTGGGCAGGCCCTCAGATCGCGAAGAACCAGCCTGAAGCTGTCCCAGACGGACGTTGGCAGCAAAGTGGGGATCAAGCAGGACACCGTGTCCACGCTCGAGATTCGAACTTCCTCCAGCACGATCGAAACCCTTTTCAAGGCGCTCTCTGCCTTGGGCCTCGAACTGGTCGTTCGCGAAAAATCCCGCGCCGCTTCCCAGGAGTGGTAGGTGGCCCGGCCTTCGAAAACACGCAGGCTACACGCCTGGATGAATGGCGAGTACGTCGGGGAGTGGATCAACCCCTCGGGCAGGCCCCAGGAATTCGTCTACGCGCAGCAGTGGCTGACCTCGCGCAGCGCCCGACCCTTGTCCCTCTCGATGCCCCTCACGCAAAGTGCGATCTACAAGGGCCCGGTGGTTGAGCGTTATTTCGAGAATCTGCTGCCTGACAGCGGGGAGATTCGCCGCCGGATCGGTCAGCACGTCGGCGCCAACTCTGACAAGCCTTTCGACCTGCTCGAAAAAATCGGACGCGATTGCGTCGGCGCCCTGCAGCTCACGCTCGATCGGGAACCCGCGCCGGACGTACACACCATCATGGCTTCGCCGGTCAGTGATGCGGAGATCGAACAGCTGCTGTTGAAAACTTCCGGCTCACCGGACTTTGGCGCTCCCGAACCGGATGATGACTTCCGGATTTCAATCCCCGGCGCACAGGAGAAAACCGCGCTGTTGTTCAAGGAGGGACGTTGGTTCCGCCCTCATGGCGCCACCCCCTCGACCCACATCCTGAAACTTCCCTTGGGCCTGCTCCCCGGAGGGATCGACCTAAGTACGTCGGTCGAGAACGAGTGGCTGTGCGCCCAGATCCTGTCCGCATACGCAGTACTCACGGCCAGATGCTCCGTCGCCCGCTTTGCCGACCAGAAGGTGCTCGTTGTTGAGCGCTTCGATCGGCGCGTGGCGGCCGACGGGACCTGGGTCATCCGGCTGCCCCAGGAAGATTTCTGCCAGGCCACGGGTGTCGCACCGACGCAGAAGTATCAGGCAGATGGCGGCCCCGGAATCGAAGCGATCATGGGAATCCTCCTAGGCTCCGAAGTTGCCGACGAAGACCGAAGAGACTTCTTTCGAACGCAAATCCTCTTCTGGATGCTGTGTGCGATCGACGGGCATGCCAAGAACTTCAGTATTTTCCTGAACGCCGGCGGCAGTTATCGTCTGACTCCCCGCTATGATGTGCTCTCGGCTCATCATGCACTCGGTACCGGAGCCGGACGGTTGTCCCCGCACAAGGTGAAGATGGCCATGGCCGTTCGCGGCAGCAAGGCGCTTCACTACAACTGGAGCGACATCCTGCCGCGCCACTTCGAACTTGCGGCTAAGCGCTGCGGTCTCGGCGACGAAATCGGCCGAATGATGGAAGAGTTGATTGAAAGCACAGGCTCAGTCGCCGATACCGTGCAGAGCCAGTTGCCCACGAATTTTCCCCAAGAGCTGGCGCACCATGTGCTGCAAAGCTTGCGTGCCTGTGCCGGCCGGATGACGGCACGATAGAGAGGTCCTCGCGGGCGGCGTTGAAGCAGGACTTGTTATGCTTGGGCTCGAAGGACCAGATTTTGGAGTTTCAGGCCATGCGCAAAGAAAACCGACTCTGTGAGTTACTGCTGATTCTCCTTGGCGTCGCGTGTGTCAGCGGGCCGAGCGGCGCGGCCTCCACCTCGCCCATCGAACATGCCGATGTACCGATGGCACGGAGCGATGCGAATTCCCTCAAAGCACATGAGCAGCTCATGGCGAAGCGTACGCAGGGCAAGATCGATGTCTACTTCATGGGGGATTCGATCACCAGGCGCTGGGGCACCAGCGACCGCCAGTACGCCGACCTGCTGGCGAACTGGAATGAGAACTTCAAAGGCTGGAACGCGGCCGACTTTGGCTGGGGTGGAGACAAGACGCAGAACATGCTCTGGCGCCTTCAGCAAGGTGAACTGGATGGCGTGAATCCCAAGGTCATTGTGCTCATGGCCGGGACCAACAACATCGGTAACGCGTCACCCACGGATGACACGGTGGCTCGTGCCGCCGAGACGGTGCGCGGCGTGGCGGCCGTGCTAAAGGAACTGCGCACCCGCGCACCGCAGGCGACGATCGTGCTCATGGGCATCACGCCGCGCAGCGATAATGTTCAGGTCATGCCGATCGTCGATGCGGTCGACCATGGCATTGCGAAACTGGCAGATGGCAAGAGGGTCCGTTACCTCAACATCAACGCGCAGTTGGTTGACGCTCACGGCCTGCTAATTCCCGGAATGACCAAGGACGGACTGCATCTGAGCGCGAAGGGCTACCAGATATGGGCCGATGCCCTGAAACCAATGCTCATCGAACGGCTGGGCAAGCAGGCATCGCAGGATCAGGCGCCACCTCCCAGCGGCGATCCCTCCGCAGCGCACTAGCTAGCAGCCATAGAGGTTCGGATTGAGGCCGCTGCTACTGACCCGGTAGCACCTTGACATATCGGCCATTGCCGCCTGTGCGTCGTAGTTCGAGTCGGAGGCTGCATTTCCCGGTGTGTTCGGAGCCACCATGGCGGCCGCGGTGACAACGGCGGCAGCGGCGACTAAACCCACGAGTATGCTGCGGTTGAATCCGGACGCATCCGTACTGCGACCCTGGGCGGGCAAGCGCGAATTGATGCCGGCGGCCTGTGTCGGCGGGTTCGTGATGTTAGGTAGTGCCGCGAGGACGGTATTGAGCGCAGGGTCACGTGCCGCGGCCGCTCGGGCCTTGAATCGAGCCACCTGCTGCTGAAGCATCGCGGTATTTCCGCCTTGGCAGGACTGGGCCTTCGCCTGCCAACTCTTCACCTGGCCCGGATCGGTCGCTCCTTCCTTCGCATATAGATCCGCGATGGCCATCATTGCGAGGCAATTGCCGCCGCCGGCCGCCTTCGTATAGGACTCCAGCGCCTTGATGCGCCAGTAAGGCGGATCGCCACCCAGCTTGCCCATGTTGTATTCAAAGCCCAGCGCCAGCCAGCCTCGCGCATCACCCACCTCTGCCGCTTTCGTCGCCCAATAGGTGGCGCGCTCACCGCTGACGGGCGTTTTCTGGTCGGCATACACATCCGAGAGCAGCGGCATCGCCGGTACGTAGTTGGCTTCGGCGGCTTTCTGGAGCAGGTGGAAGGACTGCGCGGCATCCGCCGCCACTCCCAATCCCTTCTGATAAAGGATTGCCAATCGATAGGCCGCCTCGGCATCCCCATGGTCCGATGCCTGCAGATACCAGTAGGCGGCGCCGGAATAGTCGGGTTGGGCACTGCCATCGGAATTCACGGTGCCATATTGATAAAGCCGGCCGAGCGCACGTTGCGCTCTCGCATCGCCCGCATCGGCCTTCGTGGTCAGGGCACGTTTGAGCTGTTCGATACCACTTTCACTGGGACCGGCTTTGCCCAGCACGGGTTTCGTAAGTCCCGTGGGCGCAGTTCCGTAAGCGAAGGTGGCCTTGCCCAGCGCCGCAACGGCCTTGGCGGCTATTGCCTTCTCCGCATCCAGGCCGACTTCGCTCGGACCGACCATCAATCGCGTCGTGCCTCCCAGGAACACAAAGACCGTCACGTTGTTGGGCGGCCCGGTCCAGAAGGCGGCGTTGCCCAGACCCGGCAGGTCGGTCGGATGATCGTAGGTGCGGGTGTCTACCTGATGTCGGGTTTCATCAATGGCGTGAGTGTCGGGCGTCGAGGCATAGCGCACCTCGAGGCGGACACTGACAAGCTTGGATGGCTTGGATTGGCTGTTCCCATAGTTCGTAAACCGACAGCCCTGCTCGGGTGTGCCGCTGGTGAAATCAGGGTCCAGTAAGGACCTGAAGGGGGCCGAAGGTTGCGGTGGCAGAAGCGGCACTCCCAGGATCGCCTCGGCGTCGGATTTCGAAAGCAGTTCGCAGGCTGATTTATTCTGGGCATCGGCCGGCGAGCTCGACAGCATGCCCAGTGCAACCGGGACGAACAGGGTGAAACCGAGCCTTCTCCACTTCATGGCCCATCTCCGTTTGGACGCTACCGTCGTTTAAATCACGACATCGATCGACTTGCGCATCCAGGATGTCTGTTGCAGTCCATGCCAGACAAAACGCAGCCACTTCGAGCGCAGCACGAAGTGCGCGATGACGCTGCCCACGGCCGCAACCACCAGCGCAGTGCCGAAGGAATTGCCCTGCTCTTGAATGCCGAAATAGATCATCCCGATGAAGATGAAAGCCAACCGCAGCCAGTGCCGCAGTAATTTGTAGGCCGGATTGGCATTCTCGAAGTTGGTCTCGAAGCGCATTAGCGCCACGACACCGAGGAAGCAACCGGTCCACGCCCAACTGTGCCGCGTGTCATATCCTCCGCCCACGATGCGGGCGAACAGATAGAACACACCTGCACCGACGAGGCCGGCTATACCGGCGATCGGATACATCGCGGCTTCGACCGGAGCGGTCAGGTACATCCACCCGAAAAACAGGAATCGTCCGATCGGCTTGGTCGCCCAGTCCGGGAGGCCGGGACCGGTATAGGCGGTGTTGAATCCGCCGCCTGCCGGTCCTGACGGATCGGCCCCGCCCAGGGGTTGCGATGGACCACCGGACACATGACCTGGAATCTGCACATCGTGGCGCGGCAGTCCCGGTGCGGACTGACCAATCGGGTTGTAGCCGCGGGGCGTATTTTCCATGTCGCTCTCCTATCGAGGTCCGTTCGCGCCACCGGCCGGACGCGGCGCGTTCGGGTTCGCGGCGCCGCGCACCATCCCGCCTTCATCATCGGCCTGCGGCCCCGGAATCGGCGTCAGTGTGTGTACCGCGCGGATCTTGCTGTCGATATAGCGGAAGGAGTGGCTGTCCGGTGCCTCGGCGCGTCCGCCGAACCTGCAAAACACATTGATGACGCCCAGCTCCTCATCGACGAGGTAGTCACGATGGGTGATGTAGAGCACGCCCGCCGGCAGGCCGACTTCGCAACTCGCATGAGGATCGCCCTTGGCATTGGTATAGCCACCGCCCTCGAGCCGCGCGCAGGGCGTACCCCAGGGGATGTCGGTGAACTTATCGGCGAAGCCATCCAGATACGCGTTGGCGCCGCGGATCATCTCCTTGGGCTCGGTCAGCTGATACTTGTACAGCGGCGACCAGTCTTCCTTGCTCGTATATTTGAGATAGGAGTTGGCATTGAACAGCCAGTCGCCCTTCTTGGTGACGAGGCTGTCGACGCGGATGATCTTGCCATTGTGCGCGTACAGCCGCGTGCCGATGACATAGGGCACAGGTCCGGTCACGACGACCTCGGTGAAGGTCTTGCAGCGCTTGTCATCATGAAAGCTCATGGCATGAGCGACTTTGAGCGGCTTGGTCCACATGCCCGCGCCGGCATCCACGTCCTTGCCGTTCTCGAGGTAGTGCGCCTTCGGATCCATGGGCAATTCGGCAAGGCTGCCCTTGCCCTGTGCCTCGACATAGGCCGTGGTGAGGCGCTTCAACTCATCGCGGGTGCAGCTCGGGTGATCCTGCAGGGGCGCATAAGGGCTCGGCGGCGGACCCGCGGCGCCTCCCTGTTGCGCAAGAATAGGTGCGGCCGCGCCGGCCAGCAGCACGGCGATAAGTGCTTTCTTCATCATCTCGTTCCCCCTCATATCTTGATTTTTGTATGCGAAGGTCAGCGGACGTCGTGTATGTCCTCGGACATCGCCTGCTCATAGGTTGACCAGCCCGACGGCGTACCGAACGGCGCCTTCTGGAACATCGCCTCGATGCGGTGGATCTTGCCCTTCTCGATCTTGAACAGCTCGCCGAGCTGCCAGGTCCAGTTGATGTTGTGGTGATCGAAGAACGCAAAGGCGAAGACGATGCCGTGCTCGCGATCCACCGCGACGAAGCGGCGGTCGCGGATGCGGCTCACGACGCCCTTGAGGGCCTTCTCGAACTGCTCCTTGCAGCCCATGCGTCGCGGTGCCGCCGGGTCCTTGGGTCCGGCCGTGATCATGCCGTTCTCATGACGCAGGCAATCGTCGGTGAACGGGTAGTAGCCCTTGCCGTCATTGGGGGCCATGCCGGTGAAATAGTAGTTGGCGGTGCGGATCAGGTCCGCGCGACTCATCCGCTCGGCCGGCGGGATCACCTGGCCGAAGATCGGGTCCGGCGCGCCCATCGCCTCGACCGCCTCGCCGGTCGGTGGGAAGCGCGGAGGCGCGGCCGCCGTGGCCGCGCCGAGCTGCACATCGGGGCGAATCGAAAGCTGCTCGATCTCGGTGATCTTATTTTTGCGGATCTTAAGACGCAGCACCAGGCCGACAGTGGTTGGTTTGGCGGGCCCCTGCGCCGAGGCGCGGCCGGCGATCTGCACCGTGCCGAAGAAGGCAACCTGCTGAGTCTCGACGTCGGGCACGTAGAATTTGTAGTGACCAATGCCGCTCATGTCGAACCACAGGCCCTCCCCGCCCAACGGCAGGTGAATGCCGTTCTCGGTGAACTTCGCCTCGCGCGCGAACAGCGCCGGGTCGACGTTATGCGCCTTCATGGCTTCGAGATATTTGTTCACCCAGCCTTCCAGGCAGGAGCGCTGACAGGGATTGGCCATCGGGTCGGGCGGCGCGGCGGCCGATTGCGCCGATGCGGAGGTGGTCATGAATGCGGCAGCCAGCGTGACGGCGGCCAGAATCAACCGGACGAGATTCTTCATCGCTTTCCCCTCAGCTTCGAACCCGTGACGGGCCCGGCTTGTTGATGCGCCGGATCCTGCCTTATATTTTCTGCTCGTCGAAGGCGCTCATCATAGCCCTTTGCCGAATCATTCGTCATATTTATCAATGTGATACGACTTTTATGCCGTGGCTGCGTCGACTGCCGCGCTGGGCGTGGTTCGGAACCGGGGTGCTGGCGTTCATTGCCGGTCTCATCAATGCGGCCGGGTATCTGGGCTTTCGCCATCAATCCATCAGCAACATGACGGGCAACAGCAGCCTGCTCGGTATTGCGCTGGGTGATGCGGATGGCGCGGCGGCGGCGCACTGGGTATTCACCCTTGCCGCGTTCGTCATCGGCGCGATGCTCAGCGGAATCATCGTGCAGCAGAGCACGCTGCAGCTCGGACGACGTTATGGGGTGGCGCTCATGCTCGAATCAGCCTTGCTGTTCGCTGCCGTGCCGCTGCTCGGTGCATCCAACGCAGTCGGGCTGTATCTGGCGTCGATGGCGGTGGGGTTGCAGAACGGCCTGGTCAGCACCTACAGCGGCACCTTGATTCGCACCACTCACGTGACCGGCTTTTTTACCGACCTTGGCGTCTATATCGGTCATCGCCTGCGTGGCCTGCCGGTGGACGCACTGCGCGTGCGCGTCGCCATATTGGTCGTGACCACCTTCATACTGGGCAGCGCCGTGGGGGCGGCGCTGTTCCGGTCGATGCGGGAGCGCACCTTGCTGATTCCCGCCGTTCTCACGGGGGTGTGCGGCCTTGGCTACGGCCTATATCGGCAGCACGCCCTGAGCGCGGCAGGTGGACACGATGAGCCCTGACACAAGGTACGGGACTGCGCGACGGATAGCGCCCATTTGGACGATGAGTCGTCGCCTGGTTTAGCCGAACGCGCGGGTAACCAATTCATCCAAGGCGGCCACGATTAGGTCACCTTCTTCAGCGAGCGATCCGACATGCTCGCCCAAGTTTTCATTGGCAATGGAAACCATCTCCAGCGGATGCAATACGACGGCAACGCTCTTGACCTTGAAGGTCGGGTTGAGGCGCGAATTGGAGATTTGACTGAGCTGCGCCTTCCTCACCAGAGGTATCACAACCCGACGTCGATAGTCGTCGTAGAGCCGCGACTGGACAATCACTACGAAGGGAATGCTTTCCTTTTGTTTTCCGACATTGCGATGGACATCGAACTGCCCCATCTAAAGCGTCGAATGGTCATCGGCAAATGACCCCTGCCGGTCCCCAAAGGCGTTCCACAAGGCGACTGTGGCACGCGCATTGTCGACGACGCCTGAGCGGCGTGCCCTTTCTTTGGAAACGAATTCGGCGAGGAGTGACTCCACAATGCCAGAAAGATTGTTGGTCACAGTTTTAGCTTCCGCCACGAGATCCACACTCAACGTGAGGTTGACTGGGCGCTTGCGTGCGGCCTTTTCAGCACTACGGTTCACTGATAGTCCTGGTCCATCTACTATGCGCATCATATGCGCATAGTAGATGGGCTGCAACGCCGACGCGAGGCTCTACACTGAATTGAAGTGGCCCTGAGTCGGCGTCCTCACCTACTGGTGCGCTGCCGGCGCAGGCGGCGGGCCCGCGGGCGGTCCGCCGGGACCACCGCGACCGAACCGCGGCGGATTGCGCTTCAGCTCGTTCGCACGCGCGGTGAGGAAGGAGCGGATCGCCTCCGCGTCCTCCGGCTTCAGTGAGTTCTTGAACGAGATCATGCCGTTCTCGGCCAGCGCACCATCGACCACGATGGACTTGAACAGATCCGGCGCGTTGAGCGCGACCGTGTAGTTCAGGTCCGGGAAGCCGCTGAATATGCGCCCACCCTCGTGGCAGCCGGTGCAGTTGCGCTGGTAGAGGTCCTGGCCGTGTGCGTGCATCGCCGCATCGCCGAAGTCCGGCGGCGGGTTCAGCACCAGCGGCGCCTCCGGGGGGGCCGGCGGCAGCTGTACGTCGCCGCCGATCTTGTACACCAGCAGTCGGTTCTTGCCGGCGGCGGCGGCAAAGCCGGTGCTGGCCGAGGAAATCACGGCGATGTACTGCGCGCCGTCGATCGTGTACGTCACCGGGCCGGGCACGACATTGCCCTGGGTGTCGATCGACCATACCTTCTCGCCGGTGTCGGCGCGGAACGCCCCGAACTTCTTCCCGGGCAGGCCCTGGAACACCAGGTTGCCGGCGGTCGTCAGCGTCCCGGCATTGCCGCTGCCTTCGCGCTGCTCCCAGGCGGCCTTACGCGCCACCGGATCCCAGGCCAACAGGTAGGCGCCGGGGTTCTCGACCACAGGCTTCGGGCCTTCCGGCTGTTTACCCATGGCGACATCGACCATCTGGTTGCCCAGGATGCGGGCGCCTTCCTCGGCGTAGTACGAACTGATGCCGCGGCGCGCGGGCACGTAGATCAGCCCGGTCTGCGGGTTGAAGGATTGCGGATACCACACATGCGCCTGCGAAGGCAGCAGCCAGAATCCCTTGCCGGTCTTGCCGTAGTTGGCTTCGGGATTGAGGATGGGCGCCCAATTGTGCGCCTTGTCGAAGCCCAACGCCCAGTTGATCTTGGGCACATACGGATCCGCCGACACCACCTTGCCGGTGGCCGCCTCGATCACATAGAACACGCCGTTCTTCGGCGCCTGCATCACGACGTGCTTGCTCTGACCATCGACGGTGATGTCCGCCAGGGTCAGCGGCGCGGTGTTGTCGAAGTCGAAGCCGTCCATCGGCGTGGCCTGGTAATGCCAGGCGTACTTACCGGTCCGCGCGTGCACCGCGACGATGGAGGAGGTGAAGAGGTTGTCGCCGCCGCCCGGCGAACGCAGTGCCGCCGGCCACGGCAGACCGTTACCCGTGCCGAAGATCAGCAGATCCGACTTCGGGTCGTAGATGATGCCGTCCCAGGTGCTGCCGCCACCGCCCTTCTTCCACCACTGGCCGGTCCAGGTCTTCGCGGCCATCGCCATCACGTCATCGGAGGCCGCGCCGTCCGGGCCCTTCGCCGGATCGCCCGGCACGGTGTAGAACTTCCACACCGGCTTGCCCGTCTTCACGTCATGTGCGACGAGGAAGCCGCGGGTGTAGAACTCCGCGCCGCCCACGCCGATGTACACCAGGCCGTCGGCGATACGGGGCGCGCCGGTGATCGAATACTGCAGCTTCGGATCCGCGACGCGCGCTTCCCACACCTTCTTGCCGGTCTTCGCATTCACGGCCATCAGGCGCCCGTCGATGGTGCCCCAGATGATCTTGCCGTCCGCGTAGGCCGCACCGCGGTTGGAAATGTTGCAGCAGATCGAGGTAGCGGCCATCTCGCGCGGCGCCTTCGGGTCGACCTTCCACAGCTGCTTGCCCGACCTCGCATCGAACGCGTAGAGACTGCTCCACGGGGCGGTCATGTAGATCACCCCGTCGATCACCAGCGGCGTGCTCTGGTAGCCTCCGCGCTCGGAAACCTCCGCAAACCAGGCGAGGCCCAGTTTGCCGACGTTGTCGACGGTCACCTGCTTGAGCGTGCTGTAACGCTGCTCATCCGGGTTGCCCCCGTTGCGGGTCCACTCGACATCGTGGGCGTTGTGCTTGGCGGCCGCGGCGCCGACTTGCGAGGACGCGGCCACACTGGCCGCGAAGACCAGACCGAAAATCAATTGACGCATCAGATCCCCCCCCGGGAAAAGCACACCGGCGCCGCGCAAAACGCGCTGGGCCGGGATTATTTCCTAAAGCCTACCTTCCCCGGGGGCGTGGGGCAAATCCAGCCTCACTGCGCCTGGCGCAGCCGTTCGAAGTAACGATCGAGCACCCTGGCCTTCTCGAGCAGCGGATAGGCGCGGGCGCTCGCCGTCTCCTCGTAGACCATGACCTGCTGGTTCTGGTCGGTGAAGGCCGGCCACTGCGGCAGCCCCGGACCGTTGGGATCGCCGGTCTTCGCAAAATTGATGTCGTAGGAACTGATGATGTCCGACAGGGCCAGGTCTTCCTTCTTGGGCGTGCCGCGGATGGCCAGTGTCTGGAAATGGGAAGCCAGGTCACTGCCATGCCCCGATCCTTCGGCCTGTGGTGCGTGATGGTTGTAGTAGTAGCTGAACACCTTGCCCTTGCCCTGCTTTGACTGCTCGCGGGCCCAGGTCCACATCTGCCATCCGAACTGCGTGTCATTGCGCACATGCCGCGCGGCGCTCAAAGCTTCGGCATCGGTGGCATGCGGGTAGGCGGCCAATACCGCCGCGGCCTGCTCGCCGAACTGCTTCTTGATCTGTGCTTCGAACTCAGCCGGCGTGACCGACTTCGGACCGCCGAACACGAGGGTCTCATCGGAGGTGTGACCCAGCAGTACCGGCGTGTCGTTGAACTTGCCCTCCTGGTAGAGGGTGTACGGGTCCGTGGGCAGCACGTAGCCGTCGGCAACGGGCCGGAAGGCCAGGCCGCCACCGGTGCCGGCCTGGACGGACTCCGCGCTTAAGCTGCGGGCCTCGCCGATCGACTTCGCGCCCAGTCGGGACAGGAACGTGGCGCCGGTCTGCTCTGCCAGCTTGAGGGTCGGGATACTCAGCCCGGAAGCACCCTCCTCGGTGGTCTGCAGCGGCGCGAAGGACGCGCCGCTCATCGCGATCACGCGCTGGAACAATCCTTTGGCAAGGGGGCTCGCCGCCAGGATGCTCACCGCACCGGAACCGGCGGAGTGTCCGAACACGGTCACGTTGCGCGGATCACCGCCAAAGGCGGCCGCGTTTTTCTGCACCCACTTCAAGCCCGCGATCAGGTCCTGGATACCGTAAGTGCCCGAGCCGTGTCCGCTCTCGCGACTGAGGTCCGGATGCGCGAGGAATCCGTAGGGTCCGAGCCGGTACGCGAGGCTCACCAGCACCACGCCCTTGTGGGCGTATCCGGAGCCGTTATACATGCCGATACTGGTCGAACCGCCGACATAGCCGCCGCCGTGAATCCACACGATGACGGGAAGGTGCTCGCGGGCCGATGCGGCCGGCGTCCACACATTCAGGTACAGGCAGTCCTCACTCACCGGTGCGGTGTTGCCCTGGGAATGCGGCGGCTGCATGCAGGCATCCGCAAAGGCATCGGCCTTCTTCACCCCCGACCAGGCATGGACCGGCGCCGGCGCCTTCCAGCGCAGGGGCCCGACCGGCGGCGCGGCAAACGGAATACCCTTGAAAACCGCAACGCCGTTCTCGGTGCCGCCGCTGACTTCGCCGCCCGTGACGCGGGCGTGGCTGATCTGTGCCTGGGCCGCCTGGACGCACAATGCGGCCAGGATCACCATGACTATTCTGCGCATAACCCCTCCAGTCGTATCAATTCCATCTGGCCGCAGCAATCCTACACGCCACTATGCGCCCAGTATCTACAGCAGAAGAATCCGTCGACGCGTCTGCTTTTCGCTAAAGCCGGTTACAGCCAAGGCAGAACCCCTGCTGAGCAGCTCACCGAATTCTGGTGCTAAGCGTCTCAAGCTCGACGCGCAGCAGCCGCACGTCTTCCTCGAGTCGGGCCATGCGGTCCGCGAGCGCTTCGTGCCCGCTCGCCTGCGCCGCGCCCGCCGCGACGACCTCCTCTGCGATGGGCTGCGGCGGCGCCGCGCCGCCGAAAAGGTGCATGTAGCGCGACTCGCGGCGTCCCGGCTCGCGAGCGAGGCGCGCGACGAGCGGTCCGGCCTCGCGCAGGAGCAGATTCTGCAGCACCGCCTCGACCTCCGAGACTTCAGTGAAAGCGGCCATGCGGCTCGCGCGCGACCGCAGCTCGCCCGGGGTCTGGGGACCGCGCAGCAGCAGCTCGCACACGACTGCGAGCTCCTGGGCCGAGAATTTCAGGCTCCCGTACTCGGTATTGCAGAACAGCTGTTGGTACTTGGGCACGCGGCTGCCGAAACCCGCGCGCTCGAGCACCAGGTGCCTGCGTGAAAGCGTATCGACCACGTGCTGGACGGTCGACTCATCCGGATCCATCACCGGATCGCGGTTGCTCTTCTGGCTGCAGGCGCTCAGCAGCGCGTTGAGTGACAGCGGGTACTGATCAGGCGTCGTGACCTGCTTCTCGATCAGGCAGCCGATCACGCGCGCCTCCAGGGAATCAAGTTCGATGCGCATCCCTCAGGCGCCTTCGATCCGGTCGAGGTTCATGGCCTTGGTCCATGCGGCGGCGAGGGCATGGACCTCGACCAAGACTCGCAGCTGCCGGTGCGAGCTGCAGAGCGGATCCACACGCGCTCTGGTCCACGCCATTGCTTGCTTTCAATTGCCATGTTCCGTCTCCATGCGTTTGCGGCTGGGCATCGATTCACTCTAAGCGGGCGGCGCGGACGGCCGAGCTTGTCAGGGGCGGCCTTGAAATGCCACGGGGCCGAGCAGCGTCATCTCGATCGGCTTGGAGGTGGGCGGCGCGAAACTCGGGATCACCTTTATATGCATCTCATTTTGCGCCAATGTGGCATGCGCGACGTTGTTGAACGGGCCGTGCTCGACGGCGGCGCCTGTGTCTTCGT
This sequence comes from Steroidobacteraceae bacterium, assembly GCA_036498905.1. Classification (GTDB taxonomy): domain Bacteria; phylum Pseudomonadota; class Gammaproteobacteria; order Steroidobacterales; family Steroidobacteraceae; genus DAIDKA01. The sequence goes on along the minus strand of DASYER010000044.1, from coordinate 22,864 downwards.
GCACGATATTGAATCGAAGTGCGGTGCCGTCGATCGCGAAGCCGTCGAGCGGTGCCATCGCATTGGGATTGTCGCAGGGGCCGCACACCATCCCGAGCAGCTGCGTACCTAGCCTTCGAATGATGAAGTACTGTTTGCCCGGACCCGTGCCCCACAGCCACAGCCCGAGCACCTTGTCCGCTGTCAGCTGCTCCGCCGGTCCCGGCGGCAGGTACGCCGGGCGTGCGCCGGGCGCAAGGCCCGGCAACTCCGCTTCATCGTTGCTGAGGATCCGCACCGGAGGCACGGGCGCTGGCCGATGCAGGGTCACCGTGGCCGGGTGCACGCGCCGATCGCGTCGCTGCACGCTCAGCACGAGTGCCTTGTCGCGCAACGCACCGCGTACATCATCGAAAGTCACCTTACCGGCCGCGTCTTCATGACGGATGGTGAAGCGCACGCCGGTCGGATCAATACTGCCGTCGACGATGAATCCCAGGTTCGGCGGGTCCGAACAATCGACACAGTACGTTCCGGTCACGGAATTGCCGCGCACGATGAGCATGTAGATTTGGGTAACACCGCCGACATCGGCCACCCAGCCACCGCGAATCGCGTTGGCATCGGCGGCACGCACCGCGGGCGGAAGCGCCAGGACACCGATCAGCACAATGAGGAGGTACTTCATTGCCTCACTTGGACTTGTCGAAATTCAAAATGTCATCCGGCAGCTCGGGTTTCTTCATACCCTGCTCGTGGTATTGCTCCCAGATCTGTGCCCAGGGCCGCCCGAAAACGTCGGGCATGGTGTATTCGAACGTCTGTCCCGGGAGCTTCGGCGTCGCCACGCCTTTCACAGGATAGGCCGCCGGCACACATTCGAGGATTTCAAACGGATCGCCCTGGTTGAGCTTCCCGCTCTTGGTCCAGTTTTCCACGATCCGCACCGGATCAACCAGCGCCTCACTGTCGTAAAGAATCGCCTCGTGCCGGATGCCGACGAGCTTGCCGCTGCCATCCTTACGTGGCGTATAGATCTCGACCGTTTGTAGCTGATGGCTGAATTCGGCGCCGCCGTGCGATATCCAGCCCTCAATGTTCGAGGTCCAGGTGATCAGTGCCTCGCCATCCCAGAAGCCGATCGTCTCGCCGAACCAGCGCGCGATGGGCGGCCCCAGGCGTGGCACCGGACCGGTCTCGTTGAAGTCGCGTCCGATGTGGATTTGTGTAATCAGGGTTTCGGCGGCGTTGCGCATGTCCAGCACGAGATCGGCTGTGACCACCAGAGCCATCGTGTGGCCGCCGTACTGCGCGAAGCGGCGCATGAACCCCTCGGGCCAGCAGTACCCGCCCGGCCATTGCGGTGCGTTGTCCACCGCGTCGTGATACATCTGTTGCACGAAGCGCTGCTGATATGTCGGCGTCAGCAAGGACAGGTAGGTCGGGATCTGCAGTACCGCCCCGTAATACCACGTTGAGGTTTTTGTTTGATCGCGCTGGTAACGTCCACTCCAATCCGGCAGCGTCGCCTGCGTATACAGCGTGGGGCCACCATGCGCCTGCGCCGCGCGGCGCAACGCCGCGAAATGCGCCTGGGCCGTGCGGAAGGGGTAGGGACTGACGATCTCGGCGCGCGGATAGTCCCGGTCGCAGAACCCCCACGCCGCAGTGCGGGGCGGGTCATTGCCGATCAGCGGCACCTCGTAGGCACCCCAGATCTGTTCGATACCCACCGGTGAATTGCAGCGGTAATACCGCGGATCCAGCCACAGAGCCCGATCCTGGTAGAAATCCTTGCTTGAAAAGATGTCGCGCGTCAGCGGTTTGACGCCGGGCGGAACCGCGCCGTCTCGCGCTGCGAAGATCGGCATGTTGCCCGGTGGTACGCCGGCACTCGTGAACATGCCCTTGCCCTCCGCGCCCACGATCACTCGCGCCGGCAGCGGATCACGGGCGCCGCGTCCCGCGCTGGCCTGCGGCCGCGCCTGCGACGTGCACAAGCAAATCGTCGCGGCGGCGACCACGATGACCGCTGCACGCGACGTGCCGAGGAAGGCGGCTTTTCGTTGTCTGATCATCCTTCCTGACCTCCTGACCACTCGCCGCGGCGGCGATCGCCTATGGTCGCAGCGATCCGAGATAGGCCGCCGCTGCCAATATATCGGCGGCGCTGAGACCGGCCACGACCGGCGCCATCAACGGCGTCCACGCACCGGCACGATGGCCGCTTTGCATATCGTAAAGCTGGCGCGCGAGATAGCTGGGCGAATTGCCGGCCAGTCGCGGCACCGGACCGAGTCCACGCAGATCGGCGCCGTGGCAGACTGTGCAGGGTGTGACCTTGCCGCCGCCGGTCCTGACCAGGATTTCACCCTTCGCGAGACTGCCCTTCGGAACATAGGCGATGAAGCGTACGTGCGGATTGCGCCGCGTTTCGGTCTGCTCCTCATCCGCCGGCACCTCGATGATCCGATCGCCGAGCGGCTCGGTCATCGGCCCGCTTCCCTTGATGGGAATGAATAGTCCACCGCTGGGCCTTGTTTGCGGTGCGGTATCGCTCTCCACCACTTTGGATGACTGCTTTGCGGGCAGCGAAGCAAAGTAGGTCGCGGCTGCCTTCACTTCCGCGTCGGTCATGTCCTTGCCGAAACCGTTCATCAGTCCGGTGTTGGTCTTGCGCTTGTCGGAGGTCTGACGCGAGCCGTTGCGAAAGTCCTCCAGCTGCTGAACGATGTATCCGTAGGTCAGACCGGTGAGGTTGGCATTCTCGGGCCGGCCGTTGCCGTTCGGCAGGTGGCATAGGGCGCAGGCGATGATCGGCGTGGCAGCAGTTTTCCTGCCGTGCGCGACGATGTCAGGCATCGCCGGATGCTCCTCAGGAAACCAGTCGGCCGGGCCGTAGTAATTGGTGATCTGCGCACGCGTGAAGGACAGCTTCGAGCCCTCGACATGCAGCAGGGTCTTGTTATCGGGCGGTGATGCTCGGGTCGGCACCTTCGCGGGCGCGGCGGTCGGAGGAGTGACGAAGCCATAGGCCCACAAAGGCTCCTGTGAATTCGCAGCGGCAAGCGCGCCGGCTGCGGCAATCCCAAGCCCTGCGACCGCGAAGCAAATCTGCGCGGTGACTCTAGCAATATTGTTCGATGCCATAGTGTTCTCAGCTGACGCGGACGGCCTCGACCCTGCGCCCCGGAAAGTGTTTGAAGGCCACAATGCCGACCACCACGAACAGCGCCAAGGTCAACAGCTGGGCAATCGCGAATGGCGGCTCCTTCCCGCTGGGGGCGAGCGCGTGCAGGAACCCAATTTTCGAGAATGCCTGTACCACGGTGACGAAGGCGTTGAAGTAGACAGCCAGGACAACGGTCACGACGTAGATTCCGCGCCAGCCGGGGGCGAGATGCTTCACATAGACCGCCAATGCGGCGATGACGACGATCACGAGCTCCAGGAGGCCGATGATGCGCGCGGGGTCGGGCGTGGGCGTTCCCGGTGGCGAGGGCAATACGAATCCGGTGAGGCTGATGAGCGCGGTGCTCAAAAGCAGCACCGCATCCCAGGTCGGCAGGCGTCGCCCGCCGCAAAAAGAGATGAGAACGACGGCCCCAGCCAGCAAAGCGATAAAGCAGATCGCGACGTGTGCTACGAGCATCGGTGGTTCTCCTTTCTTATTCTCGCTCCCCGCGCGATGCGAGTCGGTGTTTGACGCTACGCCGAGGGCCGCAGGGATGCAACATTGGCCCGAACGGCAGACAATGGCGCGGTACCCGGAACGGCCGTCCAGTCGCTGACCATGAGCCATCGAGGATTGTAATCGGCATGAAGTTCGTGAAATGCATGGTGATGGGATTGCTCCTGATCAGCGGCGTCGCCTCAGCATCCGAGTTCGACAGCAGTGTGTCTGAGAAGGACGCAGCCACCATTCACCGCATCGCGGTCGTGGTGTCCCTTGGCAGTACGTTTCGCGCGGATTTTCGCCGCGGCGTGGTGGGCTTCGGCGACCGACGCTTCGATGTCCCTGTCCCGCAATGGGATATCGACCACCTGGTGGCGGAACATATCGTGTCCATGGTGAACATGGGCGCCAGGTTTCATGCAGACGCGCTGATCGTGGACGACCTGGATTGGCCAAAGGCCCAATACGTCCCGGATGGAACCGAAATATCCGGCGTCGATAAATCAAAACTGCTGGAGCGCGCCGGCCAGCAAGGGGAGGACGCGATCCTGGTCGTCACTCCTGTCTATGGAGTGCCGGCAACGATTGCATTACCCGGATTTGGGCTTTTGGGGGATGACGTTCACGGCAAGCGGGATGTATGCGTGTTGGCGTACATCGCCGTTAGCGCATATCGCACCAGCGACGGCCACACCGTCGGGCAGCAGTTCTCCAAACCGTGCGCCACGAAGACCGACAAATTCGAAATGAAGGACGCCTGGAGCAACTATGGGCCCGATGAACAATCTGCAGTGGAGACGGCGGTAAAGCAGGGCGTCACGGCGCAGATCGATCTTCTGCTCGGAAACCTGAAGGTGATGGGCACGGGGAAGTAAGGAGATAGTCAATGAATGGCAGGCGGGTCAAGACGAGTACCTGGGGCAACCTATTGCTGCTGGCCCTACTAGGCGTCGCGTGGCAGATCCAATCTCAAAGCGCTCAGGCGCAGGACGCCAAACCGACGTATCCCAGCATGGCCCCGACGGATCAGTATTTGATGCCTGATCGCAACGCCGAGATCGCTTTGGCGCGAACCGCCGCTCCGAAATCCATATCGGCCGACGCCACGGTCATGGTTCTGACCCGGCATGGCTACGAGACTGCCGTTAAAGGCACGAACGGGTTCGTCTGCATCGTGGATCGGGCGTGGAGCTCTCCCTTCGACGATCCAGGGTTTTGGAATCCGAAAAATCGCAGCCCCATCTGCTACAACCGGGCCGCCGCGCGATCCAGTCTGCTGTACACATTTAACAGAGTGAAGCTGGTGCTGTCCGGTATGACCAAGGCGCAGATGCTCGAACGCATTAAGGCCGCGGTCGCCAACAAGGAACTGCCGATGCCTGAACCCGGCGCAATGTCGTATATGTTGTCGAAGGAATCCTACCTCAATGATCAGGCCGGGCACTGGGTTCCCCACCTGATGTTTCACATCCCAAAGACCGACGGCGCGAGTTGGGGCGCGAACCTGGACGGCTCCCCGGTCATGGTGGCTCCCTACCACCTGGTGCCGGAGCCGGAGACCCTCTTCTTGGTTCCAGTTGCCAAGTGGTCGGACGGGACGCCGGCTTCGCAGGGCCGGCCCACAGGCCTCGACCGACCATGAAATAGCGAGCACCAGCTGTGTCATTGCGTTCGCAGCAAGTGTCAATTCCCGGGGAGATCTGGCAACGACTTCCGCTGATTGAAATCGCCCTGGGCGCAGGCTTTTTCCTGATCGCTCTCACGGCAATCGTGGTGACGCGTGCAGCCGGCGGTGTCGCGGTGATCTGGCCCGCCAATGCAATTGCCGCCGCCTGCCTGATTCGTCTGCCCCGCGTGCGCTGGATCAGTGCCGGCGTCGCTCTGTTCCTGGCGGGCATCGCGTCCGACTGCCTCGGCGGACACGATTCGGTGGAGTTTGCCGCCACGTTGACCGCGGTCAATCTGCTTGAGATTGCGGCCATGGTTTGGACGTACCGGATCTGGATCAGGTTTCCTTATCCAAATCTCAGTATCAGTCAGGCCGCGCACATGACGCTGGTCCTGGGGCTTGCCATCCCGGGGCTTGCCGCGGTCATCGGCGGTTTCATCGTCCATGTGCGTATGGACAGTCCCGCGGCGCAGTCGATCGCCCGCTGGTGGGCGGCAGATGCGATCGGGGCGTGCCTGTTCGCACCTGCGATCATTCTCTTCAGCCCGAAGGCACTGCAGCGGCTCCTGCAGCAGCGATTTTTGGCGCTCAATGTCGCGACCTTGCTGATCTGCATTTTTTCCTGCTTCCTCGCGATCCGCTATGTGAGATTCCCCTTCGTCGTGTTCTGCCTGCCATTGATGATCGCGGCCTTCCGCGTGGGTGGCTTCGGGGCCTCGATACTGGGACTGTGCAGCGGACTTACGATCATCGGACTTTGGTTGCACGGTGTCAGGCCGGTAGGGCTGGAATCAGGGCAGAGCGTCTCGGCATACGTGGGGTTGCCCATCCTGGCGCTATTGGCGTCCGTCATGCCGCCCACGGCAGTCGGCCTGGGTACCGACGCCCGGCGCGAATCCCTGCAGGCACTGCGTTTTAGTGAGCGGCGCTTCCGTGAATCGATGGAGCGCTCTCCCATCGGCATGGTCATGGGGGACCTGGACGGGGTGTGGACCTATACCAACGCCGCGCTCCAAAACATGCTCGGCTACACGCACCAGGAGCTGCAGGCCTTGCCACTCGGCGGACCCGCGAGCCCGGATGACAGCCATGAAATTGATGGTCGCTGGCAGAAGTTGAGGGCCAATAGGATCGACTTCTATGAGGTCAATCGCCGCTTCCTGCACAAGAACGGCAGTTTGATCTGGGTCCATTGCGTCATCTCACTGGTCAAGGCGGAAGACGGTACGCCGCTGCACTTCATCGGCCAGATTGAAAGCCTGGAGGCACGCCGGCACGCGGAAGCCACTCTGGCCAAGGAACGCGAGCGTCTGGAAATCACCCTGGGAACGATCGCCGACGGTGTCATCACGGCGGATATCCATACCCGAATCACTTACCTGAATGGTGCCGCGGGCGGAATCCTGCGCCAGACCTTTGCAGATATCGGAAACCGGCGCCTGGACGAAATCATCATCCTGACCGATCCGGACACCGCGAGGTCGGTTCCGAACATCGTCAGTCAAAGCATTCTGCATGGCAAAGTGTTCCGTCGTACCACGCCAAACGTATTGCACCGACCGGACGGGACCGAGTGCTATGTCACCGATGTAGCCGCGCCGATCATCGATGCATCCGGGCAGGTATCCGGCATCGTGCTGGTGCTGCATGATGCAAGCGCAGATTTCGAGCGCGCCCGCGACTTGAGTCATCGCGCCAGTCACGATGTATTGACAGGACTTGCCAACCGAGCCGAGTTTGAGCGGCGGCTGAAAGAGGTGTTTGCGCAATCCGGCCTATTGGATGTGCCCGCCGCAGTGCTGATGATCGATCTGGACAGATTCAAAGCCGTGAATGACTCCGGAGGCCATGCGGCCGGCGACGCGGCGCTGCGGGCGGTTGCCGCGGTGCTCAGTTCCATCTTCAGACATTCCGACACCGTCGCACGATTGGGCGGGGATGAGTTCGGCGTCATTCTCCCCAACTGCCCGCGGGACCGCAGCGCCGTCGTGGGCCAGCAGCTCCTGCGGGCACTGAATCCGCTGACGATTGCCTGGGAGACCTCGAGCTATACCATCGGGGCCAGTGTCGGCATTGCGATGAAGGCACCGGAATTTACATCTGCAGTGGACTGGTTGGCAGCGGCCGATGGCGCTGCCTATCAGGCGAAACACGAGGGCCGCGGTCAGGTCTGCTTCGCCGCTCCCGGTAAGCCGGCGGTCTAACGCGGTTGCCGTCAAGTGTTCGCCCACAGCGGCGGTATCACCTTCGCGTGCGCGGTATTGTGGCGCGGAGTGATGGCCATGAGCACGGAGGGCTCGTACACGATCAGACGATGCCAGATTCCGGCCCTGACGATGCAGGCGCTGTGCGGTGCCAAGGGTTCGGTCCGATCCGCCTCCTCCTCATGAAATTCCACCGCGAGCGAGCCGGACACCAGGATGAGTAGCTCATCACCTTCGGGGTGCATTTCCCAGATCGGGTAGTGCGCATCGTCGGGACCATTCACACGATGGAGTACGAGGATGCAGCCGCTCGTCTGCCCGCCTTTGGCGCAAGCGCGCATCGTCCCATCCTGTGCCAGATGGATGCAATTGTCCTGCAGCCGCACGGCAGCTGCGTGTAGGGGTTGGTGTTGCATGTTCACGGTCATTCACGCTGCCGCTTGGAGGAAGTCCGTCATCCGGTCGTCATTGGGCGCGATGCCGTTCTTCAGTAGAAGGATTCCGGCGTTGCCCCGATGATAGGTTCCATGCATGCAGACATGCAGAAGGATCTCGCCACGCGTCATGCACACCGGCGCGCCGTTGGTAAGGACGAAATCCACCGGCTGTTCGAAGTCCGGTCCCGACACAGTGCCGACATAGGACACATACCAGTCGTCCACGGCCATCGCGTCCGCGATGAGCCTGCCAATATCGGGCACGTCTTTCGAGCGCGGTGCCTCGAAGCCGTGCGGCTGCCCCTGCAGATGATGCTGAAAGATCCTGTCGACAACATGCATATGGTCCAGCACCCGCAGCAGGTTCGCTGCATCCTGGCTGTCCAACTGACTCAGCTTTTCGCCGACTATTCTAAAAAGTCCGCGATCCGCCCACTGCTTGTAACCGACGAGGTGTGAGTAGGGATGTGAGTTCATGACGCTGGCGCTCCGGGCCTTCAGGATGCAGATAAATATGCGGCGAGCGGGTTACTTTTTCTATTCGCTTTCGCGCGGCCGCTCAAACGACCCGCTGCAGGCGGCACAAGTCCAGGTAAATCATCAAATTGGAAAGGCGCCGGATGAGCGCAAGGGTCGCCCGCGTAAGCAACCACTCAGGTTTGTCGGGTAAGGTATGCGGTCAGCAGTCGGGTCCCCTCATCCTCCAGATCCGCTTCGCAGATGTCCTGCTCCCGGTCAACGATGATCCGATGCGTTAGCGCCTCGACGATCGTCTCAATGAAGAATGCGGTCCGCTCGCACTCAAGCACCTCGAATCGTTCCCGTTCGTCGAGCCATTTTGCAAGCTTGCGAGTCACGATCGCGCTGGTGTTCATTGCGGCTTTGACCTGACCGATTCGGGGAACCTGCTCGACCAGGATCTTATGCAGAGCCGGGTGAAGGCGATGTGCTGCAATTCCCGCGCGAACGATTGTCCTCATGGAATCCTTGAGGTCGCATTGGCTCGAAGTTTGGAGCACCTCGTCGATGCAACGAATTGCGTCCGCTGTGTGCCGCTTCACGAGGGCAGCCATCAGCGAATCCTTGTTGGGAAAGTACTGGTACAAAGAGCCGATGCTGACGCCGGCCCGTTCGGCAACCGCCGTGGTGGTGGTTCCTTGATAGCCCCGGGCCAGCAGCACACGAATCGTGGCCTCGAGAACGGCCTCTACCGTTGCTTGAGATCGCTGCTGGCGCGGCGACTTCCTCGGTCCCAGGTTCGCGGTGCGCGCCGATCTCATGGTGACAAATGCCCACCGCGCGAGGCAACGGGCCCCGCGCGCGCAGGTCTGCCTTACGGCCGACTCCTAGTCACTCGACAGATTATCGTCAGCGGTCGGCGCCGCCGGGAACATGCTGCTGAGGGCTGGATTGTTCACCTTGTCGACGGTCTCCTTGACGACAGTCTGCTGGCACTGCGCGTTCGCGATGTTGCTCGGACCGGTCGCGGCAGGTGGCGCCACATCCATGCAGACCTGCCAGGCTGCGTTCTGGATGCGGCTCGCCAATTCCTGCACGCCCGAGGGCGTCGACAGATTCAAATCGTTGTAGTGCACGATTTCATTGGACGCAGGCGTGGACGCAGGCGCGGCCAGCACAATTCCGGAAGCGCCCAACACCATCGCACCGAGGCTCAGCGCAGCGGCGAGCGGCGCACCAGTCATCAGTCGATTCGATTTCCTCTTCATAACGAACTCCTTTACTGCGTACCTCTAGTTGGACAGTGCCGCCGTCCATGGGTTGCAGTCCTCGCGAGCGATCTCGCTACTGCGCTTGTAAGCGGAGTCTTAAATGCATTGTCCGCGCCGTCTGTCATGTGTCGGCGCAGCCGCGTGCGATAACGCGCATCCGACATTGTCGTGCGGACAACACGGCAATTCGTTCTTTTCTCTGGCGCGGTTTCGCTCTGTCGCGAAACACGCAACAGATGGGGAATACGCCATGGTGATGAAGCCGCGCCGCAATCATTTGTTACTTACTTCGGCGCTCGTAGGTGGTGCCTTCCTGAAACTGAGCAATTCCGCCCAGGCGGCCGAGGCGGTGTTTCGCTTCGATATTCCATCCGAGCCGCTGAATCAGGCACTCATCGACGCGGGTCGCGTCGCATCGCAGCCGATCATCTATTCCGAGGATCAGGTCAGTGGACGTTCGACGTCCGGGCTGCACGGCACTTACACCGCGGCGAAGGCGGTGACAGCGTTACTGGCCGGCACCCGATTGCAGCTTGACAGCAATGGCAAAGGCACGCTGACGATCAAGCCCGCGGCTGCGCAGTTGCAACGCACGGCGTATGAAGCGGCAGCGCCGGACCCGCAGGCCGCCGCAGCGGCACCGCCGGCGGGGCCGCCGGCAGCGGCCGGGACGGATGAATCCTCGCCGGATCTGCTGCAGACCATCGTGGTGACGGGAACGACCACGAAGCGGACGCTGCTGAATTCTTCGGTTGCGATCACCGCGATCAGCGCCGCGGATCTGGATCAGAAGGCGCCGCGCGGCACCGATGATGTATTGGAAATGATCCCGGGCATCTTCGTCGAAAACACGGCCGGACCGGTGTCGAACAACTATTCGGTGCGCGGCTTGCCGGGTGGTGGTCAGGAATTCATCCGCCTCGAAGAGGACGGCATGCCCGCCATTTACGGCGGTCTCAACGATGACGAAGTGTTTCAGTACGACCTCTCGATCGATCACGTCGAAGCCCTCGAGGGCGGAAGCTCCGGCATCCTGACGCCGAATGCGGCCGGCGCCTCCATCAACTTCATATCGCGGGCACTGAATTTCGATACCGGCAACGGCATCACCGAATTTGCGGGCACCACCTATGGCGACCGGCGGGCGGACTTCTGGTATTCCGCACCGCTCACGACCGGCCTGGCCTTTGCCGTCAGCGGCTACTACGACTCCAATCCGGGCACCCGTGACTCCCCCTTCCGCTACGACACCTGGCATACGAAGTTCCAGTTGGAGAAGCGCTTCGAGAACGGCGCCTCCGTGCAGCTGATGGTCAAGCGTTGGGATGAGCATGATCCGTACTACGCGGATCAGCCGTATGCGTACAACAATGGCAGCATCAGCAGCATCCCGGGGCTGGACTCACAGTTCGGCAGCATCATCGGCCCGGGCTTCGCGAACATCACCGTGCCGGATTCCTGCACCGGCGGCCAGTGCTTCCGCACCTTCAGCGAATCACAGGGAATTCACGCCACCGGTGGCCTGTATCGCATCGATCTGCATGTACCGATCACGGATACGGTGACGGCGTTCGCCAGAACGCGTTATACGAGCACCGACTGGAACTTCAACGGGGTATTCGCCGGCAGCGGCACTGGCAACAGCGGCCTGGCCCCGGCGTTGACCTATCTGACTCCGACGCCGGACTCCCCGATTGCGAGTCTGCTGACCATGGGTCAGGCGGCCTTCCCCGGCACGAGCATGTTCGGTATCCGCAGCCTGACGACGGGTCAGGTCATCCCCGCCTCGAATGTCGCTGCCTTGAACGGCCTGAACGGTAACGGACTGCTGGAGCAGACGGTGCTCAACCGTCAGGTCATTACCATGCACGATTGGGGCAGCGATTTCGGCACGACCTGGGATGCCGCGGCCAGCAACTGGAAGAACAGTCTGACTTTCGGCGCGATGCTGTATTCGACCCAGCAGTTCAACGACCAGTCGGGGGTCTCCCACCTCATCAACGATGTGACCAACGGGTCGAACATCTATGACATCGTGGCGTTGAATCCGGCCGGAAACGTGCTTGGCTCGCTCACCAACAACGGACTCGTCAGTTACGGGGACTGGGGCAGCGGCATCAGCTCGTACAACCAGAATTCGCAGTCGGTTTATCTGAACAACGAATTTACCTGGAATGACAAGCTGCACGTCGACATCGGCATGCGCTACGAGCATGAGCACGAAGACGCGACTTCCGGGAACAGTACCGCGGAACCGATTCCTCCGGGCATCGTCGGCCTCGCACAGACCAACCCCAATGCATTCAACGGCACCTACAGCTACTCCTCCGGTCACGAGACGCCCTTCAACTACACGGCGGGCGTCAATTACACGCTGACGCCACAGTTGTCGGTCTATGGCCGGTTTGAGCGCGCCTATGAAACCCAGGGGCTCAATACCCATGCGACCGGACTGACTCTCTACGAGGCCGGCGTGACCTACGGGGATTACGGTCTTCTCGGTACGCTGCGGGTCTTTCGCACCCAGTTCAACAACCAGACCTGGGGCGGCGGTGTCGATCCGGCCAACCCGAATCTGAATCTCGGCTTCTTCGGTAACTCGGATACGAATGGCGTGGACCTGGATGCCACCTATCGACCCGCGTTCGAACCTCTGCACGCCTTCTCCTTGCATGCGCAGGCCACGTACCAGGATTCGACCTTCAACGATGTCTCGACCGGCACGATCACGATCAACAATGTGAACGTCTCCTCGGAGGCGAATGCGTTCTACGACGGCAAGACCCCCGGCCGGACTCCCAAGGTGATGTACACGCTGACGCCGGCCTATGATTTTCCGGGTCAGCGCGGCCAGTTCTACATTCGGTACGAGTACATCGGCCGGATCTTTGCCGATAACGGTGACCAGGTCGTGCTGCCGGGCTACGGGCTGCTCGCGGTGGGTGCGATCTACAACATCACGCCCAAGGCCGTCCTGAACGTCAGCGTGAACAACACCACCAACGCGATGGGCCTGACCGAAGGAAATCCGCGCCAGGGCTTTACTCAGCAGATCGTTAACGGGTATTTCTACGGGCGCGGCATCGTCGGTCCCACGGCGCTGGCCTCACTTACGGTCAAGTTCTAGCAAGGGAGTCCGCCGCAGGCAATGCCCGACCGGCGCATCAGAAGAGTAGTCATCCTCGGTGGCGGCACCGCGGGCTGGATGACTGCGGCTGCCTTGGCGAAGGTGAATTCACCGCCGCAGTTCGACATCACGCTCATCGAATCCGACGACATCGGCACGATCGGCGTCGGGGAAGCGACGATCCCGACCATTCACTGGTTCAACAAGCTCGTCGATGTGAGTGAGGCCGACCTGGTCCGCGAAACCAAGGCCACCTTCAAGCTCGGCATCGAACTGACCCACTGGAACGGCCAGGGCAGCCGCTATTTTCATCCCTTCGGGCTCTTCGGCGCTCCCGGCGACGGCCCGATGTTCTACCACCGCTGGATCAGGTCCCACCTTGCGGGCACGGGCGGCAGTCACTACGACTATTCGCTCACGACCCAGGCGGCGCAGGCGGGCAAGTTCGCACCGCCCTCACCCGATGCGAACTCGATATTCTCAACGCTCGGACATGCCTATCACTTCGATGCCGGCCTGTACGCTGCCCTGCTGCGGCGTCGCTGTGAGGCGCGCGGTGTACGCCGCATCGAGGGCAAGGTCACGCGCGTCGCCCAGGATCCGAACAGCGGCTTCGTCACGGCCCTGACCACTCAGCGCGGGGAGATCATCGAGGGGGACCTGTTCATCGATTGCTCGGGCATGCGGGCGCTGCTGATCGAGGGGACGTTGAAGAGCGGCTTCGATGACTGGTCGCGCTGGCTGCCCTGCGATCGTGCACTGGCGGTGCCGAGCGAGGTTGCCCCGGATCCAAGCCCCTACACGCGCGCGATCGCCCAGGCCGCCGGATGGCAATGGCGGATCCCGCTGCAGCATCGCACCGGCAACGGCATCGTCTACAGCAGCCAGTTCATTGACGATGCCGCAGCAACCGACACCCTGCTGTCGAATCTAGATGGCGCCGCAATCGCCGCGCCGCGGCTGATCCGCTTCGTCGCGGGGCGACGCAGGCTGGCGTGGATTAAGAATGTCGTCGCCATCGGACTGTCGGCCGGCTTCCTCGAGCCGCTGGAGTCGACGAGCATCCATCTCATTCAAAGCGGCATCGCGAAGTTGCTGTCGCTGTTTCCGACCCGTGACTGTCATCCGCAGACCGCCGCTCAGTTCAATCGTGTCTTTGCGGCCGACGTGGAGTCCATCCGTGATTTTCTGATCCTGCACTATCACCGCACGGCCGGTCGCCCGGAGCCGCTGTGGCAGTACTGCCAGCACATGACGGTTCCCGAGGGGCTCAGCTACAAATCGAACCACTTCAGGGACACCGGTCGAATCGTGCTCGAGAGCGAGGATCTGTTCAAAGAGGCGAGCTGGTTCGCGGTGATGATGGGACAGGGGCTCAAGCCCGCCGACTACAATCCACTCCTGGACAGCATTTCCGCGGAGGAGAATCTGGCGCATCTGAGGCGCACCCGCGGACAAATCGCCGCAGCGCTGGTGACGATGCCGCGGCATCGGGACTACATTCAGCAGCGCCTCAAAGCCGCCTGAATGCCCGGGCCACGCTCATGGCGCTTAGGCATAGGCTCGCTGCTCCTGGCGCTGGCGTTGGCCTCCCGCCTTGCCGACGCCCAAGGTGCGCTGCACTTTGCGATCACCGACGGGGCGATCCAGAACTACTTCCTGCGCGATGGCAAGGTTGCGGCACACCTGGTGCTGCGCTCGGGTCTTGATCCGCGCATCCTCGTCGCCTTCCCGGCGGGCAACAGCGGCGTGGGTTTGTGGTTTCATCGCCAGACCACGCCCGTCCAATGGATGATCGACTCCGCTCCGGCCGCGATCACGACCCATGATGCCGCCGGGCGCGCGCTTTTCGGCATAGTCTTCGAAGTACAAAGCACAGCGCCGGCGCTGGTACCCCAGCAGGCCGTACTCTCCAGCGTGCGGGTCCTGCGGGACTATCAAAGCAACGGCACTGTGCCGGCGGAAGTGGTCGTTCGACCCACAGTGTCCGGGCAAGCCTTAAGCTGGACGCGCAACCGCCTGGACGGCGCCGCCGGGTATCACCTGAGCGTCGAGGTACTCGAAGGGACGCTTGCAGCGGATGGCTCGATCCAGATCGGCAACGATCACAGGATAAAGCTGCGGGTCACGGCCGTGTCCGGCGAACAGCCTCTCACTGCAATTCCTGAACCGGCGCTGCTTAACGGTCGACAGGTTCACGATGTCCGTACCGAGCAGGTGCTGACTTTCCTCAGTTACCGGGAGAAGTTTCTCGCCGGATCCTGGCGCTTCGACACGTATTTCGGGCGCGACACCCTGATGTCGCTGCAGATGCTGATGCCGGCGCTCACACCGGATGCCATCGAAGCCGGGCTTCGCTCCGTGCTGGAGCGCCTGGCAGCCGATGGCGAGGTCGCGCACGAGGAGTCGATCGGCGAATTTGCGGTCCTCGAGCACAAGCATCACGACGGCACGCTCAGCGATGCCCCGATCTACGACTACGGCATGATCGACGGCAACTACCT
This sequence comes from Steroidobacteraceae bacterium, assembly GCA_036498905.1. Classification (GTDB taxonomy): domain Bacteria; phylum Pseudomonadota; class Gammaproteobacteria; order Steroidobacterales; family Steroidobacteraceae; genus DAIDKA01. The sequence goes on along the minus strand of DASYER010000044.1, from coordinate 7,538 downwards.
CTTGGCGCCGGTAGCTGCAGCCTACCTGCTCGACACGCCTGACGGCCGCCGGCGCGCAAAGGGCTTCCTGGCGCAAGGCCCGGGCGCGGCACTGGTGCGCAACCTGCGCCTGGTGGCAATGAACGCACGAGCCTTTGCGATCGATCCGCGCTACAACCATCTGCTGGCGCTCAAAACCGGGCGGGCCACCGGGGAGTGGCGTGACAGCAATGACGGCCTCGGCGGGGGACGCTATCCTTACGATGTGAATGCCGTCCTGATGCCAGCGGCGCTCGCCGCAAGCGCAAGGCTGGTACGCAGTGGCGTGCTCGACGGCGTCCTGTCCATGGCGGATCGTGCGACGCTCGCGCGCGTCGGCGCCGATGCCGCGATCTGGCGCCGGGCGGCTCCCGGGCTCTTCGCGGTGACGCTCGACAATGCCCACGCCAGAACCGCCGTCACCTCGTATGCCGGTCAGCTCAAGGTGCCCGCGGCCGCAGCGCTGGCCGCCCTCGGCACCGGCGCCGTGAGCTTCCATGCGATTGCGCTTGATGCGACAGGCAAACCGGTGCCGATAGTCAATTCCGACGAAGGCTTCGAGTTGCTGTTCGCCACGCCGGATCCGGCAACACTCGATCGCATTGTCCGCAGCGTGGTCCGCCCGTTCCCTTTAGGGCTGCTCACCGATGTCGGCATGGTGGTCGCCAATCCCGTCTTTGCCGATGCGGACCTGAAGCGGCGCTTCAACAATCACGCCTATCACGGCACCGTCGTGTGGTCGTGGCAACAGGCATTGTTCGCGAGCGGCCTGGAACGGCAGCTGCAACGCACGGACCTGCGGCAAAGTGTCCGCCAACACCTGTTGAGCGCACAGCAGTCCTTATGGCGCGTCATTCGCGCCACGGCATCGTGGCGTGCCTCGGAACTTTGGTCCTGGAGCATCCAGGGCGATCGCTACCAGGTCGCATCCTTTGGATCCAGCGCCGCCGATGCCGATGAGGCCAATGCCGCGCAGCTGTGGAGCACCGTCTACCTGGCAATCAAAGAGCCACAACCGGTGCGCTGACTACTCGTAGCGCAATGCCGCGACCGGCTTGGCACGCGCGACCAGTACCGAATGCGTACACACGGTGAGCAGCGCGATGACGAGCGCCATCAACGCCGCAGTAGGGAACATCCATAGCGGCAAGTCTATGTGGTAGGCGAATGTAGCGAGCCAGCGGCGCATCACGTAGGCGGCGACCGGCCAGGCGATGAGGCTGGCCCATATCACCGGCTTGCTGAACTGCCACAGCAGCAGCTTGAGCACATCGAGCGTATCCGCCCCCAAGGCCTTGCGTATGCCGATCTCCTTCGTGCGCCGCTCAGCCGCCGCCGCCGTCAGCGCAAACAGGCCGATGCACGAAAGGCCCAGGGCGATCAGTGCGCAGATACCGAAGGCCTGCGACTGTCGCAGCACACTCTGGTAGAGCAGCTCAATATGCTCGTCGAGGAAGAAGCGATTGATCGGATCAGCATTGTCGGTGTGGCGCCACAGCGAGTCGATGGCTGCGAGGGTGTCGGGGATATCGTGGCCGCTCAGCCTGACATTGATCAGATCGAGCTTATCGAGATCAAGAGCCGCATTGTTGCGCGGCTGAATATAAATGGTGGCTGGTACGCTTGCGACAACGGAGTCCAGAGAAAAGTCCGGTACCACGGCAAGGACTCTGGAGTCCACGAAGTCGCCGACGATGCCGGGTTTGCCAAGAGGCGGAAGGGTTACTGACTTCCCGATGGCTTGTGCGGGCGGGTTGAGACCGAACCTGCGTGCCGCGGTAGCGTTGAGCACGACAGATGTCGGATCGGAGCTCGCCAGTCTTCCTGCGAGTGGTTTTATGCCGTAGAAGCCGAACAGGCCGAAGTCGACATCGACAGCGTCTAAAACGATCTGGCCGGCGGGTCGCACGGGTGCAACGGTCAGGAGCCGGCGCCGCAACCCCTTGAAACCCGTATTGCCGAGGAATGGCACGCTGCCCCACATCACGGCTTTCACCCCTGGCAGGACGCGCAGCGCATTGACGAAGGCCGCGCGGTGCGGCACGGTCGCTGGAGCGCTGATCATCAGCACCTGATCGGTGTCCAGGCGCAGCGCCTCGTGTATGCCGAACTCGCGCTGCCGATAGCCGATGCCGGCGCAGATGCCGAGCGCAATCAGCAGTGCGAACTGCAGGGCGGTCAACCCCTGGCGCACGGCGGCTCCGCTGGACGCCGCGATACCTCCTCGCAGGACATTCACCGGGCGAATACCCGATTGCACGAATGCGGGCCACGCGCCGGCAAGCACCGCCAGCAGCAAAGTCGCGCCGAGCAGCATCGCGACCAGCCACGGTTCGCGGCCGTAGTCGAGGACGGCGCCGGCATCCAGGAAAGTATTGACCTGCGGCAGCAGCCACTCAGTCAGCGCCACCGCCAGCAGGGCCGCAGCGCCGGCATATAGGAGAGCCTCCCCGAGAAACTGTACGATCAAAGTGCGCCGGCCTGCACCCGCCACGGCCCGAATTGCAGCCTCCCGCGCGCGCAGCGCCGAACGCGCGGTCTGCAGATTCACGAAGTTGACGGCCGCGATCAGCAGTACGACCACCCCCATTATCCCGAGCAGCAGCATGCGGTTGCGGAACCCGGGATGCAGCCCTTCTTTGGTATTGAACCGGTCGACGCGGATCAGCTCGGGGGCCATTGCAAACGGCGACTTTGCCAGGTTGCCCGGTTGCAGCAGCCGCTGCAGGCTTGATTGGACCCGTAAGAGATCAGCGCCCGGTCGTAAGCGCAGGTAGGTCATACCCGGCACGACGAGCAGCTGTCCGTATTTATCCAATGCATCATTCCCAGCTGTGCTGTTCGGCGAATAGCTGGAGACGCCGGCGGCAATGATGTCGCGCTGCAGATGGGTGGTACCGGCCTGATCGGGGAACACGGCTCGCACCACCATGGCGTGCCCGTCAACATCCAATATCTCACCCAGCGGCGCATCGCGACCGAAGAACCGGCGCGCGTCGCTGCGCGAAAGGGCGACACTGTCCGGCGTACGCAAAGCCGCCGCCAGATCTCCGGCGTACGTCGCCATCGGTAGCGCGTCCGTCAGGTTCGGATCGGCCCAATAGACGGTGGTGCGCCAGGTCTGCACGCCGTGCTGCACACGCCCGTCGTCCTCGAGAACACGGCTCGTTGCCTCGACGTCGTGGAGCTGCAGCTGCACCTGCTTGCCCACCTGCGGGGCCGTGTATTTCACGTACTGTTTGGCCCGTCCCGCAGGTGTGAGCGCCAACTGTACGATGTAGGTGCGTTCGTAGCCGCGGACCGAGTGGTCGTAGCTGTACTGATTGTGAATCACGAGTGCTGCGATCAGCGCCGTGCACAAACCGATGGCCAGGCCGAGGACACTGATAGTCGTGTACAGGCGGTTGCGCGCCAGGTGGCGCAAGGCGGCGGCAAGACAATTGCGGAACATGTCCGTGCGTCCTACTCGTAACGCAGCGCTGCAATCGGCTTCGCCCGCGCGAGCAGTGCGCATTGGCTACTGACGGTGGCGAGTGCGATCAGAAGCGCCGCAAACGCCGCGGCAGGGAACAGCCATAGCGGCAGATCGATGTGATAGGCAAAAGTGGCGAGCCAGCGCCGCATTACATAGGCGGCAACCGGCCAGGCAAGCAGGCACCCCCAGATTACTGGCTTGCTGAACTGCCAAAGTAACAGCCGCAGGACCTCCCCGGTGTTCGCACCGAGCGCCTTGCGAATGCCGATCTCCTTCGTGCGCCGTTCGGCCGTCGCGGCCGTCAGGGCGAAGAGTCCAATGCAGGACAAGGTCACGGCGATGACCGCGCAAATGCCAAATGCCTGGGACTGTCGCAGCACACCCATGTATTGCTGCTGGATCTGCCGGTCAAGAAAGACATGTCGGGGCGGCTCAGCGTTACCGAGGCGGCGCCATAACGCATCGATGGCGCCGAGCGTTTCGGGTATGTCATGGCCGCTGAGCCTTGCGCTGATGAGATCGAGTCCACTCTGCTGCTGAAAATACGCCGTCGCCGGCACCGCCTGTTCGACGGAATTGAGTGAGAAATCAGGCACGACAGCCAATACGGTGGATTGCGGCTGCCCGGGGGTGCCGCGGGTGTCCGGCGTTGGGAAGGACACTGGGTTTCCGAGCGCTTGCGCAGGTGATCCGAACCCGAATCTGTGCGCGGCGGTCTCGTTCAGCACCACGTAGTGCGCATCGGTAATGCGGGGCGATGTACCGCCCGCCGTCGGCAGGTGTCCGGCGAGCGGCGCAATCGCGTAAAAATCGAACAGGTCGAAGTCCACGCCAACCATGTTGAGCGAGATTTCCGCGCCCGCCTTCGTTCGCAGGGTTGAAGTGACGACGGCCGTCATGAACCCCGCAAAACCAAGAAATCCGACAGTGCTGCGCGTTACGGAACGCACGCCGGAAATTTTTCGCAACTCATCTGCAAAGGCGCCACCGTGCGGCCCGGGCGCGTAGATCGTCACCACCTGATCCTGATTCAGACGCAGTGCATCTCGAAGAGCAAACGCTCGTTGGCGATTGATGACACCAGCACAGATGGCGAGTGCGATCAGCAGCGCGAACTGCACTGCGACCAGTCCCTGCCGCGCGACGGCTCCGCTGGAAACAGTCACGGCCCCCCTGAGGACAGTCACAGGACGGAATCCCGACTGCACGAAGGCCGGCCACGCGCCGGCCAGCAGTCCCAGCAGGATAGATGACCCGACGAGTGCATCGATCAGTCCGGGTTCGTGACCGTATTCAAGTACGGCGCCTGCATCCAGAAAGGTATTGACGCGCGGCAGCAGCCATTCCGTGAGCGCGATCGCGAGCAGCACGGCGACCGCGGCGTACATCAAAGCCTCGCCAAGGAACTGCACGATCAGAATGTGCCGGCCGGCGCCGGCCAGAGTGCGGATCGCGGCTTCCCGGGCCCGCAGCGCTGAGCGCGCAGTCTGCAGGTTCACGAAGTTGACCGCCGCGATTAGCAGCACAACCGCGCCCAGAACGCCAAGAAGCAGCATGCGGCCACGAAAGGCGGGGTGCATACCCTCATCGGTGTTGATCTGGTCGATGCGGATCAGCTCCAGCGTCATCATGTTGGACAATGAGCCGAGGCCACTGAGCGGCAGCAGCCGTGGGAGCGCGCGTCGCAAGGCAACCACGTCGGTGCCGGGCCTCAGGCGAACATACGTGTATCCCGATGGGACGGCCACACCGCCCAGCTTTTGCGAGGCTTCGCCAGCCTTACTGGTAGATTTTGTCGGCGAGATGCTGGTGACTGCGGCCGCAATGATGTTCCGCGCCTCGTGCGTACCGTTCGGCGGCGGGTCCTGCATCACCGCCCGTATAACCATCGCGTGTCCGTCGACCAGCAGCGTCTCGCCGAGCGGCGCATCGCGGCCGAAGAACCGGCGTGCATAGCTGCGCGACAGCGCTAGGCTGTCCGCAGTGCGCAGCGCCGCCGCGAAGTCTCCGGTATACGTGGCCGGAGGCAATACGTCGGGAAGACTGGGATCGGCCCAGTAGACTGTCTCGGTTGAGGTCTGCAGGCCATACTGCACGCGCATGGTCGTGTACAGCACGCGGCTGACGCCCTCGACCTGCGGGAATTGCTCCCGGACCTGCGCGGCCATGCTCAGTGGCGTGAAATTGACGTACTGGCGTGCCATTCCAGCCGGGCTGACGGCTGTCTGAATGATGTAGGTGCGCTCGTATCCCGGAACGAAGTGATCGTAGCTGTACTGATTGTGGATCACGAGCGCCGCGATCAGTGCCGTGCACAAACCGATGGCCAGGCCGAAAACACTGATGGTTGTATACAGGCGGTTGCGCGCCAGGTGGCGCAAGGCGGCGGCAAGACAATTGCGGAACATGTTCTGGCCGCCTACTCGTAGCGCAATGCCGCGACCGGCTTGGCGCGCGCAACCAGGACCGAATGCGTACACACGGTGAGCAGCGCGATGACGAGCGCAAGAGCGCCGGCGGCCGGGAACAGCCACAGGGCGAGGTCCACGTGGTAGGCGAAGCCTTGCAGCCAGCGCTGCATGGCCCACGCCGCCACCGGCCAGGCGATGAGATTCGCCCACAGCACCGGCCGGCTGAACTGCCACAGCAGCAGACGAATGACGTCGGACGTATCCGCGCCCAGGGCCTTGCGCACGCCGATCTCCCGGGTGCGGTGCTCGGCTATTGAGGCGGCGAGTCCGAACAATCCCAGACAGGCGAGCAGCGCGGCGACGACGGTGAAGATACCGAAACCCTGGGCTTCTCGAAGCATCGACCGGTATTGCTGATCGATGTGCTCATTCATGAAGAAGCGATTGATGGGCCCCTCACCTCCGGTGCGCGTCCATACCCGATCGATCGCGACCAGCGTCTGTGGCAACTGCCGGCCCGTCAGTTTGACGCTGATCAATCCGTAGACATCGGGCGCGACGACATAGGCCGTGGGTGGAATCGGCCGTTGCACCGTGTCCATCGTGAAATCGGGCACCACGCCGACGATGTGCATGCCGTGCACCTTGCCGTTGTCGCCGGGCTGGCCGAAGAAGGGCAGGTCGAGCTTCTGCCCGACGGCCGCCTGCGCCGAGGCAAAGTGCAATTGCCTGACCGCGGATTCGTTGATGACGTACTGGCCGGAGGCAGGATCATCCACAGCGCCGAAGCTGCCGGCGAGCGGCTTCAGGCCATACAGATCGAATACCGAAAGGTCCGTCGGCACGTCGGTCATCGACACTTCTGTACCGTCCCGCGCCTTCACCGTGGAAGTGTCCCCCGCGCCCAGTATCTGAAAGCCGGAACAGGCCACGGCCTGCACGCCGGGCAGCGCTCTGATTTCGGAGACGAAACCGGCACGGCACGGTGAGTAGATGCCCAGCACCTGGTCGGGCTTGATCCGCAGCGCATCGGTCGTGGCATAGATGCGCTGCTGATAGATCACCGCGGCGCCGATCACCAGCGCGACCAGAATCGCGAATTGCAGGGTGACGAGGCTCTGGCGCACCCATCCAGCGCCGCCGGATTGTCCCAGTCCCTTCAGCACGCTCAGCGGCCGAAAGCCGGACATGATGAGTGCCGGATAGGCGCCGGCGAGGACTCCCAGCAAGGCCGTGGCCGCAAGCAGGCAGCCCAGCAGCGGGGCATTACGCCAGTAGTCGAAGCTCGCATCCGCGCCCAGAAATGCATTGACCGCCGGCAAGGACCATTCGGTGAGGGCGACTGCGATGAGCATTGCGGTCAGCACATACAGAATGGACTCGCCCATGAACTGCAGGATCAGCAGGTGTCGTCCCGCTCCTGCTAATTTTCTGATGCCCACTTCGCGGCTGCGCCGCGTGGCGCGCGCCGTCATCAGGTTGACGAAGTTGACGCAGGCGATGAGCAGCACCAGGCCGCCGAGAATGACCGCGCTGATCAGACGGCCCGCGAAATCCGGATGCAGTCCCGGATGCGTATTGAGGCGGTCCAGGCGTATCAGTTGCGGCGACATGAACGGCTTGCCCATTTTGGC
>DASYER010000043.1:0-103252 GCA_036498905.1 Steroidobacteraceae bacterium | reverse complement strand
TCAGTGATGCCTTGCGGTCCGGTTCGGCTTCAATCTGGTAAACCAGCGGGTACCAGTCCCGCTCGACGCGGTGCAGAGCCAGGCGGAATTGGGCTCGGGCCACCGGATCCACCGGCATCAGCGGCGGATGCGGAAAGCGCTCGTCCAGGTACTCCATGATCACGCGCGAGTCGTATAGCACCAGATCGCGGTCCACGAGGGTGGGCAGGCTGTGGTACGGATTCAGGTCGAGCAGGTCCTCGGGCAGTCGTCCCGGCTCAACACTGATGATGTCGATGCCGATGCCCTTTTCCGCCAGCACTATGCGAGTCCGATGGCTCCATAGGTCATTGGGCGCGGAAAACAGAGTCATGATGGACCGTCGGCTCGACAAAGGGCTTACTCCGTGTCCCCATGTCCCGGGGTGACCGTCAGTGGACGTTCTTCCAGTACTCGCGCTTCAGGAAATAGGTCAGTGCCGTAAAGGCCAACAGGAACAATACCACCTTGATGCCCAGAGAGCGGCGCTGAACCTGCGCCGGTTCACCCACGTAATCCAGGAAATTCACCAGATCGCGAACGGTGGCAAGGTACTCCTCGTGTGACAGGCTGCCGGGTGCGACCTGCACAAAGTGGTCAAATACCTGCTCCTTGTTCACGGTCTTGAACACCGCGACCTTGACGCCCTCCAGGGTGGAGAGCACATGCGGCATCGCGACACTGGGCAGCTGCAGATTGTTTGCCCCCGTCGAGCGGGTGGGATCCGAGAAGAACGTCGTCAGGAAGCGGAACAGGTAGCCGTCACCGCGTGCCCGGGCGATGAGCGACAGATCCGGCGGCACTTTGCCGAACCAGGTCAGCGCATCCGCCGACGGCATGGGCGTCGCGACATAATCGCTGGGCTTCGCACCGGCCGGCAGCAGGAATTTCTGCAGCTGATCGGGCTTGATCTGCAGATCATTCGCCATGCGCGAATAGCGCATGTACTTCAAAGAGTGGCAGCCCCGGCAATAGCCGGCGAAGTCGCGCAGGCCGCGCTGCAGCGAGGCGACATCGGCTACAGAGTTGTCCGGCTCCCAGGATTCCCAGTCGCTGCCGAAGCCCTTCAGCCGCTCCTCTTCGTCCTTCTTCTTCTTCTCGGCCAGCTGATCCTGGGCCACTTTGGAGGCCATGGCCATGACAGCCTGCACGCTGCCCGGCGCGGCTGCCGGAGCCGATGCGGCCGCATCAGGCGCCGAAGCATCGGCAGCCAGCGCAGCACCTGCCGCGCCCGTCAGCAGCAGTACGGCAAACCCGGCAATCCGCAGTGCCTGTTTCGCGGTATTGACTCTACGCATGGGCCTCAAACCTCACGCGAGTAGGCACTGGCTTGACCCTTTCAATTTTGGTGTAGATCGGCATCAGTATGAAGAAGGCGAAATAGCCGCCCGTGGCGAGTCGTCCCAAGGTGATGTAGATGCCGGCCGGCTCCTGCAGGCCCAGATACATGAGCCCCAGGAATGAAACCGTGAAGAGCGCCAGGAACGCCTTCGACAGCGGACCCTTGTAGCGGATCGACTTCACCGGCGAGCGATCCAGCCACGGCAGCAGCAGGAAGCACACCAGTGACAGCGCCATCAGCAGTGCGCCCATGCGCTGGTCGGGGATGGCGCGCAGGATGGCGTAGAAGGGTGTGAAGTACCAGGAAGGGGTAATGGGATTCGGGGTCGAGAAGATGTCCGTGGGCTCAAAGTTCGCATGTTCCAGGAAATATCCGCCGAGGGTTGGAGCAAAGAACACGACCGCTGCGAAGATCACGAAGAACACCGAAATCCCGAAGGAATCCTTCACCGAGTAGTACGGATGGAACGGAATGCCATCCACCGGATGTCCGTCCTTGTCCAGGTTCGCCTTGATTTCGATACCGTCCGGATTGTTCGATCCGGTGCGCCGCAGCGCGACCAGGTGCAGCACCACCAGCAGCAGCAGTGCCAGCGGCACCGCGACCACGTGCAGGGCAAAGAAGCGGTTGAGGGTGGAATCGGCGATGCCGTAGTCACCGCGGATCCATTCCACCAGCGTCGACCCGATCACCGGGATGGTGCCGAAGATGTTCACGATCACGTTTGCCGCCCAATAGGACATATTGCCCCAGGGCAGCACGTAGCCCATGAAGGCCTCCGCCATCAGCGCCAGGTACACCAGCATGCCAAACAGCCACAGCAGTTCACGCGGCGCACGGTACGACCCGTACATGATCGCCCGGTACATGTGCAGGTAGACGACCAGGAAGAATGCCGAAGCGCCGGTCGAATGCAGGTAGCGGATCAGCCAACCGTAGTTGACTTCGCGCATGATGAATTCCACCGAGTCGAACGCGGTAGCCTCGCCGGGCTTGTAGAACATCGTCAGGAAGATGCCGGTCAGCAGCTGCAGCACCAGCACAACCATGGCGATGAAGCCAAAGAAGTACCAGATGTTGAAGTTCTTCGGCGCGTAATAACCGGTGGCCTGAGTCTCGATAAACTCCTTGACCGGCAAACGCTTATAGATCCAAGCCTTCAGACCCTTGCTCGGGGTCTCGTTCCCGGGCCCGCCAGAGTCTGCGGGTTTAACGGCTACCACCATCAGGCCGCTCCTTGTTATCGTCTTCCACGCACATGACCACCGGGCACTGGACCCATGTTTCCGTTGCTCAGGGGGCGGCGCATTATACACACAACAAAGTCTCGCCTTCGTTCACGTCGGCGCGACTTTTGTGGCGAACGCATCAGGAAATCACGAGGCGGGAATGAACCGGATCGGTCGGGTGTGCATGTTCATCGGGGCATCGGTGGTCAGCGGCCTGGCCCTGGCATTCATCATCGTTGCCTGGCGCCCTGAACTGCTCAGGGCGCAGCCCACGCCACCCGAGGCTTCCTTGCCGAACCCGTCGCGCGCCCCTGATCCGGTCGTCGCTGCAGTCGCGAGACCCACCTTGACCCCTGCGAACGACGGGAATTCCGCGACGGTCCTGTTCCCCGGCCATGATGCCTGGTCATACGCGGACGCCGTCCAGCGCGCCGCGCCGGCCGTGGTCAACATTTCAACCTCCCGGACGGTGACCGAAAGGGTGCAGCCCAGTGGCTTCGATGCATTTTTCGGCGACTCGGAACCCCGATATTTCAACCGTACCGAACGCAGCCTGGGCTCGGGCGTCATCGTGGATACCGAGGGCCATATTGCCACCAATAACCACGTCGTCGAAAATGCCGATCAGGTGCGGGTGCAGCTGGCTGACCACCGTGTGGCCGTCGCCCGGGTCGTCGGCCGGGACCCGGACTCGGATCTGGCCTTGCTGAAGATCGACCTCGGACACCTGCCGATCATGCCTTTCGGCCACTCCGACCAACTGCAGGTCGGGGATGTCGTGCTGGCCATCGGCAATGCCCTGGGGCTGTCGCAGACCGTCACGCACGGCATCGTCAGCGCGACCGGTCGCGGCCAGCTCGGACTTGCGACCTTCGAGAACTTCATTCAGACCGATGCAGCGATCAACCTGGGCAATTCCGGGGGCGCGCTGATCAACACCCGCGGGGAGCTGGTGGGCATCAACACCGCCATTGTCGCGAAGACCAGTGGGGCCGAAGGCATCGGCTTCGCCATCCCCGTGAACATGGTTCGCGGGGTCATGCACGATCTGATCACCCGCGGCAAGGTCGTACGCGGCTGGAGCGGCATCGTTCCGGAGGATTTTTCCGATAACCAGGCGCAGAGCGCCGGCCTGGCGCACGGTGGCGCCGTGATCATGGAGCTGGTCCCGGACAGCCCCGGGCAGGTGGCAGGTCTGCACCGGGGCGATATTCTCACCGCCTGTGACGGTGCCAGTGTGAAGAGCTCGCAGGATTTTCTGGCGCATATCGCCAGCTCCGCGCCGGGCACCACCGTCAAGGTCAGCGTGCTGCGCGGCCGCGCGACGTTGGCCGGGACCATCACTCTGCGTCAACGTCCGAAAAATCTGTAATGGAGTCGGCCCCGATGACGCAGCAGGCAGGCCCGCCCGGCACCGATGCGACCGTGACGCTGCGCCGCTTTGCGGACCGCGGCCAGCTGCAGCGGGCCATCGAGGAGCGCCTGCAGCAGGTGCTGACGGGTGCGGACGGCCAGCAGCCGGTGGTGATGCTCAGCGGCGGCAGCACGCCGATACCGGCTTATCTGGAACTGGCGACCCGCGCTCTGACCCCGGCAGCGGGGCTCACAATTCTATTTTCCGATGACCGGTATGTGCCATCAGATTCAGACCAGAGCAACTATCACCAAAGCCGCCCGCTGTTCACGGCGCTCGGTCTGGCGCCCGAGCAGGTGTTGCGCATCCGGACCGAATTGCCGTTGGCGCAGGCCGCCAGCCACAGCGCGCGGCAGCTCGAGCAACTGCTCCTTGGCGGCCGCCGGATCAACCTGGGTCTGTTGGGGATCGGCGCGGACGGCCATACCTGCTCGCTGTTTTCCGCGGCTGATCTGCAGCGCGCACGCGGGCAGTTTGCCATCAGCGTGCATCGACCGGATGGACGCGATGCCGTCACCGTGACGCCAACGGTGCTGGAACGCGTCGATCAACTGATCTTCCTGGTGGCCGGGTCCGACAAGCAGGGCGCGGTTGATGGCCTGCTGCGGCGCCGGCCGGATCTGACGGCCTGGGCCGCCGTGCGCGGTTGCCGCGCGGCGGAGGTCTGGGCCGACGCCAGCGCGCTGGCTGCCCCGGGACCGGGCTAGCTGCGCATCGGCCAGCGCGTCCAGCCATCGGCGGTGGCGCCCGGATCGTGCCACCCGCACTCCCCGTCGATGATCCGGAATGATTCGGCCGGTCCCCAGCTGCCCGGCTCGTATTGATAGACCGGCGTCACCTCATTGAGCACCGGATCGACGGCGGCCCAAGCGGCTTCGACCTCATCCTCGCGGGCGAACAGCGTGGCATCGCCGCTGAGCGCATCGCCGATCAGGCGCTCATAGGGCTCCATTTCATCGGCAGCCTTCTGATCGACGAACAGTTCCACTTCCCGTCCCGCCATGCGCTCGCCGGGTTGCTTGGTGTGCGCGCCCCAGGCGATGGCCACATCCGGTCCGACCCGAAAACGCACGTAGTTCGGCTGACACGGCTTCACATCGCCGAAGACCCGCGCCGGTGGCGGCCGCAATTCCACGACCACCTCGGTGGCGGTCACCGGCAGGCATTTGCCGGCCCGCAGATAGAACGGCACGCCGCTCCAGCGCCACGAATCAATCGACAGGCGCAACGCCGCGAACGTTTCGACCTTTGAGTCCGGGGCAACCCCCGGCTCATCCCGGTAACCCCTGAACTGACCGCGCACCAGATCCTGTGACTGCAGCGGACGCAGCGCCCGGAACACCTTCACCTTCTCATCGCGCATCGCATCGCCGCCGCCATTGAGCGGCGGCTCCATGGCCAGGAATGCGACCACCTGCAGCAGATGATTCTGGATCACATCGCGGATGGCACCGGCCTCGTCATAGAACTTGCCGCGACCGGCGATGCCGATCTCCTCGGCCATCGTGATCTGCACGCTCGCGACGTAGTTGCGGTTCCAGATCGGCTCGAGAAAGGAATTTGCAAAGCGAAAATACAGCAGGTTCTGCACCGGTTCCTTGCCGAGGTAATGATCAATACGAAAGATCGAACGCTCGTCGAAAATCTTGTGCAGCGTCTGGTTCAAGGCATGTGCGCTCGCGAGGTCTCGCCCGAACGGCTTCTCGATCACCACCCGCGCACCCTTGTCGCACTCGGCAGCAGCCAGTTGGGTGACCACGATCGGAAACATGCTGGGCGGGATGGCCAGATAGTGCAGCGGATGCTGCGCGGTCCCGAGGAGCTTGCGCAGCTGCTTGAAGGTCGCGAGCGAACCATAGTCGCCGTCCACGTACTGGACCAGCGCCACCAAACGCTCGACGACGGCGGGATCCGCACCCTTCACAAAGTTCTTCAGACTGTCGCGCAGCCGCTCGATGAGCTGATCGTGATTCCAGCCGGCCTTGGCCACGCCAATGACCGGCACCGTCAGACGACCGCGGCGCACGAGCTGATACAACGACGGGAATATCTTCCGATGGCACAGATCACCGGTGGCGCCGAACAGCACCAGCGCATCGGCGGCTTCACGCGTCGCGGAATTCATGACGCTACGCCTTGGTCTCGACGTGACCGCCAAATCCCAGCCGCATGGCCGAGAGCACCTTGTCGGCGAACTCCGCCCGACCACGCGACTCGAAACGCGCATACAGCGCGGCGGTGAGCACGTGCGCCGGCACACCCTCCTCGATCGCGGCCTCGACGGTCCAGCGGCCCTCGCCCGAGTCGGACACGCGCCCGGCGAAACCTGTGAGCAATGGATCGTGCGCCAGCGCTTCGGCAGTAAGATCCAGCAGCTGTGAGGTGATTATGCTGCCGCGGCGCCACACTTCAGCGATCTGCGCCACGTCAAACGAGTACTGGAACAGTCGCGGTTGGGCGAGCGGGGCGGTTTCGGCATCTTCGCCGCCCTTGTGATCCAGACCGATGTTGGCGTGCTTGAGGATATTGAAGCCCTCCGCATAAGCCGCCATCAGACCGTACTCGATGCCGTTGTGGACCATCTTCACGAAATGGCCGCCGCCGTTGCCGCCGCAGTGCAGATAGCCCTGCGCCGCCGTACCATGCGCGGCGCGATCGGCGGCCGAAGGGGGTGCGCCGCCCGGGGCCAGGGTGGCGAAAATCGGATCGAGGTGCGCGACGATCTCCTTTTCACCGCCGATCATCTGGCAGTAGCCGCGCTCCAGACCCAGCACACCGCCGCTGGTGCCCACGTCCACGAAGTGGATTTTCGATTTCGCGAGTTCATCGGCTCGCCGGATATCGTCGTGATAGTGCGAATTGCCACCGTCGATGATGATGTCGCCGGGACCGAGCAGAGGCGCCAGCTGCGCAATCACGCCATCCACGACACTCGCGGGCACCATCAGCCAGATCGCGCGCGGCGCGGCCAGACCCTTTACCAGATCCGCCAGCGAGTTGACGCCCTTGGCACCATCGGCCGAGGCCGCCTTCACGGCCGCCGGCTCGTTCGCGAACGCCACGATCTCGTGTCCACTGCGCAACAGGCGTTTCACCATGTTGGCGCCCATGCGCCCCAGACCAATCATTCCAAGTTGCATGTGGACTCCTTGCAGCTAGTTCGGTATGCGACGGATCTGCGCGCCGATACCGGCGAGCTTCTCCTCGATAGTCTCGTATCCCCTGTCGATGTGATAGATGCGCTCGATTTCGGTGCGCCCCTCGGCAACCAGGCCGGCGAGCACCAGACTGGCCGAGGCGCGCAGATCGGTGGCCATCACCGGTGCAGCGGTCAGCCGTTCGACACCGCGGATGATGGCCGTGTTCCCCTCGAGGCGGATCTCGGCCCCCAGGCGCCGCATCTCGAGCATGTGCATGAAGCGGTTCTCGAAAATGGTCTCGATGATGGTCCCTACCCCGACCGCCACGGTATTCAGGGCGGCGAACTGCGCCTGCATGTCGGTCGGAAATGCCGGGTACGGCGCCGTGCGCACGTCAACCGCACGCGGCCGTCGTCCACGCATGTCGACCTCGATCCAGTTGTCACCGATATTCACGCTGGCCCCGGCTTCACGCAGCTTGGCCGTCACTGCATCCAGGTGCTCGGGGCGGGTATTCTTGATGCGTACGTGTCCGCGGGTGATGGCCCCGGCCACCAGGTAGGTGCCGCTCTCGATTCGGTCCGGCAGCACCTCGTAGGTGGTGCCATGCAGCTTCGGCACGCCCTGGATGACGATCTTGTCGGTGCCCGCACCGCTGATCTTCGCGCCCATCGCGATCAGGAAGTTGGCCAGATCCACCACTTCCGGCTCGCGCGCGGCATTCTCCAGCACGGTCTCCCCGTCGGCGAGCGTCGCGGCCATCATCAGGTTCTCGGTACCGGTCACGGTGACGGCATCCAGCACCAGGCGCGCGCCCCTGAGGCGGCCGGCACGGGCTCGAATGTAACCGCCCTCGATCTGGATGTCGGCGCCCATGGCCTGCAACCCCGCCACGTGGATGTTGACGGGCCGCGCTCCGATGGCGCAACCGCCCGGCAAGGAGACGTCCGCGCGACCAAATCTGGCTACCAGCGGACCGAGCACCAGGATCGAGGCGCGCATGGTCTTGACCAGATCGTAGGGTGCGAAACATTCCTTCAGAGTCGAGGCGTCCACCTCGATGCGCAGCCCTTCGGCGATGGTCACACTCACGCCCATGCGGCCGAGCAGTTCGATGGTGGTGGTGACATCCTTCAGGTGCGGAACATTGCAGATTGTCACCGGTTCGGAGGCCAGCAGTCCTGCCGCCAGAATCGGCAGCGTTGCGTTCTTGGCGCCGGAGATGCGCACTTCGCCTTCGAGCGGCACGCCGCCCGCGATCTGTAGTTTGTCCATAGATCCTTTAAGTGCCGCGGGTCGCCCACTCATCCGGAGTGAAGGCCTCGATCGACAGCGCGTGGATTTCACGACCCACCAGCACACCGAGCGTGGCATAGACCAGCTGGTGACGGGCGATGCCGCGTTTACCGGCAAAAGCCTGCGCCACGATTCTGGCGGAAAAGTGGGTGTTGTCCGGTGACTGGACCAAAACCTGTGCGCCGGGCAGGCCGGCACGGATGAGTTCAGCAACTTTCTCGGGATTCATAGCGACCAATGGTAGCAAATGCCCGCCGCCAGGCCTTACGGCGGGCAGGATCCGCGGCCTTGTTCAGGGTATTCTTATCGCGGAGAAACCCAAGATGCCCGCCGCAACAGCTGCCCGAATTGTCGAAGATGCCGCGCTGCTGAGCGCCGCACGCCGCGCCCTGGCCATCGAGGCGCGCGCGGTGGAGTCCCTGGGCGCCCGGCTCGGACCGCAGTTCGTGGCGGCCTGCCGGCTGTGTCTGGCCTGCACCGGCCGGGTGATCGTCACGGGCATCGGCAAGTCGGGGCACGTCGGCCGCAAGATTGCCGCCACCCTGGCCAGCACCGGAACCCCCGGTTTCTTCCTGCATGCCGCCGAAGCCAGCCACGGGGATCTGGGGATGATCACCGCGAGCGATGTGGTGCTGGCCCTGTCCAATTCCGGAGAGAGCCCCGAGCTGGTATTCCTGCTGCCCCATTTGAAGCGCCTCGCGACGCCGCTGATTACCCTCACCGGCAATCCGGGCTCGACGCTCGCGCGCAACGCCACGGTCATTCTGGAAGTCACGGTTCCGGAGGAGGCCTGCCCCCTGAACCTGGCCCCGACCGCCAGCACCACGGCCATGCTCGCCATGGGCGATGCGCTGGCCGTCACCCTGCTCGAGGCGCGCGGCTTCACCGCGACAGATTTTGCACGCTCGCATCCGGGCGGGTCACTCGGACGGCGCATGTTTCTGCGGGTCGAGGACATCATGCGCAGCGGCAGCGATCTGCCCCGGATCGCACCGACCGCCACCCTCGCGCAGGGCCTGCTCGAAATGTCGCGCAAGGGTTTGGGAATGACCGTAGTCGTGGACGCGCAGGATGCCGTGCTGGGCGTCTTCACAGACGGCGACCTGCGCCGCCTCCTGGACCATCAGGTTGAAATCCATGCATTGCGCATGCAGGACGTCATGACCGTGAAATGTCGCACCATCGGCCCGCATGAGCTGGCCGCAGCCGGAGCACAGCTGATGGATCAGCACCGCATCACGGTGCTGCCCGTCATCGAGGACGGACGCCTGCTCGGCGCCTTCAACGTGCACGACCTGCTGCGCGCAGGCGTGATGTAGGAGAGCGCATCTGCCACGCCGAAAATCATCCGCGGCTGCGATTCGCCTGCTGATCCTGGATGTGGACGGCGTGCTCACCGATGGGCGCCTGTATTACGGCGCGCGCGGCGAGCAGCTGCAGTGCTTCAACATCAAGGACGGTCACGGGCTGAAATCGCTGGCGCGTGCCGGCATCAGCGTCGCCGTCATTTCCGGGCGCCGCTCCGCGGCGGTGACGCGCCGCTGCCGGGAACTTGCCATCCGGCACGTGGTCCAGGGGAGTCGCGACAAATTGCGGGACTTCCGGATCCTCACGATGAAGCTCGGGGTGACGGCCGCACAATGTGCGTTCATTGGGGATGACTCCCCGGATGTTTCGGTGCTGGACGAGGTCGGTCTGGCATTTGCGGTGGCCGACGCCCACCCCAGCGCCCGCGCTGCCGCACACCATGTGACCCGGTTGGGCGGGGGGTGCGGGGCGGTGCGCGAGGTATGTGACCGATTGCTGGCAGCACATCGCGCGCGCCGCGGAGCGGAAGATTGATCTACCGGCTGCTCATAATGCTAGGACTGGCGCTGGTCGGCGTCGCGGTGTGGCTGACGCTGTCGCCCCGGCAGGCCGAGCCGGTGACGGCACAGAACAGCGGACCTGCACGCCCCGATTCGGGCTATTCGGCGACCAACGCTTTGATGGTCGAGACCGGCGCCGATGGCCTGCCGATGTACACGCTGCAGGCTCAGCAGATTAAGCAGGACCAGGACACGAATATCATCAATCTGTCGACCGTGCACCTGGCCTTTCGTGATGCCAGTGGCAGCGAATGGCAGACTCCCGCCGACCACGCCCAGGCGCGCCAAGACACCGCGCAGATTGATCTGGCCGGTTCGATCGACCTCTCCGGCACCCCCTCGGGAAATGACAAGCTCGTCCACGTACTCACCGACGAGCTGCACGTAGATACCCATACCGATGTGATAACGGCACCCTCGGTCACCCTCACCTGGGGTGGCTTCGTGATCCATGCCCCCGCCCTTGTGCTCAACACCAAGAATCACAACGTTCGACTGGAATCAGATCTCCATGGCCATCTCGCTCGTTAACCGATTCCACCGGCAGCGCGCCAAGGCGCGACGCGGCCTGCTGGGGATGGCTGCGGCCGCAGCCATCTGTGTGCTGACCGGCGCCGATGGCAGCCGCATGCCCAGCTGCTCCCTCGTTGCCGGGCCGGATCGGGAACCGGTCACGTGCAGCGCGCAGATTGTTGATTTTGACTATAAGACCAATGTCATCCATATGAGTCGCGACGTGAAAATCTCGCAGGGCGATATCAGCGTTGCCGCGGATGCGGCGCAAGCCACCGTTGCGAAGGACTCGAAGAATTCCCATTGGGTGTTCACGGGCAATGTGCACGTCCGCGCCGAGCGCGAGGGCGATCTGCGCGCCGACCGTGCGACCGTCGAAATCATCAACAGTGCGCTCGCCAGTGCGCACGCGATCGGCTCCCCGACGCAGTTTGAGCAGACCCATGCGAAGAACGGTGACCTGGCCAAGGGCCACTCCAGCACCGCCGACTACGACGTGG
Organism: Steroidobacteraceae bacterium; assembly: GCA_036498905.1. Taxonomy (GTDB): domain Bacteria; phylum Pseudomonadota; class Gammaproteobacteria; order Steroidobacterales; family Steroidobacteraceae; genus DAIDKA01. The sequence continues at coordinate 91,932 of DASYER010000043.1, read as the reverse complement.
GAGCGGGAACCGTGACGCTCACCGGCGATGCGGTGCTCACCCTCTCCGACGGTCAGAGAGTCCTGAAGGGACCGTCCATCACCTACAACGTGCGCGAGGAGAGTATCAAGCTGACCAGTGACGCGAAGAGTGGCGAGCGATCGCACCTGTCCGTCACGCCGAAGTCCGGCCACGACGCCAATGTCGGAACCGGAAAACCGTGAGTGAATTGCTGCTGAGCGCGACCCAGCTGGCCAAAAGCTACCGTTCCCGGAAGGTCGTCCAGGACCTGTCGCTGGAGGTCCGCGCCGGGGAAATCGTCGGGCTGCTCGGCCCCAACGGAGCCGGCAAGACCACCGCCTTCTACATGATCGTGGGTCTGGTGCCCTGTGATGCCGGCCGGATCGCACTGGGTGGCCAGGACCTGACATTTGCCCCCATGCACCAGCGGGCCCGGGCCGGCCTGGGCTACCTGCCGCAGGAGCCATCCGTCTTCCGCAAGCTGTCGGTCGAAAAGAATGTCATGGCCATTCTCGAAACCCGCGCGGATCTGACCGAGGAGGTTCGCGAGGAGCGGCTGGAGGAGCTGCTGGAGGACTTCCGCATCGGTCATGTGCGCAACAGCCTGGGCCTGTCGCTGTCGGGTGGCGAGCGCCGTCGCGTCGAGATCGCGCGCGCCCTGGCGGCGAATCCGCGCTTCATCCTGCTGGATGAGCCGTTTGCCGGGGTCGACCCGATCTCGGTGCTGGATATCCAGCGCATCATCCGTGAACTCACGGCTCGCGGGATCGGCGTGCTGATTACCGACCACAACGTCCGCGAGACCCTCGGAATCGTCGCCCGGGCCTACATCGTCAACCAAGGAATGGTCATTGCGTCGGGAAGTGCCGAAGAAATCCTTGCAAACCCTCAAGTCCGTGAGGTGTACTTAGGGCAATCGTTCCGGTTATAGCGCCACCTGTTGGTCAATAACCCTTGTTCTTTCAAGCCCTTATGAAGGGTCTAGCGCGGATATTGCAAGAAACATGCTGAAACCTTCCCTGCAACTGCGAATGGGTCAGCAACTGACCATGACGCCGCAGTTGCAGCAGGCCATCCGACTGCTACAGATGCCGGCTCTGGAGCTGCAGGCCCATATCCGCGAACTGCTCGAGAGCAACGTCATGCTCGAGCCCGTCGAAGACACCGATACCACCAGTGGTTTCGAGGCCGTCGAGCCGCCGGTGGCCGAATCGGAAGTCACGCAGGCCGCCGCGGCCGACCAGGAGCCCCAGGTCGAGGTCGTCGACGAACATTGGGGCGAGCAGTCCGTAGGGCCCGCCGACAGCTCCTGGAACGGCGAGGACGATGAGCGCCAGCAGGAGTTCGCCGATGCTTCCGGTCAGACCGTCCAGGAGCATCTGCTGTGGCAGCTGGAATTGGCGCATCTGCCGCCCCGCTCCCTGGGCATAGCCCGCGCCATCGTCGATGCCATCAATGACGACGGCTATCTGATGGAGCCGCTGGAGGAGATCGCCAGTACCCTGCGCCCGGAAATCGAAGCCGAGATCGCCGAGATCGAACAGGTCCTACAGCGCGTCCAGCAGCTGGACCCACCCGGCGTGGGGGCCCGTTCGGTCAGTGAATGCATCGAGCTGCAGCTGCGGCAGCTCGATGGCCAGACCCCGGGACTCGCCACCGCGATCGCCATCGCACGCAGCCACCTGGAGCTGGTGGCGGGGCGGGAATTGTCGCTGCTGAGGCGGGAACTGAAGGTTACCGAGGAGGAGATCGCCGAAGCGCTGAGCCTGGTGCGTGCCTGCCACCCGCGTCCCGGCGCCACCGTCAGCGGGGGCTCGGCAGAATACGTGGTGCCGGATGTTTTTGTGCGCCGCACAGACCACGGTGGCTGGTCGGTGGAGATCAATGCGGCTACCCTGCCAAGGGTGCGACTCAACCACGGTTACGCGAGCCTGATAGGCCGCAGCGCCAGCCACGCCAGCATGCGAGCACAGCTGCAGGAGGCGCGCTGGCTGCTCAAGAGCCTGGAGATCCGCAATGAGACACTCATGAAAGTGTCCCGTTCGATTGTCGAACGTCAGACGGCCTTCCTGGAGGAAGGCGATGAGCTGATGCGGCCGATGATTCTCAAAGACATCGCCGAGGCCGTCGACATGCACGAGTCCACCATCTCGCGCGTCACTTCCGGCAAGTACATGCATACCCCGCGCGGCGTCTACGAACTGCGCTACTTCTTTTCCAGCCAGGTCGAAGGTGCGGATGGTTCGGGCACCTCCTCGACGGCCATTCGCGCGAAGATCCGCAAGCTCGTCAAGGATGAGTGCGCCGATTGTCCACTGAGCGATGGAAAAATTGCGGAACTGCTCTCAGGCGAAGGGATTCCGGTAGCCCGCCGCACCGTAGCCAAGTACCGTGAAGGCATGGGCATCGCGCCGTCCAATGAACGGCGCAGGACAGGTTCAAGACAGATGTAAATGCGTCACCAAAAAAGAGGAGACGTCCAATGAGGCTAAACGTCAAGGGTCATCACATCGAAATCACGGCGGCACTGCAAAACTACGTGGAGAAAAAACTGGTGCGGGTCGTGCGCCACTTCGATCAGGTTATCGACATCCATTGCGTTCTGACCGTAGAGAAACTTGCCCAGAAGGCCGAGGCAACCCTGCATGTCAGCGGCTGCGACATCCACGCCGATGCGTCGGATCCCAACATGTACGCGGCGATCGATGCTTTGACCGACAAGCTCGATCGCCTGGTGACCAAACACAAGGAGAAGCGGGGCGATCACCGCGCCAGCGAAGGCCGCGAGGCGCGCCTCTAGCCCATAGACCCTACCGGTGCGCCCGGGAACTTCCCGGGCGTACTTGCACCGCTGGTGCCGCAAAGCTAGTGTCACGAGCGTGCGTATCATTGTCATCAGCGGACTGTCAGGCGCGGGCAAGAGCATTGCCCTGCATATGCTCGAGGACCTCGGGTACTACTGCATCGACAACATGCCCGCCGCGCTGCTCAAGCCCTTCATCTCGCATACCGTACGCAGCGCCGAAACCAGCTACCAGCGCACCGCCATCGGCCTTGATGCGCGCAACACGCCCCAGGAAGTCGCCACCCTCCCCGGCCTGCTCGATGAACTGAAGCGCAGCGGCATTCATTGCGAAGTGGTGTACCTGCTGGCCAGCGACGAGGAACTGCTGCGCCGTTATGCCGAGACGCGTCGCAAGCATCCGCTCAGCTCAGACCAGCGCGGGCTGCAGGATGCGATCCAGCTGGAACGGGAGCTGCTCGCGCCGATCGCGAACGCCGCCGATCGCATCATCGACACCTCGCGCATGGGCCTGCACGATCTTCGGCACCTCGTGCACCGCACCGTGGGCCACGAGGCCGATGGTCCGCTGACGATCACCTTTGAATCTTTTGGCTTCAAGCGCGGCATCCCCGGCGACGCGGACTTCGTATTCGACGCCCGCACGCTGCCCAATCCGTACTGGGAGCCCACGCTGCGGCACCTCTCAGGACGGGATCCGGCCGTGATCGAATTCCTCCAGGACCACGCTGCCGTGCGGCGGCTGATTGATGATATCGAGGCCTTCATCACCGGGCGGATCGCCGAATACCAGGCGACCAGCCGCGGTTATCTGACCGTCGCGGTGGGTTGCACCGGGGGCCGCCATCGCTCGGTATACGTGGTGGAACAGTTGCTCACCCGCTTCACCTCGCGCTTCCCCCAGGCCATCGCCCGCCACAACTCCCTGCCGGAGGCGTGACGGGCGCAGGGATCAGTACGAGCGTCCGACCAGCACGAACTCGCGCGCCGTCTCACCGCTGAAGACGCAGCGTTGATCGGTGACGGGTGCTTGTGTCAGCGGCGCATTGCGCACCGTGAGCTTCAAGCTCTTCAACTGCTGCTCGACCTTGGCGAGTGCGGCGCCCTGCGGCTGCGCCCAGGCCACGAGCGCCCAGCCACGGAAATCGGCGTTGGGTGAGTCCTCATCGCCGGACTTGCCGTCCGCGGACTTGAAGTGTTCGACCAGGGCTTCGAAGCTTGCGATGTCGGTGCGAATGTTGTCCGCCAGGCGTTGCTTCGCGGCCTCATGCAAGGCGCTGTGGATACTGACGAGCAGCGTACCGATCTGCTCGACAAACTGCTCCCGCGGCATCGCCTGTGACTGGACCTTATCGCCATTGCGCAGCTGGTCGCGACGGATATAGGTGACGTTGCCCGCCGCGACATCACGTGCACCGATATCGCAAATCACGGGGACGCCGCGCTTGATCCACGTCCAGCGCTTGTCGATGGCGCGCCCGCCCTTGCGGTCGACCAGGGCACGCACCGGTTCGCCGAAAGCCTGGGCACGGTTCAACTGCGCGGCCAGCGCTTCACAGAACTCCACGACGCCGGCATCCTCCGGCTTGTCGCGCAGCATCGGGATCAGCACGATCTGCCGCGGGGCAACGATGGGCGGCAGGCGCAATCCATCATCATCACCATGGGTCATCACGACGCCGCCCACCAGGCGGGTCGAGACGCCCCAGCTGGTGGTGTGCGCGAAGGCCAGGTCGCCGGCCTCGGTCTGGTAGCGGATGTTCTGCGCCTCGGCGAAATTGGTGCCCAGGTAGTGGGCCGTGCCGGCCTGCAACGCCTTGCCATCCTGCATCATCGCTTCGATCGAGTAGGTATTGTCCGCGCCGGGGAAGCGCTCGTGCGCGGGCTTCTCGCCGGCAACCACCGGCATCGCCAGCACATCCTCCGCGAAGGAGCGATACACCTCGAGCATGCGAAAGGTCTCTTCACGCGCCTCGGGCGCGGTCGCATGGGCCGTGTGCCCCTCCTGCCACAGAAACTCGGAGGTGCGCAGGAACAGGCGCGGCCGCATTTCCCAGCGCACGACGTTCGCCCACTGGTTCAGCAGCAGCGGCAGGTCCCGATGCGAGCGCACCCAACGATGGAATGCGGCGCCGATCACGGTCTCCGAGGTCGGCCGCACGATCAGCGGCTCCTCGAGTTTTGCGTCCGGATCCGGCTTCAATACGCCATCGATCATCTTCAGGCGATGATGCGTGACGACCGCCATCTCCTTCGCGAAGCCCTCGACATGCTCGGCCTCGCGGGCGATGTAGCTTAAGGGGATGAACAGTGGGAAGTAGCAGTTCTCATGTCCGGTCTCTCGGAAACGGCGGTCGAGGAGCTCCTGCATCCGCTGCCAGATCCCATACCCCCAGGGTCGGATGATCATGCAGCCACGAACACCCGACTCCTCGGCGAGGTCAGCCTGATCGATCACAGCCTGGTACCAGGCCGAAAAGTCACCCGCACGGGTGACGGCAAGCGCGTGTTGCATGAAATTCCCTAGAAATCGTCGCAGCGACCTATCTTACGTGACGCGGACCCGGGATGAAGCCACCGCAGGCTGCACGATGGGCTCCCCGCTCATGAAATCCAGCAGCGTGTCGCGCGCCTGCATGGCGTCCTTGTACCCCAGGCCGATCAGCTCCTGGGTGAAACTCGATTCGAACATCAGGTAGCTGGCCAACTGGCTGCCGCCGGCATCCTTGGCGCCGATCACGTGCAGCAGTGTCCGCAGGCCGCGCGGCATCTCCTTGACGTGGCGTGCCGCGATCACCCGCGGATCGACGCTGGGCGCGAGCATTAGCGTGTCCACGTGTCGCAGCACCCGGGTCTGCATCGAGGCCTCCCCATCCGGCAGCGTCTCCACCAGCTGGTTGAACCGATCGGTCTGCTCGACATCCGCATACACCTGGTCGGTAAACAGGGTATCGAGCATGAAGCCGAAGATCTGGCCCGGCGTCGGCAGCGGTTCGGCACCGCTTTCCGGGGTCACGCCGGCCTCGCGGCGGGCGCGCACACCGATGATGAGGAGGCGGTCCGCGCCCAGGTGAATGGCCGGACTCAAGGGATTGAGCTGGCGCATGGACCCGTCGCCGAAATACGTCTCCCCGAGTTTGACCGGCGGGAACAGTACCGGGATGGCGGCGCTCGCCATGAGGTGATCGAGCCGCAGCCGCTCGCGTCGCCCGGCGCGCTGGGAGCGGGCCCAATTGTTGATCTTGTCGGTGCCGTCGAAAAAGGCGATCGATTGACCGGTCTGATAACAGGTGCTGCTCAGCGCCAGTCCACGCAGGTGGCCGCGCTCGATGCTGGTGCGCACCCCGGACCAATCGATGCGCGAGGTGAGCAATTCGCGCAGCGGTGAATTGTCCAGCAGCGAATCCGGGGTGGCGGCCACCACACCACCGGAAATCAGGGCGGTGAGCCAGCGTGCGCCGGCCAGCAGCATGTGTCCGGTATCGACCTTGAATACCTGCGAGACGCGGAAGTTGGACCACACTTCGGTCAGGCCCGCCACGGCCGTGCGCCAGTGATAGGCCTGCGAGGCGAGCACGCTGGCGGACACTGCGCCTGCGGAGGTTCCGGCAATGACCGGGAAGGGATTGCGGTTGCGCGGCAGCAGCTCGGTCAGCGCCTGCAGCACGCCCACCTGATAGGCGGCGCGGGCGCCGCCGCCAGTGAGGACCAGCCCGACGACTGGCCGCGCGCGCATCAGGTGAGATGAACCTTCAGGATCTGCATGGAGTTGGTGCCACCCTGCACGCCTGACAGCTCACCCTTGGTCACGATCACCATGTCGCCCTGGCGTACCAGCTCCAGTTCGAGCAGGCGCGCGAAGATGGCGTTGTACAGGGCCTCTGCGGTGTTGCAGCCGACGACATCAAACATCACCGGAAAGACGCCGCGATACATGGTCACGCGCCTGCCGGTCGCCTCGTTACGCGAGAACGCATAGATCGGGATGTCGGAGCGCAGCCGCGACATCCACAAGGTGGTGGCGCCGGTCTCGGTCAACGCCACGATGGCCTTCACGTGCATGTGATTGGCCGTGTACATCACGGCCATGGCGATGGCTTCTTCGGTGCCCTCGAACATGCTGCCTTCATCGCGCTGGCGCGGGCGGGCATGTCCGAACTGATATTTCTCGGCACCGCGGATCACATCCGCCATCGCCTCCACGGCCTTCAGCGGATACCGGCCGGTGGCCGTTTCGGCGGACAGCATCACCGCATCGGTGCCGTCCATCACGGCATTGGCGACATCCGAGACTTCGGCACGCGTGGGCACCGGGTTCTGGATCATCGATTCCATCATCTGCGTCGCGGTGATCACGACTCGATACAGCGCGCGCGAGCGATGGATGATGGTCTTCTGCAAACTGGTGACCTCCGCATACCCCATTTCCACGCCGAGGTCTCCGCGCGCGACCATCACGACATCGGAGGCCTCGATGATGCTATCGAGGTTGGTGATGGCCTCGTGGCGTTCGATCTTGGCGACGATGCGCGCATCCCCGCCGGCCTCGCGCACCAGACGCCGCGCGAGCTTGATGTCGGCCGCGTCGCGGGCGAACGACACCGCGACATAGTCCACCTTCTCCTCGGCCGCGAAGCGAATATCGTCACGATCCTTGTCCGACAGCGCCGGTGCCGAAATCCCGCCGCCCTGGCGATTCAGCCCCTTGCGATCCGACAGCGGGCCGCCGACCTTGACGCGGGTGTGGATGCGCGTGCCCTCGACCGCCAGCACGTCCAGTACGATCTGCCCATCGGACAGCAGCAGGACATCCCCGCTGACCACATCCTGCGGCAGGTTCTTGTAGGCCGTGCCCACCACATTGATGTCGCCACCCTTCGGATCCAGCGCGGTATCGAGCGCAAAGGTGGCGCCCTCCTCCAGCTGGATCGGGCCGCTCGCGAAACATTCGATTCGGATCTTCGGGCCGGACAGGTCCAGCAGAATGCTGACGATCTCCTGCGCCTTGACCGCCGCGGCGCGCACCATGTCGAGCCGGCGCTTCAGATCGGCGCGCGTGCCATGAGAGGCATTCAGGCGCACCACACTCAGGCCCGCCTTCATCATCTCAATGAGGACCTTCGGGTCATCCGTCGCCGGACCGGCGGTCGCGACGATCTTGGTGCGCTTCAGGAATTTGACGGCTTCCGAGGATACCGGCGGGCTTTTAATGCTGCTCATGAACGCGCTTCCAGAATGGCCACTGCCGGCAGTGTCTTGCCCTCGACGAACTCCAGGAAGGCACCTCCGCCGGTGGAGATATAGGAAATCCCCTTCTCCACATCATACTTCTCAATCGCCGCGAGCGTATCGCCACCCCCGGCAAGGGAAAAGGCCTGGCTGTCCGCGATGGCATGGGCAAGCGTGCGGGTGCCCGCGCCGAACTGATCAAACTCGAACACACCCACCGGCCCGTTCCACAAAATGGTGCCGGCACTCTGCAACTGTTCCGCCAGATGTCGTGCCGTTTGTGGACCGATATCCAAAATGAGTTCATCCGGGCGCACTTCGTCGGCCGGCCGGACCTGCGCCCTGGCCGTCGCCGCGAATTCGGTCGCTACGACGACATCGGTGGGCAGCGGAATCTCGGCGCCGCGCGCTTTGGCCTGCTTCAGTAGGCGGCGCGCCGTATCCAGCATGTCCTTCTCGTACAGCGACTTGCCGACGGCGACACCCGAGGCCGCCAGGAATGTGTTGGCAATTCCGCCACCGACGATCAGCTGGTCGACCCGCGCCAGCAAAGACTCCAGCACGGTCAGCTTCGTGGAGACCTTCGAGCCGGCCACGATGGCGACCAGCGGCCGCGCCGGCTTCTCGAGGGCCTGCTCCAGCGCCGTGAGTTCCCCCACCAGCAGCGGACCGGCGCAGGCCACGGCTGCAAAGCGTGCGACCCCGTGCGTACTCGCCTCGGCGCGGTGGGCTGTGCCGAAGGCATCCATCACGAACACGTCGCACAGCGCCGCCATGGCGCGTGACAGTTTCTCGTCGTCCTTCTTCTCGCCCTTGTTGAACCGCACGTTCTCGCACAGGAGCAACTGTCCCGGGGCGCAATCCAGGCCGGAGAGCCAGTCCTTGCGCAGCTCGACGGGCTCGCCCAGCAACTGCGCGAGTCGCTGGGCCACCGGCGCGAGCGAGTACTGCTCGTCGTACACGCCTTCCTCGGGGCGTCCCAGATGGGACATGACGAAGACTTTCGCACCCGCCGCCATGGCCTGGCGCAGTGTCGGCAAGGCCGCTCGGATGCGGGCATCGCTGGTGACGACGCCGTTGGCCACCGGCACATTCAGATCTTCACGGATCAGTACCCTCTTGCCCGCAAGGGCAAGGTCGGTCATGCGACGAATCTTCATCAGACGGCTTTCGACCAGGCGATGGTGGTATCGAGCATCCGATTGGAGAAGCCCCACTCGTTGTCGTACCAGGCGCACACCTTCACCAGCGTGCCACCGACGACCTTGGTTAAGGTCGCATCGAACGTGGAGGAATGCGCATCATGATTGAAATCCACGGAGACCAGCGGCGCCTCATTGTAGGCGAGCACTCCCTTCAGATCGCCCGCGGCGGCGGCGGCCTTCATCAGGCCGTTGATCTCCGCAACCGTGGTGGCGCGCGCCGCGATGAAGCTCAGATCAACCAGCGACACGTTGATGGTGGGCACGCGCACTGCAAACCCATCGAGCTTGCCGTTCAGTTCCGGCAGCACCAGGCCGACCGCAGCAGCGGCACCGGTCTTGGTCGGAATCTGCGACATGGTTGCCGAACGCGCCCGACGCAGGTCACTGTGATACACGTCGGTCAATACCTGGTCGTTGGTGTAGGCGTGGATCGTCGTCATCACGCCGCTGACGATACCGACGTGGCTGTGGAGCACCTTGGCCACGGGGGCCAGGCAATTGGTGGTACACGAAGCGTTCGAAATGACGGTATGGCCGGCCTTCAGCACAGCATGGTTGACGCCGTAAACCACCGTCGCATCCACGTCCTTGTCGCCCGGTGCCGAAATCACCACGCGGCGGGCGCCACCGGCAATGTGCGCGCCGGCCTTGGCCTTGCTGGTAAACAAGCCGGTGCATTCGAGGACCGTATCCACGCCGAGCTGCCCCCAGGGCAGGTTCGCCGGATTGCGCTCGGCCAGCACGCGGATGCGATCCCCGTTGACCACCATCGAATCCCCATCGACGGCAACCTTGCCGGGAAACTTGCCGTGAGCGGTGTCGTAGCGGGTCAGGTGCGCATTGGTGTTCGCATCCCCCAGATCATTGATGGCCACGATCTGAATTTCATTGGTGCGTCCGGATTCATACAGCGCACGCAGCACATTGCGTCCGATGCGACCGTATCCGTTGATGCCCACCTTGATCGCCATTTCGAATAGTCCTCTTTACTTATCAGAGTGTTAGCAGGTTCTTGAGGCCCACGGACCTTCGCGGGAAAAGTCGCACGGGCGGGGGGTGATATTCTCCCCCAGATACGGCAGGGGCGGCAATGAAACATATCGCCTGATGGCGGCCGCGCACCCCCTTATTTGCACAGCCATGATGCAGTTCACCGGCCCTAAAACCCGGCTCTGATACGATGCTGCAGGACCCGTACTTAACCGCGAATCTGCCGTCATGACGCCACTTCGCCTGTTGCACTTCACCGACCTGCATCTGTCCGCGGATGAGCAGGCGCAGCTGCGCGGCCTGCAGCCTCTGCTCACCCTGCGACAGACTCTGGCGCAGGCCAGGGCCCTCACCCAGGCAACCGACTGGCCCGCCGATGCCATCCTCGTCACCGGCGATGTGGTGCATGACGATCCGCGCGGCTACGAGGTGTTCCGCCGGGAGTTCTCGGCCCTGGGCGTGCCGGTGTGCTGCATTGCCGGCAATCACGACGACGCGGCGACTCTGGCGCGGATGCTGGATCGGCCGCCATTTGTGACTCACGGCATATTTGATCTGGGCGGCTGGCGCCTGGTGCTGCTCGATACCAGCGTGCCGGGTCAGGACGGTGGATACCTCGCGCCCTCTCAGTTGGAGCTGCTCGAGCGGGCACTGGCCGGCACCACGACTCCGGTGCTGGTGTGTCTGCATCATCATCCGGTGCCCATGTCCAGTGATTGGCTGGACCATATAGGCCTGGGCAATGCCGCAGAGTTCTTCCGCATCATCGATGCTCATCGCTCGGTGCGCGCCATCGTGTGGGGCCATGTGCACCAGCCATTCGATGCCTTGCGGCGCGGGGTGCGGCTGCTGGCCACCCCATCCACCTGCGCGCAGTTTCTGCCGCATGCACACGACTTCGCCATCGACCCGCGACCACCGGCATTTCGGACCCTGGAGCTGCACGCCGACGGCCGCATCATCACTGATCTGCACTGGGTGGATTCATGCGGCACTGGCTCCTCGCGCTCTGCCTCCTCGGCAGCCTGAGCGCCCGCGCGCAGAGCCCCGTGTGGGCTTTGCATGGCGCGCACAACACGGTGTACCTGGCCGAGTCGGTGCATCTGCTCAAACCCGGTGAGAGTTCCCTGCCTGCCGCATTCGCCCGCGCCTACGATGACTCGAAGGAGCTGGTGATGGAAATGGACCTGGGGAAAATCGACACGAGCAGCATGGCCGCATGGATGCTCGAGCACGGTCGCTATCCCGAAGGCGAATCGATGATGCAGGCCCTGGGTCCCGAACGCTTCGCGCACCTGGCCGCGCAGGCGAGCGCGCTCGGGCTGCCGCTGGAACAACTGGCGGTGCTGCGTCCCTGGGTGGCCGCGCTGACGCTCTCCGATCTGATGTATCTGAAACTGGGCTACGACCCGCAGTCGGGCGTGGAGGAACAGCTCCTCGCCCGTACCCAGCAGGACGGCCGCCCGACGGCGGGCCTTGAGACGATCGACGAAGAGTTGGGGCAGCTCGAGCACATGTCGAACGAGGACCAGGCGCGGTTTCTCGAACTGACGCTGCAGGATCTGAAGGACACCGCCAGTGAAACCGACCAGATGCTGGGCGCATGGCGCTCCGGCGACAGCGCGGCACTGGCGGCACAGCTGTCCGACGCCTATAACCAGTTCCCGCAGCTGTACCGGGTCCTGGTCAGCGACCGCAATCAGCGCTGGCTGCCACAGATCAAGGCCTATCTGGCCGCCGACCACAATGTGCTGATCGTGGTCGGCGCGCTGCATGTGGTCGGCAAGGGCGGTCTGCTGGATCTGTTGCGCAATGCCGGCATCAGCGCCACCCCCGTTCAGGGGCCGAGCAGTTCGCGCCACTGAGCGGCCACCGCGCGCAACGCAAATCGCGGATCCGCTCCTACCACGGGACGCCCGCCAGCGCGCCATTCCCGTACGCGCTCGATGTAGGCATCAAACAGTCCGACCGCATCGGCCACGCGCGCCGGCCATCGGCGCCAGCGCGGCGTAAGACCACCAACGAGTGCCTCGTAGCCACGGTATGCGGGTTTCACCGGCAGCAGCTGGCGCGGATCGGCCAGGACTTCGGCGGCCGCGCCGAAATCGTGGGTGAGCACCGGCGTCCCCAGCGCATTTGATTCGGCGTACACCAGACCGAATGTTTCGGGGATGCGGAAATTCGGCTGGAATGTGCAAAGCGCGCGACGCACCTGGGCGTGCATGAGGCCCTGGGGTTGCGGCCCGAGAAACTCCACGCCGGGCAGCGCCGCGCGTGCATCCGTCTTGTAACCCGGATTGCCCACGATGAGCCGCAGATCAGGGACCGCCCGACGCAGCGCGCCGAAGGCATCCAGGGCAAACGCCAGGCCCTTGTTGGGCGAAGAGAAGAACACCAGCTGCCGATCGTCGAACGCGCTGCCATCTGGCTGCAGCGCCTCATCCAGCGGGTTGTAACGCGTACAGACCGGCAGGCCGTCGATGCCCGCCCAGCGCAGTGTCTGCAGTACATCCTGCCGATGCGTGTCCGACACACACACGATGGAGACCTTCGCAGCCCGCAGAATCCCGGCGGTGCGGCGCAGGCGCCTGCCGCGCTTTGAGCCGGGCCGCAGCTTGTCATGCAGCCACAGATGCAGCTGCGCATGCGGAAACAGCTCGCGCGCCTGCGCCAGAGCGCGCGATTCGCGGATCACCACGACGTGCTCTGCAGTTGCCAGAGGCTGCACGGGCAGATACCGCTCCCAGGCGCTGGTGCGGTTGTGCTGCATCACACAGGCGCCCAGGCAGTCCGCGATGCGCATGACGCTGGCCTCGGTACCCTGCACCGCGCGCGTGCCGAAAGAGCGCGTGTCGTACGGCATCGGACTGACCGTATCCAGGAACACGACGCGGCTCATGGTCGCGCTTCCGGCGCCAGTGCCGCGATCCAATCCAGCAGCTGCGGCATCGCATCGTGTATGTCCATCGCGCAAGCCCGCTCGACAAGTCTGTGTCGCGCAGGCTCATCGTCGTACAACTTGGCGGCCGCATCGACGATTGCGCCCGCGGCGAGCGGCGCAGCATGGATCAAACCCAGGTCGCGACAGCGCGCAATGCGCGCCGCCTGGTCATGCGCGATGGGCACCGCCACGCAGGCGCAGCCGCAGGCCAGGGCCTGCAGCAGGGTATCGCCGCCATTGCTGACCACGACCCGGGCGCGGCGCAGCAGGGCGACGAGTTGCGTCTGGGGCAGCAGTGGCAGACGGCTCAACATATCGGTGCCTGTGACATCCTCGAGCGCGCCCACCAGCACCGTGCGCAGTCCGCGCGCCGCGAGCGCCGCTGCCGCATCGGCGATGATGGCCGGTGCCGCGTGCGCACCCGGATGCGCCGTGCCGCCACCCGGCACGAGGAGCACGAAGTCCCGCAGCTGCGGCAGCGGCCCCGGTTCCTCGGCCCCCACCGGCAGGACCGTGTCCACAAACCGCACGTGTGGTCGGCCAAGAAATTTGAGCTTCAGCCTCTCCGACGCGCCCAGATCGCCTGCAATGAACCGTGGATAGGCAATCCAGTGCTCGCTGAGCCGTCGCATCCAGCCGACGCGGAACGCCTTGGCGCGTTGTCGGCGGCGCGAGCTGATGTAGATCACACGGGCGCCGGCCGCGTGGGCCGCGCGCACCTGGGCGGTCCGTCCCGCATTGTCGAACACGACAATGTCGGGCTTGAATGAGTGCAGCAGTTCCACGACCTGTGGCGTATGCAGGGTGGCGGAGCCTGGCAGCAACGTCGCCGGAAACGGGCACTGCGCGGCGTACGAAGCGTGGACGCTGAGGATAAAATGCAGCTGAGCGGTCGGCCAGCGCTCCTGTACTGCCCGGGCTATCTCACGCGCACGGGCATATTCGCCAAAGCCGCGCGCCGCCGAGACCGGTACAAAGAGGACTCGCATGTCGGTGCGCAGGATACCAGCACGCCGCCATCACGCTAGACGGGTGCACGACGAACTGCAGGACTCACGTAGCGGTTGCGGGTGAGACGCTGCTCGGGCGCAAGCACCCCAAAGCGCTCCAGGCGCGACTCCACGCTGGCCAAGCTGCGATGATGGTCGGCGGCGATCCGCAGCAAGGGCACACCCGCGTTGAAGGCGGCCAGCACCTGCGCATCATCGCACTGCCGCCACGGTCGTCCGGTATTGCTGGGCAGCCGGGCCCGGCGTCGGCGGCGGGCTTCATCGGCATGGAGTACCTCCACGGCGCACAGCAGGGCGCGCATCACCACCGCGTGGTGCAGCACCATCGACTTCGGAATCGGGTAGCCCGTGACCGGATCGACCCCTTCGACCAGGCACTTCAGGGTCGCTTTGGCAGCGGCAAGTTCCATCACAACCACTCGAGGCGCCGGGTTGGCGGCACTGTGGCGCGAATTGCTGCGGCAGAAGAGCCGCAAATCTGGTGCAATTGCCCACAAATGCGCGCATTCGCCTGGTTTCTCGGACTGATTCTGCTGGCGCTCGCGGTCATGGCGGGCCTCACGTATCCGGCCTGGCAGCTGCTGCATCCGGCGTTCGGATTCCCATTCCACCGGGTGGCCGATCGTCTGGGCATGATCACTCTGGCGGTCGGGTTCTTCCTGATCGCGAGGCGCCTGCGGCTCGCCGATCGCGTCAGCCTCGGGTTCGGCCTGCCGCCACGGCAGTTTGTGCGCGAGGCCGGCATCGCCTTCGGTATCGGCGTGGTGCTCATGGGCATCATTATCGCAATCATGATGGCGCTGCACCTGCGCCTGCTGCGACCAGGCGTGACGCTGAACTGGGAGAGCTTCGGAAAGCTCGCGGCACAGGGTCTGCTGCGGGGCATCGCGGTCGCGCTGATCGAGGAGACTTTCCTGCGCGGCGCCATGTGGAGCGGCATTGCCCGCGAGTCCGGTGCCGTGACGGCGACGGTGCTGACCGCTCTGATCTATGCGCTGACGCACTTCGTCAGCTCCTATCACGTGCCGCCGGATCAGATCGGCTGGCACAGCGGAATCACCATGCTGGCAGGCTCATTTGGTGCATTTGCACATCCGCTCGGCGTCGCCGATGCCTATCTGTGCCTGTTTGCCGTCGGCGTGGTGCTCGCGACAGTGCGCATGCGCACCGGCAATATCGCGGCCAGTCTGGGTCTGCATGCCGGCTGGGTGTGGGTGATCACATTCGTGCGCACCACCTCGGTCGCCGATCTGTCCAATCCCCTGCATCCGCTGCTCAGTCAGTTCGACGGCGTGGTCGGCTGGCTGGTGTGCGCGTGGACGGTGCTGGTCGGCTTTGGCCTGAATCGATTCTATGCGGCCCGCGTCAAGCGGATGTAGACATCATCGGCGCCAGCCATTCCAGGCGTTGCAGCGGGTCGTGATTTTCGAGGCTGTGCTGGCGCTGCTGCGAACTGAGCGGCACCAATTCCAGCAACCGGTAGCTGACCCACTCGGCATCATCAAAGTTGCGCGGAATGTCTGCATAGGCCGGCGGCAGCTTAGGCAGCACTTCGCGCAGTGCCGTGACCAGATGCGCGAACCGGGGTGTCACGGGCACTGTCGGTTGCGCCGGCCGCCAGCTCACCTGCCCCACGATCAGGCGATCCGGCTGCTCCTGCCGCGACTCGATCCGGAACACGCGCTCCCCCAGGCACAGCAACCCCAGCAGTCCGTTTGAGAGGGTGTGGAAATCGATGATCCGGGCACTGGTACCTGTCGTCGCGATGTCACTGACCGCACCGGCTTCAGAGCCTTCGAGGATCCGCACCACGCCGAACGGGGTGCCGGCGCGCATGCAGCGGCCGACCATGTCCAGGTAACGCGGTTCGAACACCTGCAGCTGCAACGGACCGCCGGGCAGAAGCACTGTTTGCAGTGGAAACAGCGGCAGCTGCGCTGCGCCGTCGCTCATTTTTCAAAACGCTTGCGCAATGCGCTCAACAGCTTCTCATGCAGACCGCCAAAGCCGCCATTGCTCATGACCAGGACGCTGTCGTCCGCGGCCACTTGCGCCGCGACAGCAGCGGCCATGGCGTCGATGGCCGCCACGGCATGGCCACGGGCGCCGAGCTGCCGAATCAGCGGCCCCGTGTCCCATCCCAGGTCGGGCGGAGTGAAGATGTACACCTGATCTGCCGCGGCCAGCGAGGGCGCGATCAGTTCGCTGTGCACACCCATGCGCATGGTGTTCGAACGCAGCTCGAGGACTGCGAAGATGCGCCCTTGCCCCACGCGACGGCGCAGACCATCAACGGTGGTGGCGATGGCCGTGGGATGATGCGCGAAATCATCGTAAACGCGGATGCCGTGCACCGCGCCGCGCAGCTGCATGCGCCGCGCGATGCCTTTGAAGGTGCGCAGCGCCTCGATGGCCGTGGCCACGGGCACGCCGGCATGATGCGCGGCCGCGACGGCCGCCAGGGCGTTTTCCATGTTGTGCGCACCCATGAGTTCCCACTCAACCGTGCCGCGGGACTGGCCTGACTCAACTATTTCGAAGCGCGAAAAATCCGCCGCGCCCGCGCTGCCGGCGCTCCACTGCGCCTTGGTGCCCGCCGCGCCGGAGAACCCCTGCAGCGGTGTCCAGCAGCCCATCTTCAGGGTCTGCGCGAGCCGTTCATCAGCGGCATTCCAGATGATGCTTCCCGAACCGGGCACGGTACGCACCAGGTGGTGGAACTGGCGCTGGATGGCGGCGATGTCCGGATAGATGTCGGCGTGGTCGAATTCCAGGTTGTTGAGTACCAGAGTCCGTGGATGGTAGTGGACAAACTTCGCGCGCTTGTCGAAGAACGCGGTGTCGTACTCATCGGCTTCGATTACGAAGAATGGCGCGGCGCCCAGGCGGGCGCTGGCATTGAAGTTGGCGGGCACTCCGCCGATCAGAAATCCGGGGGCGAGGCCGGCGTATTCGAGTATCCACGCCACCAGCGAAGTGGTCGTCGTCTTGCCGTGGGTACCCGCCACGGCAATCACCCAGCGGTCCTTGAGCACCTCACGCGCCAGCCATTCGGGGCCCGAGGCAAAGGGCAGGCCCCGATCCAGCAGCGCCTCCACCACCGGCACGCCGCGCGTCATGACGTTGCCGACGACGACCACATCAGGGGCGCTGTCCAGCTGCGCGGCCTCGAACCCTTCGACGAGCTCGATACCGAGCGCACGCAGCTGCGTGCTCATGGGCGGGTAGACGTTGCGATCGGACCCGGTGACCTTGTGGCCCGCGGCCTTCGCGATGGCGGCGATGCCGCCCATGAAAGTCCCGCAGATTCCCAGAATATGAACGTGCATATAATGCGCACATTAACAGAGAAAATATGGACCAATCACGACGATGATGATCAACGAACGGGAGGCGCTCGAGGCACTCGCCGAGCGCCTGACGCGCGCTGCGGCGATTGCGCTGGACACCGAGTTCCTGCGCGAGCGCACCTATCGGGCGGAACTATGTCTGTTGCAGATCGCCGACGCCGAAGGACCGCTGTGCGTCGATCCGTTAGCCTTGACGGACTTGTCGGCGCTGCGCGCGGCGCTGGTGGGCGGGAGCGCGGTCAAAGTCATGCATGCCTGCCGGCAGGACATCGAGGTCCTGCTGCCGCCCGTCGGCTTTGTCGCACCGGTATTTGACACCCAGATCGCTGCGGCCTTGACCGGCATGCCCGCGCAGATCGGCTACGCCGAACTGGTGAGGCGCGTGACCGGACGGGAACTGAGCAAGGCCCACACGCGGGCCGATTGGTCACATCGGCCGCTGTCACCCGAGCAAATTGACTATGCGCTGGATGACGTGCGCTACCTGCTGCCCATTCGCGATCACCTGATCGGGGAACTGACCCGCTTGGGTCGCATGTCCTGGCTGCAGGAGGAACTGGCCGCTTTGGGGGACCCGACAGATTATGCGGTCGATCCGGAGCAGGCCTGGTTGCGAATCCGTTCGTTCAAGGGCCTGGATGCCGATCGCTCCAGATTGGCCAAAGTGCTGGCGGCCTGGCGCGAGCGCCGTGCGGATGAGCGCAATCGGCCGCGCGGCTGGATCCTCGATGACGCCGTGCTGCGCGATATCGTCGTGCGGGTCCCGCGGAACCTGGATGAGCTGGCCGCGCTTGCCGGTATCCAACCCGGTTTCGTCAAACACAACGGCACGGAGCTGCTCGGGCTGATCGAGGCGGCGCAGCTGCCTGCCGTGCTGCCACGTGTCAATTCACGTGGCGCACCCGACCCGCAAAAGGCAGCACTGGTGAAGAGATTGGTCACCGTTCACCTGGCCGTGGCTACCGAGCTCAATGTGCCGCCGGAGATCCTCGCCACCCGGCGGGATCTCGAACAGCTGGCAGACGGGCGCCCGGACACGGCCGTGATGTCGGGTTGGCGTCGCGAAGTCATCGGCCAGCGGTTGCGGGCAGCGCTATGATCGACCCTGCATATGGGCGATAACGGCAATCAAGAGGCGGAGGATCTGCGCCAGCGTCTCACCGACGAGCGGGCACTGCGCGCGGAAGCCGAACGCGTCAGTCGGCTCAAGGACGAGTTCCTATCCACGCTGGGACACGAGCTGCGGGCCCCTCTGCATGCCATTCTCGGCTGGTCGCGCCTGCTCGAATCCGGTCGTCTGGCACCCGAAGATGTGCAGCGCGGCGGGCAGACCATCGATCGCAATGTGCGCAACCTCGCGCAGCTGGTGGACGACCTGATCGACATGAGCGGACTGCTGAGCGGCCGCCTGCGACTGGATCCGGAGGAAACAGATCTGGCGCAGATCGTCGAAGCGGCGCTCGAGACGATGCAGGCCAGCGCCGATGCCAAGGGCGTGAGACTGGAGAAAAACCTCCCCTCCCAGGCCTGTCTGGTGTTTGGCGATCGGCAGCGGCTGCAGCAGGTGATCTGGAACTTGCTCAACAATGCGGTGAAATTCACGCCGCGCGGCGGCCTGATCACGGCATCACTGGCGCGCGACCACGGCAACTGGGAAGTGAAGATTTCCGACAGCGGCATCGGCCTCGGACCGAATGCCCTGAAAATGGTCTTTGACCGCTTCAGCCGCAGCGAGACACCACGACGCGGACCACCCGGGCTCGGGCTCGGGCTGGTCATCGTCAAACAGATCCTCGAACTGCACGGTGGCCGGGTGTGGGCCAACAGCCCCGGCGAGGGGCATGGCGCCATCTTCTACGCGCTGATGCCGCGCCTGGCGCCACACGAGCCGGTAGCCGATGTCGTCGCGCTGGAGAGTGCCGACCTGCACGGGTTGCGGGTGCTGCTGGTGGATGATGACAAGGAGACGCTCGAACGCTCCCGGCAGAATCTGAGCAGTGCCCGGGCACTGGTGGCCACGGCCAGCAGTGTCGATTCGGCGCTGGAGGCGCTGCGCATTTTTCATGCCGACGTGCTGATTGCAGACGTGAGCATGCCCGGACGCAATGGCTACGACCTGATCCGTGCCGTTCGCGCCAAGCTCAGCGCGCAGGAGCTGCCCGCCATCGCGCTCACCGAGTTCGCTCGACCCGAGGACGCGGTGCGCGCTCACGACGCCGGTTTCCAGATGCACCTGACCACGCCGGCCGATGCCGACGAACTGGTCAGCGCCGTCGCCCAGCTGACGCGGCGCACCTGAAGCGCCGCCCGCTTCAGCGGTGCCGGCGCGCCTTGCCGACAGCTTTCTTGCGCGCGGGCACCTTGCGGGCGCGCTTGGGTTTGCTGCGGACTGCGGGCTTCCTGGCCTTGGCGACAGCCCGCTTCGGCACGGGCTTGCGGACCGCCTTTTTCGCGGCTTTCTTCGTCGCTTTCTTGACCAGTTTTCTCGCTGATTTTAGCGCCGAGTTCAATGCGGACCGCAGCGTCGCCTTCAGGGCGGATTTTTTTGCCGCCGCCTTGCGAGCCGGTCGCCTGGGCACACGCTTCGCCGCCGCTTTTGCGCCGCGCTTGCGTCGCCGCGTGGCCAGTACGGCCTCGAGCCGCGCGGTCACGACGTCCAAATCCCCCTCGGCGTCGATCTTGCGCAGCAAGCCGCGCGCCGCGTAGAAATTCGCGAGTGGGCTGGTCTTTTCGTCATACACCTTGAGGCGATCGGCTACCGTCGCTTCATTGTCGTCCGGGCGCTGGAACAGGTCGTGCTCACCGCCCGTCTTCGGGCACGTCTCCCCCGCCGGCGGCGGCGAGGTGAAGATGTTGAACACGCGGCCACAGTTGCGGCAGGTACGGCGGCCGCCGATTCGGCGCACCAGCTCGGCATTGTCGACCTGCATCAGCACCACGACATCCAGCGGCTGGCCCAGCTTCCTCAACAGCTCCTCGAGCGCGGCCGCCTGGGACAGGTTGCGGGGAAAGCCGTCGAGGATGAAGCCGTTGCGGACATCGGGCAAAGCTAAGCGTTCCTGGATCATGCCCAGCACGATGGCGTCATCGACCAACCCGCCGGCATCCATTACCGACTTCGCCGCGATGCCCAACTTGCTCTGCGCGGCGACCGCCGCGCGCAACAGATCTCCGGTGGAGATCTGGGGGATGCCGTGGCTTTTGATGAGGCGTTGTGATTGGGTGCCCTTTCCCGAGCCGGGTGGTCCCAAAAGTACGATTCGCATAAGAATTCGGTCCCTGGTCGGCCTTAGGGCCGATCTTCCTGGTCTTCAAAAGGTGGTGGGCAACGTTACCGGCCACGCGCGGCCGGGTCAATTCGCCCGCCGAAATGCGCACTCGGCGGGGGTGTTTTTGGCTATTCTCGATGCCTCCATTCCGGCGCGAACGGCGACTCCAAATGACGCGAAAAACGAGCAAATCAAGCACCATACGCAATGCCTTCTATGCCCAGTCCGGAGGCGTGACGGCGGTCATCAATGCCTCGGCCTGCGGCGTGATCGAAACGGCCCTGAAGTATCCCCGCCAGATCGGCAAGTTGTACGCCGGGCGTCACGGCATCATCGGCGCGCTCACCGAGGACCTGATCGATGTGAGCAAGGAGAGCCGCCAGACCATCCGGGGTCTCAAACACACCCCGTCCGGTGCGTTTGGTTCAGCCCGTTTCAAACTCAAGAGCCTGGAACAGAACCGCGCCGAATATGAGCGCCTCATCGAAGTATTCCGGGCGCACGACATCGGCTACTTCTTCTATAACGGAGGCAATGACTCGATGGACACCGCGCTGAAGGTGTCCGAGCTGTCGCGATCCTTGGGCTATCCGATCAGCTGCATCGGCGTCCCCAAGACGGTCGACAACGACTTGCCGCACACCGACTGCTGCCCCGGATTCGGCTCGGTGGCCAAATACATCGCGGTTTCAACCCGCGAGGCGGCGATGGATGTAGCCTCGATGGCGCGCACCTCGACCAAGGTTTTCGTCCTCGAGGTGATGGGCCGGCACGCCGGGTGGATCGCCGCCGCGGGCGGGCTGGCCGCGCGCAGGGCCGGCGAACCCCCACACATCATCCTGTTTCCCGAAATCCCCTTCGACCAGGCCGCCTTCCTGGCCAAGGTCAAATCCAGTGTGGACAGTTGCGGCTACTGCGTCGTGGTCGTCTCAGAGGGTGCGGCCTACGCGGATGGCCGCTTCCTGGCCGAGGCCGGCACCAAGGACGCCTTCGGGCACTCGCAGCTGGGGGGTGTCGGGCCGGTCGTGGCAAACATGGTCCGGGAAGCCCATGGCTACAAATACCACTGGGCCGTGGCCGACTATCTGCAGCGCGCCGCCCGCCATATCGCCTCCAAAGTGGACGTTGAGCAGGCCTACGCCTGTGGCAAGGCCGCCGTGGAGCTTGCCGTCGCGGGACACAATGCCGTAATGCCGACCATCGTGCGCAAGGCCTCGAAACCATACAAATGGGTGATCGGGCATGTCCCGCTGGCCGAGGTCGCCAACCGTGAAAAGAAGATGCCCCGCGACTACATCACGGCCGACGGCTTTGGCATCACCGCCGCCTGCCGCCGGTACCTTGCGCCGCTGGTGGCCGGTGAAGCCTATCCGCCCTACAAGGACGGCCTGCCGGACTATGTACAAATCAAGGGCGTTCCGGTACGGCGCAAGCTCAAAACCGACTTCAAGGTCTGACGGTTCGGCGCCCGGCTGACCTCCTCAAGCCGCGGTGTGTGATATAAGTTTTCGGCTGCCCAGGGGGCTTACCTTCGGGCTCAGATGCACGTTGCCGGGTCATTGAGTAATCAATGACCGGGTCAATCAAGAAGTTCAGGAATTTTGATCTTTGGGGGATTTGCTGATGGATGCCGCGAGTTGGTTGTGGGTGGCGATAGCAGCCGCAGTCGTTGCCGTGTTGTACGGCGTGATTTCGATGATCTCGATCCTGAAGTTGCCGGCCGGCAATGAGCGGATGCAGGAAATAGCCGCAGCGATCCAGATCGGCGCGCGTGCCTATCTCAACCGTCAGTATTCGATGATCACGATCGTCGGCGTGTTGCTGCTGCTGGTGCTGGGCTTTGCCCTGAAAAACTGGTGGACGGCCGGCGGCTTCGCCATTGGCGCATTGCTGTCCGGGGCGACCGGCTACATCGGCATGAACATCTCGGTGCGCGCCAACGTGCGCACCGCCCAGGCCGCCACCAATGGCCTCAATGCCGCCCTGTCCGTGGCCTTCCGCGGCGGTGCCATCACCGGCATGCTGGTCGTGGGTCTGGCGCTGCTGGGTGTGGCAGGCTACTACGCGGCAATGCTGCCGCGCATCGGTCAGGACGAGGCGCTGCACTCACTGGTCGGATTGGCCTTCGGCGGCTCCCTGATCTCGATTTTCGCGCGGCTCGGCGGTGGCATCTTCACCAAGGGTGCCGACGTGGGCGCGGATCTGGTGGGCAAGGTTGAAGCCGGCATCCCCGAAGATGATCCGCGCAACCCGGCCGTGATCGCCGACAATGTCGGCGACAATGTGGGTGACTGCGCCGGCATGGCCGCCGACCTGTTTGAAACCTACGCCGTCACCATCGTCGCGACCATGCTGCTGGGCGGGCTGACCATGCACGATGCGGGTGCCAACGGTCCGGTCTACCCGCTTGCCCTCGGCGCGGCTTCCATCTTCGCCTCCATCATCGGGACGTTCTTCGTGCGCGTCAGCGGCGGCAAGATCATGAACGCCCTGTACAAAGGCGTCGTGGTCTCCGCCGTGCTTTCAGGCGTCGCGTTCTACTTCATCACCAAGAGCCTGATGCCGCAGCTCGCCAGCTCGTTGTTTGCCTGCACCATCGTCGGCCTGGCGCTGACCGCCGCGCTGATCGTCATCACCGAGTACTACACCGCGACCGAGTACGGCCCGGTGCGCAAAGTGGCTGCGGCATCACAAACAGGTCATGCGACCAACATCATCGCCGGCCTGGGTGTGTCGATGAAATCCACGGCACTGCCGGTGCTGGCGGTGTGCGTGGCCATCTGGGCCGCCTTCAGCTTTGCCGGCCTCTACGGCATCGCCATCGCGGCGACCGCCATGCTGTCCATGACCGGCATGATCGTCGCATTGGATGCCTATGGGCCCATCACCGACAACGCCGGCGGCATCGCGGAAATGGCCGGTCTGCCCAAGGCCGTGCGCGACATCACGGATCCGCTCGATGCGGTGGGCAATACGACCAAGGCCGTCACCAAGGGCTATGCGATCGGTTCGGCAGGCCTTGCCGCCCTGGTGCTGTTTGCCGACTACACCCATAACCTCGAGGCCGCCGGAAAGCTGGTCGCGTTCTCGTTGTCAGACCCGGCCGTCATCATCGGCCTGTTCATCGGCGGCATGGTCCCGTTCCTGTTCGGCGCCATGGCCATGGAGGCAGTGGGTCGCGCGGCCGGATCGGTGGTCGAAGAAGTGCGTCGCCAGTTCCGCACCATCAGCGGCATCATGGAGGGCACGGCAAAGCCGGACTACTCGCGAGCGGTGGACCTGCTGACCCGCGCGGCGATCAAGGAGATGATCGTCCCCTCGCTGCTGCCGATCCTGGTTCCGGTGATTCTCGTGGTGCTGATGAACCTCGCACTCGGACACGGCGCCGGCACCCGCGCCTTGGGCGGACTGCTCATCGGGACCATCGTCACCGGCCTATTCGTCGCCATTTCGATGTGCACGGGCGGAGGTGCCTGGGACAACGCCAAGAAGTACATTGAAGAGGGCAACTTCGGCGGCAAAGGCTCCGATGCCCACAAGGCCGCGGTCACGGGCGATACCGTTGGCGATCCCTACAAGGACACCGCGGGTCCGGCCATCAATCCGCTGATCAAGATCATCAACATCGTGGCCCTGCTGATGGTGCCGTTGCTGTAAGCAATTGGTTCAACTGTTCGAATGAAAAAGGGCGACCCGCAACGGTCGCCCTTTTTTTCATCCGAATGCAGCAGGTGCTATGAGTGTCCGACCTTGTCGCGGGTCAGTACGGCGCTCACCAGTTCGTTCAATCGCGCGCAATACTGCGCGACGGGTGGCTCGGCGCGGATCTGTCTTTGCGTGAGGTCCGCGCGCACCTCGACCAGGCGGCGCTCGATGCGCTCATCGACGATGAGGGTGTGGCTCAGCAAGGCGCACACGCATGAGGAGATCTCCTGATCGAGGGCCCGCGCCTCGGTGCCGGCAATCTCCACGCCCACCAGCTCAGACGGACAGCCGGCGTCCTTGTGCTGCCGCCAAAGTCGAGCGAGCTGCATGAGCGTTTTGACCCCTTTGCGCCCTTCTAGGACCGTGATTGCACACGCATGGGCGTCGGATTTTTATACTCCCCCGGACAGGGGCCCGCAACGGGTCGGGAACGAAGCGGCGCAGCAATTTCCCGTAACGGGGTTCGGGTCAGGCGGCGACCATGAGCGGCTTGGGTCTGCCGATGGCGTAGCCTTGCAGGAAGTCGACGCCCATGCGACGCACGGCTTCCGCCGCGGAGTCGTCTTCGACCTGTTCGGCGATGACCTTGAATTTCAAGGACCGCGCAAGCTTGATCATGGCAGCGACCATCGCCTGGTTGACACTGTCGCGCGCCAGGTTCTGCGTCAACGAACCGTCGATCTTCAGATAGTCCAGCGGCAGATTGCGCAGGTTCGAGAAGGAGGCGACGCCCGACCCGAAGTCGTCAATCGCGAACTGGCAGCCCATGCCATGCAGCACGCCCACGAAACGGCGCGCCTGCTCCAGATTGGCAATGACTGCGGCCTCACTGATCTCAAAGCAGATCTGGGCCGGCAGCGCGCCGGTGCGATCCAGGCACTCCACGACAAACTCCAGGAACTGCGGATCCCCGAGAGTCTGCCCGGATATGTTGAGCGCGATGCTGTGACGTTCGGCAAGCGTGATGATCCCGCGGCCCACCGCCGTGAAGGTCGTCTGCACCACCCAGCGATCCAGCAGCCGCATCAGCTTGTGGCGCTCCGCGGCCCGCATGAACTCCGCCGGCAGCACCTCGTTGCCGAAGTCATCGGTCATTCGCACGAGCACTTCCATGCGCGGGCCCGTGCCATCATCCGCAAAGGCCGGAACGATGGTCTGCTGATACAACTGGAAGCGGCTCTCCTTCAGTGCGGTCTGCAGACGCTGCAGCCATTGGATCTCGCCGGTGTGACGGGCCCGGGCCTCATCACGCGCGGAATACACCGCGACCCGGCCGGCGCCATCTTTCTTGGCGACGTAGCAGGCTGCGTCGGCGGCCGCGAGCAACTCCTCCATCGTGCCGCTCTCTGCCGAAATTTCGACGAGCCCTACCGACACGCCGATGTTGAAGATCTTGTCTTTCCAGATGAACCGGTAGTCACCCACCGCACGGCAAACATCGTCGGCGATCTGCCGGGCCTTCTCCAACGGACATCCGACCAGGAGCATGCCGAATTCATCACCGCCGAGTCGGCCCACGTAGTCGCTGTCGCGGACCGCATCACGCAGCAGCTTCGCGACTTCGCGCAGCATGCTGTCGCCGGCCAGGTGGCCGCTGGTGTCATTGACGATCTTGAAGCGATCCAGATCCAGATAACACAGCACATGATGCCCATCACCACGATGACTGGTATCGAGGGCTTCAGTGACGTGCCGTTCGAACTCGCCGCGGTTGATGAGCCCGGTAAGCGCATCGTGCGTCGCCTGGTAGGACATCTGGCGCGTGATGCCACGCTGTTCGGTGACATCCCGCAACAGCAGCACGGTGCCGGTGACGTCAAGTTCGGCGGATCTGATCGGCGCGGTGGACACCTCGACCGCGCTCTCGGCGCCGCTGCGGTGGGACAACAGCACCGCGCGCCGAGTGCTGCTGCCGCGTGCCGTCGGGTCTTCGTCGTCGACCAGCTCGACAACCTCGGCGAGTGACTTGCCCACGGCGAAATCGGCGCTGGTGCCCGTCAGGGTCGCCGCCGCGGAATTCATGTATTCAATGATGCCGGACTCATCGGTGGTGACGATCGCATCACTGATGGACTCCAGCGCGCGCGCACGGCGGGCGTCCCTGCGCGACTGCTCCTCGTCTTCGGGTGTCAATGCACGCAGCGTCTGCACCGTCTGCGTGGGAATGATTTCGACGCCGGTCACGAGCAGGGCCGGCGCACCGTCGTAGTCGATGACCGCCGAGGTGATTTCCAGTCGCGTGACCTGGCCGCTCAGTCCGGCCATTTCTATTTCATAGCGTTCAGCGGCGGGCTCACCCGCCAGTCGATGCGCGATGTTCTCGTTGACGAGTTCGGTATATCCCGGAGGCACCAGGTCCCCCAGACGCCGACCGATGAGCGCATCACGTTCCACGCCCATCAGGATCGCAAACTGCCGGTTGGCGTGAAGGATGGTGTCGCGGTGAACCAGCACCGCCTCATGAATGCGATCGCCAAGCTCAGCGAACAGTCGTGGCGTACCGCGATCGCGCTCAGACCCGGACGAGGCACGCGTCAGCAGATGATTGATCGCGGTCGCGAGCAGCGAAACCTCCGCGCCATCCGCAGGCACATCCACGCGACCACTCATGCGACCGCCGATGGCAATGCGCTGCACCTGCTGTGATACATCGTCGACCGCCAGAAGCGCCCGGCGCTGCAACAGATACATCACCGCGAGCAGGCCCGCGATCAGGCCAAGTAGCACGCACGAAAGACCGACGATGGTCATGGTTTCCCTAAATTTTTTTGGGGCGTGGCACGGTGAGTTGGTTTTCTCGTGCCCGGATCCCTTTCATCCTTCCAGCCAGCATAACGCAGGTTTACCCTGGTGCCTTGAGCATTCACCATATCCATTCGCGCGGCATGTTCCTGGTCGGATAACATAATGGCCCGCATACGGAGTTGATCGACAATGCAGACTGAACTTGCCCGTGAACAGATGGTTGAACAGCAGGTGCGTGCGCTCGATGTTCTCGATGAACGCGTGCTCACGACGTTGCGCAAAGTGCCGCGTGAGCTGTTTGCTCCCGCCAATGTCAAATACCTGGCATTCGCGGACACCGAAATCCCGTTGGCCCATGGTCAGCACATGCTGCGACCCAGTCTCGTTGGCAAGATCCTGCAGGCCCTGGAACTTAAGGGCACCGAACGGGTGCTCGAGGTTGGCACCGGCTCCGGCTTCATGACGGCCTGCCTCGCCGTCAACGCCGCCAATGTGCGCAGCGTCGAGCTGTATCCGGACCTGGCCGATCTGGCGCGCGCCAATCTGCGCGCCGCCGGCATTCGCAACGCCGAAGTGATCACGGCGGATGCGGCTTCGGACGAAGTCGCCTCGGCGGCGGCGCGCGCCGCCGGCAGTCCGTTCGCCGGACTGTACGAAGTTGTGGTGCTCAACTGCGCCATGCCCCTGCCCGATGAGCGCTTCCGGACCCTGCTTACACCCGGGGGCCGCATGTTCGTGATCGTCGGTGAGCCGCCGGTGCAGGAAGCGCGGCTGCTGCGACGGCGCGGTGAGAACGAGTGGGAACGCACGGTGCTGTTCGAGACCTGCATTGATCCATTGATTAATGCGCGCCGCGCCACAACTTTCACTTTCTAGGAACAACCATGCCGACATCCCCCTCCGTCAGCGAAATCAGTCCGGCAGACCTGAAGCTCCAGCTGGATTCCCCACAGCCGCCCGTGGTGCTGGATGTGCGCGAACCCTGGGAGCTTGAGGCGGCCCGGCTGCCGGGGACGCTGGACATCCCCATGGCACAGGTCCCGCAACGGTTGAATGAACTGCCCCGTGACCGCCCGATCGTGGTCATGTGCCACGCGGGTGCGCGCAGCATGAAGGTGGCCAACTTTCTTGCCCAGAATGGCTTCGCACAGGTGACCAGTCTGGAGGGAGGCATCCGGGCCTGGGCCGAGGATGTCGATCCCAGCGTCGGCACGTACTGAACAATCCGCCGCCGCAGGCGACTAAGTAGCGTGAGTCTTGGGCAATCTCACGCCAAAGCCGTGTGCCTATTCAACGGCTTCGGCGCCTGATATAGTGAAGTACAACACCAAAGATGTTCGGCGTAATATGCTGAAACAAAAGGGATATATGAAGCACGTAATCGCCACTGCCTGGGTCGCGCTGGCCCTGGTGGGAGTGGCGCAGGCTCGGGACCTGGTGCAAGTCTACGATGACGCTGTGCAGTTCGATCCGCAGATCCATGAAGCCGATGCCACGCGCATGGCTGCTAGGGAAAGCTCGCCGCAGGCTCTGGCCGCATTGTTACCGCAGCTTGCCGGCACCGGGACGATCTCGCGCACGCGCACCCAAAACGATTCGGTGGAGGCCTTTCCGGATCCGGCCAATCCCGCCGTCCTGCAGCCCCTGCCGTTTTCCGTCGGTGGCTACACGGACGAGCGCCAGTACAACCTGCAGTTGCAGCAAAGCGTGTTCTCCTGGGCGAACTGGAAAACGCTCAGTCGCGCGCATAAGCAGGTAGCCCAGGCCGAAGCCGACTACAAGGCGGCGCAAGAGGGTCTCATCCAGCGCGTCGCCACGGCCTACTTCAACGTGCTCGCGGCGCAGGACACGGTTGATGCGGACCAGACCGCCCTCACCGCCGTCACGCAGCAGCTCGAACAGGCCAACAAGCGCTACGACGTGGGTCTGATCCCGATCACCGACGTGAAGGAAGCCCAGGCGGCGCACGATTCGGACGCGGCCGCCGTGATTGAAGCGAAGCGCCAACTCGCAAGTGTCCAGGACGCCCTGCGCGAAATCACCAACCAGGACTATCCGACCCTGGCCAAGCCGGGCGAGGTCATGGGCCTCAACCCACCGCAGCCGGCCGACATCGATCACTGGGTCCAGCTCAGCATGGATCAGAACATGTCGCTGCTCTCCAGCCGGCTCGCAGCGGACGTGGCGCGCGAGTCGGTCGAGATCAGCCGCTCGGGCCATATGCCAACTCTGGCCATCATCGGCCAGCGCGGCGTTCAGAACGAAAACATCAACCAGAATGAGGGCTTCGGCGGCCCACCCGCGAACATCCGCTACCCGCAGTCCTCGAGCAGCAGCGAAATCGCCCTACAGCTCACCGTGCCGATCTTCAGTGGTGGCCTGGTCCACTCCCAGGTGCGCCAGGCGCAGTACCAGTGGATTGCGGCCAAGGACCACGTGCAGCTGGTCTCGCGTCAGACCGAGCATCTCGCACGCGATGCGTACAACGGCCTGGTCAGCAAGATCCAGCAGGTGAACGCATTGCGTCAGGGACTGGAATCGGCGCAGGTCGCGCTGCAGGCGACCGAGGCCGGCTACGACGTGGGCACGCGCACGGAAGTGGAGGTCCTGCAGGGACGACAAAGCCTCGTTCAGGCGCAGGTCAGCTACTGGCAGTCGCGTTACGACTACCTGAACGATGTCATCGCGCTGCGTCTCGCGGCGGGGACGTTGACCCGGGATACGCTGGTGGAACTGAACAAATTGCTCACTGCGGCGATGGGAAGCCCGGCTCCTGCCCAGCCGTAGGCTGACGCGCCGCCAGCAGCGCCACGATCCGCGCGCACGAGCCGCGCCCCGCGGCGACGACCTCGAGCGCACGCGCGCCCATGCGTTGGCGGGCATCGGCATCCCTTAACAGCTCGGTCACGGCGCGCCCCAGCTGCGCCGCGTCGCGCACCACGCGCACCCCCTGTGCCGCCAGCAGTGCCTGCAGCACCTCGCGCGCGTTGGCGTGGCCGGGCCCGGTGAGTACCGGGCGACCCAGGGCCGCCGGTTCAAGCAGATTATGGCCGCCGACCCGCACCAGACTGCCGCCGACGAAGGCGACATCTCCCGCGGCATAAAAATCCAGCAGCGCTCCCATCGCATCCACGAGCAGCACCTGCGTCGCATCGGTCACGGGGTCCACACGCGACTGCCGCGCGAAGGGGATCTGCTCGCGCCGCAGCCACGCGGCGACCTCCTCGAAGCGCCGCGGGTGGCGCGGCACCAGCACCAGCAGGGCATCGGGATACATCTCACGCACGGCACGGTGGGCATCCAGTACCTGCTGTTCCTCGAACTCATGGGTGCTGCCCGCCACCCATACCGGCCGGTGTGGTGCGAGGTCTCCGCGCAGCCGCCGGCCATTGGCAAGCACGCTGGCCGGTACCGTCAGATCGGCCTTGAGATTGCCGCTGACCGATATGCGCATCGGGGCTATACCCAGCTGCGCGAAGCGTTCTGCATCAGCGGGGGTCTGCGCCGCGACCCGCGCCACGGCTGCCACGGATCGGCGCAGGGCGCTCCCCAGCCATCGGTAGCGCCGCACGGAGCGCTCCGAAAGGCGCGCACTGGCCAGCACCAGCGGTACGTGCGCCGCCGCACAGGCCGCAAACAGGTTCGGCCAGATTTCCGTTTCCAGGATGATCGCCACAGACGGCCGCACGCGCTGCAGGAATCGCCGCACCGAACCGGGCAGGTCCAGCGGCAGATAGCGCACCGCGATTCCGGATGACTCAAACAAAGTGCGCGCCCGCGCCAGGCCCGCCGCGGTGGTTGCCGTCACGAGCAGCGGCAGCTGCGCATCCTTCGTCCGCAAGGCCGCAACCAGTGTCGCGGCCGCCTGGACCTCGCCCAACGAGGCGGCATGCAGCCACACCGGTGATGCGAGTGGGCTGCCCAGTCCGAAGCGCTGCTCCAGGTGGTGCCAATTGCCGGGCTCGTGCCGGCCGCGCCACAGCAGCGCGGCCAGATAAAACGGCGCGAGCAGGTAGGCCGCGAGCTTGAGGATCACGAAGCTTGCGGCGGTGGCGGCAGCGGAGACTGCTGATACCCGTCCAGCAATCCGTGCCAGTCATCTTCGGTGAAGCGCTCGGCGGGTAACTCCCAGGTGATCTTTTCCAACGATCGTCGCAGGCGCACGAGGTTGGCGTCCTGCCAGAAGCCCGGTTTGCGCAAAGTGCCGCGATCAAAATCGATGAGGTAGATGCGATCGTGCTGCAGGTCAGGCGCGGCGCCCGTCGGGGCATCGAACTGACCGAGCAGAATGTTGTGGGCGTTGAGGTCGGCATGGCACACGCCCAGATCATGGAAGCGACGCAGGCAACGGCCGATCGCGATCCAGGTCAACAACGACAGTGATGCGGCCTGCAGTGCCTGGGCCAGTGACCACACCGCCGGCAGACGTTCGGTGATGATGTCGCCGCGATACCCGAATCCGTGCTTGCGGTAGCGCGCGGCGATGGGCGCCGGCACCGGCAGTCCGGCGCGATGCAGATGGTAGGTGAGCTGCCATTCGGCAAAGGGCCGGGTGCTCTCCTCGCCCCGCCACCAATACCGGTCGCGCGACACGCTGCGCATCAGGCCGCCACGCCGGTAGTGGCGCAGCACCCAGGAGCGGCTTTGCACGGCGAGAAACCAGGCGGTACCGCGTCCGCGGGCTTCGCCCACAATCTGCCCGCGCCGCGCGAGCAGCACCGGATCAAAGGTCTCGGTGGACAAATTGCCCGCGCGTGAAGCGTCATATAGCATGGCGCCGCCGGCCACCACCTTGCGCCGGACCTCGGATCCCAGCGGCCACTTTCGATTCACACGCGCTCCATGCCGAGTCTCATCTCGACGCCGCAGAACATCTGCATACTAAGACTCTCGGCCATTGGTGATACCTGCCATGTAGTGCCCGTACTGCGTACCCTGCAGCGCGCCTTCCCCGCGGCCCGCTTCACCTGGTTGATCGGCTCCCCGGAGTCCAGGCTGATGGCTCTTCTGCCCGAGGTGGAGTTTATCACCGTCGACAAGCGCGCCAGCCGCGCCGCCCGCCTTGCGCTTGCCCGCAACCTCAGGTCCCGCCGATTTGATGTGCTGCTGCACATGCAGCTGGCGCTGCGGGCGAGCCTCATCGCCCGGCAGGTCCGGGCCACCATCAAACTCGGATTTGATCGGCCGCGCGCCCGCGAGCTGCAGTGGCTGTTCACCAATCAGCGCATCGCCGCGCGCCATCGCGAACATGTCCTGGACAGCTTTTTTGGTTTCGCCGCCGCGCTCGGTGTGCACGAGCGGGTGCTGCGCTGGGATGTGCCGATTCCGGCCGACACCGGGGCGCTGGCCGCGCAGCTGATCCCCGACGACTCCCGCACCCTCATCATCAGCCCCTGCTCGAGCCACACGCTGCGCAACTGGAGCGCCGAGCGCTATGCCGCCGTGGCCGACCACGCCGCGCAGGTCCACCGCATGCGGGTGGTCCTGTGCGGCGCCCCCAGTTCCACCGAACGGGAGATGGGCGCGGCCATCATGCGGCACGCCCGCACGGCGGTCAGCAATCGCATCGGCGAGGACACCCTGCCACAGCTGCTGGCCCTGCTGTCGCGCGCGACCGCCCTGCTGAGCCCGGATTCGGGTCCGGCCCACATGGCGACCATGGTCGGCACGCCGGTGATCGGGCTATATGCGGCCACCAATCCGGCCCGTACCGGCCCGTACCTCTCCCGCGACTGGTGCGTCGACGCCTATCCGCAGGCAGCCAAGCGGTTTTGCGGTCGCACGGCCGATGAATTGCCCTGGACGACGAAAATCGAGGTTCCGGGTGTCATGGACCTCATCGAGGTGCCGCAGGTCACCGCGAAACTCGACGCCTTGATAGCATCACATTCATGACCGACCTGCACGTACCCGTTTCCCCGGGTGAACTCCTCGACAAGATCACCATCCTGCGCATCAAGAGCCAGCGCATGCAGGATGCCGTCAAAGTGGCCAATGTCCGGCTCGAACTCGAACTGCTGCAGCACACCTGGGCGAGCCTCGGCGCCGCCACATTGCGTGTGGCCGCGGATGAATCGGCCCTGCAGGCCGTGAACGAGCAGCTGTGGGTCATCGAGGACCGGATCCGCGACAAGGAGGCGGCGCGCAGCTTCGATCAGGAATTCATTGAACTGGCGCGCGCGGTGTACCACCGCAACGATGAGCGTGCCGCCATCAAGAAGCGTATCAACGTCGCGCTCGGGTCACGCATCGTGGAGGAGAAGTCTTACCAGCCGTACGGCTGAAACGCTCAGCCCTTGAGCGTGTATTCGGCGCCGCAGTAGGGACACTTGGCCCAGCCGGTGGCCTCAATGGAAAGATAAACCCGCGGGTGCGAGTTCCACAGATACATCTCCGGCATCGGACAGGCCAGCGGCAGGTCCGCCGCCGAAACCTCGTACTGGTTCTGCGCGTTCGGCTGGATGAGGGCTTTGGTCGTGGCAGGCATGACGTTGCGGATTATACGCGATCCGGCGCGACTTCAGTCCACCATGGCAGACTGCCAGATGGTCGTTACGGCGGCGCGCTCGGCGGCGAACTGCTCCGCCGGGACCACATTCGCACCCCCTTCGAGCGACATACGGTGGGTGCGCTCCCGATAGGCACGGTAGGCCGCCGTCAGGATATCGACGCTGGCCTGCGGCACCAGGTCCGCGGAGGCCACCGACTCGAGCTGGCGGATCGTGTCCGAGAACATGACCAGCGGCGGATAGCGCAGCGCCCAGGCCAGCGCCCAGTACTGCGCCAGGAATTCGATGTCGGCCACGCCGCCCGCATCCTGTTTGATGTCGAACTGGTCCAAACCGGCGCGTGAGAGTTCGCGGCGCATGCGTTCGCGCATCCGGCGGACATCGGCGCGCAGGCTTTCGCGTCGCACGTTGTGCCGCAGCACCTCCACGCGCACCGCCTCGAAGCGGGCACGCAGATCCGCGTCCCCCGCCACGGCGCGCGCATGCAGCAGCGCCTGGTGCTCCCAGGTCCACGCCTCGCGTTGCTGATACTCGGTGAACGCCGCGAGGCTGGTGACCAGCAGCCCTCCCTTGCCGCTCGGCCGCAACCGTACATCCACTTCGTACAGCCGCCCGGCAGCCGAGTGCATGGTCAGCAGATGCACCATGCGCTGGGCCAGTCGCAGGAAGAACACCTGGTTGTCGATGCTCTTGCCGGTGCCCGGCGCCCGATCGGTCTCCTGACGCTCCCCGGCCGAGTCGTGCAGGAAGACGACATCCAGGTCCGAACCGTAACCGAGCTCGCGGCCGCCGAGCTTGCCGTAACCGATGACGCAGATCGCGACCGGGCGCCGCTGCGGCCCCTCGCCGCACATCGGCACGCCCCACAGCGCGCAGATCTGCCGCATTGAAAGCTCGACGACACGCTCGAGGATGAGTTCGGCGATATCGGTAAGCTGATCGCTCACGCGCATCAGCGCCAGCCTTCCGGACAGGTCCGCGACCGCGACGCGGAACACCGCGGCCTGCTGGAAGTGCCGCAACGCCTCGACCTGCCGTTCGGGATCCTCTTCCTGCAGCGGGTCTACTTCCAGATCCAGTTCCTGCGTGAGCTCCGCGCGGCCCGGTGTCGCCTCGAACAAACGCGCATCGATGAGTTCATCCAGCAGCAGCGGATTGTCGGCGATCTGTCGCACCAGAAAGGCGCCATAGCCGCAGATCTCAATCAGTCGTGCGCGCGCATCGGCACGTTCATTCAGCAACGCGTAGTACGCGGAGCGCTTGCCGATCGCTTCGATGATTTTCAGCACCCGCTCGAGGGTCGCATCAGGGTCAGCGACGCCGGCGATCAGGGCCAGCAACTGCGGCAACAGCGCCTGCAGCCGCCGGCGCCCGGCCACATCCAGCCGACGCACGAACGAGGCACCGCGCAGCTGTTCGAGACGCTGCGCCGCCGACAACGGATCGACCGGCCAGCCAATCTGCATCAGCCTCGCCGTGAGCGTGCGCAAGTCATCGGGCGCACCTTCCGGGGACTGCAGGTCTATGACGACGCCGCCGGCAGCGGCGGCCACCGCCGCACCGAATACCACCGACCGAAAGTGACGGCTGACACGATCGCGATGCGCATCGAGTGCCGCCAGCAATGCCTGCCAGTCGGGTAACGCCATCGCCGCGGCGAGATCGGCCTGCGCTGCCGGGGTCCTCGGCAGCACATGGGTCTGTTCGTCGGCGCGCTCCTGCAGCCGATTCTCGATCATGCGCAGGAAGTCGTAGGCGGCCCGCAATTCATCGGCCGCGCCGGACGGCAGCAGACGGCTACGATCCAGCAGCGGCAGCACCTTGAACAGCGACTGGGTGCGCAGCCACGGCTCGCGCCCGCCGCGAATCAGCTGCAGCGACTGCGCCAGGAATTCAATTTCACGGATGCCACCCGGCCCCAGCTTCACATTGTCGGCCAGCTCGCGCCGTTCGACCTCCCGCTCGATCATCGACTTCATCTCGCGCAGGCTCTCGAACACGCCGTAGTCGAGATAGCGCCGATAGACGAACGGTCGCACCGCGCTTTCATAGATGCGCGCGTAGTCGGCCTGCGCCGTCATGGGCCGCGCCTTCACCCAGGCGTAACGCTCCCAGTCCCGGCCCTGTCCCTGCAGGTAGTCCTCGAAGGCCGCGAAGCTGGCGACCAACGCGCCGCTGTCACCGAACGGTCGCAGCCGCATATCCACCCGGAACAGGTAGCCCTCGGGCGTGCGCACCTCCAGCAGCCGAATCAGCAGCTGCCCCAGGCGCGTGAAGAAGTCCTCGTTGGCCAGCGGCCGTGCGCCATCGGTCTCGCCGTGTTCGGGGAACAGGAACACCAGGTCGATATCGGAGGAGAAATTCAGTTCGCCACCGCCGAGCTTTCCCATGCCCACGACCACGAGTTCCTGCGCGATTCCCGCGGCAGAACGCGGCACTCCGTGACGCTGCGTGAGAATTCGGCTGGCGTGCCGATGCGCCTGGTCGATTGCGCATTCGGCGAATGCCGACTGTTCCAGCAGTGTCGCGCCGATACCGGCAAAGCCGGCCAGGTCACGCCATGCAATGCGCACCATTTCGCGGATGCGCCAGGTGCGCAGCGCCGCCATCACGCCCGCTTCATCAGGTTCGCTGCCGGCCGGCCAGGCCGGGGCGCGCGCCGCAAAAAAGGCGACTGCTTCGGCCGGGGCGGGTATCTCGAGGTCCCCGGTGGCCACCATAGAATCCAGCAGCTGCGGATTGCGCTCGCAGGCCTCGGTCACGAAGGCGCTGGCCGCAGCCACCCGGTGCGCCGACTCGCGCACCTCCGCGGTGGCGGCTGCCGGCACCGTAATCATTGGATTGGTCATGGCGGCGCGCACAATAAGCCGTGGATGATTGATGGGTCAAAAAAAACCCCGCCGAAGCGGGGTTTGAATATTGCGCGGAAATGGGGGGTCTTGTTCCGCGTCTTTACGGATGAGCCGCGGCTTGCGCCGCGACCCGTCCATTCTGTCAGCATATGGTCCGTATATTACGGATTCCCTATGCCCTATCTCATTAAGACATTTACATGTCCATGCCGCCCATGCCGCCCATGCCGCCCTGCGGCATACCATGGCCATGGTCGTCATCCTTCGGAGCCTCGGCGATCATCACTTCGGTGGTCAGCAGCAGACCCGACACGGAGGCCGAGTTCTGCAGTGCCAGTCGAGTGACCTTGGTCGGATCCAGGATGCCGGCTTCGATCATGTCGCCGAACGTTCCCGTCGCGGCGTTGTAGCCAAAGCTGCCCTTGCCTTCCTTCACGCGGTTCAGGATCACGGCGGCATCTTCGCCGGCGTTCTCCACGATCTGCCGCAGCGGCTCCTCGATCGCACGCGCCAGGATCTTGATCCCGATCGTCTGATCTTCGTTGGCACCTTGAAGGTTCAAGAGAGCCTTCTGGGCACGCACGAGGGCGACACCGCCACCCGGCACCACGCCTTCTTCGACGGCCGCACGGGTTGCGTGCAGGGCGTCTTCAACGCGCGCCTTCTTTTCCTTCATCTCGATTTCGGTGGAAGCACCGACCTTGATGACCGCGACGCCGCCGGAAAGTTTCGCAACTCGCTCCTGCAGCTTTTCCTTGTCGTAGTCCGAGGTTGCTTCCTCGATCTGCTGACGGATCGACTCGACGCGGCCCTTGATTTCAGCACCCTTACCGGCGCCGTCGATGATGGTCGTGTTTTCCTTCTCGACCACCAGGCGCTTGGCCTCGCCGAGGTCGTTCAGGGTGGCCTTCTCAAGCGCGAGACCCACTTCGTCGGAAATCACGGTGCCACCGGTCAGGATCGCGATGTCCTGCAGCATGGCCTTGCGGCGATCGCCAAAGCCCGGAGCCTTTACGGCCACGACCTTGAGGATGCCACGGATGTTGTTGACGACCAGAGTCGCCAGGGCCTCACCCTCGACGTCTTCGGCAACCACCAGCAGCGGACGGCCGGCTTTCGCCACGCCTTCCAGCAAGGGCAGCATCTCGCGGATGTTCGAGATCTTCTTGTCGACCAGCAGAATGTAGGGCTTTTCGAGCTCGGCAGTCTGGTTGGCCTGGGTGTTGATGAAGTACGGCGAGAGGTAGCCGCGATCGAACTGCATGCCTTCGACCACGTCCAGCTCGTTGTCGAGGCCCGAGCCTTCTTCAACGGTGATGACGCCTTCCTTGCCGACCTTCTCCATCGCATCCGCAATGGTCTTGCCGATGGACTCGTCGGAATTCGCCGAGATCGTGCCGACCTGGGCAATCGCCTTCGGATCCTTGCAGGGCTTGGAGAGCTTGCGCAGCTCCTCGACGGCCACAATGACGGCCTTGTCGATACCACGCTTGATGTCCATCGGGTTGCGACCCGAGGAAACCGCCTTCAAACCTTCGCGAATGATGGCCTGGGCCAGCACGGTCGCGGTGGTGGTGCCGTCGCCGGCTTCATCGGAAGTGTTCGACGCCACTTCCTTCACCATCTGCGCGCCCATGTTCTCGAACTTGTCCTTCAGTTCGATTTCCTTGGCGACCGAGACACCGTCTTTGGTGATGGTCGGAGCGCCGAAGCTCTTCTCGAGCACTGCGTTGCGGCCCTTCGGGCCGAGTGTCGCCTTGACGGCGTTGGCAAGGATGTTTACACCCCTGAACATGCGTTGACGTGAGTCATCGCTGAAGCGAACTTCTTTAGCTGCCATGATCTTAATTCCTCATTGGGAGGTGAGCCGTAAGCAGACGGTGGGTCTTACTTGGCTTCGAAGACGGCCATCAGGTCGTCCTCTCTCATTACTACGACGTCTTCGCCGTCGACCCTGACCTCTGTTCCGCTGTACTTGCCGAACAGGATCTTGTCGCCGACCTTCACGTCGAGGGGACGGACGGTTCCGTCTTCAAGAATCTTGCCTTTGCCGACCGCCAATACTTTTCCCTGAACCGGCTTTTCAGCCGCAGAATCAGGGATCACGATTCCGCCCGGAGAAGTACGTTCTTCTTCGAGACGTTTAATGATGACGCGGTCATGAAGAGGACGGATCTTCATGGATATCGCTCCTTAGGAAGCTATTTGACTTAAAGGGATGGAAATTGAGCCGGGCAGGTGTTAGCACTCTACCCTGTCGGCTGCTAATGATAGGGGCGGCCAGCTAGAATTCAAGTCGGCGATGAGGTTTTGAACCTGTGCCGGACCTCAGAGGGTATTTTCCTGAACTCACAATCCGGCGCCGATCACCCTGCCATCCTGGTGCTGTGCAGCTGTCCTGATGAGTCGGTAGCCATTGATATTGCTCGGGTATTGGTCAAGGAGGGTCTGGCAGCCTGTGTGAACCGATTGGCCGGGGTCGCGTCCATATATCAGTGGCAGGGTCGGGTTTGCGAGGGATTCGAGCAATTGCTCATGATCAAGACCACCCCGACCCGCTATGAGGCTCTGGAAATGAGGCTCAAGGCACTTCATCCATATGAAATACCAGAGATTATTGCCGTTCCTGTCGTGGCCGGATCGAGCCAGTATCTGGCCTGGCTTGTGGCGGCAACGGACGCGAACACGGCAGACTCCGTCTAAACTGTGCCTATCGAGCGTGCACCGAACATGATTTTCACAGCCCTCACCTTCAGCCGCTCCCGGATCCTGCGCGTACTGGTGCTGATACCGGCGCTGGCATCCATGCCCGCACTGGTTGTGGCGCAGAACTCCGCCGCGCAGGCCATCACGCGCTCCGCGCCCGCTTCCCAGCAGCTCACCCCGGGCGCCATCAGCGCGGTGCTGGGTGCGATCCGTGATTGCACTACCCCGCCGCCGATCCGCCCCGAACAGGCCTTCCAGGTCAGCGCCACAGCCACCGGCCCCGACAGCGTTCGCATCGACTGGCAGATCGCAGAGGGCTGCTATCTGTACCGCAATCGCATCAAGGTCCATACGCAAGGACCGCTGCAGACCGGCGCTCTGCTGCTGCCGCAGGGCGAAAATCATCATGACGAATTCCAAGGCACACAGCAGATCTATCAGCATGCCCTGAGCGCCACCCTGCCGGTCACGCGGACCGCCGGCGCCGGCGCGCAGACGGCTGCCATTGATGTGACCTACCAGGGCTGCGCAAGCGGGTTCTGTTATCCGCCCGTCACCAAAACCCTCGCCGTCATGCTGCCGCCCGTGGTCGCGGCAGCGACCGCGGGCGCTGCGCCCACCGATCAACCCAAGTTCCTGGATCCGGACCAGGCCTTCAAGATCTCGGCCAGCGCGGCTGGCCCGGACAGCGTCCGCATCAACTGGCAGATCGCGGATGGCTACTACCTGTACCGCAGCCGCATTCATGCCAAGAGCGACAGTCCGGTGCAGTTGGGCGCCCTGGCGATGCCTGAAGGTGAACCCCACACGGATGAGTATTTCGGCACCCAGCAGGTCTATCACCATGCATTGAGCGCAACGCTGCCGGTGGCCCGGCCCGGCGGCACCGACAATTTCAACCTCGCGGTGGATGTGACCTACCAGGGCTGCGCCAATGCGGGTCTGTGCTACGTACCGATCACCCGCACCATCAAGGTCTCACTGCCACCCGGCGGCGGCAATATTGGTTCCATCGCCGCGGCGCCGGCCCCGGCAGCCGGTGGCGGCGCCTTTGTTTCGGCTCAGGACCGGCTGGCGGCCCTGATCCGCAACGGCAATCTCCTGGTGGTCATCGCCACGTTCTTCGGCTCCGGGCTGCTGCTGGCCTTCACGCCCTGTGTGCTGCCCATGGTTCCGATCCTGTCCGGAATCATTGCCGGCCACGGCAACGTCACCACCTCGCGCGCGTTTGCGCTGTCCTTGAGCTACGTGCTCGGCATGGCTTGTACCTACACTTTGGCGGGAATCGCCGTCGCGGCCGCGGGCAGTCATGTGCAGGCGCTGTTTCAACAGACCTGGGTCATCGTGCTGTTCGCCGCGTTATTCGTGGTGCTGTCCCTTTCCATGTTTGGCGTGTACACGCTGCAGATGCCGGCCGCCATTCAGACGCGGCTGTCGCAGGCCAGCAGCCGCCAGACTGCCGGCACGTTTGGCGGCGTGGCGATCATGGGCGCCCTGTCGGCGCTCATCGTCACCACCTGCGTCGCCGCACCGCTGGTGGCCACATTCGTCGTAATCGGCCAGAGCGGCAACATGATGCGCGGGGCCGCGGCGTTGTTTGCGCTGAGCCTGGGGATGGGCGCGCCACTGCTGGTCGTGGGCGCATCCCAGGGCAAACTGCTTCCCAAGGCCGGCGCGTGGATGGACACCATCAAGCATCTGTTCGGCGTGATGATGCTCTGCGTCGCCGCATGGATGCTGGCACGTATCACACCTCCCGCCCTGGTGCTGCTGCTGTGGGCGGTTCCGGCGGCGGTTGCTGCCGGGGTGCTATGGCGTGGTGCCCGGCATATCCGTCAGATGCCGCAACTGGTGCGCACGGTCGCTGCGGCGGCCGCGGTCTATGCCGTGGTGCTCGTCGTCGGCTCGCGCCTGGGTGGCACGGATCCGCTGGCACCGCTTCCGCTGCTCGCCGGCCAGCACGCCGAGCTGACCTTCCGCACCATCAAGTCCACCAGCGATCTGGATCGCGCGGTGGCGCAGGCCCATGCCAACGGACAGCCCGTCATGCTGGATTTTTATGCCGACTGGTGCGTATCGTGCAAGGAAATGGAGAAGTACACCTTCACGGATCCGGCGGTGCGCGCGACACTGAAGAATGTGGTGAGGCTGCGCGCCAACGTCACCGCCAACGATACCGATGATCAGGCCCTGCTCAAGCGATTCGGGATTTACGGTCCGCCGACGATTGCCTTCTATGGGGTCGACGGACATGAACGCGCCCCCTATCGGGTGGTGGGCTTCATGAAGGCCGCGGATTTCGCCGCGCTCAGCGCCAAGGCCGTCGACAGCACGCGGGCGGCGACCTCATGACCCCCGTTGCGCGCGCCGTGCTGGCCTTCGTTCTGGTGGCGGCAGCCGGACCCGCCGGCTTCCTGATCTATCACGCGGTGTTCAACAGCCATCCGCTGCCCCTGCGCCCGGACAGTGCGCCGCCGTCGAGTGCGGCCTTAAGCTCGGCCCCAGCTTCCGCGCCGACGACGAGCCTGGGTAGCGCCCCGGCGCTGACCCTGCCTGAGACGATTGCGTTGCCCGACAGCAACGGCAAAATGCACTACCTGACCGAATACCGCGGGCATCCTTTGGTACTCAACTTCTGGGCAACCTGGTGTGAACCGTGCCGGCGCGAGATCCCCTTGCTGAAGGGCCTGCATCAGCAATACGGCAAGGAGGTTCAGATCGTCGGGGTGGCCGTGGACTTCCAGAAGGACGTGCTCCGGTACGCCGCCGCCAAAGGCATCACCTATCCGCTGCTGATGGGAGAGAAGGACGGCCTGGCGGCCGTGAACGCCCTGGGGATGCAGACCGCGTTTCCATTTACGGTATTCGCCGACTCCCAGGGCGACATCGTCGCCGTCAAAGTCGGCGAACTACATGCCGATGAGGCCCAGCTGGTGCTCGAGAAAGTCACGGCGGTGGATGCCGGCAAACTGGGCCTCGCCGCCGCCCGCAGCGGGGTCTCCGCGGGCCTGCGCAGCCTGGCAATTGCGCGCGCGCAACAGCCTTCCGGCCCCTCCGCCAGCGGCGGCGGAAAGTCGTGATCTCACGCAAATTTACCGCTAAAGGTACCCAAACGCCCGCAACTTAGGGTAAATTCGCCGCGCTTTGGTTGAGAGGACGAAGGTCCGACTGCCCTATGGCGCGAATACTCCTGGTCAACGGCCCGAACCTCAACCTCCTGGGTACCCGGGAGCCGCAAATCTATGGTGCCGATACCCTCGGTGACATCGAATCCCGGGCGGCGCAAGTCGCCAGGGAGTGCGGGCATGAACTCACGGCCTTCCAGAGCAATGCCGAGCATGAGCTGATCGGCAGGATCCATCAGGCGGGTCGGGAATCGACCGACTTCCTGATCCTCAACCCCGGTGCCTTCACGCACACCAGTGTTGCACTGCGTGATGCCATCGCGGCGGTGCGTCTTCCCTTCCTGGAAGTGCACCTGAGCAACGTCCACGCCCGCGAGGCCTTCCGCCGCCAATCCTATTTTTCGGACATTGCCGTTGGATCGATAGTCGGGCTAGGTGCCTTTGGCTATGAGCTTGCTGTCCGCGCCGTCGCCGCGCTGCTGGCGCGCAACTCGGCCAGCCACCCGTAACCCGGACAACCAGAACACAAGACTTTCAGGGGAGCACCCGCCATGGACATTCGTAAGGTCAAGAAGCTGATCGAGCTTCTGGAGGAATCCGGAATCGCGGAAATTGAGATCAAGGAAGGCGAGGAAGCGGTCCGTATCAGTCGTATGCCCACCGGCGCCTACGCAACGCACGCCCCCGCCCCGGTCATGATGGCCGCCCCGGCGGCGCTCCCGGCGCCTGCGGTCGCGGCCCCTGCCGACGTGGCCGTCAAGCCACGAGCCAACGAACACGTCGTGACCGCGCCGATGGTCGGTACGTTTTATGCCGCGGCCACGCCCGGCGCCAAGGCCTTCGTCGACATCGGGGATGAGGTCAAGGCCGGCCAGGTGCTTTGTATCATCGAGGCCATGAAGATGATGAACCAGATCGAAGCCGACAAGGGCGGCAGGGTCACCTCCGTGATGGCGCAGAACGGTGATCCCGTCGAGTTCGGCCAGCCCCTGTTCGTCATCGAATAATCCCATGCTCGAAAAACTGGTTATCGCCAATCGCGGTGAAATCGCGCTGCGCATCCTGCGCGCCTGCAAGGAGCTGGGCATCAAGACCGTCGCCGTGCATTCCACGGCGGACTACAGCCTCAAGCACGTGCTGCTGGCGGACGAGAGCGTCTGCATCGGGCCGCCCTCCTCGCAGTTGAGTTACCTGAACATGCCCGCGATCATCAGCGCGGCGGAGGTGACCGACGCCGGCGCGATCCATCCTGGGTACGGCTTCCTGTCCGAGAACGCGGATTTCGCCGAACGTGTCGAAAACAGCGGTTTCATTTTTGTGGGACCGAAGGCCGAGACCATCCGCATGATGGGTGACAAGGTCTCCGCGATCCGCGTGATGAAGGGGCATGGCGTGCCCTGCGTCCCAGGATCCGATGGCCCACTGGGCCCGGAGCCGGAAGAGAACCTGCGTATTGCCCGCGATATCGGTTATCCGGTGATCATCAAGGCCTCCGGCGGCGGAGGCGGACGTGGCATGCGCGTGGTGCACACCGAAGCCTCGTTGCTCAATGCCATCAACATCACCAAGGCCGAGGCCCTCGCCGCGTTCAACAACGACCAGGTCTACATGGAGAAATTCCTGGAGCGACCCCGGCACATTGAATTCCAGATACTCGCCGATGGCCAGGGTAACGTGATTCATTTGGGTGAGCGCGACTGCTCCATGCAACGGCGCCACCAGAAGGTGATCGAAGAAGCTCCGGCCCCGGGCATCACGGCCCGGCAGCGCAAGACCATGGGCGAGCGTTGCATCGAGGCCGTCAGCGCGGTCGGCTACCGCAGCGCCGGAACCCTGGAGTTTCTGTATCAGGATGGTGAGTTCTATTTCATCGAAATGAACACGCGCATTCAGGTGGAGCATCCGGTGACGGAGGCGATCACCGGCATCGATCTGGTGCGGGCGCAGCTGCTGATCGCCGCGGGCGAGAAGCTCGCCTACACTCAGGCCGACGTGCAGTTCCGCGGGCATGCCATCGAGTGCCGCATCAATGCCGAGGATGCCAAGACCTTCATGCCCTCACCGGGGCCGATCCGCCTGTGGCATCCGCCCGGCGGACCCGGGGTGCGCATCGACAGCCATGTCTACTCCGGCTACAACGTGCCACCGAACTACGATTCGCTGATCGGCAAGGTCATCACCCATGCCGAGACTCGCGAGGCCGCCATTGCCCGCATGAAGAACGCACTGGGTGAGATGGTCATCGAAGGCATCAAGACCAACATCGCCCTGCATCAGGAAATCTTCAGCCACCAGGCCTTTGGTGCAGGCGGCCAGGACATCCACTACCTGGAGAGGCGCCTCGGGGTGCGTTGAGCACACCATGCCGTTTCTGGAACTGACCCTGGACCTGCAGGGACTGGACCCGGACGTCGCCGAAGAGGCCACGT
This sequence comes from Steroidobacteraceae bacterium, assembly GCA_036498905.1. Classification (GTDB taxonomy): domain Bacteria; phylum Pseudomonadota; class Gammaproteobacteria; order Steroidobacterales; family Steroidobacteraceae; genus DAIDKA01. The sequence goes on along the minus strand of DASYER010000043.1, from coordinate 47,064 downwards.
TCAGCAGTGGCGCGCTCTCGGTCACTCTCACGGACAGTCGGGATGATGCGGTGCTCGAACCGGCACCCGGCGAGATTCGCCTGTGGCCCGCCACCCGCATGCAGGCACTGTTCCCCGATGGCAGCGATTGCGCGCGCGTCGTGGCTTGCCTGGCGCGGCAGCTCGGGGTGGATCCGACGCGTATCCAGCCGCGGATCGTGGCCGATCGGCTCTGGGAGCGCGAGTGGCTCAAGGACTTCCACGCCATGGCGTTCGGGGCGCGGCTGTGGGTTTGTCCACGTCATGAAGTCGTGACCGACCCACAGGCGGTGGTGGTCATACTGGACCCCGGTCTGGCATTCGGTACCGGCACCCACGCGACGACAGCGATGTGCCTGAGCTGGCTCGACAGCCACCCGCCGGCCGAGGCCCGGGTGCTCGATTTCGGCTGCGGCTCAGGCATTCTTGCGATCGCGGCCGTGAAGCTCGGCGCCCGCCGCGCCTGGTGTTACGACATCGATCCGCAGGCCCTGCTCGCCACGGCGCAGAACGCACAGTCCAATGGTGTCGCCCCCGCAACAGTCATCTGCGAAAGCGCCGAGCAGTTGCCGAGCGCCGTGGATGTGTTGCTGGCGAATATTCTCTCCGGACCCCTGTGCACACTTGCCGAATCCTTCGCCGCGCTGGTCCGTCCAGGCGGTCAGGTGATTCTCTCCGGGCTCATGGAGCACCAGGCCGCGGAGGTGACAGCGGCCTATGACGCATGGTTTGATACCAGCCCAATTGCGGTGCGCGATGGTTGGGTCGCACTGCAAGCCGTGCGCCGCGCGTAGCGGATCGCATGGACCGTCTAGGACCGAACGCCGGTATGTTCACCGTCTGCTCCAAGTGCAACCTGCGGCTCACCGTGACCGCCACCGATCTGCGTGCGGCGCAGGGCTATGTGCGTTGCGGGCGCTGCCACAACGTCTTCAATGCGCTGGCCGCGCTCGCGGATGACCCGGCCCGCGCCGCCGAGCAGGCCACTGTCGCGGACACACACAGCAGACCGGCATTGACGCCGCCGGCGCCTGCCCCGCTTGCCGAGACCTCGACGGCCGATACCTCGCTGGAATTCAATCCGGCCTCCACCAATATCAACGAGGTGTTCATCGAGGCGGCTCCCGGTGAGCGCACCGGCACCTTCGAATCCATCATCCTCAGCGGCGAAGCAGCCGAGGACGTCCCATCCGACGCGGCCGAATCCTTCGAGGAGGAGGTTGTCGCGCCGGTGCCTGCCCCCGTCGCACTCGCGCCCATTGCGTCTGCGCCCGTCGCGCCGGTGCGCGAAGAGCCTGCCGAATTGCCGCCCGCGCGGCCCGCGACACGCACCACCGCCCTGCCGATCGCCGCCCCGCCGATCGTGGCCCTCCCGGTCACCGCCCACGCCCCCGCGGACGAGGAAGTCTCGTTCACGGCGGACTGGTCGGCCCCGCTGCGCAGCGTCAGTGAACCGCCCGGCGTCAACGCGCTGGCCGCCAGCGAGATTGCCGACGCGCTGGAGGCACGGGACACGACACGCGACACCGCGATCGACGAGGAGCTTACGCAGGCGCCACCGGAGAAGCTGCTGCTGGCTCCGGCACCGGCCGCTGCGCGCGTGCCGCGATGGCTGCTGCAGGGTGCAGCAGCCGTTTTGGTGTTGGGTCTGATCGCACAGGTGGTGAACCACTATCGTGATGACCTCGCGGCCACCTCCGTTCTGCGTCGGCCTTTGACGGCGCTCTATCAAAGTCTCGGGCGGCCGCTGGAACCGCGCTGGGACGTCGCCAGCTACGAAGTTCGGCAGTTGGGGGCGAGCACCGATGGTGCGGCGCCGGGGGATCTCGTGGTGCGGGCCAGCATCAGCAACCGTGCACCACGCGTTCAACCCCTGCCGCTGCTGCGAGTCGTGATGCAGGACCGCTTCGGCAATCGGGTGGCCGCACGGGACCTGCAGCCCGCCGAGTACCTGGGACGCGGCGCGCCACAGGTGAGCCTTATGGCGCCCGGGCAGCGTGTGGACGTGCAGGTGGCGTTCCAGGACCCGGGCCAGGCTGCGACCGGCTTTGAAATCGATGCCTGCATGGCCCGTCGTGACCACACCGTAAGCTGTGCGAACGATCCGAGCAGCCGCTGATGCTTCCTGCAATGCACATCGGCCCGTGGCGCCTGCCGGCCCGCGCAGTACTGGCCCCGATGGCCGGCGTCACGGATCGGCCGTTCCGCATTCTGGCGCGCAGGTTTGGTGCCGGATTGGCGGCATCGGAAATGCTGACCAGTGATACGAGTCTATGGCACACCCCGAAGTCGAGGCATCGGCTGGATCACACCGGCGAGCCGGAGCCTCGGGTGGTGCAGCTTGCGGGGGCCGACCCAGCGACCATTGCCGAGGCTGCGCGCCTCAACGTCGACATGGGCGCGCAAATTATTGATATCAACATGGGTTGTCCCGCCAAGAAAGTTTGCGGTCGATCCTGCGGCTCAGCTTTGCTGCGCGACGAATTATTGGTCGCCGCGATCCTGGATGCCGTGGTGCGCGCAGTATGCGTGCCCGTAACGCTCAAGATTCGCACCGGCTGGGACCGCGAATCGATCAATGGCGTGCGAATTGCACAGCTGGCAGAAAGCCACGGCATTCAGTCGCTTGCCGTGCACGGGCGCACGCGCGCTGATCGCTACGCAGGCGAAGCCGAGTACGAGACGATCCGCAATATCAAATCCATGGTGAAGATTCCAGTGTTCGCCAACGGTGATATTGATTCACCGCAGAAGGCGCACACAGTACTTGCGCACACCGGCGCTGACGGAGTAATGATCGGTCGCGCGAGCCATGGCGCTCCGTGGATTTTTCGTGATGTCAACGCCCTGTTGGCGGGTGAGAAACTCCCCGATGCACTGGCGCCCCAGCAGCTGCGTGATATTATTCTTGAGCATCTGGTTTCCCTGTACGAGTTCTACGGCGAGCCGTCGGGAGTCCGGATCGCACGCAAACATATAAGCTGGTACTGCGACCGACTTTCCGTTCCGGAAGGTGTCCGCCGAGCATTGCTGGCTGCAGGGAATACGGTCGAACAGTTCGGGCTGGCTGAGAATCACTTTGACGGCTGGGCCGAGGCGAATCGGGCCGTCTGAGCTGTGAGACGCGGTTGGGGAGCGCACATGGTAGTCAGGAAGAATGGTCGGACGCGCGGTGCCTCTACGGCAAGGTCTAACGGCAAAGATCTCCCCCTGCGCACCCATACCGAGCGGGCCCTGATTGACTACTTCGCCAGCCTGAACGGCCATCGGCCCGCACATCTTTACGATCTGGTGCTGCGCGAAGTGGAAGAGCCGCTGCTGAAAGCCGTGCTCGACTACACCGAGGGCAACCAGGTGCGCGCCGCCGACATTCTTGGCATCAATCGCGGTACCTTGCGCAAGAAGCTGCGCCTGCACGGCATCGCCGGCTGATACACCTGCCACGCTGCCCGATAAAGGGGCGGCGGGAGACGTGACTTCCATGTTGCAACCTGTGCGACGGGCACTGATTTCAGTGTCCGACAAGAGCGGCGCCACTGATCTGGCCCATGCGCTTGCAGCGCGCGGCATCGAAATCCTCTCCACGGGCGGCACCGCGCGCCTGCTGCGCGAGGCGGGACTGTCCGTACGCGAGGTCGCGGACTACACCGGTTTTCCCGAAATCATGGATGGGCGCGTCAAAACGCTGCACCCGAAGATCCATGGTGGCCTGCTGGGCCGGCGCGGGATCGATGATGCGGCGATGGCCGAACACGACATCGTTCCCATCGATCTGCTCGTCGTCAATCTGTATCCCTTTGCCAGTGCGGTGGCCGATCCGCACTGCAGCTACGAGGCGGGCATCGAGAACATCGACATCGGCGGTCCCGCGATGCTGCGCGGCGCCGCCAAGAACCACGAGTTCGTCACCGTCGTGGTCGATCCGGCCGACTACCCGCAACTGCTGGCGCAGCTCGATGCGCATGGCGGCCACACGACTTTCGAACTGCGCGCGCGGCTTGCGGCCAGCGCCTACGCACACACCGCCCGCTACGACACGATGGTCTCGCGGTGGCTGATGCGGCAGCACGGCATGGCGGCAGCGACTTTCCCGCCGACCCTGCCGCTGCTGTTCGAGAAGGTTCAGGATTTGCGCTACGGCGAGAATCCGCATCAGCAGGCGGCGTTCTACCGACCGGCCGGAGTGGCCGCATCGGGCATCGCTGCGGCGCGCGCGCTGCAGGGCAAGGAACTGTCGTTTAACAATATTGCGGATGCGGATACCGCCATCGAATGCGTGCGGCAGTTTGCGCAGCCCGCCTGCGTGATCGTCAAACATGCCAACCCCTGCGGCGTCGCCCAGGCCGCGACGCTGCAGGCGGCTTACGAGGCGGCGTACCGCACCGATCCGGTTTCGGCCTTCGGCGGCATCATCGCCTTCAATCAGGAGCTGGACGCCACCACCGCGCGCAGCATCGTCGGGCAACAGTTCGCGGAAGTCATCGCGGCGCCGGCAATCGGCGCCGCGGCCCGCGCGGTGCTGGCCGGCAAGCCCGACATCCGCGTCCTGGAACTGGCGCGAATCGCGGATGCGCCCGGCGCGCCGCCCGCAGCTGATGTCGACCTGCGCAGCGTCACCGGCGGCTTGTTGATTCAGACGCCTGATGCGGCACAGCTGTCGGCGGCCGGCCCGAAGGTCGTGACCCGCCGCGCGCCGACGGCGCAGGAGCTGCTGGACCTCGACTTCGCCTGGCGCGTATGCAAGTTCGTCAAATCCAATGCGATCGTGTTCGCGCGCGACGGCGCGACGCTCGGCGTCGGCGCCGGGCAGATGAGCCGCGTGTATTCCACCCGGCTGGCGGCGCTGAAAGCCGCCGATCAGAAACTCGAAGTAGCCGGGGCGGCGATGGCATCGGATGCCTACTTTCCGTTTCGCGATGGACTCGAAGCGGCGGCAGCGCTTGGCATCCGCGCCGTCATCCAGCCGGGCGGCTCAAAACGTGATGAAGAGGTCATCGCGGCGGCCGATGAATACGGCATGGCGATGGTGTTTACGGGCATGCGCCATTTCCGGCATTGAAGCGCGATGAAAGTTCTGATCATCGGTGGCGGCGGTCGTGAACACGCGCTCGCCTGGAAATGCGCCGGCGAGGCCGGCGTCGAGGAAGTCCTGGTCGCGCCGGGCAATGCCGGCACTGCAGCCGAGCCGCGCGTGTCCAATGTGGCGGTCGGCGCCGAGGATATCGAGGGTCTGGTGCGCCTGGCGCTGTCCGCAAGGGTTGATCTGACCATCGTCGGACCGGAAGCCCCGCTGGTGGCGGGTGTGGTGGATGCCTTTACCGCAAACGGATTGCCGTGTTTCGGACCGACGGCTCTCGGCGCGCGTCTGGAGGGCTCGAAGGCCTTCTGCAAGGAGTTTCTGGAGCGTCACCGCATTCCGACCGCGGGTTACCGGATCTTCACGCACAGCACGTTTGATGAGACCTGGGTGCGTTCGCGCCCCGTGCCGATTGTCGTCAAGGCCAGCGGCCTGGCCGCCGGCAAGGGTGTCGTCATCGTCGACTCCCACGAAGAGGCCATCCGGGTCGCGCACGAAATGTTCGGCGGCCAGTTCGGGTCGGCCGGCGTTCAGGTAGTCATTGAGGACTTCCTGCAAGGCGAGGAAGTCAGTTTTATCGTGATGGCCGATGGCACGCATGTGCTGCCGCTGGCGACTTCCCAGGATCACAAGCGCCTGCTCGATGCGGACGCCGGCCCGAATACCGGCGGCATGGGCGCCTACTCGCCCGCGCCCATCGTCACGCCGGTGCTGCATGAACGCATCATGCACGAGGTCATCTATCCGACCATCCGCGGCCTTGCTGCCGACGGTACGCCCTACACCGGCTTCCTCTACGCCGGGCTGATGATCGCGGCCGACGGCACTCCGAATGTACTGGAGTACAACTGCCGCTTCGGCGACCCGGAGACCCAGCCGGTGTTATCGCGGATGCGCTCGGATCTGACCGGATTGTGCCGGGCCGCCCTCGCCGGGCGCCTCGACCGCGCCGGTTGCGAATGGGATTCGCGGGCGGCCCTGGGCGTCGTGCTGGCCGCCGCCGGCTACCCGGACGCCGTCACCAAGGGCGATGTGATCAGCGGGCTCGATGCCGCGGCGCTACTGCCCGGCAAGGTGTTTCACGCCGCAACGCATACGAGCCCCGGCACGGCAACGGTGACGACCAACGGTGGCCGCGTACTGTGCGCGGTGGGTCTGGGGGAGAGCGTCGGGGCCGCGCAGCGTCAGGCCTATGCGCTTACAGATGTGATCCATTGGCGCGGCATGCAGTACCGGCGGGACATCGGCTATCGGGCGATGGCCCGGGAAGAACGCACCGTCTAGGGGTCAGAAGCTCGCCCGCACGAAGACTTCGGGGCCGCGCAGGCGTATGTCGGCCAGCTCCGGGCTGCTCTGCGTCACCGAATCAAGCTTCAGTCGCAGCCACGAATATCCGGCGCCGACGGCGAGATTCGGCACCCAGCGAAACTGCACATCGGTATGGATGTCACCGACCACGCCGGAAGTCTTGTTGAGTGCGCCACGCAGGTAGTTACCGCGGGCGGTAAGCGAAAAGCGGCGCGTGATGCGCCAGGCCGCATCCACTGCCGGTGTCGGCAATGCGCCCGCGATGGAAGTATCAAAGGTGGCGAATCGCGCCGGCACACTGCCGCGCACGTCCAGATCCATCAGGTGCACGCCCAGCCCGGCACCGAGTTCGAAGCGGTCGTTTTGAATGATGGCGTAAGTCCACGTCAGCCCCATGACGCGCCATTGCACCGACGCGTGCAGCATGTCGCCGCGATTGAAGACCTCGTCGCCGAATACGATGGGACGCGTGAGCGTCGTCGTCCCGGACTGGTCCAGTTCCAGGAAGTCAGCCCTGATGCGGTTGCGATCGCGCAACCGGAACATCAATTCCGCCAGACCGTCGTTCTCGGAGGGCTTGAAACCCAGATCCCGCGTGCCCGACAGAGCCGTGCCACCCAGCGGATCGGCGCCCGGATCAAGTCGCAGATCAGTCTCGACCTTGGCGTGAAAGAAACTGGCGCGCAGCGCGAAGTGATCAGTGATGGGGCTCGGCGTCTGTGCGTCGTTGTCGAAGAAGTCATCCGCCGCGTGTGCCGGTTGAAGCACCAGTGCGGCAACGAGCAGGGAACACGCCAAGACGGCTGAGTGACTCATGATTTATCGACAACGCTCCGCCGTTTGCAGGCCAGCAGCATCATCCAACATGCCGTCGCCGTGCGCCACAGTCGCAGCGTGGCGACGGTGTCGCGGGAGCCTGTACCATAATGTGCAGGTCCCGCGGTCCCGTTTCTAACGCTTCATCGCCTCGAAGAATTCACCGTTGGACTTGGTGTCTTTCATCTTGTCCAGCAGGAACTCCACGGACGCGAGCTCATCCATGGGATGCAGGAGCTTGCGCAGGATCCAGATCTTGGCAAGTTCGCCATGATCGGTGATGAGTTCTTCCTTGCGCGTGCCCGAACGGTTGATGTTCACCGCGGGGAAGACGCGTTTTTCGGCAATGCGGCGATCCAGGTGGATTTCGCTGTTGCCGGTACCCTTGAATTCCTCGTAGATCACATCATCCATCTTCGAGCCGGTATCGATCAGCGCGGTGGCCAGGATGGTCAGGCTGCCGCCCTCTTCGATATTGCGGGCCGCACCAAAGAAACGCTTTGGGCGCTGCAGGGCGTTGGCGTCCACGCCGCCGGTGAGGACCTTGCCGGAGGATGGCACCACGGTGTTGTAGGCGCGCGCCAGACGCGTGATCGAATCCAGCAGGATGACCACGTCCTTCTTGTGCTCGACAAGCCGCTTGGCCTTCTCGATGACCATTTCGGCCACCTGCACGTGACGGGCCGCCGGCTCATCGAAGGTGCTCGAAACGACCTCGCCCTTCACGGTGCGCTGCATCTCGGTGACCTCTTCCGGCCGCTCATCGATGAGCAGCACGATCAGGTACACCTCAGGCTGATTGTTCGTGATGGCGGTGGCGATGTTCTGCAGCAGCATCGTCTTGCCGGCCTTCGGCGGCGAGACGATCAGGCCACGCTGGCCGCGGCCGATCGGCGCCACCAGGTCGATCATGCGCGCCGTCAGATCCTCGGTCGAACCGTTACCGCGCTCGAGCTTCAGGCGGCGGGTTGGATGCAGCGGGGTGAGATTCTCGAACAGCACCTTGTTGCGCGAGCTGTCGGGGGAATCAAAATTGATCTCACCGACCTTCAGCAGCGCGAAATAACGCTCGCCATCCTTTGGCGGGCGAATGAGACCGGAGATCGTATCGCCGGTGCGCAGGTTGAAGCGGCGGATCTGGCTCGGACTGACGTAAATGTCGTCGGGGCCGGCCAGGTAGGAGCTGTCGGAGGAGCGCAGGAAGCCGAAGCCATCCTGCAGAATCTCCAGCACGCCATCCCCGTAGATGTTCTCGCCGTTGCGGGCGTGGGCCTTCAGGATCGAGAAAATGATGTCCTGCTTGCGCGAGCGGGCCATGTTCTCCAGGCCCATCGACTCGGCCAGCTTCACCAGATCGGTGATCGGCTTGGACTTCAGTTCCGTGAGGTTCATCGAGTGACGCGATTGCGTCAGCTCGGCTGCACTGATGACCTCGCCATCCTCGCCGCCGTCAAAGGCGTCGACTTCCTGCATGTCATCAGGACGGCCATTGGCGCGATTGCCGTCGCGGTTGCCGTCCCGGTTATTGTTGCCACCCCCATCGCGGTTGCCGTCGCGATTGCCATTGCCGTGGCGCGGGCCCTTGTTCGGCCGATTGCGCCCCTGATTGCCCAGATACCCTCTCACTTGCTGCCCTGCGAGGCTGTGGCGCGTACCGCCAGATTCGATTCCAGGAAGGCGGACAGCTGTGATTTGGACACGGCGCCCACCTTTTGGGCCTCGACCGACCCGTTCTTGAACAGAATAAGTGTCGGAATGCCGCGGATGCCGTACGTGCGCGGCGTCTGCGGATTGGCATCGATGTCGATCTTGGCGATCTTCAGGCGGTCCTGATATTCACCGGCGATCTCATCGAGGATCGGCGCGATCATCTTGCAGGGGCCACACCATTCGGCCCAGAAATCCAGCAACACGGGTTTGTCGGATTTGAGAACGTCCTGGCTAAACGTGGCATCAGTGGTGTGCACAATGTGCGGACTACTCACGCGGTTCATCCTCCATGGGAGAACTAATTGTTCAGGTTGAGGGGAAGGAAATTGAGGCTTGGGCCTGTGAAAAACAGGGCGGCATCGGCGAAAGCCGTGCCAGAAACACCCGTTAAACGGTTACAATATGGTCTATATGGGAAAGGAAAAGTTGATGGCAGGTGGGGCTCCGTTTGGCCGCGTTCGGGGCTACTTTTCGCCCTGTCGCAATAGAACCCCTGTCTTGAGTACCTTTTTAGCGCTTCCCAACGCCATTTTCAAGGCCCCCTTTCGCAACCCGATGGTTCCACGCACACAATGAGTGACCAGCCTCCCATTTCCACACGTTTTGACACCCTCGGGCTGGACCCCACGCTGCTCGCCGGCGTTCACGGCGCCGGGTTCACCCACGGCACGCCGATCCAGTCCCAGACGCTCCCCGTGGCCCTCACGGGCCGGGATGTTGCCGGACAGGCCCAGACCGGCACCGGTAAGACCGCCGCGTTCCTGATCGCGCTGTACAACCTGCTGCTGACGCGGCCCGCGCCTGCCGGCAGGACACCCACTTCCGTGCGGGCCCTGGTCGTCGCCCCGACGCGTGAACTGGCCGTACAGATCCATCACGACGCCGAAATCATCGGCAAGTTCACCGGCCTGCGTACCGCCGTGGTGTACGGCGGTACCGACTACGAAAAGCAGCGCCGCCAGCTGGCCGACGGCATCGATGTGCTGATCGGGACACCCGGGCGCCTCATCGACTACTTCAAGCAGCACGTATTCGACCTGCGCCACGCCCAGGTGCTGGTGCTGGATGAGGCGGATCGTATGTTCGATCTGGGGTTCATCGCCGACATCCGCTTCCTGATGCGCCGCCTGCCGCCGCCGGACCGGCGCCTGTCGATGCTGTTTTCCGCAACGCTGTCGCAGCGGGTGCTGGAACTGGCCTACGAGCACATGAACAACCCCGAACTGGTGCGCATCGAGCCGGACAAGATGACGGTCGATCGGGTGCGCCAGGTCATGTATTACCCGTCGATGGAAGAAAAGCTGCCGCTGCTGATCTCCCTGCTGCGCCAGGCCGATGCCCGGCGCACCATGATCTTCGTCAACACCAAGCGCATGGCCGAGCGCCTCGAATCGGTGCTGAATGCCAATGGCTTCAATGCCCAGGCGATCTCCGGCGATGTACCGCAGCCGAAGCGGCTGCGGTTCCTGCGCGATTTCCACAATGGCGACCTGGCGGTGCTGATCGCCACCGACGTGGCCTCCCGCGGCCTGCACATTCCGGATGTCAGCCACGTGTTCAATTTCGATTTGCCGCAGGACGCTCCGGACTACGTGCATCGCATCGGCCGCACGGCCCGCGCCGGCGCCGAAGGCGATGCCATCAGCTTCGCCTGCGAAGAGTTCGCGGTGGCACTGCCTGAAATCGAGGCCTACATCGGTCACAAGGTGCCCTACTCGCCGATCCCCCCGGAACTGATTGCCAGCGTGCAGCTGCAGCCCGGGCCACCGCGTGAAGGCGGTTCGGCCAGCCACGGCGGCCGGCGCGGTGGCGGCGGGCGCCCGCCCGCCCGCCGGCGCTCCAGTGGACCGGGTGGACCGCGCCGGCGCCCGGGGAGCCACTAGACACTAGACCAATCCGGAACCGGGTCCTGCCAGATCAGTGATCCGGTCCACGGCGGGCCAGGGTCCATGGTCGCGCACCGTACCCTGCGAGTCCGGATGGCGCAGGCCGATCACCCAGCGGATACCCGCCGCGCGTGCTGCGGCGAGGACGGCCGGACTGTCATCAATGAATATCGAGCGCACCGGATCAAATGGTTCGGACCGCCGGATACTCTCCCAGAAGCGCGCATCCTCCTTGGGCCACGAAAAAGCATGCGAGCTGAACATCGCATCCAGATAGCCCGACACGCCGGTGCATTCATCCTTGATCGCCAGTGCGGCCGGATGGGCATTCGTGAACAGGACCAGACGCTTGCCATTGCGACGCAGGGTCGCCAGGAACTGCGGCACTCCGGCAAGCCAGCGCACCTCGTGCATGGCCGCGCGCTTGAGTGCGGCAACATCCAGTCCGAGTTCCTGGCTCCAGAACGCCACGCTGTACCAGTCCAGGGTGCCCTCGCGCTCCTTGAAACGCGGCACAAGGTGCTCGCGCGCCTGCTCCAGGGTGACGCCGCGGGCCTCGGCCCAGGCCTGTGGAATGAGGTGGCGCCAGAAGCGGGTATCAAACGCCAGATCCAGCAAAGTGCCGTCAAGATCCAGCAGGACGGTATCTATGGCGGACCAATCTGGAGGGTCTGGGCGGGTCATTGCATTGCGGAGCATATCGCCAATGGCGTCCGTCCAGCGCGTCCGCTAAGCTTACCGGATTGAAAATCGCGCAAACGGTCGCGAGCGCGCACAATTCGACCGGCTATGGCGGATAACGAAGACAACGTCGACCGCGAACTGTTCCGCAAAATCGAAAAACTGCGTGCGCTGCGGATCGCGCATCGCGATCTTGACGATGTCATCAGCCGGCTCTCGATGGATATGCACATCGATGAGCTGCAGTTGAAGCGGCTCAAGAAACGCAAGCTCGTGCTCAAGGATCAGATCACCATCCTCGAGAGCCAGCTCATCCCCGATCTGAACGCCTAGAACACCACGAAGCACTCCAAGCGATGGACAGCGCCGGCAGCGGAATCCAGAATTTCTTCGCGCAGCTGGCCTCGGTCCAGGTGCTGACGGAGATCTTCTGCATTGTCGCCGCCGCTGCACTCGCGGTGGCCGGCCGGCGCTATGCCCGTCACTTGAGCCAGCGTTCAGTCCGCATCCAGAACAGCACCTGGCTGCGGGCAAGCCTTGAAGGCATGGTGCTCGCCGCGCCGATGATCGTCGGCATCGTCGCGCTGTTCGCGCTACGTGTGATGCTCATCAAGCTGGGGGTGCGCGCGGATCTTCTGTACCTGGCCCTGCAGCTGACCCTCGCCCTGGCCCTGGTGCGATTGGCAAGCTACGGCATGCGCCTCATGCTCGGCCGGGAGACCTGGTTCGACGCGTGGGAAGGCCGCATCGCATTCGCGGTGTGGGTGGTCATCGCCCTCGAACTCGTCGGGTGGCTCGAGAAGATCCAGGCGACGCTCGAGCACGTGCACCTGATTCCAGGGCGCAACATGTTCACGCTGTGGGAACTGGTCAAAGGCATCGTCGTCGTGACGGTGTTCGTATTCGTGACCACCTTCGTGGCCCGCACCGTCGAGCGGCGCGTCATGCGCCTGGGCTCCATTGCGCTGTCCACGCGTATCGGGATCTCGAAGTTCACCTACTTCGTGCTGCTTGGCATCGGCGTACTGCTCGGCATCAATGCCGCGGGTGTCGATGTGACCACGCTGAACGTGCTCACCGGCGGCATCGGCATCGGCTTGGGGTTCGGTCTGCAGACCATCGCCGGCAATTTCGTCAGTGGCTTTGTGCTGCTGATCGACAAATCGATCAAACCCGGTGATGTCATCAGCTTCACCGGACACACCGGAACGAGTACCGAGAACTTCGGCTGGGTGCAGGAGCTGCGCGGCCGTTACGTCGTCGTGCGCGACCGCGATGGGGTCGAGACTCTCGTACCAAATCAGAATCTCATCACCAATTCGGTCATCAACTGGAGCTATTCCGACAAGCGGGTGCGGCTGCGGCTGCCGGTTATGATCAGTTACGATGATGATCCCGAAGGGGCGCTGGAAGCACTGCTCGAGGCGGTCAGCGATCATCCGCGCATCCTGCGCGAGCCGGCGCCCGTGACACGCCTGATGGCCTTCGAGGACTACGGCATGCGGCTGGAAGTGCGCTTCTGGATCGCCGATCCGATGAACGGCGTCAACAACGTGCGTTCGGACGTGAACCGCTCGATCTGGCGCGTGTTCCGCAAGCACAAGATCCGCATTCCGGTGGCCCAGCGCGAATTGCGGATGCTGGGGCCGGCCCGCGATCCGTCCGATCCGGGAGTGTAGGTCCTTATGCCGCTGATTGTTTCCGAGCATGTGATCGTGCCCGACACCGATCTGACCTTCAGTGCCATCCGCTCCCCCGGGCCTGGCGGACAGAACGTCAACAAAGTCGCCACCGCGGTCCAGCTGCGTTTTGACCTGCGGAACACCGCGGCCTTCGATGCCGGTGTCAAACAGCGCCTGCGGGCGCGCGCCGGCCACCGCCTCAATGACGATGGCACCGTGCTGTTCGTCGCGCGCGCGCACCGTTCGCAGGAGCGCAACCGGGCCGATGCGCTCGAACGCCTGCGTCAGCTGATTCTCGAATCGCTCGAAGCGCCGCGGCCGCGCAAGGCGACGCGTCCGACCCGGGCTTCGAAGGAACGACGGCTGGACGGCAAGGCGCTGCAGCAGCGACGCAAGGTGCTGCGCGGACGGGTCCGCGGCGAGGACTGAACCTACGGTGTGGCGGAATCTTCCCAGCCCGGGCTCATATGGTAGGGAACGGCGCGAGTCAGCATGTCGATACGGTGGATTAGGCCGCCCTCGATCCTGAACACCAGCACCGCTTCGGTGCTCGATGGCTGGCTCAGGGCGCGCTGCGCCAGCGTGTGCCCGTCCGCCAGACGCAGCGCACGAGCGCCCGCCTGATCCAGGTTCGCCCACACCACCACCGTGCCGTTCTCCGGATCCACGGCCACGACCCGGCGATGATGGATGCGCGAAATCGACGCAAAATAGCCGCTTTGCATCTGCTCTCGACACCCGAGCGCGGCCAGATTGAAGTGGCTGTCCCCAATCAGCACCCGCGCATTGCCGCTGACGCGCTCGCCGTTTTCGTAGCGCACGCAGTCATCGCTCACGGCGAGGGTGGTCTTCGCATCGTAGTGACCCAAAGCGTTCAGCCAGCCCTGCGCGACGCCGGCCAGCTGCTCCCGGGTCGCGCGCAGCGGCGCCGCAAGCGGCACCAGCCAGGACGCATCCGCGGTCCCGCGTGAATTGGTCGCATCCACTCCGGCATCGCTCCATTCCGGACCCGTCCCCTTGCGGTAGAACAGCGTCTCGACCTCGCTGATGCGGCGGTCGCGGATCTTCAGTCGCATCGCCATCAGCACCAGGTTGTCGAATTCGCGCATGGTGCCGATGTAGGTGATCTGCTGGGTCTGCGGGTCAGGAAAGAACTGCTGGGCGGCACCCACGCCACTGGCGGTGTTCCAGAAGCCATCCCCGAGCTGCAGTTCCTGTCCGTCCTCCGTGAAGCGCACGTGCTCATCGAGGTTCAACAGCTTCGGATCGTGCGCGACGAGCGCTTTCAGGTAGCCGTCCGCGGCGGCCTGCAGGCAGGTGCGGTCGCAAAACATCTGCGGGTCCTGAGCCTGCGCCGGCGCGGACGCACTTTCGACGGCGCCCCCGTTAAGGCGCGATCGCGTGGTGCTGCGCTCCCGCGAGTGGCTGGCCGCAGCGCGGTCGCGATCATCCGTCGCCGGATCGGCGTGCGCAGCCGCGGCGCGGCCCAGGACCAGCGCCCCGGCAACCATCGCGATCAGCGTGCGATTAAGCTCCAGCATGGCTCCTCCATCTATGAATGCGTCACCTGCAGGATACTGTGACGCAGCTCCTCGTTGAGCACCACCTGCGCATCGGCGGCCACATGCATCAGCACCTCGTCGAATTCGAGCTTGCCGGCGCCGGTCGCGCGAACCACGCGGCGCTTGCGCAGCAGGTCGATGAAATTCTCGAACAGTGCCCGGTCGAAGAATTCCGGCGAATTAAACCCGTAGAGCAGTGACATGCGCTGCGCCATCAGGTGGCAGCGCTCTTCGAGCTGCGCCTGGCTGATCTGACCGCTGCCCGCCTGCAGCAGCAGGGAAATGGCCAGATAGTAGCGTTCGATGGTCTGGATCGTGGACTGCTGCAGCAGCGACAGCTGCATGGCCTGTGGCGATGTCGGTGCCGAGCGGCACCAGTCGCCCGCCGCGTTGCGTTCGAGCAGCCCCTGGGACTCAAGGGTCGCGAGCATCGCATCCAATGCGGTCGCGACCTGCTCCTCCGACCAGATCAGGAACAGCTCCGAGGCAATGTACGGATAGATCCGGCCCGTCAGCCGCACAATGTCGGCGTGGCTCATCGAGGCGTTACCCGCAAAGGCGCAGGCAATCAGTGACGGCAGCGCAAACAGGTGCACGATGTTATTGCGGTAGTAGGCCGCGAGCACCGCGGCCTCATCGCTCATCTGCACCAGATCGCCGAGCGGATGAGGCCGTCTGGTGATGGCCTTCATTTCCTCCCCGTACGCGACGATCTGCGCGGCCGTCAGGTTCGTCACCGTCACGCGGGCGCTGTAGGGGCAGTCGGCGAGCAGCGCCTTCAGCAGCGTCAGCTGGCGCAGCAGATCCGCAGCGACAAGCGTGCGGCGCGGGGATGCCAGCAGCGCCACCGCCAGCAGCCCGATCGGAGTCACCACCGCGGCGGCATTGATGTTGCGCATGATCTGGTTCGCCAGATCGCCCACAGCGGCATTCAGCCAGGGCAGACGGCCCTCCTCTGCCGTCAGGCGCGAGCGCCATTGGCCGTCATGGCGTTGCAGCAGTGCGTCCAGGTGAATCGGCTCGCCGATGTTGACGTGCACCTTGCCGAATTTTTCCTTCAGCCGCGGCAGCGCACGCAGCAGACCGAAGATGCTCTCCTTCTCCTTGACCTTGCCCGACAGCTCACCGATGTAAGTGTCGGCCTCCATGACGCGCTCATAGGCGAAGTACACCGGCAGAAACACGATCGGGCGGGCGGGCGAGCGCAGGAAACCGCGCAGCGTCATCGTGAGCATGCCGGTCTTCGGCTGCATCAGCCGTCCGGTACGGCTGCGACCGCCCTCGATGAAGTACTCGATCGAATGACCCCGAGCCATGATCGCGGCCATGTAGCTCATGAACACGATCGTGTACATCGCGTTGCCGCGCAGGCTGCGGCGAATGAAGAATGCGCCGCCCTTGCGCAGGTAGCGGCCCACCACCGGCATATTCAGATTCAGGCCCGCCGCGATGTGCGGAATGGCGTAGCCACTGCGATAGATCACATACGACAGCAGCAGGTAGTCCATATGGCTGCGGTGGCAGGGCACGTAGATGATCTCATGCCCATCCGCGACCTTGGCCAGGGTATCGGCATTGGCGAAGTCGACGCCATCGTAGATGCGCGTCCACAGCCAGCTGAACACACGCTCCAGAAAGCGCACGAACGCGGGCGAATAATTCGCGGCGATTTCATAGGCGAGCTTGCGCGCGCGGATCAGGCCCTGCCGCCGGGTGATCTTCTTTTCCCGTACTTCCTGCGCGACCGCCGCCCGGACCGCGCGCGTGCGCAGAATGCGGCCGACTATCGTGCGCCGATGCGATAGGTCCGGGCCGATGCGTGCGGCGCGCTGCCGCGCGTAGCGCACCCGCAATGCCCGCGCCACCCGCCGGCACTGCACCACCGTCGGGGCATCGCTGCCGAGAAGGCTGCGCAGTGAGACCGGCTCGTCAAGTTCGAGCAGCGTGTTGCGCCCGTTGAATATCACCTGGAAAAACCTGCGCACCCGGGAGGTGATGACCCAGTCATCCACCAGCAGCAGCCGGAACCAGGAAGCCTCACGTTGCGGCGCGCGCCCCCAGAACACCGCCGCCGGCACCAGATCCACATCGAGGGCCGGATCCGCCCGCAACAGATCCACCAGCTTCGCCAGCGGCGGCGGCGGCCGGCGGTCCAGCGGTTCGGCGCGCAGGCCGCCGCGCGGCGCCAGGTAGAAAAATGACCGCAGCTCGGCACTGTGGGCGAGCAGCCGCTTGCGCGGTCGTGGCAGCTTAAGTTTCACGCAGGCGCTGTTCAGGACCGCGAAGTCCGTGAGGCTGCGATGCTCCATGACATAGCAGATCGGCTTGCCGCGACCCAGCAGGCGCGCCGCCGCATCGGCCGGCAGCGTGGTGAAGCGAACCCACAGCGTCAGGATCCGTCGCAGCAACCAGCCCATGGCCTATTCGCCGGACGCCGACATGTCCAACGAGATCAGGAAGTACTCGAAGAGGTAGCGGATCATGTTCAACTGGTTGTGCAGCCGATGGTCATCGTGCAGCAGATGCAGGGAGGCGCCGTAGTCGCGCGCGAAGCGTGCGCTGTCCTCGTAAGGCACCACCTCGTCGCTCCAGCCGTGAATGACCATCGTCGGGCAGTCGAGCACTCCCTTGCGCAGCGGCGGCAGGCCCTCGCCATAGATCGCCGGAGCCATGAGGAATACGCCACGGGCGTGCAGGTGCGAGGCCGCCGCGACCGATACATAGGCGCCGACACTTGAACCTACCAGAACCAGTTCGCCCTGCAGGTCCTTACAGAAATCCATCAGGTGCGCGAGTCGGGCCTGCGGGGATTCGATGCCGCGATAGTCCACCGACTCCGGCTCGAAGCCTTCCGCGCGTGCGGTATCGGCGAGCACGGTGGTCTTGCGGCCCCAGGGGCCGCCTTCCTGTCCATGCGAAAAGACTACGTACCGATTGCTCACGGGCCGATATCTTATACTGCCGGAGCGGCGGCCGACGACGGAACACTCAGGCGTTGAGGATCGCGGTCTCAATCTCCCAGTCGACGCGCCGCGGCGAGGCCGCCTGCCGGTTGATGCTCACCGGACGGACCCTGCTGCCGGCCGGATGATGCGTCACCAGCCAGTACTGCAGGGCGCCGGGCTGCTGCAATGCATAGCCAAACAGCAAGTTTACCGCGCCGGTGGCGATGGTACTGGCGCGGTTGACGCGCTCATCCCAGATCACCTGGCAGCAATCGGCGAATTCACCGCTCGCAAACGTCCCCTGCGCGCGCAGCGATTCGAGGAATTCCTCAATCTGATGGCCGGCGCGCTCCCAGGTCGGCGGCGAATTCGGGGCGGTCAGTACCCAGCGCGTGCCGCGTTCGATGCTATTGGCCAGCTGCAGGATCAGGCGGCGCGCGGCCAGGTAACGGCCTTCGGCGGATGCCGACACTCCACTGGACAGCGTACAGCTGCGCGCGCGGCGCGCCACACCGGGCCGCAGCGGTTCGAGGGTGTTGATGCCGGACTGCGCCAGCCGGGCGCTGAATTCGGGCTCAACGGCGACGCTCGGGCGCAGCGCGGGACGCAGCGTCGGGTGGGGTTCGTAGGCGTGACGCGCGAGCATCCCGGCCGCCGCCGCTCCGGGCGCAAACGCCGCCATGCGATTGCGCAGTCGATCGAAGGCCAACAGGCGCGGAAAGAACATCGCGGCGTTGTCGCTGCGAAACGGCCACGCCGCCAGGCCCTCAAGCGCCTCCTGCGGTTGAGTCCACGCCTGCGGCGGGTCCACGACCTGCAGAACGCGGCGCTCGCGGCAGAAGCGGGCCGCCACCAGCAAGGTACTCATCCCCAGATCCTGGTCACGCGTCAGCGGCGGGATGTACAGCAGATCAAACTGCGTATCCAATCCCAGCGCGAAAATTCCGGTGCGCCGCGGCAACGAGCCGATGATGTCGTAGTCCGACAGCGGGCCGCCATCATCGCCATCGGCGTTGGCTCCCACGTACCCGACGATCGCACCCACGTGCCCCACGCTCGTCGCATCCGGACGTGACGGCGGGGCGCCCCCGGCCACCCGTGCCAGCGCCGAAGTCAGCAGAATGTCCGAGACAAAACGCGCACTTCCCGGCTCGATCGACAGGTTGCGCAGGATCTCCTGCTCCTGAACCTGCTCCGAGCCCGGCACGCTCAGCCGCTGCACGATGAGATTGAAGCGATCGGTGCTGCTGATGCCATCGTAGTCGACTGCGGCACGCAGATATTCGCGGCACCCGGGGTTCACGGCCATGAGCCGCAACGCACTGCTGCCGGCCGGAAGCGTGATGGTCGCCGGACGCGCGCCGTTGACGGCGCGCACCACTACCGCTTCGCGGCCGCCACTATCAAAAAACTGTTCGACCGCATACGAGAGGGAGGAAGGCTGCCACAGGCCGCCGAATATCTGCTGGAAGCCGGCGAAATTGTGGATGCGCGTGGGCTGTGCGACCGGGCCTCGAAGCGCGCGACCCACAAAGGCGGTGACGCCTGCCGGGGCACGCTCGATGGCGCTCCCGGACCCCACAAGGATTCTTGAATCTGCCTCAGAAACTCTGCGCACGGCAGCCGCACCCACAGTGACCGGCCGCACTCTAACAGGTTCGCGGAGCGCTCGGGTGCGGGCGCTCAGCCGCCGGACTTGTGGGCCGCCGTGACCGGCGCCAGATGCTCCTGCGGGTCCGAGTCGCCCATGAGCTGCTTGAAGGTCTTCTCGTCCATCGGCAGATCCGTCTTGCCATCCCACGAGGCGCCCGCGGGCAGCTGGTTTTGGACCAGCGTCGCGCCGGCGAGCACCTTGTCGAGGCTGGCATCGCTGAGCGTGACCGGCACGATCAGGCCGCGTGGCGCGTGGGCCAGCTGCATCACCAAGTCCCAGTCCACGGTCTCGCCGCGACTCTTGAGTTCCTTCTGTACCGACTTGCTCAGCGAACGTGACAGCAGCGCGGCCTGCGCCTTCTTCCAGTCGCGGCGATCATCCTCCAGCGAACCGAATGACTGCAGGACCAACTGGCCATTGTCCCAGCCAAACACGTACGGCTGGTTTACGACATGCACCTCGGTGCCGATCGGGACCTTCTCGAACAGCTCGTCAATGTCCTCCGGAAACAAGCGGATGCAGCCATGACTGGAGCGCAGCCCGACGCCGGCCGGCTTGTTCGTGCCGTGAATCAAATACCCGGCCCAGGTCAGGTAGAACGCCCGGTTGCCCAGCGGGTTGTCCGGACCGGGTCCGACCACCGACGGCAGCACGTCACCATTTTCCTTGTGCTCCTTGATGACCGAAATCGGCGGGTGCCAGGTCGGGTCCTTCTGCCGGCGCACGATCTTGGTCGTGCCTTCCGGAGTCGCCCAGCCCACCTTGCCGATGCCGATCGGGTGGGTGAAGACGACCTGGGGTTCCCCGGCCTTGTGCGGCGGAAAATAGAACAGGCGCATGGCCGCGATATTGATCACGACGCCCTGGCGTGGCGCATCCGGCAGCACGAAGCGGGTCGGCAGCACGACCGTGCGGCCGACGCCCGGCAGCCACGGATCCACACCCGGATTCGCGCGCAGCAGCTCCTCATAGCCCAGATTGAAGCGGCGCGCGATATCGGTGAGGGTGTCATCCTTGCCGACCGTGGTCTGCTGCAGATCGCCGATTACATTCTGTTGCGCATCGGCAAGCTCGAAACGCGAGGTTTCCTGTGGCGCAGGCAGCGCGGGCGGCGGCGGCGGCGCCACCACCACGGGTGGTGGCGGGGGCTTGGTGCGGGTGCTCCAGGGGGCGCCGACCAGGGAACACCCGGCCAGCAGTACCAGGGTCAGAATCCCCGGCGTGACGCGAAATGGCGACAGAATGCGTGTCATGGTCCGACGATTATGACACCACCGGGGCCCACACCAAAAAAAATGCCCCGAGCTTAAGCGCGGGGCCGAGAATGCGGACCTTCGATGAAGGGAAGGAAGTCCGCTAGGGGATCAGGGGCGCTAATGCAGACGGGCCCAGTGCAGGATGCGAATATCATCACTCGTGAGCGCAAAACTCTGCGCGAGCAATGAGCGCAATTCGCGCGTACCCGCGGTCTGTTCAAGCGGGTGCCGCAGCTCGACCACACCGCTCCACTCGCTGGATTCGGTCGCCGAGGCAACCGTCGCGAGAGCCGGCTCGTCTGCCGTGACGAAGTGGGTGTAGTACTTGGCGGCCATGGTTGAAAGGTTAGGTTCTACCCGGCGAAAGTGCCGTGAAACGCTCCACAGATCCGCCGCGCCGGAGGCGCTGCAGATCCGACATAACGTGGGAAATTGCCGCCGATGAGTCGCTACCGCGCCGCACCGATACCGGGTTCACAGTTCATCACTGCGCAGGGCATCGCAAAGCTGCGTGCCGAGCTCGACACGCTGTGGCGTACCGAACGACCGCGCGTGACCCAGGCCGTGCAGGAGGCTGCCGCGCAAGGCGACCGTTCAGAGAATGCCGAATACACCTACGGCAAGCGACGCCTGCGTGAAATCGATCGTCGCGTGCGCTTCCTGCGGCAGCGCCTTGATGGCATGACGGTCGTCGACCAACCACCCTCGGATGTCACGCGGGTATTCTTCGGTGCCTGGGTGACTCTCGAACGCGAGGACGCCACGCAAGTGCGCTACCGCATCGTCGGGCCGGATGAGACCGACGCGGGCAGCGGCTATATCAGTATGGATTCGCCGCTCGGGCGCGCGTTGCTCGGCAAGAAACTGGATACCGACGTGACTGTGATGCTGCCCTCCGGCAGCACCACTTTCACCCTCGTCGCGGTCGAATACGCCGCGCCTACCAGATGACGCGCACGTTCTTGAACTGCCACGGATCGCTCTTGTCGATGTCCTCCGGAAAGAGGCGTTCGCGCTCCGTCAACGGCGTCCAGTCGGTGTAGGCGCCGACCATCTTGCCCCAGTACGGCTGGCTGATTTCGATGTTGCGGCGGAAATCGATCTCATCCGGTTCGACCAGACCGCAATTCGGATTCTCCATGGCCCACACCATGCCGGCCAGGCACGCCGAAGTGACCTGCAGACTGGTCGCATTGTTGAACGGCGCCAGCTCCCGCGCCTCATCGATGGTCAGCCGTGAGCCATACCAGTAGGCATTCTTCTTATGTCCGGCGAGCAGCACGCCGAGTTCATCGCGACCGCTCACCACATCTTCGCTCATGATCCGCTTCATGCCCTGGACCATGAAATTGCGTCCCGCAAACTCGTGCATCGAGGCGATCGCGGCATCACAGGGGTGATAGGCGTAGTGCGCGGTCGGCCGATAGACAATGTTGCCGCCTTCGCGCACCGTCAGGTAATCGGAGATTGAGATCGCCTCCGAGTGCGTGATGCAGAAGCCGTGGAAATGGCCCGCCAGGGGTGTCCAGGTCCGCACGCGCGTCGCCGCGCCCGGCTGCGTCAGATAGATCGCCGCGCCGTTGCCGACTTCATGGCGCTTGCCGTCGCGCGGAAAATTGCGTTCATGGGTGCCCCAGCCCAGCTCGGCCGGCTGCGCCCCTTCGCTGACAAAGCCGTCCACCGACCAGGTATTCACGAACTCCCCGACCTGCTTCGGCCGGGATGACACCTGGGTGTCGCGCTCGGCGATGTGGATCACACGGATGCCGAGCAGGTTGGCCAGTGCCGCCCAGTCATCGCGCGAGGTCGGATTGCCGGCATCGACGCCGGTGTCCGCAGCGATATTCAGCATGCCCTGCTTGACCAGGTGCGAGACCATTCCCGGGTTGGCGCCGTGGGTGACGACGGCGGTCGGAGCGCGTGCATTGCCGGCCCGCAGCGCCAGCGCCTCCTCACGCAACATGTAGTTGGTGCGACGCGCCGCACTGAGAGTGGGGTCGGTATAGCCGCCTGCCCACGGCTCCACACAGGTGTCCAGGTACATCGCACCCTTTTCCCAGCAGAAGCGGATCAGCGCGATGCTCGAGACGTCCACCGAAACGTTCAACAGGAAGTCGCCACGGCCGATCAGCGGCGCAAGGATGCGGCGGAAGTTGTCGCGCGTGAGGGCTTCGGTGATGTGCTTGACACCGAAGTGGTCGGCTTCCACGCTACCCGACTCATCGGCCGTGACGATCACGATGCGTTCCGGGGCGATACCGATGTGCCGCAAGATCAGCGGCAAAACTCCCTGGCCAATGCTGCCGAAGCCCACGAGGACGATTCGGCCGGGAAAATCGATATGTACCGGATGCTTTGTCATGATTACCGCCAGTGTGGGGGAAAAGTACGCTCATACCCTGGCAGAGCCGCAACGCGACCGATCCAGCGCTCCAATGCCGGATAGTTAGCCGCCAAGGGTAGGAAGCGGGAGGACAGCGCGCGGGCCGCTGGCTTGTCGAGGGCGCGCAGCAGCAGCTGCAACGCCGGGAAAATCACAATATCGGCGGCGGAGAAATGCTCCCCCACCACCCACTCGGAACGTGACAGGCGCGCTTCGATGGACCGTGCCTCACTCGCCACCACGTGCATGGAGTCCGCCAGGGCATCGATATGCTCCTGCGCGTGGCCTTCGAAGACCGCCCGCACGATCTTCATCAGGTGCTCTTCGACGTACGACTGATATTCGCAGATCACGCGCATGATCACACCGGCCTCCTCCGGGGAGTGGCCGAAGATCGGCGGATCCGGGTATTTGAGGTCCAGGTAGTACAGTACGGCGAGGGACTCGAACACCACATAGTCACCGTCCTTGAGAATCGGAACGCGGCCACGGAAATTCAGCGCCAGAATCTGTGGTGATTTGTGCTCCTGGCGCGAGAACTGCAGCGGGTGACCGATGTAGGTCAGTCGCTTGTACTCGAGCGCGAGCAGTACGCGCCAGGAATACGGGCTGCCGCTGCCCCAATAGACTTCAATCGCCATATACTTGATTCACAAGGCTGTCGGGATGATTGTATAGGAATTGCCATTGCACCTGATTGAACCGGCCGAAGTTGCCGCTCGATTCGCCGCAGCCGAAACGCGCACTGTCGTTTTCGATTGCCGGCACGACTTGTCGCGTCCGGACTGGGGACGACACGAATTTGCGGCAGCCCACATTCCCGGGGCGCTCTTCGCCCACCTCGACCACGACCTTTCCGGCCCCGTGACGCCGCAGTCCGGACGACATCCTCTGCCGCAGCGCGCCGCATTCGCGGCGTTCCTCGGTGCCGCCGGCGTCGATGCCGACACCGATGTCGTAGCCTACGACCAGGACCGCTCGCCGTACGCGGCGCGCCTGTGGTGGCTGCTGCGCTGGCTGGGGCACGAGCGGGTAGCGGTACTGAACGGCGGGCTTGCCGCCTGGCGGTCGGCGGGACTGCCGCTGCAAAGCCCGCCGAGCCTGCCCGTTGCGCGAACCTTCAGCGTGCGACCGGCGCTGGCGCGCGAGGCGACCACCGCCGACGTGCAGCGTGAACTGGAAGGCGGCCGGATCTTGCTGCTGGACGCGCGCGGGGCCGATCGTTTCGCCGGTCAGAACGAGAGCATCGATCCGGTCGCGGGCCATGTGCCCGGCGCGCGCAATCAGCCCTTTACCCTCAATCTGGACGCAAGCGGCCGTCTGCAGGCGGCAGCTGCCCTCGCCGCCCTGTGGCATCGGGCGCTCGGCGATACACCGCCTACGCAGGTCGTCGCCATGTGCGGGTCGGGCGTCACGGCATGTCACAATCTGCTGGCCATGGAAGTGGCTGGCCTGCCCGGCGCGCGCTTATATGCCGGGTCCTTCAGCGAATGGATCCGCGACCCCGCCCGCAAGGTCGCCACAGGTCCGGTCTGACGCAAGCGTCATCCGGTTGTCCCGCTTTTTTGCTATCGTCCGCGCCCCTCGGGCATACGCCCGGCCGGCGCGGTAAGTCAGGTCGCGATGAACGGAAACAATCATAAGGGTCCCGGACAGGCGTGGACCATCGAGGACTCGCTGGACCTCTACCACGTCAATGCGTGGGGCAAGGGGTACTTCTCCATCAATGAGGCCGGGCACGTCATCGTGCGGCCCGACACCCAGCCGGGCGGCCAGAGCATCGATCTGTTCGAGGTCGTCGAAGGGCTCAGGGCCCGGGATCTGACCGCCCCGGTGGTGGTGCGTCTGTCGGATATCCTGGCCAACCGTTTGCGCAATCTGCACGCCGCCTTCGCCCAGGCCATCGCCGAGAACGACTACGGCAACCGGTACGCAGCCGTTTATCCCATCAAAGTCAACCAGCAACGCCTCGTGGTCGAAGAGGTGTACCGCTACGGGCGCGAATTCGGCTTTGGCCTCGAGGTCGGTTCCAAGCCCGAGCTGCTGGCCGTGATGGCGATGACCGAGAATGCGCCCGACCGCCTCATCATCTGCAATGGCTTCAAGGACCACAGCTATCTGGAAGCTGTCGTGCTTGCGACCAAGCTTGGTCGAACCATCATCCCGGTCATCGAGAATTTCGAGGAACTCGACATCCTGCTCAAGCTCGCCGACGGCTACCAGGTGAGGCCGCGGCTTGGCGTGCGCGTGAAGCTTTCCAGCGAAGGTTCGGGCCGCTGGCGCGACAGCAATGGCGCCAGGTCCAAGTTCGGGCTGTTCGTGACCGAAATCCTGGATCTGTTCAAGGTCCTCAAGGACCGCGACATGCTCGACTGCCTGCAGCTGGTGCACTGCCACCCGGGCAGCCAGCTGCAGGACATCCGTCGCGTGAAGGAATCGATCACCGAGCTTGCCCACGTGTACGCCGAACTGCAGATCATGGGCGCCGGCCTCAAGTACATCGATGTCGGCGGCGGGTTAGGCGTCGACTACGACGGCAGCGGCACCAACTTCGCGTCCTCCATGAACTACACGCTCAACGAATATGCCAGCGACGTGGTCTACCGGATCGCGAGCGTGTGCAATGCGCGCGACATTCCCCATCCGATGATCATCAGTGAGTCCGGACGTGCCGTCGCGGCATACCACAGCGTGCTGATCTTCAACACTCTGGGGTTCTCCGCCCTGGACCGGTTCCGGGTCACCGGCCGGGAGGCTGAGGATTATCCCGGCGAGGATGAGATTCCGCAGCCGGTGCAGGATCTGTTCGTCGCCTACCGTTCGGTCAACGAACGGCGGCTTGTCGAGTGCTATCACGACGCCCAGACGGCGCGTGAGCAGACGCTGCAGATGTTCAACCTCGGGCTGCTGTCGCTGCAGTTTCGCGCGCTGGCCGAACGGCTGTACTGGGCCACCTGCTCGCGCATCCGCGACGCCTGCCGGCGCCTCGAGGAGAGCCCCGAGGAGTTGGCCGATCTGGAATCGATTCTCTCCGACACCTACTTCTGCAACTTCTCGGTTTTCCAGTCGCTGCCGGACAGCTGGGCCATCGATCAGCTGTTCCCGATCATGCCGATCCACCGCCTCAACGAGCAGCCCACACGCATCGGCGTGCTCGCCGACATCACCTGTGATTCGGATGGCAAGATTGATCGCTTTGTCAGCCACCGCGAAATCAAGCGCACGCTCGAACTACATGAACTGCTGGCCGGGGAGGAGTACTACCTGGCCGCCTTCCTGGTCGGCGCGTACCAGGAGACCCTGGGCGACCTGCACAACCTGTTCGGCGATACTCACGTGGTGCACATTCGCCTGCTCGAGGAAGGCGGCTGGTGGATCGAGGAGGTCGTCAAGGGCGATACCGCGAACAAGGTGCTGGAGTACATGGAGTACGACGTTGCCGAGCTCTACCCGGCCCTGTCGCGCGACTGTGAGCGCGCGGTGCGCGATGGGCGCATGACGCTCGCCGAGAGCCAGCAGGTCAAACGCTTCTACGAAGGTGAGCTCAACGGTTACGCCTATCTGGAGCCCCCCGGCAGTTGACCGGGGCGCCTGCGTTGCGTCCCCGAAATGCCGGGAGTAGCATCGTTTTCGATCCAGTGGTGTGTGAGAGAACCGGATGACGACGATCTATGTGGGCAATCTGCCCTTCGATGCTACGGAACCGGACCTTCGAGCCCTCTTTGAACGTCACGGGACCGTGGAATCAGTAAAGCTCATCAACGACCGCGAGACCGGCAAGCCCCGGGGCTTCGGGTTCGTGGAGATGGCGCCGGCCGAGGCGCAGGCCGCGATTCAGGCACTCAACGGACAGCAGCTGGGCGGTCGCCCGCTGCGCATCAACGAAGCCCAGGAGCGTCCGCAGCGGCCGCGCCAGGGCGGCGGTCCGTTCAGACGCTGAGAATCGGGTCGGACCTGCGCGAGGGAAATCCAAGGACTCTGTCCCGACAGAGCCCTACAGCCGATCGTTACCACATTTCCTTGAGGCGGGCATTCACATCCAGTGCCGATGTGCCCGCATCCCCCAACGCGATCTCATCGGCGTTTGCACCGTGGACCACGACGGGGTCGAACGCCTTCAGCAGTTTTTCCGTCATGAAGCGGCTGCGACCCCCATACACATGGCCGTCCGAGTTCTTCGGCTGGCTCGTAATCTGGAACTTCAACGGGCTGTACAGCATCAGTTCATTGCGCGCTCGGGTCATCGCGACATAGAGGAGGCGGCGCTCCTCCTCGATCAGTTCGGGTTTGCGGGTCGCGAACTCCGACGGGAAACTGCCGTCGACGACATTCATCAGGTACACCGTATCCCATTCCATGCCCTTGGCGGAGTGGATGGTCGAGAGCACCAGGTAATCCTCATCCATTCCCGGCTTGCCTGCCAGGTCGCTGGCGGCCTCCGGCGGGTCGAGCGTCAACTCCGTGATGAAGCGTTCGCGCGAGGTGAACTGGCCGGACAGCAACTCCAGCTGATCGAGGTCCCCGATGCGCGTGTGCACGCTCTCATAGATGCGTTCCAGGTGCGGCTTGTACCAGTCGCGTACCAGGCGCACCTGGCCGGGCCACTCGCGCTGCGGATCTGTGAGGATCTGCAGCAGGTCCGAGAGTTTCTCGATCTCGCCGGGGTCCACGTTCGGCGCCGTGAAGCCCGCCAACGCGGCGGCACTGTGCTGCTGGGCCTCCATGTGGGCAATTGCGCGCTGCGCGTTCGCCGGCCCCATACCCGGTAACAGCTGCAAGGCGCGGAAGGCGGCCATGTGATTGAGCGGATTGTCGATCCAGCGCAGCACCGCCAGCAGATCCTTGACGTGCGCCGCCTCGAGGAAGCGCAGGCCGCCGTACTTCACAAATGGGATCTGCCGTCGGGTCAGCTCGACTTCCAAAAGGTCGCTGTGGCTGCCGCTGCGGAACAGCACCGCCTGGCGGTGCAGGGGTACCTGCGCCTCGCGCCGCCGCAGCACTTCATTGCAGATCGAATCGGCCTGCGTAGCCAGGTCATCGACGGTCACCAGCCGCGGCCGCTGGCCGGCGCCGCGGGCGGAGAGCAGGTGCTTACGGAACTGGCGCGGCGCATCGGCCATCAGGGCATTGGAGGCATCGAGGACCTGTTGGCAGGAGCGGTAATTCTGCGCCAGGGTGATGACCTCCGCGCGCGGCTGGAACTGCTCAGGAAAATTCAGGATGTTGTCGACGGTCGCGGCACGAAACGAATAGATCGCCTGGGCGTCATCGCCCACGACGGTCAGCCCGCGTCCATCGGGGCGCAGCGCGTGCAGGATCTGCGCCTGCATCACATTGGTATCCTGGTATTCGTCCACCAGCACATGGTCGAAATGGCCGCTGACGTGCTGCGCCAGTTTCGGCTCGCCCATCATGATGTGCCAGTACAGAAGCAGATCGTCGTAGTCGAGAATCCCGTAGCTTTGTTTGCGCTGCACATAGGCCCGATACAGCCGGGTCAGTTCATCCTCCCACTGCGCGCACCACGGATACTGCTCATCCAGCGACTCTTTGAGCGTCTTGCGGGTATTGACCCGATGCGAATAGATGGCGAGGCAGGTATCGCGTCGCGGGAAGCGCTGCTCCTTGCCGTCGAAACCCAGTTCCTGGCGCACCGCATCCATCAGATCGGCACTGTCGCCGCGATCGATGACGGTGAACTGTGGATTGAGCTTCAGATGCCGGGCGTAATGGCGCAGCAAGCGGTTCGCCATCGAATGAAAAGTGCCGGACCACGACAGGCGCTGCGCCAGAACCTGGTTCAGCCCCCCCAAGGTCTCATTCATGGCGAGTTTGACGATGTCGCGTGCGCGCCGGCGCATTTCCTGAGCGGCGCGGCGCGTGAAGGTCAGCATCAGGATCCGTCCCGGATCGACGCCATTCATCGTCAGGTGCGCGACGCGATGCGCGAGGGTATTCGTCTTGCCGGTGCCTGCGCCGGCGATGATCAGCAACGGACCGGCATCGACACCCTTTTCGGCGGCCTTCTCGCCGACCTTGCCGATGAAAGTGACGCTCTGCTCGCCACCGCGGATCTCCCCGAAGGTCGCCGCCTTGCGTTGGGCGGTATTCAGTGTGGCCAGGTAAGCGGGTGTCGCCATGGCCGACGACTATACGAGTTGGCGGTTTGTGAGGCTACGGATCAATGCACAACTGTGCGTCGGCTCAGACCTGTCCCCTGCCTCCACCCGCTGCGACCCGGCAATGTCCAAAAACCCATCCGCCTCGACTGCGGCCTGTGCCACCCAAAGGCCATCCCGATGTCCCGGATGACGCGCCGGATCCGCCGCACGCAGCGCAAGGCGTTCCTGCCGCAGAGGTTCCGGGACCCGGCACAGCACCTGTATGCACGACACGGGTGCGTGACGCGCCAAGAGCACCTGCAACACAAGCTCATGCTCACCGGGCCTGAAGTTGCCCTCCATCACCACCGTGCCCAGCAGCGGCAGGTACTCGTTTGCGAGTTCGAAGAGCACGGCAAAACTTGCGTCGCTGAGTCGGCGTGAGGCGGTGCGGTCGGCTGCACCGAGAATATCGAGCAGCGGCTCCTTGATCGCATCCTTCGACAGCAGTGGCGCCGCCAGCGTGCGTGCGAGTGCGCGTGCCAGTGTCGTCTTGCCGGTGGCCGGCAGGCCTGTTACCAGAAACACTCGACGCTGGCTCATTCAGATATCCTAAGCCCAATGAGCACTCTCGACAGCACCCCGAAATATGAAGGCCGTGTCATCCGCGTCACGGTGGACAACGTCGTTCTGCCGAATGGCAAACAGGCCGCACTCGAGGTCGTGCATCACCCCGGCGGCGCCGCCGTCGTTGCGCTCAACGACCTGCAGCAGGTCTGTCTGCTGCGCCAGTACCGGTACGTCGCCGGCGGCTGGATCTGGGAGTTGCCCGCCGGAAAACTCGAGGTTTCCGAACCACCGCAGAATACTGCGCAGCGCGAACTCACCGAGGAGGCCGGCGTCAGCGCCACCGACTGGGTCAGTCTCGGCACGCTGTTCAGCTCACCCGGAGTGTTCTCGGAGGTCATCCATCTGTACCTGGCGCAGGGCCTGTCGTCGGCCCGCTCCCAGCTCGAGGATCACGAAGTGCTGGAGGTGCATTGGGTGGGTTTCCGCCGCGCCTGCGAGATGGCGCTGTCGGGTGAACTGCGGGACGCCAAAACCACCATCGGTCTGCTGCGCGCGGCCCATCGCCTGGGACTGTCCCTGGTCGAGCGCCCCTAGTTGGTAACATTTGCCCCGATTGTCGTAATTCCGTGACATGGGGCGCAGCGATGCTGCACCTGCACCTATTACAGTTCGCCAAGAGATTCTCTTTTGGATGCGACTTAATCCCGGTGAGTGCCAAGAAGGACAACCTGCGACCCGAAAGCCGTTCCGATACTCCTGGCGAAACCGCTGAACGCCGACGTATCGGCCTGATCGTGCGCGATGATCGTGACACCGCGAGCGTCGAATGGATCGATGCGCCCGCGGACTATGCCCGGGTGCCCCTGTCCATCGAGGGCACTCTGCCACGTGGGGTGAAGCGCGGCTCCGGGGGCTACAATCCGTACGAGACGGTTGCCCCGCCCAAGGCCGATTCGGCGGCGGCCAAGCGTCCCGCGCAACGCGATTTGCGCAAGCTCTCGGCATGGATCAAGCAGATGCGCGAACTCGAAGAACGCAAGAAGCGCGGCGAGGAATGACCTGCCTTCAGTGCGTTCGCTGATCCGCCGGCGCCGGCAATACGCCCAGGCCGCGCAGCAACTGCCACGACCGGCGACTGCCGGTCCGAATCCACACTTCATACAAACGCAGCACGTCGGCATTGGACTGGCTGCATGAGCTTTCGCTGATTTCATTCAGCGCATCCACCAGCGGCTGGAATTTTCCGGCCAGCTCCGCGAATACGCGTCCCAGCACGGCGCCGCGCCGGCCGCGATCGGTATCGGCCAGGGTCGAATACGCCTGCGCGCCCATCGAGATGTGGTAGTCGATATCCACCAGCTTGCGGGCAAAACTGCGGGCAAAAAAGCCGGCCATGAACAGCGAGACGTCCCCGAGGCGCTGCAGGGCGCGCTGCCGCTCGGCCAGGGTCGATGCCGTGAGGGCTTCGGAGAGCATGACGACCAGGGGTTTGAGCCGTAACCCGTCGGCTGTCGGCTCAAACAGGGCTTCCGAGCGGGCGAAGAGGGTCAGGACGTTGACCACGTAGTGCTGCGTATGGTTATCGACGGCCAGCTGCTGCCTGCGCAGTACCGTTTGCAGACTGTCGCGGAAGTATTCCGTCAGGCTCGTGACGGGAAGGACCTGAGCCGCTTCGCTTTGGTGCGCCATAGCCACTATAAATCTCACACACCGGGGTCGGCCAGATCCGTGAGCCGCATCCCAATCCTGCACCCTTCGGCTATAACCTGCTGTTGCTGCGCTTACGCAACTGGATGAAGGAGTCGTCCTGCGTGCCGTAGACCAGTTCGCCGTCGCTGTCGTAGGCCTGCTCGCTGATGCGCAGCTGGTCGGCGGTCAGCTCCCAGCGCCAATGCGACGCGACGGCCGCAGCCACTGAGGGCGGTGTCGAGTGACACAGCTTCTGATCGTTGCTCGCCGTGAAGCCGTCCGCAGCCTTCTTCCACTCCAAAGAACAACCCGTCAGCAGCTTCAGATCGGGCGGCTGCAGGGACGCGAGCAGGTCGGGTTGCTCGGCGCCGTTGCGCCAGCGCTGCGGTTCGGCGAGCGCCCAGACCGCTTCGATGAGTCGGTCCTTCACCACCTCGAAGGACAGAATGTATTGGGCAAGCAGGTGCTGCGAATCATCGCTGTCGGCTTCCTGCATATAGAAGACGTTCTCGCCCACAGTGAGCGAATCGACCCGCACGATCACGGTGCTCAGCGCCGCATGCACTGCCCCGCCATGCTTCCTGTCGGTCGCGACCTGCGCGCGATTGTCGTAGTGGCCCGGCAGCCAACCCTCCACCTGCAGCAACATCGCGTCGCTATTGCCCTTTTGCGGGGTCGCGCAGCCGCTCAATGTCACGATGGTCGCGACCAGCAGCCCCTTCGCCAATCTGATCCGGTACATGTTGTAAAGAGCTCCTTGGGCTTGGGACTTCAACCGTAGGTCGCGCGCCATTGTGCGCGGTAGGTGAGCCCGAGTGTCATCAGGCGCTCCAGCAGCTCATCGTAACCCTGGCCCGCGGCGCGTGCGCTTTCCGCAAAATCCTCCGTGGCCGTCAGGTTCGGATTGGCATTGGCTTCCAGGACGAACACTTCGCCCGCCGCGGTGACCCGGAAATCCATGCGCGCATAACCCGACAGGCCCAGTGCCCGATAGATGCGCCGCGACAGCCGGTCCAGGCGCGCCTCCACCGCCGGCGGCAGATCCTGCGCCGCGTGGGTCGTGATGCCGTAGCGCTCCTGATAGTTGCGGTCCCACTTCACCTTGCGGGTCGCGATGGCCGCCGAGGTGTCGGGCATCGAGCCGAACACCATCTCCCACACCGGCAGCCGGTGCAGGCGCTCATTACCCATGACTCCCACGTACAGTTCGCGACCCGCGATGTATTCCTCGACCAGGGCATCCGAACCGATCTGCTCATGGACAAACTCGATGCGCTCCTTGAGTTTCGCGGCATCCTCCACCACCGATGCCTGGGCGATGCCCAAGGAAGCATCCTCGATCGTCGACTTCACGAACAGCGGGAAACGCAGGCGGCGCGGGACGTTGACGCGCGCGCCGCGACTGAACACCGCGAACTGCGGGGTCGGAATGCGATGGTAGGAGAGAAGTTGCTTTGACAGCGGCTTGTCACGCGACAACAGCAGCCCCCGCGGGTTGCAGCCGGTATAGGGCTGGCGCAGCAACTCGAGGAAGGCCACGACGTACTGGTCGTAGGTGCCGATGCCGTCAAACTCCTCCAGGAGATTGAAGACTACGTCGGGCTTCCAGTCCGCAATCGAAGTGCGCAGCTCCGTGAGGCTGTCGAGGACGCCGACGCACAGCACTTCATGGCCCCGTCCCTTCAGCGTCGATATGACGTCATACTCGGTGCGCCACTCCGCGATCTCCTTCTCGGTACGCCCCTCAAGGGTGTCGGGAGGCACCAGGCTCGAGTGCAGAACGACGAGCACGCGCTGCTTTTTCATAGCGGGAAGTGTGGTGTCTCACCCTGGGCGTACAGCCTCGCGAGTCGGATCAGCATCCAGCGGACATGCCGCCCCGCATCGCGGCGATTGCCGCGCACATGAAGTTTCAAAGCGTCGCACCGTTCCATGATCATCCGCAGGAGCTGATAGATACTATACCGCTCGAGCTTCAGTTCGCGCGACACCGAATTCACCAGCTGCGTCTTCATTGAGCGGATCAGGGTGCTCGCGCGCAGCGCCCCGCGCGGCACCGCCTGGGCGCGGAACACCTTCTGCACCAGCTCCTCGATCATGCCGCGCCGGTCGCTGCCACGGCGCGCGAGCTTGTCGCGGTAAACCTCGGCCAGGGTGCGCGTGTCCTGCGCGATGGACTCGATCCGGCGCCGGTTGCGCACCGGAGCCTTGCGGTCACGCACGCTGTTCATCAGCTCATCGACGCGACACAGCTTCTGGAAGGCCGGCCACTGCGCGTAGGCGCGGCGCCAGTTCGAATTCGGTTTGAGCCACACCGCGAAGGTCTCGGCGAAATCCTCGGTCGGATGTGACTGGGCATACCAGTCGCCCAGGTGATGCACATAGCGCCGGCTTCCCGGGCGTGCACGGTAACGCTCCGGGTACGGGAGCGATGCCGGACCGAACATCTCGCGCCAGCGGGCACGGCGCCGCAGGCGATAGGCATTGTCGAGTGCATGGCCGGCCTCATGGCGCAGGATGCGCATCAACCAGCGGGTGTTGCCGCCCTCGACCTGATGCATCATGCGCCGTTCGAGCCGCTCCAGACGCGGATGCGCGAGGTAGAAGGGCACGGCAATGCCGGGGACGCCATCCGGGGAGAACCATTCCTCGGCGAGCCATGCGTGCGGTTTGAATTCGATGCCGCGGCTGGCGAGTTCGGCATACAGACGCCGCATCGGGCGCGCCAGTCGCGAGTCCTCGACCGACAGATCCAGGTCGCAGAGCCTGACTTTGAGGAGTGCCTCATCTCCCAGCCTCACCCACGCGCGCGCACGCCGCGGCGTGGCCGGTTTGCGGGTATGCGCAGCTGTGGTGGGCATGCCGCAAGACTAGCATTGAGCCTGGCTTGGCCGTCAGTCCGCCAACGCTTTATCCGGCTGCCAGGCGGCCACGAACTGGCGCTGTTCATGGGTTTCCGGGATCCAAGACCACTGACGCGCGCGATCGCACTTGCGCCAGGCGCGGTTCAGCTCCTCCAGGGCGGCCTCCCCCGTCAGCCCCTGCTCCACCAGCCTGCAGCCCAGCACCGTGCCGGTCCGGCCGATGCCCATACGGCAATGCACATAGACGCAGCGGCCCGCATCCAGCGCACTGGCGAGGGCGAGCTGTATCTGCTTCATATAGGTGCTATCGACCGGCAGTCCGTGGTCCACGATCGGCAGGTGGAAGTACCAGACGCCATCGGGCAGCTGCGTGCTGTAGGCCGGCAATTCCCCGGGGCGCGTCAGGTTGATGAAGCAGTTCACCCCCGCATCCATGAGGGCATGCAGCCGCAGCTGCGTGTCTTCCTCGGCTTCGGCACCGGGGTACTCCCCGCCCAGCAACTTGCCCGGAATCACCCAGTAGCTGTTTGGCAGCGGGGGTGTACCGGCGGGTTTCGGTGCTGTTTTCGGGCCTGTCATGGGGTAGCCGCCTCGATGAGCAATGCGTCCTCTTCTTCCAGGGTCATCGGCACGATCCGATCCAGTGCGAGCAGGTCCACTTCGGGCGCCGCCTGACCCGCGCTGCGCCGCAACGCATCCAGGCCTGCGAAGTCATGCAGGCGCGTGTCGGCCAGGTGGCTCGGGGCAACATTGCGCAACGCCGCAAAAATGTTCTGCACCCGGCCCGGGCTTTCCCGCTCCCACGCGGCCAGCATTCGCTTGACCTGAAGGCGCTGTAGATTGGCCTGTGAGCCGCATAGGGTGCAAGGGATGATCGGGAATTCGCGTGCGGTCGCATAACGGGCGATCTGTGCCTCACTGACATAGGCGAGCGGGCGGATGACGATATGCCGCGCGTCATCCGAGAGCAACTTCGGCGCCATCGCCTTCAGACGCCCGCCAAAGAATAGATTCAGGAAGAAGGTTTCGAGGATGTCATCGCGGTGATGGCCGAGCGCGATGCGCGTAATACCATTCTCACTCGCATACCGGTACAGGGCGCCGCGCCGCAGCCGCGAACACAGGCCGCACATCGTACTGCCCTCCGGCACCACCCGTTTGACGACGCTGTAGGTGTCCTGCTCGATGATGTGATAGGCAACCCCGAGCTCACGCAGGTACGCCGGCAGAACCTCTTCGGGAAATCCCGGCTGCTTCTGGTCCAGATTCACCGCCACCAGCTCAAAATCCACCGGGGCGCCGCGCTGCAGGGACAGCAGGATGTCCAGAAGGGTGTAGGAGTCCTTGCCGCCCGACAGGCACACCATGACGCGATCGCCCGCGCCGATCATGCCGAAATCGGCAATGGCCTTGCCGACCTGGCCGCGCAGGTGGGCTTGCAGGCGCTGCGCCGTGCGCGACAGCATCAGGCCGCGGCGCTGCTGGCAGCCGATTCCAGGTACTTGCCTTCCAGGTAGCGCATGAACGGCACCGCCGACAGGGTCTTGCCCGTGGCCTCGAGCAACATTTCCTGCAGGGTCAGGCGGGCACCCTGCGCATGCACGTGGCTGCGCAGCCAGCCGAACAGGCCCGTGAAATCACCGTGCGCGATCTGCTCGTCCAGATCATGCACATCATTGCGCAGGCTCTCGATGAGCTGTACCGCGATGACCGCGCCCAGCGCATACGAGGGGAAGTACCCGAATGAGCCGACCGCCCAGTGGATGTCCTGCAGGCAGCCCTCGCGGTCGTTCGCCGCGCGCACCCCCAAGCGCTGCTCCATTTCGGTGTTCCAGGCCTGCGGCAGGTCGCGTACCGCAAGTTCGCCTGACATCAGACGCTTCTCCAGTTCGTAGCGCACCAGGACGTGCAGCGGATAGGTCAGCTCATCCGCGTCCACGCGGATCGCGCCGCGGCGCACGCGGGTCAGATGCGAGTACAGATTCTCCGCATCCCACGCCGGGCCCGACACGCCGAACTGCCTGATCAACTGCGGGCTCAGGTAGCGCGCAAAGGCGCGGCTGCGGCACACCAGCCGTTCGAGCAGCAGCGACTGGCTCTCCTGCGCCACCATCCCGCGGTCGCGGCCGACCGGCTGGTCGCGCCAGGCCTGCGGCAGACCCATGTGGTACATCGCGTGTCCGGTCTCGTGCATCGCGCTGAGCAGGCCGGTGAAGACATCGGCCTGGTCGTAACGGGTCGTCAGTCGCATGTCACCCGGCACACCCTCCGTAAAGGGGTGTTCGCTTTCATCGAGGCGGCCGCGGTCGAACTCGAAGCCCATCGCCTTCATGATGTCCACCACCAGCGCCCGCTGGCGGCCCGGCGTGAATTTGCCCTCAAGCGACAGCAGCGGCCGCGCCTCCTGCAGCGCAATGACTTCGCGGGTCAGGGAGGGCAGACGCCGCGAGATCGTCTTGAACACCGCATCGATGTCGATGCTCGAGATCCCCGGGCTGTACTCATCCACGAGGGCGTCGTAGGGGGACAGGTTGAGCGCCTGCCCCAGCAGGGCGGCCTTGTCGCGCACCAGCATGACGACCTCTTCGAGGTGCGGTGCGAAGATCTCGAAGCGGCCCTCCGCGCGCGCGCGCAGCCACTGCGCCTCGGCCTGTGCCGTCGCATGGGCCAGGCGCGACACCAGGTTGGCCGGCGTCGCGATCGCATGGTCGCGTTGCCGGCGCATTTCCCGCAGGTTCGCGATCTGCCAGTCATCCAGGCCTTGGGTGTTCGCGTGCGCCCGGTCCAGCAGGCGCGTGATCTTCGGCGCCGTCAGCAGGGTGTGGTATTCGGTCTGCAGGGCCGCCAGCTGTTCACCGCGCAGGGTCGCACTGCCCCGCGGCATCATCACCGAGGCGTCCCAGTTCAGGAGCGAAATGGCGCCGCGGAAGGCGTGGAGTCGCTTGAACTCTTGTTCAAGCTGCTTGTATGGGGGGGCTGACATCATGGACACCGGGGAAGGATTGGGCCGCATTGTATCAGCGCAAGCCTCGACGGAGCGTCGCGCATGGGACTAAGTCATTGATACAAGATAGGTTTATATGGTCCACCTCCCGTTGACAGCCCCCGTGCAAGCCCGCGCTATGCGGCATCGCAGCAAGCCCTTGCGAGCGCTGCGCGGGTACACTGGCTTTCGCGCAATACCAACAAGAAATGGTCATGCCGAAGAATTCCTGGTCGTTCGTCGTGCCCGAATTGACGGTGCCCATCGGCGTCACGCGCTGGGGTCATTTCGGGATGCCGGTCGTGCTGTTTGCCAGTGCCGGTGGCGACAGCCTCGAGGCAGAGCGACTGCAGCTCGTCGCATCGCTGGCGCCGCTTACCGATGCCGGGCGGATCAAGGTCTATGCGGTCGATGGCACCGCCATGCGGATGCTGCTGGCGGGCACCGCCGCCCCGGAGGCGCGCGTCCGGGCCCAGCGCGCGTTCGACCAGTGGGTCGAGAGTGGCTTGGGACCTCTGGTCCGGCGCGACTGTGAGAGCGATACGCTGGAGTTGCTGGCCTGCGGCTGCGCCCTGGGTGCCGCCAGCGCGGTCCAGGCGGTACTGCGCGATCCGCAGCTGTTCCGCGGCGCCATCGGCCTGTCGGGAACCTATGACCTGTTGCCGTGGCTTAACGCGGGACAGCCCTGGAGCGAGGACGTTGCGGCCGACGCGGAGGTCTCCCCGCTGCAGCACTTGGCGCGGCTGGCGGACGGCCCGCTGCTGGTGCGGCTGCGCCAGCGCCCGATCACCCTCGCCTGTACGGCCGGCGACTACGACGATCCGCGCGCGACCGAGGCGATGGCGCAGCGGCTGCGCGGGCGCGGCATCGCGACCCGGACCGATGTGTGGGAGCCCGGGTTCCATTTTGGGTTTCCCAGCTGGTGCCAGATGTTGCCGCGCTTCGTGGCGGATTGGCTTTGAGCGCTCGGATCTAGAGGTCGCAGCA
This sequence comes from Steroidobacteraceae bacterium, assembly GCA_036498905.1. GTDB lineage: Bacteria > Pseudomonadota > Gammaproteobacteria > Steroidobacterales > Steroidobacteraceae > DAIDKA01. The sequence continues at coordinate 8,892 of DASYER010000043.1, read as the reverse complement.
GTTCGGCCAGCTGGCCACCACCACGCCAACGGTGACGGCGATGACGAAGATCACCACCAGAATCACTCCGATCAACCACTGTCGTCGCAAGAACTACGGCTCCCATCACTAAAGAGCACGATGCAACCGGTATCCTACAACCCATGCCTGTAAGAATCTGCGCGATTGCCTCCGAAGCTGCGCCATTCGCCAAGACCGGCGGCCTCGCCGATGTCACCGCGGCGCTCACCAAGTACCTGCATGCCCATGGCCATGACGTGCGGCTGTTCACGCCGCTGTACAGCGCCATCGAGCGCGACACCTGCACTCTGACGCCGGCGCCGCGCTTGAGCGGTCTGACCATCAGCATCGGATCGCACCAGTACCAGTATTCGGTCTACACCGCGCAGCTGCCGGGATCGCAGGCGCAGATCTACCTGATCGACTGCCCGACGCTGTACGCGCGAGATGCGATCTACTCCACAGCGCCCGATGAGCATTTGCGGTTTCTGGCCCTGACGCGGATCGCCATCGAGTGCTGTCAGCACCTGGCCTGGAGCCCGCAGATCCTGCACTGCCATGACTGGCACGCCGGATTCGGTCCGCTGCTGCTGCGCACGTTGTACAGCTGGGACCGGCTTTTCGCCAATACCCGCACGGTGCTGACCATCCACAACATCGGCTACCAGGGAGAGTTCCCGTCCGCCGCGCTCGCGGATCTGGCTCTGGGCGACAATGCCTACCTGCTGCACCAGGATGACCTGCGCGGCGGTCGCATCAATCCGCTCAAGCACGGCTGCATGTACGCGGATGCCATCACCACAGTCAGTCCCACCTACGCGGCTGAGATCCGCACCCCCGAATTCGGCATGGGACTGGATGAAGTGTTGCGCGACCGCTCCTCCGCTCTGGTCGGAATCCTAAACGGGGTCGACTACGACGAATGGGACCCGCGCAACGATCGCCACATCGGTGCCTCCTACGATGCCGCGCACCTGTCAGTGAAGGCCGATCTGAAGCGACAGTTCCTCGCACGCACGGGGCTGCAGGCCGGACCGGCCACGGCGCTCGTCGGTGTGGTCACGCGACTGGCAACCCAGAAAGGCATCGAGCTGATCGTCGCCGCCGTGCCGCGACTGCTCCCCGCTCGTGATCTGGTGTTCGTCGCCTTGGGGGCGGGCGAAGCGCGTTATGAGGCGTCCTTGCGTGAACTGGCCGAGGCGTGGCCCGGACGCGTCGTGTTTCAGCAAGGCTACAGCGAGGAGCTCGCGCACTGGATCGAGGCTGCCAGCGATATGTTCGTGATGCCCAGCCAGTACGAGCCGTGCGGCCTCAATCAGATGTACAGCCTGCGTTACGGAACGGTGCCGGTCGTGCGCCGTACCGGGGGGCTCGCCGACTCGGTGCAGCGCTACGACCCCGCCACCGGCAGCGGCACCGGGGTGGTGTTCGATCCCTTTACGGCAGCCGCCCTGACCTCGGCCCTGGATGCGGCGCTCGATCTGTACGCGCAGCCGAGTCACTGGGATCGCATCGTGCGCAATGGCATGGCGCAGGATTTCTCCTGGCAGCGCCAGGGGGGGCACTACGTCGCCCTGTTCGAGCGGATGCTGCAGGACTAATGCAGCTGCAGCTGTCCGTGCTGGTCGAAGGGCACCGAGCGCAGCAGCCCTGATGACAGCTGCACCTTGCCGCGGATGCGGTATTCGGCCGGTGCGGCATTGCCGTGGACGAACATGCGCAGCAGGGCCGCCGCGGCATTTGCCGTGACGTTCATGTCGAACTCGGCATCGCCGCGGGCCGGCACAACGAAGCTCGCACCGGATTCCCCGTGTGCGCACTGCTCGCCGTTGACATCGAGGGTGTAACTCAAGCCCTGTACCGGAAGCTCCCGATCATTGGGATTGTGCACGCTCATGCGCACCTGCAGATGCTGCTGCAACAGGTCACTGTGGCCCATCTGGATGTTCACGACCGCAAGGGTCGGGGCCTGCAGGTGTGCCCCCACCAAAGAACAGGACGCCAGTGTGACGGTAAGCGTCAAGGTGAGCGCGGGAGCCAGATTCCTAAACACGGCCGAACACCCGGTTGAGCAACGCGAATTGCTGGGCCAGTTCCACCGTCAGGGAATGTTCGGGCAGGCGCCAGGACCAGTTGCCGATCGCCGTTCCGGGTGTGTTCAGGCGTGCCTGCGACCCCAGGCACAGCAGATCCTGCATGGGTACGACTGCCAGTTGGGCGACGCTCGCCATGACCGCGTGAATCATGGGGTGCGGCATCTGACCCGGACCGGCGCCCAGGAAGTAGTCGACCCGTCGCTGCGTCTGCGCATCGAGACTCGTGTACCAGCCCACGGTGGTGTCGTTGTCATGGGTTCCGGTGTACACCACGCTGACCTTTTCGTACATGTGGGGCAGGTGCACATTGTCGCCGCTGCCATCGAAGCCGAATTGCATGACGCGCATGCCGGCGAGGCCAAAGTCACGCCGCAGCGCCTCCACATCGGGGGTGATCACACCGAGGTCCTCGGCCACCACCGGCAACGTGCCAAGCTCACCCTTGAGCAATTCCAGCAGTTCCCGCCCATGCGAGGGCTGCCAGCTGCCGGCCCGCGCATCCGGCGCACCGGCGGGTACGGCCCAGTGCGCCGCCAGCGCCCTGAAGTGATCGATGCGCAGCAGGTCCACGCGTTCCAGCTGCCGATGGATGCGCGAGCGCCAGAACCTGAAGCCATCGCGGCGCATCGCATCCCAGGCGTAGAGCGGATTGCCCCACAGCTGGCCGAGATTCGAGAAGTAATCGGGCGGTACGCCCGAGACAGCCGTCGGCTGTCCGGTCGCATCCAACTGGAACTGGTCGCGGTTCGCCCACGCCTCGGCGGAGTCCGGGGCGACGTAAAACGGTACATCGCCGAACAACGCGACGTCGCGCAAGCGCGCGTACTCATGCAGCCGACGCCATTGCCACGCGAAGCCGAACTGCTGCTCGCGGATGGTGTTGAGGCCCTGCGCCTGCTCGCGGCGCAGGAGTGCCATCGCCTCCGGCTGCCGGTCCCGGTACTGCGGCGGCCAATGCCACCACGGCGTGCCGCTGTTGAGGCCGCTCAGCACTTCGAAGGCGGCGTAGTCCTCGAGCCAGTCCTGCGAGGCGGCGACGAAGTCCTGGAACTCTCTCGAATTCACCGGGGCCGGTTCTTCCGGGTCGATGAGTGCGGCGTTGCCGGCTGAATCCGAGCGCACCCAGTACGGCGAGCCATCTGCGCCGGTGGGTCCGAGCGGCAGGATCTGCCACACGCCGAAGCCGGCGCTGGCCAGCCAATCGATGAAGGCCCGTCCGCCGCGCCCCAGTCCGGCCTGCAGCGAGCCCACATGCAGCAGCACACCGGCGCGACGTTGTGCCAGCACCGGGATGGCCGCCGAACTCATGAGGCGCCCTGGGCGCGGCGCATGACGCCGCCGTTGTCCATGGTCCCCGACCCGACCGAAAGCGGACGGGAGAGTGCATCGGGCGCGGCACGCCCCAACAGCTGATACAGATTCTGCAACTGCCGGCGGTACAGCTGATCGAACTGGCTGACCGCTTCGGCCGGATTGTAGTCGCCGAGCCACCAGAACCAGTCCGAACTTTCGCACAGCGCCAGCTGATGGGTCACCGCCGTGCGGGTGGCGGCATCGAGTGCTCCGGCGGCAAGCACTTCGTCGAACACCACTTTCGCATCGCACAGCAGATCCCACGCAAGGTTCTTGGCGGCATCACCGATCCAGGTCGCAAGCGTCCCGTGCACCCAGCTGCCCGCCTGCACCCGTTGCAGGGGGACGGGCTGAATGCCGCGCTCGAGGCACTGCGACAGCGTCATCAGTTCCAGCTGCGGATGCGCCGCCAGTCCTGCATACATGGCCTTCAGGAACCAGTAGCCATTGAAGGGGTAGTACTCCCACGCGTTCTCACCGTCGAGTGCGATCAGCACCGCATGCGTCGGGGCAGCCGTGTTCTTTCCCTGCGCCATCTGAACCAGGTCGTGCACCAGGTTGTTTGCCGCATCATCCCCGTGCCAGGACGAGTACGTGAAGCCGATGAGATCCGAGAGGCCTTCTTCGCGAAAGAAGCAGTTGAGCGTGGTGCCGGGCAGCTGGTAGGCCCGGTTGTATGCCTGGGTCGCATTCGGGTCCAGATTGCTCACGCCCAGTGAAGCGCGCAGCACCGTCGCTCCCGAGGCCGCCCATTTGAATCCATGCGCATCGAGCAGTCGCAACGTCGGCTCGTTGATCGCGCCCTCCGCCGGCCAGCAGCCCCGCGGCCGCACACCGAAATACTCTTCGTAGCGGCGGATCGATTCGGCGACATGCCACTGCGCGCGCGTGGCGCCACCCGGATAGCTCTGATGCCGCGGCAGTGGTGCATCCGGTTCACTGTCGCGGGCCGCCTTGAAATCAAACAGCAGCGGCAGGATCGGATGCGAGTACGGGGTCACCGACAGTTCGCACTGTCCGGATTGCTGCAGGCGCCGATAGCGCGGAATGATGCCGGCCAGCAATTCACCGATGAGCTCGAGCAGCTCGCGGCGTTGACTCAACGTGAAGCCGCACGACTGGCTCGACAGTGCCGCGACCCGCGGATCGGTGCGGCGCACCGTCTCACCCATCCACGCCAGATGAAACCATACGGCCAGATCATGGATCAGTGCATCCGATGCCCAGCCGATGCGCTCCAGCGTGGCGCATTGCTCGGCGTGGGTCACGAGGGCAAGAAATGGCGCGAAACGTTCGATTAGGTTCTGGCGGTGGGCGCGCATGCAGCTCTTGAGCAGGCCCAGGCGCACGGCCGGATCGGCGGGCACCGGATCCGGACCGAGCAGCCCGAGGATCGGGTCCTGCAGCGGCGCGCCTTCCAGCAGATGCTGGCGCACGCGACGGGACAGCTCATCGAGCTGGTCGAGCAACACCGGAGTGAAGTTCACCACGGCGCGGGCCGCCGGGTTTTCCTCCAGATGGGCCGCCATGTCGGTGTAGTCCTTGATGGCGTGCAGGTAAGTCCACGGCAGGACATCCTGGCCCGTCAGTGCATCGCGGTACTGCGGCTGGTGCATGTGCCACAGCAAGACTACGGGCAGGCGGGCGGGAGAGTCCATGCGGCGGCGGCGGCCTGCTTAAGCTTACGGGTTGCTCAAACGCCGCAGCATGTCCGCCGTGACCAGCACCACGCCGTTCTCCGTGACATGGAAGCGCTGGCCATCCTGCCCCAGGTCCGTGCCGATGCTCATGCCGTCGGGGATCTGGCAGCCTTCATCGATGATCGAGCGTTTGATCGTGCAGCCGCGACCGACATCCACGTGCGGCAGAATGACCGCCGCTTCGACATACGAGCGCTCATCGATGCGCACATCAGAGAACAGCAGGGAATTGCGCACATGCGACCCGGAGATGATCACGCCACCGGATACCATCGAATTGACCGCCATGCCGCGCCGCGTGTCCTCATCAAGAATGAACTTGGCCGGCGGCTGATGTTCCTGGTAGGTCCAGATCGGCCACTCGCGGTCATAGATATTGAGCTCCGGCTTCACATGCACCAGTTCGATGTTCGCGTCGTAGTACGCATCCACCGTTCCGACGTCGCGCCAGTAGCTTTGCGCGCGCGTCTTCACATCCTGGAAGGGATAGGCGAACACCTGCCGGTTGCCGATGGCCTGGGGAACGATGTTCTTGCCGAAGTCATGCGCCGAGTTCGGATCCTCTGAGTCCTCGGTCAGCAGCTTCTCCAGCAGGCTGGTGTTGAAGACATAGATACCCATCGAGGCGAGAATCGAATCGGGTCGTCCGGGAAGCGTGTCGGGCTGCGCCGGCTTCTCAGAAAACTTGGTCACGCGGTTCCACTCGGTCGCCGTGAGCACCCCGAAGCTCTTCGATTCGTTGGCTGGCAGCTGCACCACACCGACGGTGATGTCCGCGCCCTTTTCGACGTGGTACGCGATCATCGGACCGTAGTCCATTTTGTAGATATGATCGCCCGCGAGCACCAGTACGTGTTTGGGCCGGTGCGCGCGGATCAGATCAAGGTTCTGAAACAGCGCATCGGCCGTGCCGCGATACCACATCTCCCCGATCTGCTGTTGCGCCGGAATGATTTCGACGAATTCGCCGAACTCCCCGCGCAGGTAGCTCCAGCCCTGCTGCACGTGCTGGATCAAGGGCTGCTGCTTGTACTGGGTGAGGATCGAAATCTGGCGGATACCCGAGTTCACGCAATTGGACAGCACGAAGTCGATGATGCGGAATTTGCCGCCGAAGGGCGTCGCGGGTTTGCAACGATTGATCGTCAGGCCCTTGAGTCGTTCGCCGCGGCCTCCGGCCATGACGATCGCGAGGGTGCCGCTGGTTAGGCGGCTGACGAATCGTCCGTAGGAAGCACGCGCAGGCTGTCTCTGCATGATAGGCCGCTCAATAAAGCTGTTGTCGTTGTGGTACTACCTTACTTTCCGTGTTCAAGTCGCCGTTGTCTATAGGCGAAGTCGCAGGTTTCGTGGCGGTAGTGAGGGCTTGTCCTGTCGACTGCGTCACATTGCCGCAGCCACGGTAGACTGCGCGGGATGAAACCGTTTCGGGTATCCGCAACCCTCGCGTGGGTCTGCCTGGCAGTGATTGCAATGGCTGCCCGGGCAGCTCCGCCACAGCCGGTCATCCGCTTGCCCGCGCATCCGTCGGCAGCCAACCCGGATTCGGCAGCCGCCGCCAGCGAGAACCTGGACCCGGATCTCGGACGCAAGTTGAGCCTGATGGGCGCCTGCCTCGGTGACGGCACGGGGTATGTGCGCGCCCGCATCCGTGGCGCACTGAACATGGATGTGGACTGGAAGGCCGCGCAATTGTCATGTGCAGGCCAGGCGCGGCCCGACGGCAGCGGCCTGCGTATTAGCTTTGCCGGACCCGGCCCCGACGGCAAGGTCATGCGCCTGGTATTCGGCGTGCAATCGGCGCGCGAGGGCGCTACCGGACACGAGTTGCCGACCAACCTCACGGTCCTGCTGGATGGTGGCCGCATTTTTGCGACCCGCGGTGAGGACAAGTGCACGATAGACGCACTCACGCAGCGCCAATTGCCGCATGACGGCCGCCTGCGCGCCTGGCGCATCGAGGCCCGAGGGTTCTGTGTCCAGCCTGCCAGTGACATCACCGGCAAGGGGCGCATCCTCGTCAGCCGCTTTGATTTCGCGGGCCGCGCCGAGTTTTCCGGTCACAAGTAAAGATTTGCAATGGAGTCACATTTCGCCATGAACCCGAATTCGACCTCGACTCGCCGCTGGCTGGTCGCGCTGTGCGCTCTTGGCGGCATGCTGGCGCTGTACGCGGGCAAAGGCCACTCGCAGACGCCCAGCGCGCAGCTCGAAGATCTGTCGGCGTTCCCGCAGACCACGCTCACCATCAGCGGCGGCGGCGCCGCTTCCCACCGGTTCACCCTGTGGGTCGCGAATACCCCGTCGCGCGATGAGCAGGGACTGATGTTCGTGCGCGAGTTGGCGGCCGACCGCGGCATGGTATTCAGCGGCCCCGAACCCAAGGTGTGGACCATGTGGATGAAGAACACCTACATCCCCCTCGACATGCTGTTCGTGGCCGTCGATGGGCATATCGTCAAGATTGCCCACGCCCTGCCGCATGATGAAACCAACATCAGTTCCGACATCCCCGTAAATGCCGTCATCGAACTGCAGGCCGGCATCAGCGAGAAGCTGCATATAAAGATCGGGGATCTCGCGAAATGGCCGGCCGTGCCCTAGCTTCCTCTTGTAGCGACCTGTTGCCAGATTTTTCCTACACGTTCGTTGTAGGAAACACACAGATGTCGCGAAATGATGCCGAAGCGCCTCATCTAAGGGCTAATTTGAGGCGCTAAGGCCCCGCGACACCACTATTCTTGGGCTCTCGCACCGATGTTGTGCGGTGAATCACAGTGTTGCCCCACGACAACACATTATTGTGTTGTCCTACTTTTACGGCTTATGCTGACTCCATAGAAGGGAGCAGTGGCCGGGCGCTGCTTGGGTATCAACTTTAAGGATCGTACGCGAAGGCACCGCGCTCAATGTCTGGAACGGCTACCGATAGTTGCACCACTGAGTGTCGGATCGTCGCGTACTGGAGATTTCTGCCATGTCAGAACTTGGGAACCGTCGAAACCACACAGCGAATCTTTCGCATCCGCTGATTCGTGTTGCCGTACACGCGGCTCTACTGGCCGCGCTCGCTGCAGCCACTTCCACAGTCCAGGCGCAACAGGCGCCCGCCGATGCCGGCGATGAAAACGCGCCACTCCAAGAGGTCATCGTCACCGGCACCATGCTCAGGCGGCCCAACGCCGAAACCGCCGAGGCCGTCACGATCCTCAAGGCAGACGAGCTCAAGCAGCAGGGCGTCGTGAACACGGAGCAGGCACTGAACATGCTTACCTCCAACACCACGCAGATCAACATCGCCTCTGCCGTAGCGACCTTTTCCGGCGGCGGCTCTTACGCCGATCTGCGCAACCTCGGGTCCGGCCGCACTCTGGTGCTGCTCGATGGGCAACGGCTGGCGAACAATGCCAACAGCGGCAATGCGGTCGACTTGAGTGGCATTCCGTTCTCAGCCATCGACCAGGTCCAGGTACTGCGGGAAGGCGCCTCGGCGCTGTACGGCAGCGACGCGATCGGGGGCGTGATCAACTTCATCACCAAAAAGAATTTCCAGGGCGCTCAGATCCAGGCCAATTTCGATCACCCCGAGAAAGCCGGTGGCGCCTCAGGAGAGGTGGATTTCACCCTAGGACACGGGGACCTGATGAACGACGGCTATAACGTCATAATCACGGGCAGCTACAGCAAGCAACAGGAACTTCGCGCGACGCAGCGGGCGTTCTCCGCATACGGTTTTGACCCCC
>DASYER010000042.1:0-26309 GCA_036498905.1 Steroidobacteraceae bacterium | reverse complement strand
TGTGAGGACGCGCAAGGAGATGGTGCCGCCGGGTGGTGTGAAACGAATGGCGTTGCCCAGCAGGTTGACGATGACCTGCTTGATGCGCGCCGCCTCCCCGCATACCGAGGCGGTCGTTGTATCGATCTCCAGGGTCAGGCCACGATCTTCGGCCATGAGCCGCATCTGTTCGGCCGTGGTACGCGCCAGTGCAGCCAGGTCGAAGACGCGCCATTCACGGCGGGCTTCTCCGGCATCCAGACGTGAAAGTGCCAGCAGTCCGGATACGAGGTGCTCCAGCCGATCGACTTCCTCGAGGACACTGCCGACCCGTTCGCGCACTTCACCGCTGGTCAGCGTCTCGGTCCGGGAGACCTCCTGCAGCTCGCCCTTGATGATGGTCAGCGGCGTGCGCAGTTCGTGCGAGGCATCTGCCAGAAAACGTCGCGAGGTCAGGACCGAGTCCCGTAGTCGCGCGAGCATGTTGTTCAGCGCCAGGGACAGCCGCTCCAGCGCATCGCCGCTTTGCAATACGGGCAGGCGCAGCGTGAGATTCTGCAGGCTCAGCTGCTCGGCCGTCCGTGACAGGCGATCGACCGGACGCAGCGCGCGGTTGACCAGAAAATAGCCGCCGGCGGCCGCGCATACGATCAACGCCGGGATGAGCACGATCAACAGTATCAATAGATGCTCGAGGGCATCCTGCATGGCCTGGGTGCTCACTCCGACCTCGATGAGGTAATCCCCGGAAGGAGCATGAAAATCCGTGCCGCTGATCAGCAGGTCTGCCGTTTCCACCACGGCTTCCGCGGCTACGGGCCTGACCGCTTGCGGATCAAAGCTGCCGTCCGAGGGCGCGCCGGATGCGTACCACAAGATTCCGGAACCGCCGCTGACACGCACGAAGCGATTGTTGACCTCAGGCGCAACACGCGCCTCGATGGCCCGAGCCAGGGATTCGCGCGTGAGATTCCGCGGCTGCGCCATCAAGACCTGCTCGACTTGCGTGGCGCGGCGCCTGAGGGTGTCGCGCAGATTGCTGTGAAGGTATTCCTGCAGCCCAAGGAAGGCGCCGGCTCCCACGCAGATGAAGGTGACGCTGATCAACAGCGCATACCAGGCGCCCAGCCTGAATTCCAGCGAGTGAATGTTCACTCGGCCGCCGAGTGAGCGTCCGATTCTGCCTCGCGCACGCAGTAACCCACGCCGCGGATGGTGTGGATGATCTTCACCGGAAACGGCTCGTCGACTTTCTTGCGCAAATATCGGACGTACACGTCAACGATATTGGTCACTCCCTCGAAGCTTTGATCCCAGACATGATTGAGAATCATGGTGCGGGAAAAGACCCGCCCGGGAGAGCGCATCAGGTATTCGAGCAACGCGTATTCCTTGGCCGTGAGATCGATGCGCAGGCCGCCGCGGCGCACCTGCTGCGTCAGCCGGTTCAGCTCCAGGTCGGCGACGTGCAGAATATCGGCTCGCTCCGCGGGTGTTCGGCGCAGCAGCGCCTTGATCCGCACCAGCAGCTCGGCGAAGTCGAATGGCTTGGTGAGGTAGTCGTCGGCGCCCGCCTCGAAGTGCAGCACCTTGTCCTCGACCGCGTCGCGCGCCGTCAGAACCAGAATGGGCAATGCAGGGTGCGCCAGCCGCACGCGCCGCAGAAGCTCCGTGCCGCTCAATTGGGGCAGCAGCAGGTCCAGTACGAGCAAGTCGTACTCGAAGGACTGCGTATACCGCTCGCCCTCCACGCCATTGCTGGCGACATCGACGGCAAAGCGCTCGCCCCGCAGTCCGCGTGCGACGAATTCCGCCAGCTTGGGGTCATCTTCAACAATCAGGATTCGCATGAGTAATCCAGCAGATTGAAGGACTTCCAGATTAGAGGCGCATTAAGACGCCATTAGAACCAGCAGTGCCTGGGGGCCATCGGGATTCTAAGGACGACGGCTCACAATTGAGCCTACAGAAACGACGGAGAGCTGTCATGGCAAGCGGGAAAGTAGGTCGGTTGGTCATTGGCGCCTTGGCGGCCCTGGCCGTTGCTGCCGCCGGTCCGGCGCTCGCTCAGCGCGGGGGCGGGGGCCATGGCGGTGGCGGCGGTGGTTTTCATGGCGGCGGCGGCGCCATGCATGGTGGCGGCTTCCATGGCGGGGGCTCACATGTTGGTGGCTTCCACGCCGCGGCCCCTCGTGGGGGCACCTTCCACGCCGGGGGCGCCCCCCTGCGTTCCGGCGCCACCTTCCATGGCGGCGGCGCATTTCATGGGAACGGTTTTCACCCCAGCGGCAGCCTCCACGGTGGCGTCACGGGATTCCATGGCAGCAGCGGATATCACGGTGGGGGATGGCACGGTGGCGGATGGCGTGGCGGATACGGCCATGCCTGGGGCGGTTACGGCGCCGGATGGCTAGGTTACGGGCTGCTGTTTTCAGCATTGCCCCTGGCTTATGCGACCTACTACTGGGATGGCGTGCCGTACTACTACGCCGACGACAACTACTATCAATGGGATAGTGGCGCAAATGAGTATGAGACGGTCGAACCACCTGCGGGCGTAGTGGATCAGGTCGGAGCGGCGGCGCCCGAGGACTCCGCGCAAGGGAACGCACAGACGGATCTGTATGCCTACCCGAAGAACGGTCAGTCCGATGCGCAGCAGGCGAAGGATCGCAGCGATTGCCAGCAGTGGGCCGGCGCACAGGCGGATACGGATCCTGCCGGTACGGATCCGGCAAAGCACGCAAACTACCTACAGGCGGAGGCGGCTTGCCTGACGGGCAAGGGATACAGCGTTCAATAGTCGGAAAAAAATCATGCCCGTCAATGCCGATTTCGACGAGTCGATTCAGAGCGGACCGGTGGGCTCGAACACGCTGCTGCTGCAGACCCGGTATCCGGTGGTCGCAGCCTCGCGGGTGCGTTTGCGCCCCTTCACGCTGGTCGACATAGCGGGGCTGATCAGCGCAGTCGCGGCACATCGGATTGCGGATACGACTTTATCGGTGCCTCGGCCGTTTGATGCACGCCAGGCGCGGCAGTGGATCGAAGGTCATCCCTTGGAATGGCGCAGACGCTGCGCCATTCATTGGGCGGTGTCCGGCCTCGACCATGATCGGATGGCCGGCTATGTCGGGCTGCACGACATTCGGCTGCAACTGGGGCGTGCGACTCTGAGTTTCTGGATTGTCGATCGGCTCGCGCGTCGGGAACTGGCCATCGAGGCGGCGCAGGCCGGATTGGAATTCGCGTTCAGCTCACTGCAGCTCGAGTCCGTACATTCGCATCTGCTGGACGGCAATCCGCTCATGGCTCGAATACTGCGTCGACTCGGCATGAAATCCGACACCGCGACACTGCAGACGCAATCCCGGTGGGGTCGAAGCGAGGAGGTGTCGCATTGGAGTCTGTCGAGAGCCACCTGGAAGGCGTCGCTTCGGGATCCGGCCGCTCATTGACTAACCTAAAACCGGTGTCATCTGCGAGCCCGCAATGAGCCAGGATGAGCCGGTCCGCACCCAGAAGTGAGAATAGCGGTAGGTACCCGAAAATCTCTTCTCGCCGAGGTTCCCAGCTAACTGCATCATGCCGGATTCCCACGCCGACTCCTGACAGGCCCTGACGGCAATGTCGATCACGGCCAGCGTATCCAGATTGAAACCACCGGATCGGTAGCGACCAATGAGTGTGGGCTTGTCTATGAGAATCCCGGACGGATCAATGCCGACGTACCCGTCGGCAAGATAGGAGGAGACGGTCTCTGCGTCCTTGCGTTTTTCTGCCTCCGCGACAAGGCGGCTAAGGCGAATGATCTGTTCTTCGACGCTTCCCATGTCACCCTGGCGTCGGGGCGATGGCCCGACAGACCCTGATTCAATTGGATCGTATCGGTGAGTAAAAAGCGAGTCGGGTGCAGTGCAGCGAAGTCATCGGGATCCGTGATACTTCCCTCACTGGTTCGTATAGTTCACTGATGACTTCGAACATAGCGGACACAGCAGGCTTGTTTTACAGGGCGTCTTCCGCTGAGCCGGACTGGGAGGCTGTGTATACGGAGCAGTTGCCCCGGATCTATAACTTTCTGCGCTATCGGCTGGGGAATGAAGCACTGGCGCAGGACCTGACGTCCCGCACCTTCGAGAAGGCCTGGTGTGACCGGCACCGTTATCGGCGCGATCTGGCGAAATTCTCCACCTGGCTGCTGCAGATCGCCCGCAATGTCGTGGTCGACTATTACCGCACGCGACATGAGCACGCGCCGCTCGAGGCCGCCGCAGAGGTGCCGGCGCAGGGAACTCCGGAAGAGGAGGCCGTGATCCGCTCGAACTACCAGCGCCTGATGGTGCTCACTGAACAGCTCGCGGACCGGGAACGTGAGCTGCTGGCCTTGAAGTACGGGGCCGGAGCCACGAATCGGGCGATATCCGAGGTCACGGGACTCAGTGAATCCAATGTCGGCACCATCCTGCATCGCGCGGTTGAACTCCTGCGCGAGAAATGGTGATGAGGAGAACACAATGAATGACGATTTCATGCAGTCGGCCTTGCGCCAACCGCCACCGCCTTTTGCGGCACAGCTGCGTGCGCGGCTGCGCCATCTGGATGCCCGGCGCGCATCCTCGCCCCGGCGTCGCCATGTGTTGCGAGCCGTCGCCTGCGCGGCATCCTTGCTGCTCGCGGTCGGGCTGGTCGCGCTGCCGGCGGTTCGGGCCGGCGCCGAGACCTTCCTGGATCTGTTCCGGGTCGTCAATTTTGTTGCGGTTCCGGTGCCGACGCAGCGTATTGCCACCTTGCAGCAGGGCCTCGACCTGCCGCGGATGCTCGGTGAGCAGATGCATCTAGTGCAGGCGCCGGGGGCTCCCCAGAGTGTCGCGACTCCGGAGCAAGCGGGGGCGCTGTCGGGCATCGCTGTTCATCCGCCCACCTGGCTGCCTGAAGGCCTGGCTCGCCAGAAGATCGAGGTACAGGGCGAGTGGAGGTGGACGATTGCGGCCAGTACGCAAAAACTGCAGCAGATCCTCGACTCACTCGGCATCAACGACCTGGCGCTTCCGCCCGGACTGGACGGCCAGACCGCCACCATCCATGTGTACCCCAGCGTGCACATTTCCTACGGCGCTCAGGCCGCTCATGTCCAGTTCATCCAGGCGCGACAGCCGCAGGCCGTGATGCCGCGGGGTACGGATTTGCCGCTCCTGGCCGAGATCGGATTGCGTGTGCTCGGGTTCGAGCCGAACGAGGCGCGCCGTTTTGCGAACACGATCGACTGGCGAACGACGCTGCTCGTGCCGGTGCCGGTCTCAGTCGCGAATTTCCATGAAGTGGACCTCGGCGGCGGCAAGGGTCTGCTGATCGAAACGGCGCCGACCTCAGGCCCGCCCGTCGCGCAGCTGCTGTGGTCGGCGGATGGTTCGGTGTTTGCCCTCATCGGTGATGTGCGCCCCGAGGAGCTGTTCGAGATGGCGCGATCGGCGCAGTAGCGAGTGACTTGAGGATGACGGATCTCGCCATTGAGGCGTGCGCATTGCGCAAGGAGTTCGGTACTCATGTCGCGGTTGCCGATCTGTGGCTTCAGGTACCTCGCGGCGTAGTCTTCGGTTTTCTCGGCCCGAACGGCGCCGGCAAGACCACTTCCATCAAGATGCTGCTCGGGCTGGTCGCCCCGAGCGCGGGGAGCGCCCGGCTGCTGGGGGCGCCGCTGGGAGATCGCGCGGTGCGTGCCCGGATCGGGTTCCTGCCCGAGCATTTCCGGTTTCACGACTGCCTCACGGCGCGGGAACTGCTGCGAGTGCACGGACGATTGCACGGCCTGCGGGGCGGGGCGCTGGAGCGGCGCATTGACCGCCTTCTGGCCCGCGTTGATCTGTCCGATGTTGAGCGGCTTTCCCTACGCCAGTTCAGCAAGGGGATGCTGCAGCGTGCGGGTCTCGCGCAGGCCCTCATTGCCAGTCCGGAGCTGGTGTTCCTGGATGAGCCCACCTCCGGTCTTGATCCCCTGGGGCGTGTATTGGTGCGCGAGTTGATTGAGGAGCTGCGGGACGACGGAGCCACCGTAATCCTCAATTCCCACCTGCTCGGTGAAGTGGAGGCCACCTGCGATCGAGTGATATTCCTCAAGCAAGGCAGCGTCGTGCACGAGATGTCGCTCAGTGAGCCGGAGCAGATCGTCAGCGCCGAATTGCGTATCGATCGACTCGACAGCGCAACCCTGCAGGGGCTGCTGGTTTTTGGACGCGACGTGCGGATCAGCGGCGGCACCGTGATCCTGCGGGTGGACTCCGAGGCGGTGATGCCGGACATCGCGCGCTGGCTGGTTGGCCAAGGTATCGCAATCCATGCGCTGGGCACCCGCCGCAAGTCGCTCGAGGAGTGGTTCATCGAAGTCATGGGCGAGGACCAGCGGCCAGGGTGAGGTGAGGTAACGATGCACAATTTCCTGACCATCATGCAGCTGACCTTCCTGGAGATGCGGCGTCGGCGCATCGTGCTGGCCGCGCTGGCGTGCGGCGCGGGGTGCCTGGTGGTATTTGCCGTCGCGATCTACCTGGTGCACCACTTCCACCCACCCTCCAGTGCCCAGCCGTTGCTGCAGGTAAGGATCGTGCTGCAGCTGCAGACCCTTGCCGGACTGTACGCAGTCAATTTCATGACTGCGACGGCTGCCATCATGCTTCCCGTCGATGCGATCTCCGGGGAGATCGCCTCCGGTGTGATGCAGACCCTGGCTTCCAAACCGATAAGCCGCACGCAGATCGTATTGGGCAAGTGGTTGGTCTACTGGCTAATGATTGCTGCCTATACGACGACCATGATTGTGGGTGTAGTGCTGGTGATGCGTTTCATCACGGGCTTTTCACAGCCCCATGTGTCCGCGGCGATCAGTTTGATGACCCTGCAGGGCACCGTGCTGCTCTCTGTCGTGATCGCCGGCGGAGTGCGCCTGACGACGATCGCCAATGGCATGATCGCTTTCGGCTTCTACTCGGTCGCCGTGGTGGGCGGCTGGGTCGAACAGATCGGCGCGATGATGGGGGATTCCGGCGCCCGCTACGTCGGCACTGCGATAAGCCTGGTGAGCCCGACTGATGCGTTGTGGCGTCGCGCGATCTACCTGCTGCAGCCGCCGCTGATGTCCCAGGCGTCGATGACGCCGTTCGCCCGCACGTCCTTGCCCAGCGTGGCCATGGTCTGGTGGGCGGTGGCCTTCGCCGCGGGCGCACTGGCACTGGCGGCCGTATGGTTTGAAAAACGCTCCCTGTAAGATCGGCCCGCTCGGCTTGATCCGCTCCTCGAATTGAGCTATCAGGGGCGGATGGGCCGTCGCCTTCAAAGCAGAGCGGGTGCGCGCGCGATCGCGTTCGCGGCGCTACTGCTGCTGTTACAGCCCGCAGTACAGGCCGGGCGCGAATTTCGGGAGTATCCGGGGCTGGAGGCCGACGCCGCGGCACCGCTGCCCCCTGACTACAAGGTTCCTGGCGAATTTGTCGTCGGCAGGCTGATGTTTCCGGGCAGTCTGGGTTTCGGATGGTTAGGCGGTGGCGACTGGACCCAGGGTGGCACGGCGTGGGCGGTGGACTATCCGAAGGGTGATCGGCTATTCGCCAAAATGCTAAGGCGCCTCACCACCACGAACGTCCGCTCGGTCGAACAACCCGTGAACCTGGATGACGGCGACGATGTCTTCGACTGGCCATTCCTGATCGCAGGTCTTCCGGGCATGTGGGATCTGACCGATGCGCAGGTCGCGAAGCTGCGCAGTTACCTGTTGCGCGGTGGATTTCTGCTGTGCGACAGCTTCTTTGGCACGCGCGAGTGGGAGGGATTTGTTCGCGGCATGAATCGCATTTTTCCCGACCGAAAGATCATCGATCTTCCGGATGATCATCCGCTGCTGCACACGGTGTACGATCTGTCGGCCCACGAGCAGGTACCCAACTGGAATGCGCTGCAGCGCGGAGTCCCCTATCGGGCCGATGGAGTCGTGCCGCATTGGCGAGCAATTCTCGATGATCACGGCCGTGCGATGGTTGTGATCGCCTTCAACAATGACCTGGGCGATTCCTGGCAGTGGGCCGATGATCCGGGTTATCCGGAAAAATCGGCGAGCCTGGGCATCAAGATGAGCGTGAATTTCGCGATTTATGCCTTGACGCACTAGCTGCGCGGCTCAGGGGTGATTGCACAGCTGAATCGATCCGCTCTGGGTTGCGAGATGCACGCGGGCATTTCCATCGCCCTCGCGGAAGGTCAGATGCGTTCCGGGACCGTACTCCGAGCGTTGCGCCTTCGGTCCGAAGCAGTTCTCGATCGAGCCGCTGAAGGAATTGAGATCGTAATCACCGGCGCCCTTGAGCGTGAATTGCAGGCTGCCGCTGACCGATGTTGCCGTCACTTCGGCGCCGCTCGCCAATGAGCCGCTGACATTGACGGCTCCGGAGACGGTCTGAAATCTCGCCCTGGAGACCGTTCCGAGCTCCACGTCGGCCTTGCCGCTCACCGTGCCAACCCGTATGTCACCGCTGGACCCTGTCACCACGATCGCACCGCTCACGGAGTTCAGCTCCAGGGGACCCGCGCCGGCAGCGATCTTCATGGCGCCGCTGACAGTGTTGATTTTTGCCTCGTGCGCGAGTTCCCCGCCGACACTTCCGCTGACGGTGTGAATTTCCTGTTGGCCCTGCAACTCATGTGTCGTGAAATCGGCACTCACAAGGGTGGCGGTGAGAAAACTCTTGCGGGGTATGTGCACGACGAGCTCGGCCTTCAGACCGTCGCCCCTCCCCCAGTACTGATTGGGCACCACGACTCGCACCGTCGTGTGACCCGCCGCCGTGTTGACATCGACTCGTTCCACCCGCTCACCGATGGTACCGGTCACTTCAACCTCGGCGCGATCCCAGCCGGTCACATCCACCCGCCCGGCCACGTTGTCGATTTCCACCGCCCCGTCGAGGTCGGCTGCTTTGTGGATATTCAAGGTTCGCGAGTCCGCGGCGAGGACACTGCAGCATTGAACGATTGATGCCACGACGATCACCGCACGCATGTTCATGTTCCATTTCATAAGCTTCTCCGGGTTGCGAGCGTGGAGTTGGCAGCCACGTCACGGTATAGATCGATCTCCTGTTGCCAGGTCGTCGCCATCAGCTCATTCAACAGGGGGTTGGCTGGGTCGGAGGCGAGTGCCCGCCGGATGTCCGCGCGCGCATTGCCGATGACATTCAGATCGCGCTCAACCTGTGCGCGGGTGTCAGGCGCCAGTTGGTCCAACTGTGCGCGATAGGATTGCTCGAGCTGCAGCCGCGCGCGCAAGTACGGCTCATCCTGCACCGGCGGGCCCGCAACCACCGGGGCCGGGCGCTGCCACAGGTGTAAAGCAAAGGCTGCCGCGAGACAAACAGCGGCAATCCCCGCCGCGAGCTGCCAGGCCCGATGCTGCGGCAGCCGTTGCCTGGATACCCGCGCCTCGATCTGTGGCCACAGATCCTGCGCCGGCGCCACGTCGCGTCCGAGTCGGGCGAGCAGCGCATCCAGCTTCGAGTCAGAGTGGTCGCTCATGGATTCTCCGTCAGGCCCATGTGCTGCTTGAGCAATTGGCGCGCCCGATGCAGATGGGCGCGGCAGGTCCCGGCCACCAGACCGAGCAGTTGGGCGGCCTCCTCGTGGTTGTATCCATAGAGCCCGACGAGAACCAGCACGTGTCGGGCGCCCTCCGGCAATGCTGCAATCGCGCGTTCGAGGTCCAGTGGCGGGGCGGTATCGCTTCCGCCGAGGCGCTGCAGGGATTCCTCATCAGCGGTCTCGGCAGCCTCGAAGCGCGCCGCCGGACTCCTGCGTCGGGCGAGGACGGTGTTGAGCGCAATCCGATGCAGCCAGGTCGCAAGGGTGCTGCGCGCCTGAAACTGAGGCAATGCTCGCCAGGCGGCGAGAAAGGCCTCCTGCGTGCAATCCTCCGCCAATTCCCGGCTGCCGGTGAGCCGCAGACACAGCCCGTACACAGCGCCGACATGCTCGCGGTAAATCGCCTCAAAAGCGCGGATTCCATCGCGGGCGGAGTTCGTACTCACCCTGGGGAGCGGTGGCAACAGCAGGCTCCCATTGGTCAATCCAGTCATTGCAGTGATTAGATGGACGGCCGCCGGGAATCGTTTAGGGCTCGATCAGAATCTTCTCGACCGTGATCGACCCTTCGGCCACGATGACGCTGCTGCCGCGCAATCTCAGGTGCTGCGTCCGGCCCGCCAGACGATGGGCATAAGCCTTGAGCAGGCTCGGGCGGCCCATGGCGACGCCCTGACGAATGGTGAGCCCCAGGATGCCGTCAGCCCGGGGACTTCGTTGCGCCAGCGAGCCGACCAGGGCCACGCAGGCCGAACCGGTGGCGGGATCCTCGGCAATGCCCAGCGCGGGAGCGAGCATCCGCGCATACAGCGTCCCACCGTCGGTGAAATCGCCGCAAAACAGGAATGCCTGAGGTGCACAGCCGTTCGCCACCATGGCCTGCCACAGCTTGGCGTCAATCGCGGCCGCATCCACCGCCCCCTCATCGGTGAGATGTACAAAACAAAAGTGGATGCCGATACCCGCACACCAGGCCTCGCGCACTGCGCTCGGCGGCACGCCGGCGGCCTGTGCCAGATCGGACAGATTTGGCCCGGGTCGACTCTCCAGTGGCGCGGCAATCTCAAATTCGGCGAGTACCGTACGGCCTCGCGCCGGTTCGACCCGTACCGCGATCGGCCCGACGGCTTCTTCATAAATCACCGTGCCATGCGTATCCGGCGCGGGAGCCAGTTTCAGAAAAGACAGGACCGCCGCCGTGCCGATGGTTGGATGCCCCGCAAACGGCAGTTCGGCCTGCGGTGTGAAAATTCGAATGACATGGCGCCCGCTCGCGCCTTGCGCAGGCAACACGAATGTCGTTTCTGAAAAGTTGAACTCGTGCGCGATGGCCTGCATCTGCGCTGACGACAAGCCGCGGGCATCCGTCACCACGGCCAGCTGATTGCCGCCGAAGATCTTATCGGTGAAGACATCGGCCAGTACGAAGGGGTAGCTGGAATCCATCCCCGGGGATTGTACCGGCGATGAGCGCTTCGGGACCTGCGTCTAGGAACGGCGCGGGGGATTTGCCTAGGATCGGGCACCATGGCCGCATCCCTGCTGGAAGCCCTGCCTGATCTCATCGTGTTGGTGCAGCGCGAGGGGACCGTCATTTCCTGCGCCGGGGGCGGGGGGGTGGGTCACTTGAAGCCGGCGGCTGCGGAGGGTCAGCGCCTGGAGAGCCTGTGGCCGGCACCGGTGGCCGAGGTCCTCAAACAGCTGGTCCGCAAGGCCATCGCCACACGTACCCCCACCGAGGCGCGCTTCGAGGACGAAGGACGCAGCTTCGAGGCGCGGGTCAGCGCCCAGGGTCCGCAGCGCGCACTGTGCGTCATCCGGCCCACGCTCGCCGCTCCCCGGGAGGACAGCCTGGATGTGACCGACGAGCGTCCGCGACCGCAGCTGGACCGGCGCGGATTCCTGAAGCGTTTCAAGGAATCAGTGGCGGTGGCGGCGCTGCGCGAGAAGCAGATGGCCATCGCCGTGATCCATATCGACGGGATTGCCGACATTGGCCAGGTCATCGCCGCCGAAGTCGCCGAACGGGTCATGAGTGCCGCGATCCTGCGGCTGCCCGGTCTGGAACCGTGGTGGTATCTGGGACAGCTGAGCGAGAGCCTGCTGGCGCTGGTGCTGGAGAGCGCCGACCGCGAAGCGATCGAAACCTGCGCGACGACGCTGTGTGCGAGCCTGCGCGAACCGGTCGCCATCGGCGATACCGAATTTCATCTGACGCCCTTCGCGGGGGTGGCCATCCTGGGCCTGGACTCATCCTCACCGCGCACCCTGCTGGACCAGGCGCGCGCGGCGGCCACCGAGGCGCGCCGTTCAGGCAGCACGCGCCCGCGCTTCTTCAGCGATACGCTGCGGCTGCGCACATTGGCGCGCCTGGACATCGCCCGGGAGCTGCGCGATGCCATCGCGAACGGCAACATCGGACTGCGCTACACGGGTCGGCACGATCTTCAAAGCGGCCGCCTGGTGAGCTGGGCCGGCTACCTGCGCTGGCAGCATCCCCTGCGCGGAGAGATCCGTCCGGTCGAATTCCTGAAAGTGGCGGAAGCCACCGGCCTTGCGACGCGGCTGTCGCGCGCGGCCCTTACGAGCCTGAGCGAAGATTTCGCGGCCCATGCGTCGGGCTGGGATGAGGATGTGCGCATCTCGTTCGGCCCGTTGCGGCACCACGTCCTGCACAAAGAGTTCATTGACGATATGATCGCGTTTCTCGCCACCGGCGTGATACCGCCGCAGCGCCTGGAGCTGCGCATCGCCGAGAAGACCTTCATCGCCCGGCCTGCCACCGACTTCGATGTACTGGCCGGCCTGGGCGTGCAGCTGGTCATCGATGAAGTAGGGCGCGGCATGGCTTCGCTCGACTGGCTGGCGCGGGCGCATATCTGGGGATTGCAGCTGGACCGCGCCTGGGTCACGGCGTTCCGCAGCGACCCGGCGGCGCTGAAGGTGTGCAGTGCCGGCATCGCCGTGGCAAAGGCGCTGCGACTGATCCCCATCGCCACCGGCGTCGACGATCAGGCGCAGCGCGATGCCTTGCTGGCGCTGGGATGCGTTCAGGGCACCGGTGACCTGTACCAGCGGGCCTTTCCGGGGGCCTCTGCCGGCCTCCAGGTCGCGGCGGCGATTTGACACATTGATTATGTGACGGTCATCACAAAAGACCGCTAGGCCGGTGAGTGCCGCTTGCCTGCGACGGACATCACATTTGCGAGACCTTACGCATCGCACAACCCGGGTTGCACCCGGGGAAAGAGGAACAGGCGATGCGTACGACACGGACGGTATCTGGACTGACATTGGCTTCGCTGGTGGCATTGCTGGTGACGAACGTCACAAGCATGGCCGCGGCAGCTGAGCCGGCGCAGGCACCCGCGCGCTACCTGGTGCAGGCCGCAACTGCGGCGCTGGCGCGCCAGGACGTCCAAATAGTGGGCGGCACCATCGAGCGCGACCTGGACGTCGTCCACGCGGTATCGGCATACCTTGACGCCTCGCAGGCTGCGCAGCTGCGCGCCCGCAGCGATGTACGCCTGTTCGCGGACCGCAGCATGCGCACGGATGGCCTGCTGTCACTGCTGACCAAGGTGACTGTCCCGGTGCAGACGCTCACCAACTCGGTCAATTCCACGCTGGCGACCAACCCGCTCGTGACCGCGGTTACGAAGGTGACGGCCCCGGTCACGGCGGCCGTGACCCAGGTGGCAGCGCCAGTGGTCGCGCCCCTGACAGCGCCGGTCGTCGCAGCCCTCAGCAGCAATACGGCGCTGCAGGATGGTACCGGTGTCGCGGCCCTGGGCCTGCTGTATCAGACCAACTACCCGCAGCTCGTCGGCGCGAATACGCTGCAGAGCCAGGGCATCACGGGTCGCGGTGTCACGATCGCGATGCTCGACACCGGCCTGTGGCAGGACCTTTCCCAGAACTACGGCGCGCGCGTGCTCGCCAGCATCGATGTGACCAACGGCGGTTCAGGCCCGGTTACGGGTGACCCCTACGGCCATGGCACACACATCACCTCCATCGCCGCCGGGGGTGCGCAGAACGCGGCCCTGCAATATCAGAGCATCGCGCCCCAGGCCAACCTGGTGGTCGTGCGTGCCTTCGACGGCCAGGGTGGCGGTCGCTACGTGGACGTGATCGCGGGTTTGAACTGGATCATCGCCAATCAGCACAAATACAACATCCGCGTGGTCAACCTCTCGTTCGGCTCGGATCCCGAGTCCTACTACTGGGATGATCCGCTGGACCAGGCCGTGATGGCGGCGTGGCAGGCCGGTATCGTCGTGGTCGCGGCCGCCGGCAATTCAGGTCCCGCGCCGATGACCATCGGTGTACCGGGCAACGTTCCGTACGTGATCACCGTCGGCGCGCTCACCGACAACTACACGCCCTACAATTCCTCAGATGACCGCCTGGCCTCGTTCTCCTCCACCGGTCCGACCTTCGAAGGCTTCGTGAAGCCGGAAATCGTCGCTCCCGGCGGTCACATGGCCGGCTCGATGTCCAGCAACAGTTATCTCGCCAACATCGATCCGAACTCGATGTCGCTGGGCGAGCAGATGTTCACCATGTCCGGCACTTCGCAGGCCACAGCCGTGACGACCGGTATCGTCGCGCTGATGCTGCAGGCGCATCCGACGCTGACACCCGATGATGTGAAGTGCCGGCTGCTGGCCGCGGCGGCTCCGGCCGTCACGGGATCCGGAACGCTCGCTTACAGCGTGTTCCAGCAGGGCGCGGGTTTCGTCAATGCGGTACGGGCCGTGAACAGCACCGCAAGCGGCTGCGCCAACCAAGGTCTGAACATTGCAGCGGACCTGGCCGGCAGCGAACACTTCGGTGGTCCGGCCAACCAGGATGCCAATGGCAACTACTATGTGATGAACATGGCCGGCTCGAGCTGGGGCAGTTCGCAACCCGGTGACGGTCTGACATGGTCCTCGGGCTACGCCTGGGACCAGGGCTACGACTGGAGTGCGGGCTACGCGTGGACTCAGGGTTATGCCTGGAGCCGGGGTTATGCCTGGAGTCGCGGCTACGCTTGGAGTCGTGGTTACGCCTGGAGCCGGGGTTACGCCTGGAGCCGCAACGTTCCGTGGTGGCAGACTTCCTCCTCGGGCTCGACCTCCAAGTCGGCACCGGCTTCAATCCTGCCCTGGGTACCCAACGAGTAGGCGTAACGGCAGCCGTCCCAAATGTGACGTACTTCTCGTAAGTCGCGAATCCGGTCAAGCGCGCTGCAGCGCTCCTGTGATGCGTCAATGTTCCCGGGAGCCGCTTCGTGCATCGTCATGCTGTGAGTACTCATACCCCAGGGAATGTCTGGCGCTCGTATCTGATCGGCGCACTGCTCGGCATCATCGCCGCGGCGTGCGCTCACGCGGCGGATGCGCCGGCACTGATTCTGCAGCATCTGACCACCGCGGACGGACTGCCGCAGGGCAGCGTCTACACGACGCTGCAGGATTCCCAAGGGTTCGTGTGGCTGGCCACCGAGGATGGCCTCATTCGCTACGATGGGCGTGAGCTGCTGCGCTACGCCTATTCCCCGAGCAGCAGTACCGGCATGCCGGGGAATTTCGTCTGGCAGGTAGTCGAGGACGCGCATCACGACCTGTGGCTGGCGATAAAGGATACGGGACTCGCCCGCTGGAACCGTGCCAGCGATACGTTCACGGTGTACCGCCACGATGCACACAATCCGGCCTCACTGGCGAGCGACTCGGTCACCAGCGTGCTCGTGGATGCGCACGGCCGCATCTGGGTGGGAACCGCGGACGCGGGAGTCGATATCCTGGATCCGGTCACCGGCCGCTTCGAGCATCGGCGCCACAATGCTCACGACGCGAAATCGCTCCTGGATGACCGCATCGAGAGAGTCGAACTTGATGGCACCGGCACGGTGTGGGTGGCGACCTTCGCGGGCCTGGATCGCTGGCAACCGCAAGACCACAGCTTCGCGCATCTGCGCCACCTGCCGGGCGATGCGAATACTTTGAGCGGCACGCGCATCACGCATGTTTTGCAGGATCGCAGCGGCGCGCTATGGGTGACGAGCGTGGACGGTGGGCTCGACCTGATGGACCGCAGCGGTCGCATCGAGACCGTCTACCGTCACGATCCGAAGAATCCCGCTTCGCTGGCCAGCGACGACGTGCGCGCCATCCTGCAGGACCAGGCCGGAAATCTATGGGTCGGCACGAGCCAGGGGCTGGACCTGCTGGATCGCGCGAGCAACCAGTTCCATCACTACCGGCATGATCCGAACGATGCCGGGACGCTGTCGGACTCCGACATCCTCTCCCTCTACGAGGACCACAGCGGCCTGGTATGGATCGGCACCCGTGCCGGCGGCGTCAGCCGCTGGGATCCGCACAGCTGGGAGCTGGGCGCGCAGCGACCGGCGTGGCTGCAGGGCAATTACGTGCAGGCCTTTGCCGATGCACCGGACAATCGCATCTGGATCGGAACGATGGGCGCGGGACTGAAGCAGTTCGATCCGGCGACCGGCGAGGTGCGCGACATCGATGCGCTGGTGGGCCGACCCAACGCGCTGGGCGATCGGCGCGTCATGTCCCTGCGCAAGGATCGCGCGGGCACGCTGTGGATCGGCACCATGGAGAGCGGCCTGCACAGATTCGCGGATGACAAGCTCACCGCCATACCCGTCAAGGCCGGTGATGCGCACAGCGTGAGTGCCGCAGGCATCATGAGCATCTTCGAGGCGCGCGACGGCATGATCTGGCTGGGCACGTTCGGCGGCGGCCTGAACGTGCTGGATCCGGCCAGTGGTCTGATCCGTCAGCTGCCCTTTGGCGCGACGCAGGCCGGCGCGATCAGCGGTGCCAATGTCAGTGCCATTGCCGAGGATGCGCAGGGCAATCTGTGGATTGCGACCGACGGCCAGGGCCTCGATCTGGTGCGGCCGGACGGCAGTGTGATCAAGGTCTTCCGCCATGACCCGCACGATCCTTCCACCCTGCCGGCGGATGCCGTGTATGCCGTGACCGCCGATGCCCGCGGCAACATCTGGGTGGGCACCGACAGTGGTGGCCTGGCGCGGGTCATCGGCTCCTCCGCCTTCCCCAACGATATTCGCTTCCGCGCCGCCTCGAGCGAGCAGGCGCTCGCAAACCATACCGTCTACGGTGTGCTCACCGATGCCAAGGGGCGCCTGTGGGTGAGCGGCAGTGCCGGCCTGGTGCGTTTCGATCCGGATACCGGCGCCGTGAAGACCTACCACCGCGAAGATGGCTTGCAGGGCGAGGAGTTCAATTTCGGCGCTTACGCGAAACTGGGCAACGGCCGGTTGTGCTTCGGCGGGCCGGGCGGCTTCAATGTATTTGACCCGCAGCGCCTCACGGACAACCGTTTGCCGCCGCGTCTGGCGCTCACGCGGGTGGAGATACTGGGCGTGGCCGCGCCGGGCAAGACCCCGTACTGGCTGCTGCATGCGTTCAGCCTCGATCACGGCGCCAACATCGTGTCGCTGGATTTCGGGGTGCTGGATTTCAGCTCGCCGAAGCGCAACCACATCGCCTACCGGATGTCCGGCCTGACGGACAAATGGATCGATCTGGGCGAGCAGAACCGCGTGACGCTCACGAATCTGGATGCCGGTGATCATCTGCTCGAAGTGCGCGCCGCGAACTCCGACTCACTGTGGAGCGCGACGCCGCTACGTCTCACCATCCACAAGAATCCGGCACCCTGGCAGTCGCGCTGGGCATACGCAGTCTATGTGCTGCTGGTCCTGAGCCTGATCGCCTATCGCCTGCAGCTGCAGCGTGCACGGTTCAAGCGCGTGGTCGCAGAGCAGCAGCGCCTGGAAACCGAGGTCGCACTGCGCACCCACGAACTGGTTGAAACCAACCGGCAGCTCGAGGAAGCCTCGCAGGCCAAGACGCAGTTCATGGACCGTATGAGTCATGAGCTGCGCACGCCGATGAACGGCGTCGTCGGCATGACGGAATTGCTCGCCCGTACCGAGCTGTCGGGCAAGCAGGCGCGCCTGACCCACACCATCCGCTCCTCGGCGCAGGTGCTGCTGCAGATCGTCAACGACCTGCTCGACCTGTCGAAGATCCGGGCCGGCAAGGTGCACACTGAAGATCTGCCCATCGACCTGGTGCCGCTGTTGGAAGAGGGTGCCGGCCTGTTCGCCGGCGCGGCCGAAGCGAAGGGCATCGAACTCAT
Organism: Steroidobacteraceae bacterium; assembly: GCA_036498905.1. GTDB lineage: Bacteria > Pseudomonadota > Gammaproteobacteria > Steroidobacterales > Steroidobacteraceae > DAIDKA01. The sequence goes on along the minus strand of DASYER010000042.1, from coordinate 8,516 downwards.
CGTCTGTCCGCCGGGCCAGACGCACCTGGCATTGCGCGGCGATCCGCTGCGCATACGGCAGATCCTCATGAACCTCGTCGGCAATGCCGTGAAGTTCACCGCGCAGGGTGAGGTGGTGGTCAAAGTCGACGTCAATGCAACCGGGGCCGACACGGCCGAGCTGGAAATGTCCGTGACCGACACGGGCATCGGCATGGATGAGGCGACCATCGCAAAAATCTTCGAACCCTTCATCCAGGCCGACGAATCCACCACGCGTCGCTTCGGCGGCAGCGGCCTGGGCCTGGCGATATGCCGCGAACTCGCGCAGATCATGGGTGGCAGCATTCGCGTTGAAAGCCATCCGCAGGTCGGTTCAAGCTTCGTGCTGTCGCTGCCCTTGCGGGTCGCCCCGCAGACCGCAATTGAGGCGCCGGCCCTGCCGCCGCGCCGCGTTCGCATTCTCACCCGTCACATGGCCATGGCCGAGTCCCTGTCGCGGCACCTCACGGCACTGGGTCTGACACCCCTGGGGCAGGACTGGAACGCGGCCACCACGCTTGCGGATCTGCTCATCGTCGATGCCGGCAACCAGCAGGAATACCTGCGGGTGCGGGCGCAGGCCGGCGCCCAGGCACCGCCGCTGCTGCTCATCGCATCTTCGGCGGAAATAGAATCCGGCCGCTTTGAAGGTGTGGTCGCGAGCGACTGCATCGTGCTCAAGCCCGTGCAGCGCGCGACGCTTGCTGAGGCGATCGCCGCAGCGCTGGGATTGGCGCCGGCACCGCAGGCGGCGACCTCGCTGCTGGCCGCGCCGGATGCCATCGGCGGTCATGTGCTGCTGGTGGAGGACGAGGCGGTCAACGCGGCGGTTGCGCAAGGGTATCTCGAGGCACTCGGCTGCACCTGGGTGTGGGTGAAGGATGGACCGCAGGCCGTGGCACGCAGCGCCGTGGAGCGCTTCGACCTGATACTGATGGACTTGAGCATGCCGACCATGGATGGTTACGCCACGACCGCACTGATCCGACAGCGCGAAGCGCAGCGATCGCGCGTCCCCATCGTGGCGCTCAGTGCGCACGACACCGCAACTTACCGCGATGTCTGTCTGGAAGCCGGCATGGACGACATGCTGAGCAAACCTTACACCCTGGAGGCATGCGCGCAGCTGCTGCGGCGCTGGCTGCGGCCGCACGGCGCCGCGGAGCTGTCCACCATCGATGCGAAGACGGTCGCCAGTTTGCGCAACCTGCGCACCGGCAGCAGCGAGGATCTGTATGCGAAGCTGGTCACGCTGTTTGAGAGTGGCTCGGCCGAATCACTCGCAGAGCTCGAGCTCGCCGTGGCGCGCGCCGAACTGCCCGCGGCGGCGGCGCTGTGCCACAAACTCAAGGCCAGTGCCGCGAACGTCGGAGCGCTGGCCTTCTCGCGGGAATTGAGCGTGCTGGAAAAGGCCTGCGATGCGGCAAACATGGCCGACGTACAACGCGTGCACGCGCGGGTGCGCGGCGCATATCCCGGCGTCCTGTCCGAGCTTGGCAATCTGACCATGCGGGCCAGCGCATGATCCCCAACAGCACTAAAACGGCGTCCATTGCCATCGTTGCCGATGATGAGGATCTCGGCCGACTGCTGCTCAGTGAGGCGGTGGCGCAGTTCGGGCTTGAGGTCAGTGCGCACGGCAACGGCGCGGAGGCGCTCGCGGCCGCGTTGAGCGGCAATCCGGCCATCGTGTTGCTGGATGTGGACATGCCGGGACTTGACGGCTATGCCGTATGCCGGCGGCTGCGCGCCGAGCCGCGCTTCGCAAACGTGCCGATCGTGATGGTGACCGGACACGAGGACTCGGCGGCGATCGATCTGGCCTTCGCGGCCGGTGCAACCGACTTCATTTCCAAGCCCGTCAATTGGGCGCTGCTGCCGCGGCGCCTCGGGTACATCCTGCGCAACGCCGCCGCGGCCGAACGCGTCGAACGGCTGGCCTACTACGATCCGCTGACCGGGTTGCCGAACCGGCAGCGTTGCATCGAGACCGCCGAACATCTGTTCACGGCGGCGGCCGCGGGCGCCGAGGAAGTGGCCATCCTGTATCTGGATCTGAACAGCTTCAAGCGCATCAACGATACCTTCGGTCACGGCGTCGGCGATGCAGTGCTGCGCGTCGTCGCCGAGCGCCTCGGGCACACGCTGGAGCAGTTTGCGGGCCCGCACCATCACGCCTCTGTATCGCGCTTCGGCGGCGATGAGTTCGTGATTCTGTTGCGGCACGCTCATGCGCGCGCCCTTGCGAACGAAGTTGCTCAGGCATGTTGCACGGCCTTCAAGGAACCCATTGCCTATGAGGGCCTGGAGTTCTACTCGGCGCCCAGCATCGGACTTGCGGTGTATCCGGAAGATGGGCATGACGTGCAGACGGTGCTCAAGCACGCCGATACCGCCATGTACCAGGTGAAGAGCGGCACTGTGACCGCCGTGGCCGCCTATGCGCCGGCGATGAGCAGCCGCCTGCGCAATTGGCTGGATCTGGAGGCGCGGCTGCGGCGGGCCCTGCAGGAGAATGCATTGACCCTGCACTACCAGCCCAAGTTCCGGCTCAGCGACAACCATCTGTGCGGGGTCGAAGCGCTGTTGCGCTGGTGTGATCCGGATCATGGCGAGATCTCGCCGAACCGCTTCATCGAAATCGCCGAGGACAGCGGCCTCATCATCGACATGGGCGCGTGGGTGACGCGTACCGCGTGTCGTCAGCTGCGCGCCTGGCTGGATCGCGGCGTCGCCGTTCCGATTGCAATCAATGTCTCAGGTAAGGAGCTGCTGCACGCGGATCCGGCCCGGATCATTCAAAGCGAGGCTGCGGCGGCGGGCATTCCGGCTGCGATGATCGAAGTGGAGATCACCGAAACATTGCTGATCAAGGACTCGGCGACGGTGCGCGGGGCGCTCGATGGGTTGCGCCAGCTCGGTTGCCGCATTGCGCTGGATGATTTTGGGACCGGTTACTCCTCGCTGGCCTACATCACGCGCTTTCCGCCCGATCGCATCAAAATAGACAAGGCCTTCGTGAGCAACGTGGACCGCTCCCCGGCGGATGCCGCCATCGCCAGCGCGATTCTCTCCCTCGGCCAGAACCTCGCAGTCACCGTCACGGCCGAAGGCATCGAGCGCAGTGGCCAGCTGGAGTGGCTGAGGGCCCATGGCTGCGATGAGGCCCAGGGGTTTCTGCTGTCGCGGCCGCTGTCCGCGGCTGATCTGGAAGCCCGCTTCCTGAACGCAGACGGACACTCCCGTACGGGAATGATCGCGAGGGTGTAAAATCACCCGTGATGGATTGGAGCGATGGCGACTAAATTCTCTTATTAATCAATATATTAGTATTTTGTAGAGGCCGACGGACATGGCCATGGGATCCCAAATGACTCCCCATACGGTCCCGGCAGTCGCAATGTTCGACTGCTCAATATAATAATGAGCCCCAAATGGCAGGAGGGGGAATGCACAAGAACGGTTCAGTGTTGAAGGACGCCCTGGTGCGGGCGGGTCTGGGTGTGCCGGTGGCTTGCCTCGCCCTCGCGGCGGGGGTGGTACATGCACAGGCCGCGGCGAGCAGCGCCGGGAGCAAGGCGTTCACCAACATGGTGACCACCCGTTGCGTCAAATGCCACAACGCTGACGATTGGGCCGGCAGCCTCGCCATGGATACCATGGATCTGAATCATGCCGGCCAAAACCCGGAAGTCTGGGAAAAGGCCATCGCCAAGCTCAGCAGCCGGCTCATGCCGCCCGCGGGTGCGCCGCAGCCGGCCCAACCAGATGTCGATGCCGTGGTGAATTATCTGGAGGCCACCGTGGATGCGGCGGCCAATGACAAGCGCGTCGGGCATGTGCCGATTCAGCGCCTGAGCCGGGCCGAATTCGCGGCCTCCGTCAGAGACCTGGTCGGCGTAGAGGTCGACCCGAAACAGGTTTTACCGACCGAGATCGAGGTCGACGGTTTCAGCAATATCGCCGGCGCCCTGGTCATCTCACCGTCCTTCATGGAGCAGTACCTGTCGGCGGCGCGCAAGGTCGCGCAGATTGCGATCGGCGAACCGGTGCCGAAGATGGAGAGCGTCTTCTATCGCGGTGGCGGCGGCGGTGGCGGCCAGGCAGGTCCGGGTTCCCCCACTCAGGTCCAGCATCGGGACGGCTTCCCGCTCGGCACCCGCGGTGGTGTGACCTTCACGCATGTCTTTCCGCGCGATGGCGAGTATCACTTCAACTTCCTGGAAGGCGACAGCATCGATGCGGGCCTGTATCCGCGCGGCATGGAGACCCGGGCCACGCTCGTCGTCCTCATCGACGACAAGGAAGTGGCGCGCCGCCAGATTGGTGGATTCGAGGACCTGAGCCTCGCTGACCGTGATGGCCCGAAGGGCCGCCTGGCCGTTGTGGCGGAGGTGTCGAATATTCCGGCGCAGGTGACCGAGGGCGCCCACACGGTGACCGTCACCTTCATCGAACGCTCGTCCCTGGCGGAGAGCAATGACCCGACCGGCGCCGGCAAGGTCTCGGGCATGCCGATCATCCGTGATGGTGTGCAGGTCGTCGGACCCTTCGCGCCGCAGGGGCTTTCCCTGAGCGCGAGTCGAGCCAAGATTTTCATCTGCCAACCCAAGCAGGAGTCCGAGGAGACCCCCTGCGCGCAGCGCATCGCGCGGCATTTGGCCACCGAGGCCTTCCGTCGTCCCGTGACCGATGCGGACGTGCAGCTGCTGATGAAATTCTATGCGACCGGCCGCGCCGAAGCCGGCGGCTTTGAGAACGGCGTGACGGAACTGGTGACCGCGATCCTCTCGAGCCCGGACTTCCTGTATCGCGCCATCTCATCCTCGCCGAATCCGAATGAATCGCGCGTGCTCAACGATCGGGAGCTTGCCGCGCGGCTGTCATTCTTCCTGTGGAACGAAGGTCCGGACGACCAGCTTGCGGCCCTTGCTGCCGGCAACAAGCTCTCGGATCCGGCGGTCATGAAGACCCAGGTCGAGCGCATGCTGAAGGACCCGCGCGCCCAGTCGCTCGTCGAGAACTTCGCATTTTCATGGCTGAACATGGCCACGCTCGCCCAGGTTGAACCGGTGGATCCTCGCTTCAATGCGGGGATGCGCAGCAATTTCGAAACTGAAGTCCGCATGTTCCTGACCAGCGTGCTGCTGGGTAATCGCAACGTCACGGAGCTGCTGACCGCCAACTACACGTTCGTCAATGAGTCGCTTGCCCAGCAGTACGGCATTCCGGGAGTACTGGGGCCGCAATTCCGCAAGGTGACGCTCACGGACGAGAACCGTTGGGGCCTGCTCGGTAAGGGTGCCGTGGAACTGCGCACTTCGTATGGCGATCGCACCTCACCGGTGCTGCGCGGTGAATACGTACTCGACCGCATTCTCGGGACTCCGCCGACCCCGCCGCCGCCGGGCGTCAACACCGATCTGTCGGTCCACGAGGGACAGCCCCCGGCCACGGTGCGCGCACGGCTCGAGGCGCATCGCGCGAACCCGACCTGCAAGGGGTGTCATGGCGTGATGGATCCGTACGGTCTGGCGCTGGAGAACTTTGATGTGACCGGGCGCTGGCGCGAGGTCGACGCCCAGGCGAAGAACGCGCCCATCGATGCGACCACCGAGCTGTCGGGCGGAGCCATTCTGCACGGCCCGGCGGACTTGCGGCGCTATCTGACCCGCCGCCCGGAGCAGTTCCCGACGACGGTGACCAAGCGCCTGATGATGTACGCGCTCAATCGCGAGGTCGAATACTACGACATGCCGCAGATCCGCAAGATCGTGCAAGAGGCGGCGGCACAGAACTACACCTTGGGCGCGCTCGTCACGGGCATCGTGAACAGCGACTCATTCCGCCGCCAGGGGCCCGAAGCACCGGCGACCAAGGTACCGCAGACCAAGGTAGCCCAGATCGAGCACCTCAGATCCGACGCAACGACGCAGTGACAGGAGAGACAGTCGATGGCAATTTTTCTCACCAAGAAGTACCTGTCGCGACGCACGTTCCTGCGTGGCAGCGGTGTGGCCCTGGGTCTGCCGTTCCTGGAGGCGATGGTTCCGGCCGCGACGGCGCTGGCCGATACCGCGGCTGCTCCGAAGACGCGCGCGGGCTTTTTCTACATTCCGCATGGCGCGATCGGCAACAACACCCCCTTCGGCAAGGACGTCGATGCCTGGAGTTCCACCGGCAAGGGCGCGGATTTCAAGCTTGGCCACACCGTGGCGCCGTTGGAGCCGGTCAAGAACTACGTCACGACCTTTGACAATATCGAGAATCTCGCGGCGGGCGGTTCAGTACACACGCTCAATCCGGCGACCTGGTTGTCGTGCGTACGTCCCGACACGGCTGCCAAGGGTGCGAGCATGGCCATCACCCTCGATCAGGTGATCGCCCAGCACCTGGGCCAGAAGACCGCGCTGCCCTCACTGGAAGTTGCCTCGGAGACGACCATCCAGGTAGCCGCATGCGGCGGCGCCGGCTGTTATTACGCCTCCACGACATCCTATGCGGGCCCGCATTCCCCGCTGCCGATGGAGTACAACCCGCGCAAGGTGTTCATCCAGCTCATGGGTGAGGGCGACACGGCGGCCGAACGTGAGGCGTTGCTGAAGAAGAACGCCAGCATCCTGGACATGGTCTCAGACCGTGCGAAAAGCCTGAGCATGGACCTGGGCCCGGGCGACAAGGCGCGCCTGGCGGACTACCTGGATTCCGTGCGCGAGGTCGAGCGTCGGGTGAACATGGCCGGCTCACGGGATTTCTCGGGCATCAACGTGCCGGTCGCGCCGGTCGGTGAGCTCGATGACTTCGACAAGCAGGTGCGGCTGATGTTTGACCTGATCGCGCTGGCCTACCAGGCCGATCTGACCCGCGTGGCCTCCTACGTGATGGTCGCCGAAGGCACCAACCGCACCTATAACCATGTCGGCGTGCCGGATTCGTTCCACCCGGTGAGCCATCACTCGAACGATCGTGAGCGCATTCGGCGCCTCACCGTCATCCAGCGGTATCACATGGAGCGCTTTGCGGACTTCGTGAAGAAGCTCTCAACCATCAAGGAAGGCGACGGCAGCGTCCTTGACCACTCGCTGCTGCTGTACGGCTCGAACATGAGCAACAGCAACCAGCACGACAATTATCCGCTTCCTGAAGTGCTCGTCGGTGGCGCCAACGGTAAGCATGTCGGCGGCAAGAACGTCACGCCGCCTGCGCGTACTCCCCTGGCGAACCTGCACCTGACGATACTGGACAAGGTCGGCATCAAGCAGCCAAGTTTCGGCAACAGCACCGGCCTCATTACCGAAGTTTGAAGACAGGCAGGACATGAAGACGACAGATCGCAGAAACTTCCTGCGCACTTCCCTGACGGGACTGGCCGGGCTCGCCTCCGTGCCGCTGCTGGGCGGCCTTGCGGGCTGCCAGCAGGTCCCGACCCACGGCGAAACGGCGGCTGCCGAACCGGTGGTGCGCCCGGGCAAGACGACGGTGCTGCCGACGACCAAGCTTTCCGACCGGATCACCCTGATCGGCAACGCGCCCGGCAATGTGCTGGCGCTGTCATCCGCCGATGGCGTGCTGCTGGTCGACAGCGGCTCCGCGGCACTGGCGAACTCGGTACGGGCGAGTCTTGCCGGCGCCAGCGTGCATACCCTCTTCAACACGCACTACCACGCCGATCAGACCGGCGGGAACGTCCTGTTCGGCACGGCAGGGGCGGGCATCCACGCTCATTCGATCACCCGTGAATGGCTGGCCGCAGACTACTACGTGCCGGCGGAGGATCGTTGGGTCAAGGCGCTGCCGGCGAAGGGTGTGCCCACCGTCACCTTCCGTCAGAAGGGCGAGATGAAGGCGGGCGCGGAGAACGTCGAGTTCGGCTACCTGCTCGAGGCGCATACGCGCGGCGACATCTATGTGTTCTTCCGGGACTCCAATGTGCTGGCCGTCGGCGATGTGGCCTCCCCGTTGCGCGATCCGGCGCTTGACTGGTATGCGGGCGGCTGGCTCGGCGGCCGCGTCGACGCGATGAGCGATCTGCTGAAGATCGCCAAGGACGATACCAAGATCGTGCCGGCCTACGGGCCGGTGATGTCGCGCGCGCAACTGCAGGCGGAGCGCGACATGATGCAGCATCTGTACGAGCGCACGACCCTGCTCACTACCCAGGGGCGCAGCGCGCAGGACATGTTCGATTCAGGTGTGATGAAAGAAAAAGAAGTGACCCGCCAGTTCCAGGATCCATACCGCTTCCTCTACGACGACTGCAAAGGCCTGTGGGCCCACTACACGAATTTCGGGGGCAACATTGTTTAAGAGGACCAGCCGGGCAGGGCGTTTGGCCGCTGCCACCGGTTTACTCATCCTCGGCGCGGCATCGGTAGCGGCCGCGCAAGGCGGCCCGCAGACGCTGGGCGATCTGATTCGGGCCGGCAATCGCGAGGCGGTGCTGGCGGCGATCACTTCCCCGTCCGTCGATGTGAACGTGCCCGAGCCGGATGGCT
>DASYER010000041.1:0-7128 GCA_036498905.1 Steroidobacteraceae bacterium | reverse complement strand
CCGCGAAGGCATTGAGCTGGTCCACCATCGTATTGATGGATTCCTTCAACTGCAGGATTTCGCCCTTCACGTCAGCCGTGATTTTGCGCGACAGATCGCCGCTGGCGATGGCGGTCGAGACCTCGGCGATGTTGCGCACCTGGCCGGTGAGGTTGCCTGCCATCGAATTGACGTTATCGGTCAGGTCCTTCCAGGTGCCGGCGACACCCGGTACCACGGCCTGGCCGCCGAGCTTGCCTTCGGTACCGACCTCGCGCGCCACGCGCGTCACTTCCGCGGCGAAGCTGTTGAGCTGGTCCACCATGGTATTGATGGTGTTCTTGAGCTCGAGGATCTCGCCCTTCACATCGACCGTGATCTTGCGTGACAGGTCACCGCGGGCCACCGCGGTGGTCACCTCGGCGATGTTGCGCACCTGACCGGTGAGGTTCGTCGCCATGGCGTTGACGGAGTCGGTGAGATCCTTCCAGGTTCCGGCGACGCCGGACACGATGGCCTGGCCGCCGAGCTTGCCTTCGGTACCGACTTCGCGCGCGACGCGCGTCACTTCGGAGGCAAACGAGCGCAATTGGTCGACCATCGTGTTGATGGCTTCCTTCAGCTGCAGGATTTCCCCGCGCACGTCCACAGTGATCTTGCGGGACAGATCGCCATTGGCGACAGCGATGGTCACCTCCGAAATGTTGCGCACCTGGCCGGTGAGATTGCTGGCCATGGAATTGACGCTGTCGGTGAGATCCTTCCAGGTTCCGGCGACGCCGTGCACCGCGGCCTGGCCGCCCAACTTGCCTTCGGTGCCGACTTCGCGCGCGACGCGGGTGACCTCGGAGGTAAAGGCGCTCATCTGCGCGATCATGGTGTTGACGATCGTCGCTGAACGCAGGAATTCGCCCTTGAGCGCACGGCCGTCGACTTCGAGACTCATTGCCTGCTGCAGGTCGCCCTTGGCGACGGCCGAGATTGCTCGTGTCACTTCAGTCGTCGGCCACAGCAGGTCATCGATCAGGGTGTTGACCGAATTCTCCATGGCGCCCCAGGCGCCGGAGCGTCGCTCGCTCGACATGCGATGGCGGGTCTTGCCATCCTTGCCGACGATCTGGCCCACGCGCTCCAGTTCGCGCGCAAGACGCTGATTGGCACTGACGATTTCATTGAAGGTATCGGCCACCTTGCCTGCCAGGCCGGTCTGATCACTCGCCAGGCGCACCGAAAAATCACCATCGCGAACACTCTGCAGGGCGAGCAGCAGTTTGCTCAGGTCCAGCTCCGGGCTGCCCGGAATGTGTTTGCCATTGGTTTTGCGCGCCGCACGGGCGGCGACTGGCGTCGACTGCATCGGTCACTCCCTTTCAAGACTGAGGCGGGAGCATAGGGTCCGCGTCATCTGCACGGATGTAGGACGCAGCCTACAAATGGCCATGATGTGACGAAGCTTTTCCTCCTTAATTCCCTGTCGCCGACGGGGAACGTCAGGCCCTGCAAATAGGGGTTGGCTGGCCCTTCCTGGCATCCCCCGACGGAGCATTTTCAAGCTCGCGGAACGCGGCGCAGCGGATCGCCCAAGCTCAAGGCGGAAAAGACGGGATGATTTGACCCGAAATGAGTCAAATTGTTACAAAATAATGACTGTTAGTAAGAAGATGTTACAATTAGACTCATCACGGAACCGACCGCCGGTTCCGTAGAACAAGAACGCAGTCCAGGGGAATCGATGTACGAGTTAGTGCTCGCGGCCACGCGCGGCGTGGTCATGCGGAGCGGCGCGCGCGCGAAATTTATCTCCTGGTTCACGCTGGGACTGAGTATCGGTCTGCTGATGGTGGCCAACTCCCAGCTCACCGGTGATCAGGGCCAACTGCTTAACCTTGGCTGGCAGCTTGCCCACAGTCATATCTGGCTGCCTCACGGGATGGTCACCTCCGCTGGCGGCTTCTCCCCCGGTGGTTTCTCAGGCGTGCTGATTGCGGCACCCTTGTACCTGTGGCACGACTACCGCGCCCCGGCGCTGTTCATATTGCTATGCCACGCCGGCGCCTTTCTCTTCCTGGTCAGCACCCTGAAGCCTGCGCTGACCGAAACGGGCCGCTATCTGCTGCTGGTGCTCTTATGGCTGTCACCCTGGCACCTGTACTTTGCGGCCCACATCTGGGACGCAAACTTCATGTACATCTTCGCCGTGCTGCATCTGGTCACCGCCCGGCGCATGGCCCGGCAGCGCGAGTTCTGGACCACTGCGGCGCACGTACTGCTGTTGGGACTGAGCCTGCAGATTCACACCTCGGGTTTCATCCTTTGCGTGCTGTCGGTGCTGCTGTTTGCCTCGGGAAGACTGAAGGTGAGCTGGGCGGGGCTCGCCATGGGCGCCGCCGTGTGTACGGTAAGCCTGGTGCCCTGGATTGTGGCTGTGCGCCAAAATGCCGCCTTGATACCGGGTGGCAAGGGGTTCCTGCTGCGCGGGATCGTGTACGTCTTTCCCTTACTGCGCGGTGTGCTCTATTGGCTGAAGCTCTCAAGTCTGAGCTTCGTCGCGCGCATGTATGATCTGGATTTCACGCCCGTCATGGGCGCGACACTGGGACACCCCTTGAGCGTGCTGGCGAAACTGCTCGCCACCTTGGCCGGTGTGACACTGATCCTGACAGTGTGGCTGCAATGGAGGTTCTTTCGCTCGGCCTGGCGCCGCTCCGTGGCGCGGCCCCGCACCGAGTACCGGCCGCGGACCTGGCTGCGCGGCTATGTGACGGCCACCTGCGCAGCCGCACTGATCTGCTTCGCGCTGTCACCCACCACCATCATGTTCTGGCAGTTGTTCGTAATCCTCCCGGCCTCCGCGCTGGTCGTGGTGATGGCGGCCGAAGTCGTGTTCCGCAGCCGCTTCAAGGATTTGGCAAGGCGGGTCGCCGGCATCTGGGCGGCGCTTAGCGCAACGGTATTGCTCTCGCAGGCGATTGCTTCGCCCATGTACCGATGTGATGGATCCTCGCCCGAACAGTCCAACCCAATGTTCGCAGATCTGCACGCCAAGGCGCAGTGCGCGCGCATCGTGGCGCGCTCTCCTTAGCCGCAAGCACCTTGAGGGTGCACATTTCTCACCCCTTAGTGGGTGGTTGTCTGACAGAACCGCAGGCAGTCGCGCCACATTGTGCTGCGGCTATGGTCGACTTCGCCGCAGTAAAAATGTATCTCGGTACGGTGGGCATGGGCGGCCTTCTGTACGCCATGAGGAGCAAAATCTCCAAATCCGCGGTTCTCTTCGAGGTCAATAGAAGCGATTGCAGGCACCCCTTCCTGTTGCGCATCCGCTCCTCGGATGTGCCGACCTACGGCCAGATTTTTGTCCATCAGGAATATAATTTTTCGGCGACCACACAGCCCGAAGTGATCATCGACGCTGGAGCAAACATAGGGCTTGCTTCCATTTACTTTGCAAACAAGTTTCCCCACGCAAAGATCATTGCCATTGAACCGGAGGCAAGCAATTTTGCACTCCTGAAGATGAATGTCGCGCCGTATCCCCAGATCATTGCCCTGCAGGCAGCATTGTGGCACCGGAATGAGGAGATCGACCTCATCGACCCGGGTCTGGGAAAATGGGAGAAATGGGGATTCATGACGGAGAAGAAGGGGCCTTCAGAGAATCTCGCCGGCCGAACCTGCCATGCCGTCGCGGCCATGACGGTTGATAAAATAATGGCAGACCATAACCTGAAGAAGGTCGACATTCTCAAAATCGACATCGAAGGGGCGGAGCGGGAAGTGTTCAGCGACACCTCCTCGTGGATCGACAGGGTCAATTCGGTGATCATCGAACTGCACGAGCGCATGAAAGCCGGATGCAATCGCAGCTTTTACTGCGGCTCAAATGGCTTTGATCGAGAATGGCAGCAGGGCGAGAATGTGTTCTTATCCAGAGCCAACTATTTAACCCAGAGCGCCAATTGACAGGCGTTTTTGCCTGCCGCGCAGATTGGCGGGCGGAGTGCGTGTGCGATGACAGGTCTTAGCGATTCGTATACCGCGACGCGACTCGGGTTAAGGGGAAGGATCAAAGAGGCGCTGTCGCTGTACAGGAGCCATGCGGCCGACAGGCCTGCGAAGGTGGCTGCGTACCTGAAGGAGATGGACGAGAACCGACTCTGCATCGAAGCGGTCCTTGGCCAGCCCCTTGTCGGTAAGACCGTGTTGGAGATTGGGCCCGGCCAGCAGCTGCGCCAGGCGCGCTATTTCGCCGCCACCAATCAGGTAGTGGCAATTGATCTGGATGAGATCCTGACCTCATTCGATCCCGTCGCACTGCTGCGCACGGTACGAGTGAACGGTCCGGTCCGCTTCGCGAAGACCCTCGCGCGGAAGCTGGCGGGATTCGATCGGCGATTCCTGCAAGAAACGATTCGTCAACGGCCTTCCTTGCGGGGAAGCAGACCGCAGGTATTGCGTAAGGACGCAACCAATACCGGCCTGCCTTCCTCTTCTTTCGATTGTGCGATGTCGGTCTCCGTCTTTGAGCACCTTCCGGACCCTGCCGCGGTGTTTCGCGAGATCGGCCGACTACTGCGTCCGGGTGGCGTCTCCCACCATATTATTCATCTGTATTCGAGCGACTCGGGCGCCCACGATGCGCGCAGCTACGCACAGGTTCGTGCAGGGTTTCCCTACTGGTGCCACCTGCGGCCGGATCTGCAGCATCTGCTGGCGTCGAACTGCTATGTGAACAAGTTATCGCTCGCGCAATGGATAGCGCTTGTTGAAAAGGAGTGTCCCGGCGTGCAGGTAACCCAGTTCCGGGCCGGGTCACCCTACACCGAGGAGCTGGCAAAACTGCGGGCCACCGGCGAGCTTTCCGGTTATTCCGATGACGAGCTTCTGACGCTGTGCGTATTGGCGGTGTGGAAGAAGCCTGCGTAACGCCTGCCTGAATCCGCCAAACGGTGTCGTTGACTTTTTCGTCTACAGGTGTAGTCTGAAGACAGGTCTACACATGTAGTCAAGGAACCGGATTCCGAGCGATGAAATCTCAGGTGCAGATCAGCGACGCTGAAGCCGCGGTGATGGAAGTGCTGTGGCAGCGCAGTCCGGCAGGATCCGAGGAGATCGCCATCGCGCTGGCGCCTCAGCGGCAGTGGCACGAATCAACCGTGAAGACTTTGCTGAATCGTCTGCTCAGGAAGGGCGCGATCCGGGCCAGCAAGCAGGGAAGGCGGCATCTGTACACGCCACTGCTGAAGCGTGAGGCGTGGCTGTCCGAGGAGAGTGCGGGCCTGCTTGACCGCCTGTTTGGGGGTCGCGTGGCGCCCTTCGTAGCGCATTTCAGCCGCCAGAGAAAACTCTCGCGTCGCGACCTCGAAGAGCTCAAACGCCTGATCGGGGAGCTCGAAGATGAGCGCTGAACCTGTCGTGCTGCTCGGCCATGCGGCGCTGGTCTCCAGCGCCGCAGCAATGCTCGTGATCCTGCTGCGCAAGCTTTACCGCCGCGTCGCGGGTGCGCGGGTCGCTTATTGGATCTGGCTCCTCGTGCCGGCTGCGGCAATCGCGGTGCTGATTCCACAGACGGCGCACCCGATTCGCATCATGGCCGGTCCGGTTTCAAGGCCGCTGCATGCGGCACTTGCCGGAGCGCTGTCGACAATCGATCGTGTCGCGACGCCGGATTACGCAACCGTCCTGCTGGTCGTGTGGGGCATCGGCGCCGTCTTATCGCTCGCCGTGATCATGGGATGCCACCTGAGGTTTGTCAGGTCACTCGGAGATATGACGGTACAGCCGGATGGTACGCTGCGCGCATCGGGATGCCGCGAACCCATCCTGATCGGAATCGTGCGGCCTCGAATCATCCTGCCGCCGGACTTCAATACCGCCTATGGGGCGAATGAGCGCGCCATGGCGCTTGCGCACGAACGCGCCCATCTGCGCCGATGTGATCCGCAATGGAACGCGGCGGCGGCGATCTGGCTGTGCCTTTCGTGGTTCAACCCGATCATGTACTGGGCATTGCGGCTGTTCCGCTTCGATCAGGAACTGGCGTGCGATGCCACGGTGCTCGCTGCGCCGAGCACCACTCGTCGCGGCTACGCAGATGCGCTCCTGAAGACTCAGCTGGCCGGTAGTCTCACCACGGGTCGCACGATGATCGGATGTCGTTGGCACTCCATCCATCCCCTCTCAGAAAGGATTCGTATGCTGAAGCATCCCATTCCCGGCGCGCTGCGCCGACGCGCGGGCCTCGCGCTGACCATCGCATTCGTGATCGGCGGTGGCCTTGCGGTGCGCGCCGCGCAAGAACCGGATGCTCAATCCGGCATTGTTGGCCCGCTGATCGCAATCAACATCAAGGCCTTCATCAACGGCGCGCAGGTGCTTGCGCCAACGCAATCCGATGCCGGCTGGGACATCCTGGTGCGTGATGGTGGTCGATTCGTGATCGGCAATCGCGGTCAATTGTTGGACTGCACCGCGCGGATGCCAACGGCCTCCGATACGCCACGCGATACCAGCAATGGCGCAGTATTCGTGATCAACTGCCGCCTCAGCCACGACAAGACGGTATTCGCAACGCCGTTGCTGCTCGCGCGCGAGGACGAAACAGCTTCAGTGGAGGTCGCCGACAAGCAGGGTGTCCGCTATCGTCTGGCATTCAATGCCTCAGTATCGCCAGCCCGCGTGGCGCTGCTCACCGCAGCCCAGAGGAATCCCCGGCCCGACGGCGTCCGAAGTTTCAAGCTCACGCCAATCGCGGCGCCATCGGACTCGACCGTGGAGGTATTCAGCTCAGCGCCGGACCGCTCCAAAGGGGGCGTCGTGCCGTGGCAATTGGAGCGAGAAAACAAGTAATCGTCAAAGGGGATATGCCGAGCTGGACCAGGGCATTGCGCGGAATATAATCTTCCTCCGTTCCTCTCCTTAGGCTTCCTTTGGTTCGGAGAAATCTATGCGTGACGCCTGCAAAACTGCCTGGATCGTTTCCGTCGCTACCGTAGCCTTCGGGGCAGGCGGCCTGAGTCAGGCGGACCCGAAAATCGGTACCACCATCAACGATCCGCCCGGGCCGCTGCCGGATCCCACTCATGTGCCGGTGGTACTGCCCAAGGACATCAAGTGTGTGGGTCCTGTGGGTGCGCAACAGACCTGTAC
>DASYER010000040.1:0-31654 GCA_036498905.1 Steroidobacteraceae bacterium | reverse complement strand
GCGGCCAGATTCAAGCAGCGTGCAGAGGTGATGGTCCGACAGTTCGATGCCTACGAACCATTGCCGGGTATACACATCAATGGCGAGGCCACCCTCGGCGAGAATATCGCGGACTTCGGTGGCCTGGTGATCGGGCTTGATGCATTCAGGAAGACCGCACAATACCGCGCGGGGCTCAAGATCGCGGGCCTCACCCCCGAGCAACGCTATTTTCTCGGTTACGCGTTGGGCTGGCTGTACGAGGACCGCAGTGAACGGCTGCGCAAGGAGCTGCTCAGCGACGTGCACTCACCGCCAAAGTGGCGGGTCAACGGGCCGCTGTCGAACATTCCGGCCTTTTACGATGCTTTCAAGGTCAAGCCCGGGCAACCCATGTACCGGCCTGCCGCGGATCGCGTCCGAATCTGGTGAACTACACAAAGAATTCCAACAATGAACAATGCAATGACCCCAGCGGCCGCACCGACCTCCCAGACACGATCGTTTACGACCATCTTCATGATCGAAATGTGGGAGCGTTTCGGCTTCTACGGCATGCAGGTGCTGATGGTCACCTACATGATCAAGAAGCTCGGCTTTGTCGATACCCGGGCCAACCTGGTCTTCGGCGCTGCCTCCGCCCTGATCTACGCCACGCCTGCGATCGGCGGCTGGATCGGCGACAAGCTGCTCGGCACGCGTCGTACCATGCGGATGGGCGCGTTCGTACTGGCTATCGGATATGGCCTGCTGTGGCTGCCGACCGACAGTGCTTATTCTTTGTACTTTGCCCTCGGCGTCATCATTGTCGGCAACGGGCTGTTCAAGCCCAACTCCGGAAACCTGGTGCGCAAGATCTACGAGGGCGATGACACCAAGATCGACAGCGCCTTCACCATCTACTACATGGCCGTGAATATCGGCTCGATGATCTCGATGACCCTGACGCCCTGGCTGCGCGACTATATCGGCGCACGCTACGGTGACTCCGCGGGTTGGCATACCGCCTTCGGCGTGTGCTCGATCGGCCTGGTGATCGGCATGATCAACTACGCCCTCATGAGCCGTTTCATGGCGGGACTCGGCTCACCGGCCGACGCGGCGCCGGTCAAACCGGCGCGTCTGGCCGCGGTGCTCGCCGGCTCAGCGCTGATCGTGGCCGCCGCGGTGCTGATCCTGCAGAGCGAAACCGTGGCGCGCGTGTGCGTTTACATCGCCGGGCTGGTCATTCTCGGCATTTTCGTCAAGCTCATTGCCTCGAGCCGACCCGATGAGCGTGCCGGACTGATCGCGGCCTTCGTACTGGTGGTGCAGACGGTGTTCTTCTTCATCTTCTACCAGCAGATGTCCACCTCGCTGAACCTCTTCGCGCAGAGAAACGTAGACCTGGATTTCCGCATTTTCGGATTGCACCTGTTCACCTGGATCCCCGAGCAATACCAGAATCTCAACGCAGTATGGATCGTGCTGCTCAGTCCGGTGCTGGTGCTCATCTATAATTCCCTGGGCCGCTTGGGCAAGGACCCCTCCATCGCGGCCAAGTTCGTCTGGGGCTTCAGCGCCGTCGCCATCGGCTTCTTCATCTATGGCGTGGGCGCGCGGTGGGCCGTGCACGGCCAGGTCTCCTCGTGGATCATGGTCTGGGGTTATGGTCTTTACTCGCTCGGTGAGCTGCTGGTGAGCGGCCTGGGGCTGGCGATGGTCGCCCGCTATGTTCCGGAACGGATGGGCGGGTTCATGATGGGGGCATACTTTGTCGCCTCCGGACTGTCGCAGTACTTAGGCAGCGTCGTCGCCAACTTTGCCCACATTCCGGAGAACCTCACCAACCCGGTCGAATCACTGTCGATTTACACGCGCCTGTTCAACGAGCTGGGATATGGGGGAGTGTTCTGCACCGTCATCGCGATTGCGATGCTGCCGCTGATGAAGAAGCTCTCGCGCAGTCATTCGGACACGGCACTCGCCGGCGCCCCGCTGCCCGCCGTGCGCAGCGAAGAGTTCAACCTGACGCCATGAGTGGATTGCACCAGGATTCGCGCGACATCCTCACCACGATCGCACGGCAGGCCATGCTGGATAATGGCCTGTTACCGGATTTCTCGCCCGCGGCCCAAGCCCAGGCCGATGCGCTCAGCCGCACTGCCGCGGACCCCGGTGCCCGGGACCTGCGCGGCGCCGACTGGGTTTCGATCGACAACGACGACTCCCTCGATCTCGACCAGCTGTCCGTCGCGCAATCCTTAAGCGATGCGAGCACCCGGCTGCTGGTTGCCATTGCCGATGTGGACGCCGCGGTAAGCCCGGGTTCCGCCATCGATGATCACGCCCGCCACAACACCACGTCGGTGTATACCGCGGGGCGCATATTCCCGATGCTACCCGAGCGGCTTTCGACCGACCTGACCTCCCTGGTCCAGGGCCAGGAACGCCTCGCGATGGTCATTGAGCTGGTCATTGCTGCAGATGGCAGCATCGTTTCCTCGGACCTGTATCGCGCCACGGTCGTAAACAAGGCGAAGCTGGCCTACGACAGCGTGGCGAGCTGGCTCGACGGCCGTACACCTGCACCGAAGGGGCTCGAATCACCGCTCCTTCAGGAGCAGGTGCGACTTCAGGATAAAATCGCGCAGTCGCTGGGACGGGTGCGCCATGCGCAGGGCGCGCTGACTCTGGAGACGATTCAGACGAGTGCGGTCTTCGAAGGCGACGTGCTGCGCGACCTGCTGCCGAGCCGCAACAACCGCGCGCACGATCTGATCGAGAACGTGATGGTCGCCGCCAACGGCGTCACCGCGCGCTGGCTGCAAAGCAAGGGTCTGCCGTCCATTCGGCGGGTGCTGCGCACACCCGAGCACTGGGATCGCATCGTGGCGCTCGCCGCCGAGCATCGCGGAGAATTGCCGGCGCTTCCCGATGCGGGTGCTCTGAATGCGTTTCTCGCCAAATCCCGACAACACAATCCCGCCCAATTTCCGGACCTTTCCCTGTCAGTCATCAAGCTGCTCGGCCGCGGCGAGTACGCACTGGAACTGCCGGGCGCGCCGGTCGCGGGACATTTCGGCCTCGCCGTCAGCGACTACATGCACTCGACGGCACCAAACCGCCGCTTCCCGGATGTCATCGCGCAGCGCCTGATCAAGTCGGCCCTGGGCAATGCGCCGGCACCCTACACGATCAGCGAACTGCAGGACCTTGCGGCCCGATGCACGACGCAGGAGGATGCCGCAGCCAAGGTGGAACGGCGCGTGAGTAAATCCGCAGCGGCACTGCTGTTGCGCTCGCGCATTGGCCAGAGCTTCGGGGCCATCGTCACCGGGGCCGGCGCCAAGGGCACCTGGGCGCGCTCCACGACGCCACCGGTCGAGGGCCGGATCGTGCGCGGATATCAGGGTCTGCAGGTCGGCCAATCCGTGCAGGTGCGACTGCTCAGCGTCGATGTCAGCCGCGGCTTCATTGATTTCGCCTGCGAGGGACAGCCATGACAATGGATCGGCCACGGGCCGCGCAACTCGCGTATGAAAACGCGACGTTCCTCACCAGCGATGAAGGCCGCCCGCTGCGCATACTCGCCGAATACCTCGAGCCGCTGAATCGATTTCGTCAGGCGGCCATACACGACACCATCGTGTTCTTCGGTTCTGCGCGCACCACGGCGGCAGGCCCGATGGGCCGCTACTACCAAGATGCCGAGACTCTCGCGCGCCTGATCACCCAGTGGTCCATGTCCCTGCCGGCGGATGCCCACCGCTACGTGATCTGCTCAGGCGGCGGTGGCGGCATCATGGAGGCCGCGCATCGCGGCGCCGCGCAGGCCGGCGGCAAGACGATCGGGCTCAATATCAGCCTGCCCCATGAGCAGCAGGCGAATCCCTATATCACCCCCGAGCTGGGGTTCGAGTTCCACTACTTCTTCATGCGCAAGCTGTGGTTCGCGCAGCTCGCCCGCGGTCTGGTGGCTTTTCCAGGAGGCTTCGGCACCCTGGATGAGGTCATGGAAATCCTCACCCTGACCCAGACCCACAAGCTCGAGCGGCGCATTCCGGTGATCCTCTATGGTCCGGAATACTGGAATGAAATCATTAACTTCAAGGCTCTTCTTCGGCACGGCGTCATCAGCGCCGAAGACCTCACGCTATTCGAGTTCGCCGACACGCCCGAGGCGGCCCTGCGGCTGCTGCAATCCCAGCTCGAATCCCACAGCGATGGCAAGACACCGGATTTTGCGCACGCCCGCACCTAGCCCGCGCGCGCAGTTGTCGGTCAGGAAGCGCCTACACGTTGCCGTATCACCGGGCGGTTGATTCAATGCAGCAAAACATCCGAAATCAGGCCCCATGAAATTCTGCGTTTGGGCACCGCTTGCCAAGAAGTCCGTCGAACTGGTGTGCGCCGATCAACGCTTCGCGATGTCCGCGGACGTCGACGGCTATTGGCGAGTGGATTGCGATCCGTCCGGAATCGCGAGCGGCTACCGCTACTCGGTGGACGGATCACCGCCGGTGCCGGATCCGCGCTCCGCGTGGCAGCCCGACGGAGTCCATGGCGCCTCGTTCCGGATCGATGAGGAGGCGCTTAAATCAATCAGCCACAGCACCTTCCAGCAACAGCCGCTGGCCAAGGCCGTCATCTATGAGCTGCACATAGGCACCTTCACGCCCGAAGGCACCTATGCGGGTGCCACCCAGAAGCTTGCGCACCTCGTGGCCCTGGGCGTGACCCATATCGAGATCCTGCCTCTGGCGAGCTTTCCGGGCCGGCACGGATGGGGCTATGACGGGGTCTATCTCTACGCACCGCAGCCCTCCTATGGTACTCCCGAGGACCTCGCCCGTTTTATCGCGGCCTGTCATGCACGCGGTCTCGCCGTGCTGCTGGATGTGGTCTACAACCATCTCGGCCCAGATGGCAACTACCTGAACTACTACGCGCCGTACTTCACCAACATGGTCAAGACGGCCTGGGGCGATGCAGTCAACTATGACGGTGCATACAGTGACGGCGTCAGGAAATTTGTGCTCGACAATGCACGCATGTGGCTGGAAGTCTATGGCTTCGACGGACTGCGGCTGGATGCCGTCGGCGCGATTTACAGCTTCGAGGCCGTGCACCTGCTTGAGGAACTGGCGAGCGCCGTGCACGCCTTCGCCGCGGCCAGCAACCGCAAGATCGTGCTCATCGCCGAAAGCGATCTGAATGACCCCCGGCTCGTGTATCCGCCCGAACGCGGCGGCTATGGCTTGGATGCGCACTGGGCCGACGATTTCCACCACGCGCTGCACAGCGCGATGACCGGTGAGACCGTGGGCTACTACATGGATTTCAACGGCATCGAGGATGTCGCGCGAGTACTGCGGGACGGCTATGTCTATCAGGGCCAGTATTCCATTCATCGCAAGCGTCGCCATGGACGACCGCCGGATGATGTAAGACCTGATCAGTTGATCGTGAACTCACAAAATCATGACCAGATCGGCAATCGCGCCAAGGGCGAGCGGCTGAGCATGCTGCTCACTCCGATACAGCTGAAGGCGGTCGCGGCCGTGACAATTCTTTCGCCCTTCGTCCCCCTGCTCTTCCAAGGTGAAGAGTGGGGCGCCTCCACGCCGTTTTTCTACTTTACCGATCATCAGAACCAGGAATTGGGGAGACTGGTTGCAGAAGGTCGCCGCCAGGAATTTGCGACCTTCGGCTGGTCGCACGAGGTTCCCAATCCGCAGTTGCCGCAGACCTTCGAGGACTCGCGTTTGTCCTGGGACGAGGTCAATCGCTCCCCGCACCGGGAACTGCTCGACTGGTACCGGCAGATCATTGCCCTGCGGGCCTCGGATCGGCATCCACTGCCGCTACCCGTCAACGTCGCACACGATGCCGCCCAGGGGTGGTTGTGGTTCGTGCGCGGCGATCTGTGTGTCGTGATCAACTTCGCATCCCGACCGGTCAGCATCGCGATGCCGCAAGGCCGCTGGACCTTGTTGCTGACCTCAGCGCCCGAAGCGTCCAGTTCCCCGATCCTGAGCGCCTTCGAGGCGCGAATATTCCGCCGTCCGTCCTAGCGAGCGCGCACTTTAGGCCGGCTTCTTGCGCAGCAGCGCGACGGGGAAGCTGCCGAATAGCTGCGCCGCACTCACCGATGCCGAGACCGTGTCCAGGGTAAAGATGTTCTCCCAGGTGCCGCTGGGCAGCGGCAGTCGAGTCTCCTCCCAGCGGTTCGCGATGGACAACGTCAGTCGCGGCACCGCGGCGATGAGATTGTCGCCCCGGCGAAACGCAAACAGATTACCCAGATGCGGTCCCTGCGCCACCAGCGGCTGATACCGGCTGCCTTCGGAGAACTCCTCAGGCTGCGCAACGCGCAGGCTCAGCACCCGATCGATGAGCCACAACTTCGGCAGACCCGAGTCCCAGTCAGCGGTCGCCCCCGCGGCGCTCATCGAGCGACAGCGGGTGAGCAGCTGCATCCGTTGCGCATAGTCGACGGGACGGCGATTGTCGGGATCGACCAGGCTCAGGTCCCACAGCTCGGTTCCCTGGTAAAGATCAGGAACCCCCGGAACGACCAGTTTGATCAGCGTCTGCGCGAGGCTGTTGATGCGGCCAGGCAGCACCAGCGGCTCGACGAACTCCACGAGGCTCTTCAGGAACTCCTCGTTCTGCAGGACCCGGTCGACGAAACCCTTGATGTTTTCCTCATAGCCGACATTGGGTTCCTGCCAGGAGGTGCGCAGCTTGGCCTCACGGCACGCCTTGAGCATGTACTGCCAGCAGCGCGCCGCATCGATCGGCCACACCCCGACCAGGGTCTGGTAAAGCAGATATTCCGCGTGGCGATCCTTGTTCCGATTGTTCCAGGCGCCCTCATTCATGATCGACCATTGCTGCAGCGCCTCGGCCCAGCGATCCGCGATCTCCGACAGCAGTGAGATTCGGGTCCGCACATCCTCACTGCGTTTGTTGTCGTGCGTCGAAGTGGTCAGCTGGTTGCGCGGCCAGTGATCACTCAAATACAGACAGTATTCATGGAACTTGTCGGAGGAGATGCCGATCAGGGAAGCCTGGGCGCCGACCTCATTGCATGACAGCAGCCGGTCGAAACAGTAGAACGTGGTGTCCTCTACACCCTTCGCCATCACTGCGGGCGTGAGCTGCTGCCACGGACCGACGAATGCGAACTCCGCTTCATTCAGCTGCTCGCGGGTGAGGAATGCCAGAATGAAATCGAATACCGAGGCATCGATCCCGGGACGGGCAAAGCGGGCACTGCGCACCGCCTCCGCAATGACCGCCTTGTCGGCTTCACTCAAGATATCGGTGGTGCGATAGGTGCGGTACACGCTCAGTGAAGCGGTGACCTGCGCCACCGCATCATGAATCTGCTGGGGACTCAGATCGCGCGTCAGGTAAGAGTCGCGTGCAATCCTCACGGCCATCGCGGACAGACGCTGATGATCGTACGCGAAGGCGTGCCCCACGATGAAGTCCTTCTTCTCCCGGATCAGCGCGCCCAGATCGACTGAATGACCGGTAAAGTCCGCATAGGTAGAGGTAAGCTTGTCACTGTGCTGATCGCTCATCCACAAGCGATTGACCTTCGCGAGGAAATCGTAGCCCACCGTTCCGTCGATCGGCCAGCTCGGCAGACGCTCCTCGTTGTCCAGAATCTTCTCGACATAAATCCGCCCCTGCGGCAGCAAGGCGCGCAGCCGTTCGAGATACTCAAGCGGATCGCGCAGGCCATCCGGATGATCGACTCGCAAGCCGTCGATTTCCCCCTGCTCGATCATTCTGCCGAAGCGATTGTGGACGGCCGCGAAGACTTCAGGACGCTCGGTGGAGAGCCCGACCAGCGTCGACACATCGAAGAAGCGCCGGTAGTTGACCAGTTCGCCGGCGAGTTTCCAGCCGTGCACTGCGTAATACTGCCGCTGGATTAGGGCATCGAGGGCCCCGACATCGCCGTTGATCGCGTTGAGGCGTTCGGCCAGAGCAGCCGGAGGCGTCTCTTCGACGATGCCGGCCGCGGTCTGCACGGCCTTGCGGTAGGCGCGGCGGTCAGCGGCGCCCGGGGCAACGATTGCCGCCAATGCCTCAAGGTCGGCAAAGCACTGGGCGGACCGATTCAGCACGACTCCCCAGGAAATCGCCGCCAATGGCCAGCTATTGTCGTAGTGCCGCAGACGCAGCCGCCCGCGCTGGCTTTCGATTTTCAGTTCCCCGGCCAGAAGCACTTCGCCATAAGGGCGGGCAAGGCTGCAGATGTGCACGCAAAAGCGGCCGCCGGCGGGATTGCGGATGTCGAAGTACTGTGAATACTCACTGAAGGGCCCGTGGGCCAGCACATCATCCCACCAGCGATTCTGCTCGGACGCCGCCATGTGGTTGGGCACGATATCCAACAGAATGCCCAGCGAATTCGCATGCGCTGCCGCCACGAAGTGCGTCCAGGCCTCATCTCCGCCCAGGTCGTGGCTGACATGCCGCGGATCGATCACATCGTAGCCATGCTGGCTTCCCGACGCCGCCTGCAGGCATGGGGACAGGTACACGTGACTGATGCCCAGACTGGCCAGGTACGGCAGCACCTCTTCGGCATCCGCCAAGGTGAATCCGCGGTGCAACTGCAGGCGGTAGGTCGCAACCCATGAGCGCCGGGAAGTCGCAGCCGCCGCCATCACTCGTTCGCCCGCACCAACAGCACCAAGGATCGGCCCGTCACGCCATACACCTCGCCGGTCCTGCCCCTGTAGGGCAGCTCTTCATTCATCACGTGAGTATCCACGACCCGGTCCCAGGTCTGGCCATCGGGATATTCCGGCAGGGTGAAATTGACCAGGTCGTGATGCGAATTGAGAATCATCAGCATGGCCGCCTCGGTGCCGCGCTGCCGAACCCCGGTGGGCCTGGCGCGTCCGTCCATCAGCATGCCAAAGCACTTCATCAGGTCATCGCCCCATTCCTCACCGGTCATCTCGCGCCCGTTCGCATTGATCCATGTGAGGTCCTTGATATCGAGTTCCTCATCGTAGCTGCCGGTCAGAAAGCGGTTACGACGCAGGATCGGGTATTTGGCACGCAGCCCGCACAGCACCTGCACGAAATGGAGCAGCGACTTTCCCTGCTCGGACAGGTTCCAGTTGACCCAGCTGATCTCGTTGTCCTGGCAGTAGGCGTTGTTGTTGCCGTTTTGCGTGCGGGCAAATTCATCTCCGGCCACGAACATCGGGGTGCCCTGCGAGAGCAGCAGCGTGGCCAGCATGTTGCGCATCTGCTGCTCGCGCAGTGCGTTGATTTCAGCATCCTCGGTGGGGCCTTCCGCCCCGCAGTTCCAGGAGCGATTGTCGCTGTGCCCGTCGCGGTTGTCCTCGCCGTTCGCTTCGTTGTGCTTATCGTTGTAAGAGACAATATCGTTCAGCGTAAATCCGTCATGGGCGGTCACGAAGTTGATGCACGCTGATGGCCTTCGACCCAGGTGATTGAAGGAGTCGGGCGAGGCGCAAAGACGTTGCGCAACCACTCGGGCTGCGGCGTCACCCTTCCAGTAACTGCGGACCTCATCGCGATACCGGTCATTCCACTCCGCCCAGCCGGGGGGGAATTTTCCGACCTGGTAGCCACCCGGACCACAGTCCCAAGGCTCGGCGATGAGCTTGACGGTACGCAGCACCGGATCCTGATGGCAGGCCTTCAGGAAGCCGCTTTGATTGTCGAAACCATCGGGTTCCCGGGCAAGAATGGTTCCGAGATCAAAACGGAAGCCGTCGATATGCAGCTCATTGACCCAGTAGCGCAGACTGTCGGTGACCATTTCGATGACATTCGGGTGCGACAGATTCAGCGTATTGCCGGTACCCGTGTCATTGATGTAGTAGCGCTTCTCGGGAAGCAGCCGGTAGTAGGACGTATTGTCGATGCCCTTGAATGACAGCGTCGGGCCTTTCTCATTGCCCTCGGCCGTGTGGTTGTAGACCACATCGAGAATCACCTCGAGGCCGGCCTCATGGAAGCTTGCGACCATCTCCTTGAATTCGCGCAGGCACTGCTCAGGTTCGGATGCATAGCGGGGATCAGGCGCAAAGAAGCCGATGCTGTTGTACCCCCAGTAGTTGGTCAACCCCTTCTCAAGCAGATGATTGTCATTAATGAAGGTATGAATCGGCAACAGTTCGATAGATGTCACGCCCAGCGATCTGACGTACTCCACAACCTGTTTCGTTCCCAACCCGGCGTAGGTGCCGCGCAGCTTTTCGGGGACTGCGGGATGCAACTTGGTGAAGCCCTTCACATGGGCCTCGTAGAAGATGGTGCGATCCCAGGGCACTCCGCGCTTGCGCGGTTGCCCCTTCCAGTCGAAGTCCGGGTCGACGACTACGCACTTGGGCACGAACGCGGCGCTGTCGCGTGTATCGAAGCTTAAGTCCTCATCCTTGTGGCCGATCGTATAGCCGAAGACCTCCGGTCCCCACCGCAGCGCACCGGTGTGACCGCGCGCGTAAGGATCAAGCACCAGCTTGTTGGGATTGAAGCGGTGCCCCGCAAGCGGTTCATAGGGGCCGTGAACGCGCATTCCGTAGACTGAGCCGGGGTGCACATCCGGAATGTAGCCGTGCCAGATCTGATCGGTATATTCGGGCAGCACCAGCCGTTCCAGTTCGGTCTTCCCCGCTGGATCAAAAAGGCATACCTCAACCTTGGTCGCATTGGCCGAATACAGGGTGAAGTTAGTGCCCTTGCCATCCCATATGGCGCCATGAGCCTGGGAATTACCTTCACGAACGTGGGATCTGCCGGGGGGGGCCATATATCGCATCCTCGGGCACGATGGAGGCGGACTGGCCGCTCAGATCGACCGGCCGGCGCCCCTATGATTGACGGGGCGCCGACCTTGCCAGAACCCTAAGCGGATTCCGGTACCGAGGAGCGAACCTAAGCGGCTCGAACCCCGGCTATCAGCTTTACGTAGACGGTCTGGAATCAGCGGCAATGCTCATCACGATCGCCGCAGACCACCCAGGTGTGCTCATGATAGTAACGATGGTGGTCACGATCGTAGTAGCCCTCGCGCGGAGCCGCGACGACGCACCCGGCGCTGATCGCTGCGATCGCGAGTAGCAGGCTGCCGATGACCATTCGTGTTGCGTCTTTCATGGCGTTTCCTTATCCGTGTGAATCTTCTTGCGATGAGTCATTGTCCGGTGACGGCCAAGACGATGCTGCAAGGGTTAGGCCGATTAAATGCGCAGACTTGCGCCCGCAGCGTGTAGGAATCCTTACCCTCTTGTAGGCGTCGGTGCTGCCACGACCGCGAGCCGGACAATATCGCACTGCGTCAACCCGACACGGAGGTAAACTCCCGGCTCGCTGGTTTTCATCGGAGGGGGCTATGACAAGGACTTACCGACTCGCCGCCGCATTGCTGGCGCTATCCGCAGGCCTGACATTCGTTTCCGTCCGCGCCCAGGCACCTACCGGGCCGGCTGCCGCACGCCCCGGAGCGGATCACGGCCCGCAGCGTCCGCCGCTGTTCTTCCGCGAGGAATGGAAACAGGATCCGGCGAACGGCGAACATCCGGTCAGCCCCACGTCGCTTGCGAACCCGAATCTCGAACTCACGGTGATCGCGCCCGGCGGACAGATCATGCTCACGGGAACTGCGGGCGATGAGGGCAACCCGATCCACGTATGGCAGGGTCTTTGCACCACGCCCTGCGGCCTCGCCCTTCGCAACAAGCAAAGCCTGGCGGATCTGACGGGCGTCGCCCGCATCCGTTGGACCACGAAAATGTCCGGGTATCACCAGGTCCGGCCCATCGTGAAGCTGGCCGATGGCACCTGGCTGGCCGCCGACCGAAGCGATGGCACGACACGAGACTGGATGGTGAGCGAGATGTTCTTTGCCGACATGCACTGGCTGAAACTGGACATCAAGCGGGCTGTTACCACCGGGACTTCGGTGGAGCACGTGGATCTATCGAAAGTGGATGAAATCGGATTCGTGGATCTCATGCCAGGCAGCGGACACGGACCCGGCGGCTGGTCCGACGTAGGCCAGATCGAAGTGTTCGCCAAGCCCGTGCCCCGCTAGACCTATCCGGGAGTATCGGCGGCTGCGGCCAGGTCCGGCAATCCTGCGGCGGATTTGATCAGGCGCATGACGAAGTTGGAGTTGATGTCCTTCACGCCCGGGATCCGCCGCAAGCGATCGAGGACAAATTCCGAGTAGGTGCGCATATCCGGCGCGGCAACGTGCAGCAGGGCATATTGGTTCCCCGAAACCACATAGCACTCCAGCACATAGGGCGATTCCTGCACCAGGTCCGCAAACCGGTCCGCGCTTTGCGCTGACACGACATCCAAGGTCAGCGTGATGAACGCCATCATGCCAATGCCGATTGCGCCGGGATTGACCCGCACACCGTAGCCTTGAATCACACCGCGTTCCTCCATGCTGGCGATCCGACGCGAACACGGGGCCTCCGACAGGCCGACCTGCCGCGCCATTTCCACATTGGTCAGCCGCGCGTTCGCGGCTAGGGCTCGCAATATGCGCCAGTCGAACCGGTCAAGGTCGTAGTCGGCCTTGATTAGGTACTGATCCTGCTGTTTTTTGCGTTTCGGCTGTTTCATGCGTATTTTCCAGTTTTCCGTATCGAATCATGCGCGATACTCCGATTTCCTACGCGATTGCGCAACCCCATTGTTTTCACTGTTTGGCACAGTAGTCACATTGCAAACGGAGAAACCTGGCAATGTCTACCCAGCAGCGATTCCCATTCCGCGCCGACCATGTCGGCAGCCTGCTTCGCCCGGCGCAGCTGGCCCATGCCCGCCAAGCCTATGATCAGGGGCAGATGGCGGCGACTTCGCTGCACAGGATCGAAGATTCCGCGATCGTCGATGCCGTCAGACGCCAAGAGGACATCGGAATGGCGGTGGTGACCGACGGGGAATTCCGGCGCAGTTACTGGCACCTGGATTTTCTTACCTCCCTGTCCGGGGTGCGCCGAACCAAGCCTACGCTGGTGGCCCAGTTCCGCACTCACGAAGGTCCCATACCCATGGAGGCACATGGTCTTGAGGTCACCAGTGAGCTCGGGCGCCCGACGCCGATTTTTGTCGACCATTTCCGCTTTCTCAAGCAGGTCGCGCGGGGCACCCCCAAGATCACCATTCCCTCCCCCTCCATCCTGCATTTTCGCGGCGGCCGTGCGGCCATAGACTCGGCCTCTTATCCAAGTCTCGACCGGTTCTTCTCCGATCTCGCCAAAGCCTATCAGGCTGAGATTCAGGATCTGGCCGAGGCCGGTTGTGAGTACCTGCAAATAGACGACACCAACTTTGCCTACCTCTGCGACCCCGCCATCCGCGAGCAGGTGCGATCCCGACATGGGGTAGAGCCGGAACTGCTCGCCCGGCTGTACGCGAAACTGATCAATGATTCGATCAAGGAGCGTCCGCCGTCCATGAAGGTCATGCTGCATGTGTGTCGCGGCAACTTCCGCAGTGCCTGGGCCGCCGAAGGTGGCTACGAACCCGTCGCCGAGGTGCTCTTCAATGAGGTCGCAGTCGATGGCTACTTTCTGGAGTTCGATGATGCACGATCCGGGGATTTTTCACCGCTGCGCCACCTCCCGAAGGGCAAGATAGCGACGCTGGGTCTCATCACGAGCAAAACGGGCACGCTTGAGACTGCCGAGACGGTGAAACGTCGAATCGAAGCCGCCAGCCACTTCGCGCCCCTGGAGCAGCTCGCCTTGAGCCCTCAATGTGGATTTGCGAGCACCTGCGAGGGCAATGCGGTGTCACCGGATGAACAATGGCGAAAGCTGAAGCTGGTTAGTGACATTGCCAGGGACGTCTGGAACTAACTCATCACCCGCGCTCAGATCAGCAGGCGGGTGGGCTTGCGCCTCCCGCCGTACATGAGGGTGATCAGGGCGCGGCTGCCCATGAGCGATGTGAACATCGAAGTGGCAATACCCAGCACCAGCACCACGGCAAAGCCCTTCACCGGGCCGGTACCGAAGACCCACAGCACCAGGCCGGCGATGATGGTGGTGACGTTGGAGTCGGCGATGGCCGAGAACGCCTTGTCGAAGCCGGCACGGATTGCCGTCTGCGGCGAGACGCCATTACGTAACTCCTCACGGATACGTTCGTAGATCAGCACGTTCGCATCCACCGCGACGCCGACGGTCAGAATGATGCCGGCGATACCCGGCAGCGTCAGCACGCCGCCAAACAGCGAGTACAACGCCGTCAGCAGCACGACGTTCGCCAGCAGCACAATGTCGGCGACCAGTCCAAACACCCGGTAGTAGAGCAACATGAACACGAATACCGCGCTCATGCCGATCAACAGGGCATCGCGGCCGCCCTGAATGTTGTCCTTGCCGAGGCTTGGTCCGATGGTGCGCTCGTTGAGCACATAGATCGGCACCGACAGGGAGCCGGACCGCAGCAGCAAGGACAGCTCACGCGATTCTCCGGCGCTCATACCGGTAATCCGAAAGGCATTGCCTAAGACGTTATCGATTCTCGCATCGCTGATGACCTTCTCGTCAGTGATGTAGCGGGTCACCTTCCTGCCGTCGACTTCACTGACCTCGCTGCGCTTTTCGATGTACACGACCGCCATGAGACGGCCGACGTTCGCGCGGCTCACGGCCAGCATGCGATCCCCCGCACGCGTATCCAGCTTGATGTTGACGATTGGGCCTTCCTGGTCGGTGGCGGCCGTGGCACTGGTGAGCTCATCACCGGTCGCGATGATTTCGCGTTTGAGCAGCAGTGGCTGGCCATGCTTGTCGTAGTACAGCTTGGTACCCATGGGCGCATTGCCATGCTCGGCCACTTCGATGGGGTCACCAACCGTCGCATTCAGGCGAAACTCCAACGAGGCGGTCTTGCCCAGAATGTCTTTGGCTTCGGCGGAGTCCAGCACGCCCGGCAGCTGCACATTGATGCGATCGACGCCCTGCTGCCGTACGACCGATTCGGAAACCCCCAATTCATCGACGCGCTTACGCAGGGTGACGAGGTTCTGAGAGATCGCATAGCCCTGCCGCTCGCGGATCTGTGTTGTCGTGAGGGTTCCCTGCAATGCGGGGCCGCTGGGCAGTGTCAGCTTCGCAAAAGGCAGGTCGGGCAGTGTCTTCCTGGCGACCTCCTCCACGGCATTCAGATTCGCGCCGGGCGGCGCCGTCACGCGCAGGCCGTCAGCCGCGCCGCCCGCCGCAGGCACGATTGCCACCTCGCTGACCGGCAGATTGGCCTTTGCGAGCGCCTGCCGCAGATCCTGCGCGTAACTGTCCAACAATTGCGTCACCGCACTTTGGGTATCGACCTGATACAGCAGGTCCAGGCCACCTTGCAGGTCCAGGCCCAGTTTCATCGGTCGCAGTCCCATATCGCGCATTACGGCTGGCTCGCGCGAAGCAATCGATAAGGCCGTGATGTACTGATCGGCGAGCTTGCTGTTGAAGGCGTCGCGCGCCTTGAACTGATCGGCGCTGTCGGCAAAGCGCACCATGACGTGACCATCATCCAGATAGGCACTGCTGTGCGGTACCTTCTGATCGTGAAAGAACTGCTCGATGTCCGGCAGTGCGGCGGCCGCAATCGGATCATGGTCCTTGCGTGCGATCTGCAGTGCAGGGTCCTGTCCAAAGATATTGGGCAGTGCGATTACCAGCCCAGAAAGGAGGACCAGGAGAATGAGAAGGTACTTCCATCGGGCATAGACGAGCATATAGGCACTCTTGTGGGTGTCTTGTCGGTTTCAGCGTTGCGTATCCCTCCCCGGGTCGTGTGGGCGATCCGTATGGATTTCAAGTCACAGATTCACTGAATCGATGCTGCGTCGCGTTGAGTGAGCCGGCCTCCCCTGGCAATCAGGAAGAAAGCGCTCGCCGAAGCCGCGGCCGATGCGATTGCACAAACAACCGCAGCACTGTGGAAGCCACTCACGAGCGCGGGGCCCGCAGCGCCGAGAACCGCGCCGAGCAATGCGGTGGCCACCATACCTCCCGTGCGCGCGACCGCGCTGTTCAGGCCGGAGGCCGAACCGGTATGTCGCTTGTCAACCGATGCAAGCACGGCCGTAGTCAGTGGCGCTACCGCGCCTGCCATGCCGATTGCGATCATCAGGATTGCAGGAAAGACGCTCGTCCAATAGTGTCCGTGTGGTCCGATTCTAAGGACCAGCAAAAAGCCGCCTGCAACCACCAGCGGCCCGACGGTCAGGGGCGTTCGTGGCCCGATTCGTCCGGCGGCGGCACCCATGACCGGCGAGGCTATGGCCAGTACCAACGCAAAGGGTAGAAGAGCAGCGCCCGCCTGCGCGCCGGAATACTGGCCCGCCTGAATCAATACGTAAGGGACCAGAACAAGCAGCGCCCCCAGCGCGCCATACAGCAGGAGGGTGAGCAGCGTGAGTCCGACGAAGCTTGCGGATCCGAACAATGCCAGAGGCATCATTGCGGCTTCGCCTTTGGATCCTTCTGCCTTAAGAAAACCGAGCATGAGGATGACCCCGCTCAACACCAACGCAATGGCAGGTGCTGTCCACCCCGCATGACCTGAACCAATGGTCAGTCCCCAGGTCAGCGTGCCGAGCGAGGCGGTCGCCAGCGCCCCACCCACCAGATCCAGAGCAGGCGCTTTATCCTCCGGGTCCACATCGTGGACAAAAATAATCGCGAGCACGATGGCGGCGGTGGCGGGAGGCAGATTGATGAGAAAGATCGAGCGCCACCCGACGGTGTCGATCAGCCAACCACCCAGCACCGGCCCGAGCGCGGCCATCACCGCCCCCACCGACGCCCAGATCCCGATCGCACGACCGCGGGCCTCGCCCGCGAAGCTCGCACCGAGAATGGCCAGACTGTTTGGCATGAGCAAGGCGGCGCCGATACCCTGCAGTCCGCGCGCCGTCAGCAACCAGACCAGGCTCGGAGCCAGGGCGCAGCCGATCGAGGCCGCCCCGAAAATGGCGGTTCCCACGACCAGAAGACGCACGTGCCCATAACGATCGCCCGCCGCGCCACCCAACAGCAGCAGTGCACTCAAGGGCAGCAGATACGCGTTGATGACCCACTGCAGATCGCCGGCACCGGCCTTGAAGCTTGCCCCCAGTGCCGGCAGCCCGACATTGACCACCGAACCATCAATGAAGGCGAGACTGGAAGCCAGGATAGTGGCCGTCAGTACCCACCTGGGGTGGGGTGTGCCGCGCGTCGAGCGCGGCTGCTCAGCAATCGAGGCATCACTACGTGTATAGGCACAGTTCATGCGCATCGCCACGGTGAGGGGGCCTTGAGCGTACTGAGGTCCCCCCATCCGGTCCAGGGGTTGAATTCGATGACCGCCGCCCACAACTTGGCCCGATGAGTTCCGCCGGCTTGCTGGACGCCTATTCGAATGCCGTTACGGGCGCTGCACGGGTGGCGGCACCGGCGGTGGTGCATCTGGAGGCACGCCATGATTCGCGACCGGGACTACGGCGCGGCACCGGATCCGGCTTCTTCTTCACCCCGGACGGACTGCTGCTCACCAACAGCCACGTCATCCATCAGGCCAGGGAGATCCTGGTTTCGACCTGCGAGGGCGAGCGGTTTTCCGCCGATCTGATCGGCGATGACCCGGATTCGGATCTTGCCGTGCTTCGCGTCGGCGCGAGCGACCTGCCGCATGTCGCGTTTGGCAATTCAGGTACTTTGCAGATCGGCCAGCTTGCGATTGCGATCGGCAATCCACTGGGCTTCGAGCACACAGTCACGGCCGGAGTCGTCAGCGCCCTCGGACGAACGCTGCGCTCGAGCACCGGACGCCTGATCGAGAATGTCATCCAGACCGACGCGGCCCTCAATCCGGGCAATTCCGGAGGACCCCTGCTCGACTCTCATGGCGCGGTTATCGGCGTAAACACGGCCATCATCGCCTCCGCACAGGGCCTTTGCTTCGCCACGGCCAGTGACACGGCCCAATGGGTTCTGACACAACTGATCCAGCACGGTCGGGTACTGCGCGCCTGGCTGGGCTTGACAGCCATCAACACCATCGTCAATCGACGGCTGATGCTCCATCACGGACTGGAGAATGACTCGGGGGTTCGCGTACAGAATGTCGAGCGCGCCAGCCGCGCCGAGGCGGCCGGTCTGCAGTCCGGTGACCTGATCGTCTCGTACGATGGCATTCCCACGACCAGCATCGATAAACTTCAGCAGATCCTGGATGCCGCGCGCATCGACAAGCCTTGCCAGATCGTTTGCCTGCGCCACGGGCGCAAGCTTGTGCTGACCGCCACCGCCTGTGAGCAGCCAGGACGTTCAGCCTAGCAACCCCACCCAGATGCCGCTTGCGATTGCGGTCTTGCGATGTACCCTTTGGTCATTGGCACCCGGGAGATGATCATGCAAGAGGCACGGATACGTGAATTGCTGGATGCGCATTGGCGCGCCTCCGCAGCGGGTGATGCGCAGGTGGAACACGATATCTACGCTGTCGATGCCGTGTGTGACTACCCTCAGTCCGGCGAACGAATCCTCGGGCGAAGCAACCTGCAGGCCTTGCGCAGCCATCACCCCGGCAAGCCGTCGGGTTTCAAAGTCAGACGAATTCTCGGCGCGGGTGAACTGTGGATCACGGAATACATCATTCTGTATCAGGGGCGTTCCGCCTATACGGTCAGCATCATGGAGTTCCGCGACGACAAGGTCGTGCATGAGACCCAGTATTTCGCCGATCCGTTCGAAGCACCGGCCTGGCGACGCCAATGGGTCGAACTCGCGCAATGCGAGCGCGATTTGAAATGAGACACATTATCAATTCCTTCCCGATGCAGGTGTTCTAGAGCCCGCAGGCGATACGCCACGCGGCCATGCTTCTTGCTACCATTGCGCTTTGTATGACAAAGCCCGGATGGCTTTGGCATGCCGATCGACGGCGAAGCATCATCAGGAGGAGTAATGCGTCCGCTATTGTTGCTCTTGGCGACGCTGTGCGTCTTCCGGTCAGTATCTGCACACGCCCAGACCGACGAGATTCAAGTCTATAACGCCGAAATCGCCGCGCCGGGTGTGTTCAATCTGACGGTGCACAACAATTTCACGCCCGACGGTCGCACCAGCGCCGACTATCCCGGCGGCATCGTTCCCAATCACACGCTCAACGGTGTTCCGGAGTGGGCGTACGGTGTGACGAATTGGTTCGAGGCGGGCCTTTACCTTCCTCTCTACAGCATCAGCAGCAACGGTGCATTGACCTATAACGGGTTCAAGGTGCGGGCCCTGTTCGTCGAACCGGATGCGGCCAATCAGCGCTTCTTCTACGGCGTGAATTTCGAATTCAGCTGGAATACGGCTCACTGGGATCCAAGCCGCCATACCCAGGAAATCCGCCCCATCGTAGGTTGGCATCTGGGCGCAGTGGACATCATCGTGAACCCGATACTCGATAATTCGTACAAGGGATTCAGTCGACTCGATTTCGCTCCCGCCACCCGCATTGCGTACAACTTTGACAAGACCTGGGCGATCGCGGCCGAAGAGTACGCCGACCTGGGTCCGCTGCGCGCCCTGTATCCGGGCTCGCAACAACAGCATCAACTGTTCGGTGTGTTCGATTACAACGGCAAGCCCTGGTCGATCGAAGGCGGGGTTGGCTTTGGCCTCACCAGCGCAACCGACCATATCGTCCTGAAGCTGATTCTGGCGCGCGACCTGAACGATTGACACTCATTGGGAGAGCTATCTTGCGACATTTGAACGGTGTGATCTCAAGCGTGCTGCCGGCAGTCGCCGCATCATTGCTGCTGCTGTCGAGCAGTGCGGTCATCGCGCAGACGCCGGCGGCGGCTCCGACACCGGATTATCATCCGAGTCTGGGGGATCTGATGACCATGGCGATTCAGCCGCGTCATACCAAACTCGGACTTGCCGGTCAGCAGGGGAATTGGGCGTACGCACAGTACGAACTGAGTGAACTGCGCAATGCGTTCGCCCGGGTCGCCCGAACCATTCCGATCTATCGCAACATCGATATGACGGCGGTCATCGGCGCCATGACCACGGAGCCGTTGAAGGCGGTAGACCAGGCGATCCAGGCCAAGGATGTCCGCCAATTCAAGACAGCCTATGCGACCCTGACGACCACCTGCAACGCCTGTCATCTGAGCCAGGACCATGCGCCGATCGTTATCCGGGTGCCGACCACCAATCCCTACTTGGATCAGGATTTTCGCCGGCCCGCGCGCTAATGCCGTGCAACCGGAAGACCCGCTCAGGCCTTAAGCCTGCAACAGGCGCACCTCATGCTGCGCCAGAGCGAGGCTGATCCGATTCGCCCGTAACGCCTCCAGCACCGCACGGGAAAGCTCGGCCTGCGTCACGCCATAGTCGTCAACGGACACCCACGGCTGAATGCCGATCTGCACCACCGATTGCGCCAGGCTCGACACGCCAATCACCGGTGGCACATCCTTCAGCACACGCGGATTGGCCGTTACCACCCCTTCGATGACGTGCAGCGCCGCGGCGACATCGGTGTCGGGCGCCACCCCCACCTGGAGGCTGACCTGGCGGATGTGCCCGTAGTTGTGCAGTATCTCACCGACAATCTTGCGGTTCGGGATCACGACGGTGGAACGATCCGCGTGCGTCAGAATGGTGCTGAACAGGGAAACGTGCTCCACCCGTCCTTCAACCCCTGCCACCTGAATATACTGGCCGACACGAAATGGCTTGGTGAGAATGATGGATAGGCCCGCAACGATGTTGCTAAGCACACCCTGCATGGCCAGCGCAATACCGGCACCCGCCACACCCAATCCGGCGATCAGCGGCAGCAGCTGAACCCCGAGGTTCTGAAGCGCCATGACCAGAAACAGCAGCAGCACCACACCACGGGTAACCCGCGCGAGCAACATCCGCAGCGGTGGCTCGAGATCAAAGCGTCGCGTTGCGCGCGACAGCCAGCGCTCCACCCATCCTCCGACGAAGACGCCGGCGATGATAATGACGATGGCCGTGAGCAGGCGCGGCCCGAATTGAATGAGCAGGTCGATGAGCTGCTCACGAATGTGTTCTATCGATGCCAGATGGATATCCATGGCCGGTATTCTAGCGGTTGTTCATCAGCAATCGCACGCTGTACCAATGTCCTCGTCCCAGACGTCAGGATGGGCCTCGATATAGGCGCCGAGCAGGTTTGCGCACTGCGGCGAATCCATGTCAATGACCTGCACGCCGCGTTCGCGCAGCCAGTCCAGCCCGCCGCGAAAGGTGCGTGATTCACCGACAACAACCGCACCGATGCGAAACTGCACGATCAGACCGCAGCAGTACCAGCACGGCGCCAGGGTCGTCACCATGATGGTGTCCTGATAGCCGCGGCGCCGTCCGGCCCGCCGGAACGCGTCCGTCTCACCATGAATCGAAGGGTCATTTTCCTGCACCCGACGGTTGTGGCCGCGACCCAGCAGCTTGCCGTCGCTGTGAAATAGCGCCGCGCCGATGGGAATGCCGCCCTCGGCCAAACCAATTCGCGCCTCTTCAAGTGCGATATCCAACATTGCCTGCAGTTGCACTTCATTCATCGTTTCAAATCCAACTTACTTGTTGCTGACAGGCCGCTGATTATTGTCGCCAATCGCTGACAACGCTACAAATTGATTCGCCGCTGTGAAATTGCGTCAACCAGATCCCGTTTGGATCGCTAAGGGCTTCCATCGACAACGGGGAGAGACTCATGGATACCAGGAAGTTGAACTTCGCCGTATGCGGCGCCGTGATCGCAACCCTGACGGCATGCGGTGACGGCTCTTCAGGATCATCAGGTTCAAACATGGCATCAGTCGGTTCCGGTGCGGGCACGACTGCACAGACCGCCATGATGCCCGTGATGATCAGCGATGCCTCGGCAACGGACTGGGCCACCATTGGCGTAAAAGTGTTGAGTATTGCGCTGGTTCCGCAGGGCGGCGGCAGCAACGTCAACGTCTACACCGCCCCGACTTCAGCGCCCTTCATCAATCTTGAGCAGCTGGATCAATTGGCCGAAATTCTCGGGAATGCAACCGTTCCGGTCGGTACCTATACCGGCGCCGTCATCACGGTGAGCGGCAATGCGGGCGATGTGCTGCTGACTGCTTCGGCCGACCCGCAAACAGGCTTCGCCCTCGCAGCCGGCGCCGCAGTGGCCAGTGGCAATATTTATGTGATGAATACCCAGGGCAGCGGCACGAATCTGACGGCGCCGATCACCGTGAACTTCACCTCCCCGCTGGTCGTGAGCACCACCGGCACGGCTGCGCTGGATCTGGAATTCGACCTGTCACACCCGGCCTTCATCATTGGCCACAACCCGCCGAGCGCAACTGCCACGCAGTGGGCCGTCAACTTCAAAGGACCGCTGCGCCACCGTCCGCTTCAGGACCTGCGCCGCCTGGTATTGCGACATACCTATGGCACGGTGACGGGGATTTCCGGCGACAGCACCTCGATTACGATCAACAAGGACTTCCCCACCCTGCCGGCTGTTTCGCCGCAGACCGAAGTCACGGGAACGCAGACTCTCAGTATCCTGGCAGACTCGACCAACGGCACGCTGTTCTACGACCTCGACGCCAAGAGCGCCACTACGATCAAGAATTTCTCCAGCGAACCGAGCCTGAACGGCAAGTTCGTGCGCATCGCGGCGCGCTACCAGGACAATGGCACTCTGGTGGCGACCCGGATCTGGGCAAGCAGCAGCTTCAACAGTGTCTGGGTCAGCCCAGAAGGCCACGTGCTCAATGCCAATGCCAACACCAATGTCCTTACCATCACCAACGAATCAGGCATCGGCGTACCACTGACAGTCAACGCCAATACGCAGTTCTTCTACCGGCAGCCGTGGAATGCAAGCGCGGATTCAACCCCGATTGCCACGGGCACTGCGTTCCTGGCCAACAAGCAAATCGTGCGCGGCTTCAAGGTGCACGCGAGCGTCGTGGATCCGTTGGCCGTGCCGCTGGTGGCGCAGGAGATCGACATCGAGACGGCGGACTACTCGGGTGCAATTTCGGCACCCGGCGCCGGCGGTTTCACCTACACGCATGACTTCGTGCGCGCCATCGACGATTATACCGTGACGCTCGGGTTCATCGCCTCGGCCACCGCCAATGGCAATGATCCGATGAGCGGTACCGCCATCACAGGTTTCAAGTGGTGGAACTTCGCCTACCCCACCATCGTCGATTCGGGTGCGAATGCGATCAGTGATTTCGTGGCGGCCACCGGCGGCACCGCCAGTTTCGGCGGCACGGCGGCCCCGATCATTCCCTGGGGCGTGAGCTACGTCATCTGGGGCGACCCGGCCAATGCAACGGGCTGGAGTGCGGCCAGCTCGATCCTTGAGCCGACCCCTCTGCCGGTCGGTACGGTTGCCAGTCCTGCGGTTGCCGCGACCAATTCCGAGACCTTCACCATCACTGCGGCCAATGGCACGAATCCGGTCACCGTGGTCGCCGGAACCGCGAGCGGTTCGGCCACCCTGGTCTATCAGGTGGACATGACCGGC
This sequence comes from Steroidobacteraceae bacterium, assembly GCA_036498905.1. Classification (GTDB taxonomy): domain Bacteria; phylum Pseudomonadota; class Gammaproteobacteria; order Steroidobacterales; family Steroidobacteraceae; genus DAIDKA01. Next base: position 8,119 of record DASYER010000040.1, on the reverse strand, counting down.
GGAATTGTGAGCGTGAGCCCGGTCGACCTCACTACCTCCGCAGGCCTGTCGAGCTTCACGACCGGGCTGGCGACCGGCACCAAGGTCACGGTCTCGGGCGTGCCGCAGGCCGACGGCAGCGTAAAGGCCTATGTGATTACGTACTTCACGGGGACCACCCCGGCCGCGACGAACTGAAGCGCCATCAAGCGATGCGGTGCCGGGCCTTCAGACCGTCAGGCCCGGCGCAGATACTCGGCAAGCGTGATGATTCGGTGAGCGCGGATATCCCACAGAATGCACTTCATCGCGCCGCACACTTGTGAAAGCCTCATCCGCACGACACTCGGGAACAGGTGCTGGTACTCGTTATGGCACTGCACCAGGCGGTAGCTGGGAATGCTCGAGGACAGATGGTGGATATGGTGGTAGCCGATGTTGGCGGTGAAGAAGTTCAACCAGCCGGGCAGCACCAGGAAACTGGTGCCTTCAATGGCGCCGGTATCGTAATCCCAACGTGCGCAGCCGGTCGCGTAGGAATGCTCAAAGTTGTGCTGCACGGTGAACAGCACGATCCCCAGACCGCCCGCGATGGACACGGTCAGCAGATAGATGATGAAGAACAGGCTCGCACCGAAATACCAGCACATGACCGCCCAGGCGCTCAGCAGCACCAGGTTGTTCCACAGCATGTGGTGGTATTCCTTCGGGGTCTTCCAGAAGCGCGTCCGGTAGCTGGCCGCCAGTTCACGCACCGACAGGCCGGAGCGGGCGAACTTGGCGCGCAGAATATGCGCCCACAGGCCGCTGGTGCCCCTGATCCAGGTCAGGCGGGGATTTGCCACCAGATAGATGAAGCCGGCCAGCGGCGCCGCGGGAACGCTGCATTTGTGACGGTAGAAGCGCTGCTGCGCCGTGGTCAGGGCTGCGTATTCGTCCACCGAGAGTGTTGCATACGGCCCACGGTATCGTTCCCAGTTCCCGTTATGAGCGTGATGATAATTGTGGTGCTGCGCCCACACATATTGCGGCATGCCCGACAGCACGCCCAGTAGGAAGCCTACCCAGCGGTTCAGCGCGACGCTGCGGAACAGGCTGCGATGCCCGCACTCGTGCATCAGCGCGAAAACACGCAGGGTGAAGAGGATCAACAGGGGCAGGACCAGGACTACGATCCAATGGTTGCTGCGGCCAAGGGTGACCGCGATGCCCCACAGGGCCACCAAGGGAGCCAAGGTGATCAGTACCTCGAAGCTTCCTTGCGAATTATCGGACTTGCCGTAGCGTCCGATCATTCCCTGCTTTTGCTGCTTGACGCACTCGATCAGCGTAGTGATTGAGCGTTCCTCGTGCGGATCCAGTAGGTGGAACGAATGGCCCGGCCGTCTTTCTTTTTGCTTTCGTCGAGCTACAGGTGCTGAGTTTACCAGAGCAAGCTGCTGATTACCTGCGCAACTTCACGATTCGACACATTGAATCCATACCCCTGCCTGAGCAGCAGCAGGCGGCCCCTCAAGCGGGGCCGGCCGGGCGCAGTTTGAAATCGTAGTTCACCGTGTAGAACGGCACGTCCACGCGCTCGCCCCCAGGCGCAGCGCCCGGCGGATGGCGCGCAAACTGCGCGACCAGAGATTCCTTCATCCCGAACACGGCGTCGGTATCCAGATACTCGCTGCCCGCCACGAACAGGTGGGTCGTCACCGGCCGATGGCCATCCGCCGAGACGATCATATGGATATGCCCCGGCCGGTAGGGATGGCGGCCCATCTTGCGCAGCATTTGCCCCACCGGACCATCGGTCGGCACCGGATAGAACGTCGGTCGGATGGAGCGGAACCAATAACGCCCTTCGGCATCGGTCCGGATCCGCCCGCGCGCCTTCATGCCGGTCTCCTCGGCCAGCTGCATGTCGTAGTAGCCATCGCCATTTCCGGACCAGATATCCAGCAACGCATTCGGCAGCGGCTTACCGTCCGCACTGAGCACCTTTCCGGAATAAAACGTGGGCTCGCCCTTGACCCCTTCGGCGAGATCGCTGCCGCGCGGCAGATCCGGCGCGCCCTCCCAGTAAAAGGGACCCAGAACGGTCGATTCAGCGCTGCCATGGTCCGCGGGATGATTGATGGTGATGACCAGCACCGATACGCCCAGCGTGTCGGACAGCAGGATGAATTCCTGGCGCTTGTCGGTGCAGGTCTTGCCTACATCGGTGAGGAACTGAATGGCGCCGATCCACTCACTTTCAGTCAACTGCACGTCACGGACGAAGTCGTGCAGGTGAGTGATCAGCGAGGTCATGACCCGTTTGAAGCGCGGATCGTCACTTTGCGCCAGCCGATCAATCACGGCCTGGGTAATGCTCTGCTGATCGAACTCGCGCATGCGCTGTCTCCTTAGCTTGCCACTTCGCTCAACGCCACAACCGGCTCGAGGCGATCTGCGCCCCTTCCACCAGTGATCGCAGTTTCAGATAGGCGATATCCGGTTCGACCGGGCCAAAGCCTGCGAATGTTCCAAAGCCGCAGTCCGTACCGGCCATGACCCGTTCGCGGCCCACGACCTGGGCGAAGCGTTCAATGCGCTCGGCGACCAGCTCCGGGTGCTCGATATAGTTGGTCGTCGTCGAGAGCAGCCCCGGGATCATGATCTTGTCGTCCGGGATCTTGTAGTTCCGGAACACGGACCACTCATGGGCATGTCGGGGATTGGCCGCCTCGAACAGCAGGCCCTGCGCCTTGGCTTTGATCACAATCGGCAACAGGCGCTCAAGCGGTACGTCGTGATGATGAGGTCCTTCGTAATTGCCCCAGCACACATGCATGCGCACCCGATCGGCCGGAACATTGCGCAAGGCGTGATTGAGCACTTCGATATGTCGCGCCGCCAGCTGCTCGAACTCATCAACGCTGCGGTTGCGGTACAGAGTGTGTCGGCCCATGGCCAAGTCCGGGGCATCGATCTGCAAAATGATGCCGCTCTTGACGATCGCCTCATACTCGACGGCCAGCGCATCGGCCAGCGCCTCCAGGTACGCATCCTGGTTCGGATAGAAATCATTCGGCTGAAACAGCGCAATCACACCCGGCGAGGCCGCGTTCATGAAGGCGCCCAAGGGCTTGGCCGCGGCGACCGCCGCGTTCAGATTCGCAATATCGATCTGCAGCGGCCGCGAGTTCTTGACCGACACCGGCCCGATGCAACGTGGGCGCCGGTACTGGGCCGTGGCACCGCGCTCGGCAAGCTTGCGCAGCAATGCCGGGAAATCGACCAGGTCCTGCCCCGGTTGACGCGGCGAATCACCCCCGAAACCGGCAAAGCGGTCGGAAATGTAGGTCGCATAGCTGATCTTGCTCATTTCGCCATCGCTGACGAAATCGATACCGACCTTCTTCTGCAGGTCGACGACCTCCGCCACCGCGGCGGTGATCACGGCATCATCGCGGGCCGTATCACGCTGCACATCGGTGGTGTCGGCGGCACGCGCGAAGACCACATCGGTGACCGCCTGGCTGCGCGGCAGGCTGCCGACATGGGTCGTGGTAATCCGGTCGATTCGGGTGCTCATGAGCGGTACGTGTTGTTGGAATGGTGATCGCCGGCGAGCCAGCGCTTCAGGGACTGGCGCGCATCGGCGCGGCGCTCATTGTTGATGTCGGCGACATTCGGCGGATCCAGCGTGAACTCCAGAATCAGGCCGTTGGGATCGCTCACGTACACCGAGCGGCAGTACCCGTGTTCGAGCACGTAGGTCTGGGGCGGCTTGATGCCGGCCTTCGCTATGCGCGCCTCGATGGCGGACTGGGTTTCGGCATCCACCGACAGCGCGATGTGATGAAACGGCGACTGCGGCATCTGCGGTCCGAACTCGGCCTGATCCGACGGATCGGCGAACTGGAAGAACGCCAGCGCCCCACCATCGCCGATGCCGTAGAAGGTGTGCACATAGGTGCGTTCCTTGCCGAACAGCATGTCGGTTTCGCACCAGGTCGCAGTCAGCGGCAAACCGATGACATCCTCATAGAACTGGCGCGTCTTTTCCTGATCCTTGGTCACGTACGCGGTGTGGTGCAGACGCGCGGGAAGCTTGCTCACGATGATTTTCCTCCAATGTGCGGCCATGCCGTATCGCGTTCGAGTGCGGCGCGGATTTCCTTGCCGTGCTGGTTAAGAAGCGGAGCCGCCCGCACGGAGCTCGCACGGTGGCCCTCGAACCGGACTGCCGGACGCACCGCCTCAGTCGCAGTATGCGGCGACTCAATCGGCACAACAATGCCCAGGTGCTGCGCCTGCGGGTCCTTGACGACTTCGTCTATGCGGTTCACCGGTGCGTGCGGCACATCAAGCGCCGACAGACGCTCCACCCAGTACGCCAGCGGACGGCGCGAGAATCGGGCGTCCAGTTCCAGTCGCAGGGTGTCGTACTCGGCGATGCGGTGTTCGCGGGGGTTGAAGCGCGGATCGGTTCCGAGTTCCGGAGAGTCCAGCGCCGCGACCAGTCCGGTCCAGAACTTCTCCAGCGACGAGAGATGGATGGCGATCAGCCGGTCATCCGCCGTGCGCAGGATGTAGGCCTGCGCGAGGCGCGGTCGGTCCGCGGAAGTCGGCACCGTGCCCGTCGCAAAGAACGCGGCAAAGGGCTCGATGGCAAAATGCGTCATCGCCTCGAGCATCGACACCTCGACATGTCCGCCCTGCCCGGTACGACCCCGGCGCACCAATGCCGCAAGAATCCCCTGCGAGGCATACATGCCGGTGATCGCATCCGCCAGAGCCGGTCCGAGAAACTGGGGTCGGCGATAGTCCACGACCACACTGAGGAAGCCACTGAGCGCCTGGGCCACCGAGTCATAGCTGGGCCGTTCCGCGTAGGGCCCGGTGGCACCGAAACCGCTGATGGAGCAGTACACCAGCCGCGGATTGAGCTTCAGCAGCTGCTCGGCGCCGGCACCGATGCGGTCGGCGGCCCCCGGACGGAAGTTCTGAATATAGACATCCGCTTCGCGGATCAGCTTCTTGAACAGCTCACCGTCACCCGGCTGCTTCATATTCAGGGCAAGGCTGCGCTTGTTGCGGTTGTAGGCCTGGAAGTGTGCCGAGTACTGACTGCCGTGATACGCGCGGTAGGGATCCCCATCGGGGCTTTCGATCTTGATGACATCCGCACCCAGGTCGGCCAGGAGCATTCCGGCGCAGGGACCGGTGATGAAAGTCCCCTGCTCGACAATCCGGATTCCGGTCAGTGCTGGTTCCATACCCATCCTACTGTTGCGCGCAACATCAACCCGCGTCATCCGGAACGAAACCGGCCGGAACGTCGCCGTCATAATCGATGGCACGCGCCGCGGCGTGCGACATCACAAAACCGATGGAGCGCTGCTGCTCCTCGAGCAGGTGTCCGACGAGACCCGCCGTGCGCGCCAGCAGCGGCACGCCCTTCAAGGCGAGCAGCGGATAGCCTGCATCGAGCAGCACCGCCGGAATTGCGCCGGACACATTCAGCGCCAGCGGCCGCCCCACCACCTCCGGCAGTAATTCCTCAACGATACCCGCAATCTCCTCATGGGGGCCGGAGGTTCGGGTCTCGGCGGCCACTGCGAAAAGGCGTAGTGACCGCGGGTCACGACCCTTATGCAGCGGATGGCCGAAGCCGGGAATGGCCCGCTTGGCAGTCCGGTATTCGCGCACCACCTCCAGGCATGCCTCACGCAACGACCGACCCGCGGAGCGCGACTGGATCTCGGCAAAGAGCCGTCCGGCAGCCTCAGCGGATCCGAGTACCACGGAGCCGCAACCTAGGATCCCGGCCGCCACGGCTCCTTGCAGGGCCTCAGGCGCAGCGGCCAGGGTCATGCGCGCCGCCTGGACGCTCGGCACCAGGCCATGCTCGGCAATGGCCACCAAGGTGGCGTCCAGAATCCTCAATTGGGCCGCGGTCGGCAGCGCGCCGGTGAGCAGCAGCCAGAAATGCTCGGTAAAGGTGATCGAGCCGACCAATGCCGCCAGATCCCGGCCGCGCACCACGATGGTGTCGGCGTTGGACGTGGAGATTCCCGAACTGCGCTGGTCCTGCCGCCCGATTTTCACTTTGCCCCTCGATATGCTAATTTTCGTATATCGAAATTATTGTCGATATACGAAACGATACTGGACCCGCGCTCCAGAGGGTGTCAAGACTGTGGGAACCCCACGCATCGCAGCTGTCCGCCGTGAAGTCATGGGTGGCCTCGCCAAGGGTCTGGCGGTGATTCGCGCCTTTGGGCGTGATCATGCGGCACTCAGTCTCAGCGACATCGCCCGTAGTGCCGGGATGCCCGCGGCCACGGCGCGACGCTGTCTGCTCACTCTCGAGGAGCTGGGCTATGTTACCCGCAATGGCCGCAGTTTCCTGTTGCGACCCAAGGTTCTGGAACTGGGGGCGGCGTACCTGGAATCGATCAATATCGAACACATCACGCGCACCCATCTTGAGGAGCTGGCACGCGCGACCTCCGATTCAGCCGCCTTGTGTGTGCTGGACGGCACGGAGATTGCCTACGTCGCACGTACCTCCGTGCGCACGCTGCTGCGCCTGGAGGCGCACGTCGGCAGCCGCTTCCCGGCGCACGCGACCTCGATGGGCCGGGTGCTGCTCGCGGGCCTCGCCCCGGAGCGGCTCGATCAGTACTTCGCCATCGCCAAGTTCACGGCACTCACCGACATGACGGTCACAGATCCGCATAAGCTGCGCGAGCTGATCGAGGAGTCACGTCGCAATGGTTATGCCGCCGTGGCCGATGAACTCGCCTACGGCGTGATCGCCCTCGCCGTTCCGGTGTTCGATCAGCACGGCCGCGTGGTCGCAGCCTTGAACTCCTCCAGCCATTCGGGCCGCATGACCCGCACCAAGCTGATTCGCGGCAGACTCACGATGCTGCAGCTTGTGAGCCAGCAGATCTCAGTCTCCATTGCGACGATTCCGGGACTGGCATTGAGCGCGCAGCACTGAAGGAGCAGTGAAGTCTCCCCTTTCACAGCTGCGCCTCGAGAATCTGGAACTCTGATCCGGTCTCGAGCCGCCGTACCTGCTGGAAGTCCGCCGCGGCGAGCAGCGCCAACATTTCCTTCATGGTGCGCTCCTGGGCGCCCAGTGCAACGAGCATGTGCAGATCGAGGCGCGCCAGCGAGCGGCTCGCAGCCGACGGCTCGAGTCGCTCCGGCATCAGGCGCTCGATGATCAGCATCCGCGTTCCCGGCCTCATCGCCCGCCGGCAAGCGTGCAGAATCTCCCGTGCCTGCTCATCGGGCCAATCGTGTATGACCGTCTTCAGAACATAGAGGTCCGATCCGGCGGGCACGCTCGTGAAAAAATCCCCGCTGACGAACTCGCAGCGGTCGGCGACACCGCGCCGGTCAAGATGTGCACGCGCCTTGGATATCGCATGCGGCATATCGAACAATACGCCCCGGGCCGTCGGATAGCCGCTGAGGATATGGGCCAGCAGTTCGCCGTAGCCACCCCCGACATCCATGACGCGTTGGCCCGCAAAGTCATAGGCTCGAACGATCTGCAGCGCCGCCAGGCCCGTCAGATCCACCATGGCCTGATTGAATATTTCCGCGGCGGCAGGATCGCGCTCCAGGTGTTCAAATCCGCTACCCCCGGTGATGAGCGCACGGGCGCTGGTCCCGGTCTTGATGCTGTGAAGCAGGTTCGCCCACACCTGCCAGGCTTCGCCTCCCCATAGCAACGCCCAGGCGCGCATCGAACAGGGCACATCGCGACGCAGACGCTCTCCCAGCTGCGTCATCTCGAAGGCACCGTCTGAGCGCTGGCGGCAGATGTCCACGCTCCCCAGCGCGCCAAGCAGGCGTCGCAATGCCGGTGCATCCGTGCCGGTCGCCGCGGCCAGATCCTCAGCCGTGCGCGGGCCCGTCGCCAGCAGATCCGCGAGACCCAAGTGGGCCGTGACATAGCAGGCTTGCGCGACCCAGCTGGCATTGATCAGGTCCAGCAGCTGGCGCGCGGCTTGCTCGTCATCTTGTGAAGTCAATGCGTTTGCCTCCGAGTGGCTAAGCGAGCGGCCCCTGCGGGCTGCCCGTCTCCCGTCCCAGCCATGACAATAAGGCGATTGAGATCGCCGCAATCAGACACACGCAGGAC
>DASYER010000039.1:0-120995 GCA_036498905.1 Steroidobacteraceae bacterium | reverse complement strand
GAATGCGGCATTGCATACAATTCGGGCCCGCGGCTAAGAGTTAGCCGCGGGCCCGAAAATGAATTGGGGGAGGGCCCGATACGGATTCGGGCCGAGGAGATGAGCAGGCCCCGCGTTCTTCAGTGCAGGTTGGCAGCCAGGAAGCTTTCCAGTGCCGCGAGCATCTTGGCGCGGTCATCTTCCGTGCTGATGGTGTGATCAGCGCTCGGCAGCAGCAGCAGCTGGTGCGGCTTGTGAGCCTGCGTCAGGGTTGCATCCATTGCCTTGGATTGCTCGACGGTGACGACGGTATCCCGCTCACCATGTACCAGCAGCACCGGCACTTTGAAGTCCGCAGCATGCTGATGTGGAGAGTCGATCCGCAGCTTCTCCAGGGCGGCCGGTGAGGGGCCGCCGAAACCCGCCATCATTGGCATTGCGCCGGGCAGCTGCAGTCCGAAATCACTATAGCCACCGAGGCTGACGGCGCAGCGGAACAACTCCGGGTCACGTTCGGCGCCCTGCAACGCCAGGTACCCGGCGTAGTCGCTGCCGATAATCCCGATGCGATGCGCATCGGCGACTCCGTCCGCGATGGCCCAGCGCACACCGTCCGCCACGTCCGAATAGGGCAGACCACTCCAGTCGCCATGCGAATCCGCGAGCCATTTGGATCCCAAACCCGAGGAGCCGCGGTAGTTGACTTGGAGCACTGCATAGCCGCGATTGACGAGGAACGCCCGCAGCAGATTGAACGCATGGGTGTCGTGCTCGGAGGTTCCGCCATGAGGCAGTGCGATCAGCGGCAGATTCTTGGTGGCTGCCCCGGGCGGCAGGGTCAGATAGCCCGGCACCGTGGTGCCATCCTTGGCCGCGAAACTCACCGGGCGCGTGTGGCCGATGCGCTCTGCCACCAGGTCCGGGTAGCCGACGCCCAATCGCGCCAGCGTGTTCTTCGCCATGTCATACAGATAGAAGCTGCCGAGGTCCGTATCGGAGCTGGCCTTCACGACAAGCTGGTGGCCATCGCGCGTGTAGCTTTCAAGCTCGATGAACTGATTGGGCAGCAGTCGCTTGAGATTGTCGATGATGCCGGCGGCCGTCGAATCCGCGTAATAGACCTCCGGTTCGGCGGTGTCGTAGCGAATGCCGAATAAGTGTCCATCGCGGGCCAGCAACGGCGTATCCAGGTCCGCCGAGGGGTGCGAGAACTCCACGGTCGGCTTGTCCTTGCCGGAAAGGTCGATCCGCCATAACGCCGTGTAGCCTCCCGAATCCCCCAGCGCGTAGGCACAGTTCAACGCTGCCGGACACAACGCCACCGGCGTCAGACTATTCGGCAGCTTGGCGATCCTGCGCCAGGCGTGGGTCTGTGTGTCGCGAAGGTCGTATTCCGTATTGCCGCCGGGCGTCGCTCCCCACCCCAGCACGGTCTGGCCGTGCGCGTCCACCAGGTAGGAGCTCAGCGGTTCGTGCGGCGGCAGCTCCATTTTCAGTTCGCCGGTATTGGCATCGAGTGCGAATACCGATGGCAGCGTGCTGGTCTCAACCTGCGCACGCGTGTCGCTCAGCTCCTTGGCTTCGGATGACTTGCGCCCCAGCATCAGCACCGTGTTCGGCCGGCCGGGAATATCCCAGGCCAGCATGCGCCCCAGTAACGTAAACCCCGGAACGTCCTCCACCTCCATCAGCACTTTGACGTTCTTGCCGTCGGCATCGGCGCCGACCAGGCGCGTCTTCGAAACCAGGGTGCCGCGGGATTCGGTGGGAGCGTGAAGACCGCACAAAATGCGCGTGTCGCTCGCCCAACGACACCACGACAGCCGGAACCCATCCGCGGCGCCGATCACCGCGTGCAACGCGCCAGGTCCGCTGACCGTGCGGTCCTGGACCACCAGCGTCTCGGCCTTCTTGATCGAGGTCAGGATCGCCAGATAGCGCCCGTCTGGGGAGATCCGCACGTCACTGATCCGTGGCGGTGCCGAAAATGCCGTCAGCGGCAGCGTCTGTGCCTGCACCGCGCCGACCGGAACCAGCATGGCTCCGCAGGTCGCAAGAGTTGCTACCCATGAGATCTGTCGTCCCACTGACGCGCTGGTTTTCATTTTGTTGTCATTTCTCGGTTGAAGGCCTTTACACAGCGGCGGCGATCTTGACCTATCCGCGATCGGTCTCGCAAGGAGCCGGCGCAGTAGATCCGCCAGGCTGAAAAGGACTTTTTCTCCTTCGAACAGGCATCATGCGCACATGGAGCAGCTGAACCGGTTGTTGCCGACGACCTGGGTGAAGGTCTGTGCGGCGCTGCATATGGCTGCACTCGCTTTGGTCGTGGCCAACTGGCGCCTATGGCCCTGGAGCCTGCTGCTGCTGGTGGCCAGCCACGGGGTGCTCGCTGCCGGGGGCCTGTTCCCGCGCAGTCGATTGCTGGGTCCGAACTGGACCCGCTTGCCGGATGGCGCGCAATCCGTCGCGTTGACCATCGATGATGGTCCTGATCCTGAGGTGACGCCGGTGGTGCTGGATCTGCTGGCGCAGCACCAGGTGCGTGCCACTTTTTTCTGCATCGGTGATCGGGTGACCCGTCATCCGGATCTTGCCCGGCGCATCACCGAGGAAGGCCACGAAATAGGCAACCACAGCCAGTGTCACCGCTACACATTCTCGCTGTTCGGGCCGGCCGCGATACGCCGAGAAGTCACGCGCGCACAGGCGAGCATTCAGGCTGTGTGTCAGGCTGCCCCGCGGTTTTTTCGCGCGCCGGCCGGGCTGCGCAATCCCTTCCTGCAGCCGTGTCTGACCGATCTGGGACTGCAGCTGGCGAGCTGGACCCGTCGCGGCTACGACACCGTCAACGCCGATGGCGATGAAGTCTTGCGGCGGCTGACACGCAATCTCGGGGCCGGGGACATCCTGTTACTGCATGACGGGTATGCCGCACGCGGACCGGACGGCACGCCCGTCATCCTGGCGGTACTGCCAAGATTGCTGCCGCTGCTGGCAAGCCGACGCCTGCGCTGCGTGACCCTCTCTGAAGGACTGGCGGGAAGGCCTTGAAGGCCGCGGTTGGGGCTGCCACTTTGGATACAATGCCACCTGAATTCGGCTGGAGCTTGAGCGGATGATTTTAATTTGGTATGCGCTTTGGTACGTGATCGCCGTGGGGTTCCTGGTGATCATCCACGAGTTCGGCCATTTCTGGGTGGCACAACGGCTGGGGTTCAAAGTGCTGCGCTTCTCCATCGGTTTCGGCAAGCCGATCTGGCGACGCGTGATGGGAAAGGATCAGACCGAGCTGGTGATTGCCCCCATCCCCATGGGCGGCTACGTGAAAATGTTGGATGAACGCGAGGGTCCCGTGCCGCCGGAATTCCTGGCGCGATCCTTCACCCGCAAGCCGCCCTGGCAGCGCATCCTGGTGTTGCTCGCCGGGCCGGGCTTCAACCTGCTGTTCGCCATCCTGGTGTTGTGGGGCATGCGCTGGGTGTCGGGCATCAATGATGTGAAGCCCATCGTCGGTGAGATCCAGCCGGCATCGATTGCCGCGCGCAGCGGCATGGCCCGCGGCGATGAGATTCTGGCCATCGGGGATAAGCCGGTGCCGGCCTCGCGCGATGTCATGTTCGATCTGCTGGATACCATCCTGGGGCAGGGCCAGGCGCGCGTTGCGGTGCGTTCGGCCAACGGCCAGGTGCATACCCTCGTCCTGTCCGTGCCCGACCCGGCGGCGCGACGCCATCTGACCGAGCCTGCGGTACTGATGACGGGCCTCGGCTTTCGGTTCCAGGGACCGCTGCTGCCTCCGGTGCTCGGGGAAGTCACCCGGGGCGGCAACGCTGAGCGCGCCGGCCTGCGTCCGGGTGATCGGATCATCGCCATCGGTGACACGGCGATCGCCGATTTCGCCGATGTTGCGCGCGTCATTTCGGCAGCCGCCGGCAAGACGGTCTCAGTTCAGTATCAGCGCGCTGGTGCGACTCATACAGTCCCCGTGTCCGTCCCTGCGACCCCGGACGAAGCGGGCCACTACATAGGCATTGGAAGCACGATCGGGGCGAAGCTGCCTCCCGGCATGCTCATTCATAAGGATCTATCGGCCGGCGCTGCGCTGGTCAGTGCCTGTGATGACGCCTGGGATCTCACCGCCACGCAAAGCAAGCTGCTGTGGCGGATGGTATTGGGCCAGGTGTCGGTGAAAAACCTCAGTGGCCCCTTGAGCATCGCTCAATATGCCGGCGAGTCCGCGCAGGCCGGGCCGGCCTCGTTCCTGGAATTCCTGGTGCTGATTTCGCTGGCGATCGCGCTGTTCAATCTGCTGCCGATACCGCTGCTGGATGGCGGCCAGATCGTGTTCCAGGCCGCCGAGTGGATCAAGGGCAAGCCCTTGAGCGAACGCACCCAGGTGTTCGGACAGCAGGTCGGCATCGCGCTGCTGGTGCTGCTGCTCGGCGTCGCGCTGTTCAACGATGTCTCGCGCCAGTTCGGCTGACGCGAGACCGGCGCGTCTGGAGCACGACTACTCTACGCTGTAGCCGCGACCCTGCAGACAGGCGCCCATCGCACGGTAGTAGTCCGTGCTCTTGGCGCCAAACTGATCCGGCGAGACCTTGCCACCTGCGACAGTGGGATCAAAGCCGCTCTGATTCGTCGCCCACGCATGACACTCGTACTTGTCCTTCGACTGCTGGTCGGCACTTTGGCCATTGCGCGGATAGATGAACAGCTGCGTCGTGGTCGGCAGCGGTGGCGGATCGGCATCGGGTGCGGCATTCACCGCGCCTGAGGGGGGGTCCACGACCTCGTAGCCGCTGTTCTGCGCGTTCCACATATAGTAGGTGTCGTTGGCGTAGTAGTACGGTGCGCCGCCAAACCAGACGGTGGAGTAAAACGGCGGCAGCGCCGGAATAAATACGCCGATCGGCGGCGCGACGACGACGAAGCTGGCTCCCCGCGGCGAATACCACACGCCTCCGGAGTAGAAGAACCGGTCGCGACCGCGATTGATGAGGAGCCGGTCGCGCGGCAGGTCATGCACGACGTAGCCACGATCGAAATACGCATGGTTGTGACTGAAGCGGGCATCGTAGTGCTGGTGCGGGGCGACCTCACGATGCACGGCCGAAGGGCCGTGGCGCGGACCATCGTGCTGATCGCGTGGGTCGGCGCCGGCCATGCCGCTTAACAGGATCGCGGTGACACCGATGCCGGTCAGCACGGCGGCACGAATCATCGAGGTTTTGGAGCTCATGTTCAGTTCCTGTTATTTAATACTGTAGCCGCGGCCTTCGAGGCAGGCGCCCACTGCGCGACGATAGTCCGAGGCCTTGCGCTCGATCTGCGCGGCCTGCGCCTGCATATGGGCATCCGCACTGGCATTCGCGGCATCCTGCGCCTGGGCATTCGCGGAAGCTTCGGCTCCTGCGCCGATCGCGCCACCCAACAGCGCGCCCAGCAGCAGCCCGGCACCGGCGTTGCGCGGATTGGACACGGCCGCGCCGAGGATTCCGCCGGTCACCGCGCCCACTGCGACACCGGATCCGGGCGCTGGACCGCCGACGACCCGCACCCGCTCGTGGGGCGGCACATTCGGTGCGCTGGGATTGAAGCCGGTCTGCTGGGTGGCCCAGGTGGAACATTCGTAGTGGTCGCGATCCTGCTGCTGGGGTGATTGCCCCTGCTGCGGATATGCGTACACCGTGACATTGGGCGGCGGAGGGGGCGGTGGCAGATCGCGCGGCGGCGGGCCGGCCACGCAGGCAGCCAGCAGCACGCTCGTTGCGGCAGCCGCGAAGATGCGCATATGACGGAAGAGGGAATCTTTAAGCATCATGATTCATTTCCAATCCAGTTCGGTACTTAAGACGCAAAACGCGACAATCCATGCCGGCGTTGACCTGGGAGCCTTCCATTTTGACTGCGGCAATCAACCGATGTTCCGGGCCTTGACGGGTCTGCGGAATGTAATCCTACTTATCGAAATGAAGCATAACATATTGAATAATCACATAACTTATATGCTCATGCCGAACAAGTCTTACGACTGGAGCGCTGCCGCGCCTCACTATGCAACGGCATGTGTACACTTCCGGCCCCCGCTTGTACTGAGCGCAAACACTCATTTGAATGTCAGACAGTTTGTTACTGCGAGCCATGATCGATGCCGCCCTCGCGGCAGGCCGCGCCGCGAACCGGATTTACCATACGACGTTCGCGGTTCACACCAAAGCTGATGACTCCCCCGTCACGGCCGCCGACCATGCCGCCGAGGAAATCATCCTCGAGGCTCTGACTCGTCACGCATCCGGCATCGCAGTGGTTGCCGAGGAGCAGGTTGCCGCCGGCCACCTTCCGTCCATCGCCGATGAGTTCTTCCTGGTGGATCCTCTGGATGGCACCAAGGAGTTCGTGCAGAAGCGCGGCGACTTCACCGTCAACATTGCGCTGATCCGTCATGGCGTGCCCGCCTTGGGAGTCGTGTACGCGCCTGCAACCGGCCAGTTGTTCACCGGCGATGTCGCGGCCGCGACGGCGCGGCGGGCGAGCCTCGCTTCCGACGCGGCGGCTGCGGCGGACTTCACCGACTTACGGGTACGCAAGATCCCGGCTGCCGGCATCACCGCCGTGGCCTCGCGCTCGCACCGTACGGCGCAGACCGATACATATCTGGCGCAATACACGGTCGCGGACCTGGTTGCCGTGGGTTCGTCGCTGAAATTCTGCCTCGTGGCGGCGGGCGAGGCGGATCTGTATCCGCGCCTGGGGCCGACGATGGAATGGGATACCGCTGCCGGACAGGCGGTGCTGCTCGCCGCCGGCGGCCAGGTGCTCGGGCCGCAAGGCCAGCCACTGCGTTACGGCAAGCCGCAGTTTCGCAATCCCTGGTTCGTGGCGAGCGGCGCGTTCGTGCCCCATGCGCTGGGAGATGAAGGATCAGGCTCATGACAGCAAACCCATCCAAAGCGCCACTCGCGGCACACCTGAAACGTCTGGAAGCCGAGTCGATCGGCATCATGCGCGAAGTCGTCGCAGAGTTCGCCAATCCCGTGATGCTGTATTCGATCGGCAAGGACTCCGGGGTGATGCTGCATCTGGCGCTCAAGGCCTTCTTCCCCTCCAAGCCGCCGTTCCCGCTGCTGCATGTTGATACCGGCTGGAAATTCCGCGACATGATTCGCCATCGCGACATGATCGTGGCGCGCTACGGCTTCAAGCTTTTGGCGTATACCAACCAGGACGGCGTCGCCCGGGGCATCAATCCGATTCGATCCGGGTCGCAGGTGCACACGCAGGTGATGAAGACCGAGGCGTTGAAGCAGGCGCTGGATCAGTACGGATTTGATGCCGCCTTCGGCGGCGCACGGCGCGACGAGGAGAAGAGTCGGGCCAAGGAACGGATTTTTTCGGTGCGCTCGGCCGGGCACACCTGGGAGCCGCGCAATCAGCGGCCCGAATTGTGGCAGCTCTATAACACCCGCCTGACCAAGGGCGAGACCATCCGCGTGTTCCCGCTGTCCAACTGGACCGAACTGGACATCTGGCAGTACACGCGCGCGGAGGATATCCCGGTCGTGCCCCTGTACTTTGCCGCGCCCCGACCGGTGGTGAAGCGCGATGGCCTGCTCATCATGCGCGATGATGAGCGCATGCCGCTACTGCCGGGAGAGAAGGAAGAACTGCGCAGCGTGCGGTTCCGCTCGCTCGGGGATTATCCGTTGTCCGCGGCCATCGACAGTTCGGCGACGACGCTGGATGCCATCATCGATGAAATGGTGGCCGCCCGCACTTCGGAACGCTCCGGACGCCTCATCGACAGCGACGAGTCGGCCTCCATGGAACGCAAGAAGCGCGAAGGATACTTTTGATGGAGAGTGAGAAGAGCCTGCTGCGCTTCCTGACCTGCGGTTCGGTGGATGACGGCAAATCGACATTGATCGGCCGGCTGCTGTTTGATTCCAAGCTGATTCTCGAGGATCAGCTTGCGACCCTCGCACGCGACAGTCGCAAGCATGGCACCACCGGCGAAGACATCGATCTGGCGCTGCTGGTCGATGGGCTGGAGGCAGAACGCGAGCAGGGCATCACCATCGATGTGGCCTACCGGTTTTTCAACACGCCGCGCCGCTCCTTCATCGTCGCGGACACGCCCGGGCATGAGCAGTACACCCGCAACATGGCCACGGGTGCTTCCAACAGCGATGCCGCGGTCATCCTGATCGACGCCCGCAAGGGCGTGCTGACTCAAACCCGGCGCCACAGTTACATCTGTTCGCTGCTGGGCATCCGCCACGTCGCTGTCGCGATCAACAAGATCGACCTGGTGGACTTCTCGGCGGCCACTTTCCACCACATCGTGGGCGATTATCTCGGCTTCGCCAAGACCTTGGGATTCGCCTCCATCACGGCCATTCCGATGTCGGCCCGCTTCGGCGATAACGTCAGCGAACGATCAGAAAAACTGAAATGGTTCACCGGCCCCACCTTGCTCGAATATCTGGAGGCCCTGGATGTGGAGTCAGGAGTACTCGACAAGCCTTTCCGCTTCCCCGTGCAATGGGTCAACCGGCCGAATCTCGATTTCAGGGGCTTTTCCGGAACGGTGGCCTCCGGCAGCATCGGCAGCGGCGAGGCGGTGGTCGTGGCGGCCTCCGGCAAGGAATCGCGGATCACCCGCATTGTCACGGCGGATGGGGATCTGCCCGAGGCGCAGGCCGGGGATGCCGTGACGCTCGTGCTCGCGGATGAAGTCGACATCGCCCGCGGCGATGTTCTGGCCCGTCCCGAGGCACGCCCGGAGGTCGTCGATCAGTTCGCCGCGCATCTGCTGTGGATGGCCGAGGACCCGATGCTGCCGGGCCGCTCGTATCTGATGCGTATCGGTACACGCTTCGTGCCCGCGCGCGTCACGACCCTGAAGCACAAGGTCGATGTGAATACGCTGGAGCATATCGCTGCCAAGACCTTAGGCCTCAATGAGATCGGCCTGTGCAACCTGGCCACTGCCGCGCCCGTGGCGCTTGATCCGTATCTTGAGAACCGTGAAACCGGTGCGTTCATCCTGATCGATCGCTTCACGAATGCGACGGCGGGTGCCGGCATGATCTCCTTCGGTCTGCGGCGCGCGACCAACGTGCACCGGCAGAGCCTGTCGGTCGACAAAGTCGCCCGCATGCATCGCAACGGTCACAAGCCCGTGATCCTGTGGTTCACGGGTCTTTCGGGTTCGGGCAAGTCCACGATCGCAAACCTGGTCGAGAAGGAACTTCACGGCGGCGGCGCGCACACGTATCTCCTCGACGGGGACAACGTGCGGCATGGCCTGAACCGGGATCTGGGTTTTACCGATGCGGACCGTGTCGAGAATGTGCGCCGCGTGGGCGAAGTCGCCAAGCTGTTCACGGACGCCGGCATGATCGTGCTGTGCTCGTTCATCTCGCCGTTCCGGGCCGAGCGCACCATGGTGCGTGAGCTGGTGCCGGAGGGTGAGTTCATCGAAGTGTTCGTCGACACTCCACTCGAGGAGTGCATACGCCGCGATCCGAAGGGTCTGTATGCCCGCGCCCAGGCCGGGTTGATCAAGAACTTCACCGGGATTGATTCCCCGTACGAGGCGCCGGAGAACGCGGACCTGCGGCTGGATACGCTCAAGGAGAGTCTCGAACAGTCCGCCGCACGCGTGGTGGCGCTGTTGCAGGAGCGGCAGATTCTCGGCTGGGACGGCCAGGGGCGCGGGGACACTCAGACCTGGATCTGATCGGGGGCCATGCTTGCCAGTGCGCGCCGCCGCGCTGCTGCCGACACGGTCGAGACATAGGGTGAGTCGCGGTCGAAGAAGCGCCAGGGACGCCGCGCCCACTTCCCGGCGTACTCCACGCCGATGCGCGGCCCCGTGCCCACGCGCACTGCCCGTGGGGTCTTCGGCGCCTGAATCCACAGCTCATCGCCGCGCAGGTTCAACCCATTGTGTGAGCGATCGATGTCGAACGCACGGCACAGCAGGCCCGGCCCCCAGCTCGGTGCCTCGATCCCTGCCACCGGCTCGACTGCCCGCAGCAGCACGGCGTGCGGTATGCCCGGCTTCGCGGCGACCACGTTCAAGCAGTTCCAGATGCCATAGATCAGATAGACGTAAGCGTATCCCGCCGGGCCATACATCACTTCGGTGCGGGCGGTACGCCGCCCGCCGACGCTGTGGGCGGCCAGATCCTCGGGCCCCTGGTAGGCCTCGGTCTCGACGATGCGGCCGATCGCGAGGCCGGCTGGACGCCGGATCACCAGGTGCATGCCGAGCAGGTCGCGGGCCAGTTCAAGCGAATTTCGGGCGAAAAATGCACGCGGTAGGACCTGTGTCATGGGCGTCACGAGGAAAGAGGGTAGAATGCGCGAGTATGAAACAGTTGATCCCGCTTCTCGTCATGGTTCTGAGCGCATCCGGCGTGCGCCTGGCAAACGCTGCGGTCTACGAGCTCCCGGATCCGACGATGCAGGTCGTCGGCGAAGACCTCCATATCAAGACGCACTATTCCGACACCCTGGTGGAGATCGCGCGCCGCTACGGCCTGGGATACGAGGAGATCGCCCGCGCCAACCCGAAGGTGGATCAGTGGCTGCCCGGAGAGGGGACCGACATCATGATTCCCGGTCGGCACATTCTGCCGCCCGGTCCGCGCGACGGCATCATCGTCAACATTCCCGAACATCGTATTTATTACTTTCCGAAACCGCGCAAGGGCCACATGCCCACCGTCGTCACCTACCCGGTGAGCATCGGCAAGATGGACTGGCAGACTCCAATGGGGCTGACGCATGTCGTTTCCAAGGAGGTGAATCCGACCTGGAATCCGCCGGCTTCGGTGCGCGCCGAACATCTGGCAAACGGGGATCCGCTGCCCAAGGGTGTCATCAAATCCGGGCCGGATAACCCGCTGGGTCTGTTCGCGATGCGTCTTGCCATTCATCCCGGCGACTATCTGATTCACGGCACCAACAATCCGTTGGCCGTCGGCATGGCGGTCACCCACGGGTGCATCCGCATGTATCCGGAGGATGTCGCCGCACTGTTCCCGACGGTGCCGGTGGGAACCAAGGTGTATCTGGTCAATGAGCCCCTCAAGGTCGCCTTCGTGAATGGCGATCTGCTGCTGGAGGCGCATCCGCCGGTCGATGCCCAGGGTCAGACCGTTGCCCCGGTGCTGAGCAAGTTCGAGGCAATGCTCAACGAAGTGCTGGGCAATTCGACCACGGCGGTGAATTGGGACATTGCCCAGGACGCCCTGAAGACCGCGAACGGCATTCCGGTGCTGGTGGGCCTGCAGGCAGACGTGGATCCGGCCCCGGCGGTTGCCGCGACCTCCACGGCGACGGTTCCGGGGGAGGGTGATGCACCGGCGGTACCTGCGCCGGCGCCTGCGACGGCACCGCCCGCTGCACCTGCGCCGCCGGCAACCACCACCACTCAGGTGGTTCCACCGGCTACTGAAAGCAGTCGCTGGGTCACTCAATAGGCGCCAACACGAGGCTAAAAGCGCTGATCAGGGGCACAAAAAGATCGATGTTGCCTTGATGATGGTCCCTGCCTCGCCGCCTTCGGCCACCCTTGGACTTGACGCTCCGCGCTCCAGCTGGCAGGCCAGCGACAAAATTTGCCGCAAACAGTTGAAAGGCTGCGCGGATCCGTTATAATTCGCGCACCCGCAGGGTTAACCTTTTGGGTATAAGTCGTTGTTTTTACGTGAAAATTCTAACCTTCAGCGATGTCAGAGCGAGATAACGAAAACTTCGATCTAGACGACGAATTCCTCAATAACGCACCCGAAGACGGTACCGATTACGACCGTATTCTGGACCGCGTGGACAAACGCGTACGCACCCAGGGCAAGCGCGGCAAGGCCGCGTGGAGCAAGCTCGAAGAGGTGCTCGCGGATCGCAAGCTCGAAAAGGATCTGCGCGACATCTTCGATGATGAGGGATAGCGCGTGCCGCCGGGAGCGGCCCCCGGACCTTTCCGTCTTGCCGTAAAAGCAGTTCCACACCAGTACAGCCCATAGCGAGGGCATCGCATCGTGGCGCGCAATTTTCCGCAATGGGTCGTTCTGAAGTTCGGTGGCACCAGCGTTTCCTCGCTGGCCAACTGGCGCAACATCGCGCAGATCACGCGCACTCGCCTGGACACCGGAGCGCGGGTGCTGATCGTGCATTCGGCGGTCACCGGCACCACCGACAAACTTGAAAAGCTGATCGAGTCGGCGCTGCATGGTTCGCATGCGGAAGTCCTCGCCGCCATCGAGGAGCGTCATCGGCGTCTGGCGGCCGAACTTGCGATTCCGGTCAGCGCACAGCTGGAGCGCCAGTTCCAGGAGCTCGGTCATATCAGCGCCGGCGTGGCCCTGGTCGGCGAGCTCAGTGACAAGACCCGTGCGCGCGTGATGGCCGCCGGCGAGTTGATGTCCACCGAGCTTGGCGCACAGTTCCTCAAGGCGCAGGGCCTGGATGCACACTGGCTGGACGCGCGTACCGTACTGAAGGCCGACGAACGGCGCGGCGGCTCCGCGAAGGCCTCCGTGCTCAATGCCACCTGCATCTTCACACCCGATGAGTCATTCCGCGAACAGCTGGACGGTCTGGGCAAGGTCGTGATCACCCAGGGGTTCGTTGCCAGTGATGCGGAGGGCAACACGGTGCTGCTCGGGCGCGGCGGTTCGGACACCTCGGCGGCATACCTCGCCGCCAAGTTGAGCGCCGAGCGGCTGGAGATCTGGACTGACGTGCCGGGCATGTTCAGCGCCAATCCGCGCTCCACACCCAGTGCGCGTCAGCTGCGCTCACTGCATTACGATGAGGCCCAGGAAATCGCCAGCAGCGGCGCGAAGGTGCTGCATCCGCGCTGCATCCTGCCGGCGCGCCAGTACCAGATCCCCCTGCATGTGCTCGCAACGCAGGTGCCTGATCTACCGGGCACGGTGCTCAGTGCCGACGCCGGCGACAGCGGCGCGCAGGTCAAGGCCGTGTGCATCAAGAAGGGCATCACCCTGATTGCACTCGACAGCCCGGGCATGTGGCACCAGGTCGGCTTCCTCGCCGATGCCTTCCAGATCTTCAAGGACCACGGCATGTCCGTGGACCTGGTTTCCACTTCGGAAACCAATGTCACGGTCTCGTTGGATCCGGCAGCCAACACCCTGGACAGCGCGCAGCTCGATGCCCTGATCACCGCGCTGTCGGGCCTGTGCCGCGCCCGCGCGATCGGACCGTGCGCTTCGGTCAGTCTCGTCGGCCGCAATATCCGCGGCATCCTGCACCAGCTGGGCGAGGCGTTCGAGCTGTTCGCCGAGCAGCAGGTCTATCTGGTGAGCCAGGCCGCCAACGATCTGAACTTCACCTTCGTCGTGGACGAGAGCCAGGGCGATCGGCTGGTCGATCAGCTGCACGAACTGCTGATCCCGCGCTCGCGCGCCGACCGCGCGTTGGGACCGACCTGGGATCAATTGTTCACCCCGCCGAAGGGCTCAGGACCGGCCGAGAAGCCGCCCTGGTGGAAGCTGCGTCGCCAGGAACTGCTGCAGCTGATGGACGGTCGCGATTGCGCCTACGTCTATGATCGCGCCACGTTGCGCAATACCGCCCGCGCGCTGAAGGGCGTGAAGTCCGCAGCGCGCGTGCTGTATGCGATGAAGGCCAACCCGCACCCTGAAGTGCTGCAGCTGTTCCACGCACAGGGTTTGGACTTCGACTGCGTCTCGCGAGGCGAAGTCGAACATCTGCTCGCCGCGGTAGCGCAGATTGACCGCGGCCGCATCCTCTACACCCCGAACTTCATCGCTCGTGAGGAGTACATCTGGGCGTTCGAGCAGGGCGTGCTGGTGACGCTCGACAGTCTGTTCGCGATCCAGAATTGGCCCAAGGTGTTCGCCGGCAAGGATATCTTCGTGCGCATCGACGGTGGGGTAGGCCGCGGACACCATCGGCATGTGCGTACCGGCGGGGAGCATTCCAAGTTCGGAGTCCCGGTCGCGCAGTTGGATGAGCTGGCCGAATCCGTCCGGGCCGCGGGCGCGCGCGTCGTGGGCCTGCACTCCCACAGCGGCAGTGGCATTCTCGAGGTCACCAATTGGGAACAGACCGCGGAGCTGCTCACCGAACTGGCGCAGCGCTTCCCGGAGGTGAAGGTCGTGGATGTGGGCGGGGGACTGGGAGTTCCGGAGCGCGCCGGTCAGGCCGAATTCGACCTGGCAAAACTTGATGCCGCGCTGGAGCGCGTGAAGAGAGTGCATCCCCACCTGTCATTCTGGTTGGAGCCGGGACGCTATCTGGTGGCCCAGGCCGGGGTACTGCTGGCCCGGGTGACGCAGCTGAAGTCCAAGGGCGACACGATGTACGTCGGCGTGGCCACCGGCATGAACTCGCTGATCAGGCCGGCGCTGTATGGCGCTTACCACGAAATCGTGAACCTGACGCGGGTGGATGATCCGGCCACCGTTCAGGCCACGGTCGTGGGGCCGATCTGCGAAAGCGGCGATATCCTCGGACACGATCGCATGCTGCCACCGAGCCTCGCCGGTGATGTAATGCTGGTGGCGAACGCCGGCGCCTATGGCCACGCCATGAGCTCGCGCTATACGCTGCGCGAACCGGCCGAGGAGCTTTGTATCTGAAGATCTGGCGCTACTTGCTGGCGATCGTGCTGCTGGGTGGCATTGCACTCGCAGTGTATGTGGCGCGCCTGGACCGCATCGTCACCACGCAGTTCGAGGGACGGCGCTGGACGCTGCCCGCGCAGGTGTACGCGGCGCCGCTGGAGCTGTACGCAGGCGAGGACCTGTCGGCTCCGGACCTCGAACATGAGTTGCAGCGTCTGCAGTACCGGCGCGCAGACCATGCGGACAAGCCGGGCAGCTACTCGAGGCAGGGCGATCGCTTCCAGATCGATCTGCGTGCGGCGCGCTTCGCCGATGAACTGCGCCCCGCGACGGTGCTGAACGTCGCCTCCAACGGTGGCGGCATTGTCGGACTGACCGACCTGACGGGCAAGGAAGTGGCCATCGCGCGCTTCGAGCCGCTGCTCATCGGCAGCATCTTTCCGATCCATGGCGAGGATCGCATCGTCGTCACCCCCGAGCAGGTGCCACCGATGCTGCCGGCGGCGCTGAAGGCCGTGGAAGACCGCAATTTCGATACCCATGTCGGTATCGACCCGATGGGCGTGCTGCGCGCGATCTGGGTGGACGCCCGCTCCCGGCAATTCGAGCAAGGTGGCAGCACGCTCACCCAGCAGCTGGTCAAGAACTACTTCCTGGATTCGCGTCGCACGGCGGGCCGCAAGATCCGCGAGGCCATCATGGCCGTCCTGCTGGAGATGCATTTCAGTAAGACCGACATCATGACCGCTTACATCAATGAGATTCAGCTCGGCCAGGATGGCGACCGCGCCATCCGTGGTTTCGGGCTCGCCAGCCAGTTCTACTTCGGCAAGCCGCTGGTCGAACTGGATCTGGCGCAGATCGCGACCCTCGTGGCCGTGGCGCGCGGTCCTTCCTACTACGATCCGCGCCGTCACCCTGATCGGGCCCTGAAGCGCCGCAACGTGGTGCTGGGCCTGATGGCGGAACAGAAGATCATTGCGAACGCCGATGCGCAGTCCGCGCAGTCACGACCGCTGGGCGTCATGGGGCGCGGTTCGGGTGGGTATTACCCGGCGTATCTGGACCTGGTCCGCCGCACTCTGAGGCGTGACTACCGTGAACAGGATCTCACCGAGGCGGGGCTGACGGTGTTCACCAACCTGGACCCTCGCATCCAGGAACTGGCAGAGAAGATTCTGGATCGCGAACTGAACCGCCTGGACAGGTTGCACAAGACCAAGGGGGATGCTCTGGAGGGCTCCGTGGTCGTGACGGCGCCGCAAAGCGGAGATGTGACCGCGGTGGTCGGGGGTCGCGAGGCGGGCTTTGACGGATTCAATCGCGCGCTGGATGCGCGCCGGCCGATCGGATCATTGGTCAAGCCCTTCGTGTACCTGGCCGCGATCGAGACCGGTCGCTACAACCCCGCCAGCATCATCCAGGACCTACCGGTGCATATAAAGATTCCGGGGGCGCCGGACTGGACGCCGGAGAATTTCGAGCATGACATCAACGGTCCGATCCCGATGGTCAAAGGCCTGGCGAGGTCGCTCAATCTCGCCACCGTCAACCTCGGAATGGATATCGGCCTGGATACCGTGCGTCATTCATTGCAGCGCTTTGGCATCGAGGAGGACCCGCCGCGTATTCCCTCTTTGCTGCTGGGGACCTTCGAACTCACTCCCCTGGATGTCGCGCAGTTGTATACCGGACTGGCCAATGGTGGATTCAAGACCAATCTGCGTGCGGTGCGCGCCGTGCTCGGCGCCGACGGCAAGGCACTCAAGGCCTTCAATCTCGACGTGGCGCCCGTCGCCCAGCCAGACGCCGTGTTCGCCGTCCAGATGATGATGGAACAGGTGATGCAGCGCGGCACCGGTGTCGCCGCCGAGTCGATCCTGCCGACGGGAGTCGTGGTCGCCGGCAAGTCCGGTACCTCATCGGATCTGCGCGACAGCTGGTTTGCCGGCTTCGCGGGCAATGCGGTCGCAGTGGTGTGGGTCGGCTACGATGATGATCGGGTCACGGGCCTGACCGGTTCGGCGGGCGCGCTGGGGGTGTGGGATCGGCTGCTGACGGCAATTGGTCCTACATCCGTATCGAGTGTCATGCCCGATACTCTGCACCCGGTTACCATAGACTTTAAGACGGGATATCAGCCATCGCCCAGCTGCGCATCGGAGCCCGTGACGGTCTATGTGCCGTTGAGCTTCACGCCGCCCGTTGCGCCACCGGGCTGCACGTTGTTCGGTGCGCCGGCGGCCGGCGCCAGGCCCGAACCGACTCTGCTGGATCGTGCCGGGAAGTGGTTGCAGGGCATTACGCACCATTGAGGTGGTTCGCGATCATGAGGCGATTGTTGCTGCTCGTGGTTCTCGGGTGCCAGCTGAGCGGCTGCGTGGTCTTTCGCACGCCCGTGGAGACCCCCGAAGGACAGGTGCACCCGGCACCGGGCTCGACCTCCGGCTCCGTGACCAGCCCCGGTGCCGGCGCGCCCGCCGGCGCGGTTCCCGCACCGGCCCCTGCGCCGCCGCCGGTGACGGCTCCCCCGGCCACGACCCGCCAGTTTCATCTGGGTGCTGCGGCCACGGCGCTCGTGGCGCAGGCGCATCGGCAAGCCGCTGCGGGGGATCCACAATTGGCGATTAGCAGCATCGAGCGGGCATTACGCATCGAGCCGGACAACCCGCTGCTATGGATCGAGCTTGGCGACATCCATGAGTCGGCCGGCCACTTCGATCAAGCCGCCGGCATCGGACACAAGGCCTTGCAGCTCTCGACCGGCGATCCGCACGCCCAGGCCGCCTCCTGGCATCTGATCGCCGAATCCCTGAAGGCGCGCAACCGCAATGGTGAAGCGGCCGAAGCACAGCATCGTGCCGATGAATTGAGTCCGCAATGAACTCCTCACCCATGTACACGCTGCACATCGCCAACAAGAACTACTCCTCCTGGTCGCTGCGGCCCTGGGCGTTGCTGCGCGAAGTGAAGATTCCATTCACCGAAAGCCTGATTCCGTTTCACCACACCGCGCAGTGGGAGGCCTACCGGCGGATCGCGCCGAACGGCAAGGTGCCTTGCCTGGTCAATGGCGACATCACGGTGTGGGAGTCGCTGGCGATCGTCGAGTACCTGGCCGAGCGGCACGCCGGCGTGTGGCCGGAGGCGGCCGCTGCGCGCGCCTGGGCGCGCAGCGCGAGCGCGGAAATGCATGCCGGCTTCGGGGAACTGCGCAATCGCTGTTCGATGAGCTGCGGGATACGGGTGCGTTTGCACTCGGTGAGCGCGGCGCTGACCGCAGACCTGGCGCGGATCAGCGCCCTATGGAATGACGGCCTGGATCACTTCGGCGGCCCGTTCCTGGCTGGATCTGCGTTTACGGCCGTCGATGCGTTTTTCGCGCCGGTGGTGTTTCGCCTGCAGACCTACGGCCTGAACCTCGATCCGGCATCGATGGCGTACGCGACGCGCATGTTGAACATCGCGAGCCTGCGCACCTGGTACGAGGAAGCCCTGCGCGAGCCGTGGCGCGATACGGCGCACGAAGAGGAAATTGCCGGCTACGGCCAGATTACTTCGGACCTGCGCGTGACACATGCCGCGCCGCCAGCTCCCTGACCACATCATCGAGCTGCAGATCCTTCGCCTTCAGCAGCACCATCAGGTGAAACAGCAGATCGGCTGATTCGGATATGAGCTTGTCATCGGCCTGGGCGACCGCGGCCAACGCCACTTCGACGCCTTCCTCGCCGACCTTCTGCGCCATGCGCGCCAGGCCCGCGGCAAACAGCTTGGCGGTGTAACTGCGATCCGCGGATTCGTGGCCGCGCTGCTCGATGATGCCGGTCAGCTGGGCCAGGAAGCCCAGGCGCGTCGCACCGGTGAGTGCGGCATCCCCGAAGCAGGTGATCGTACCCTCGTGGCAGGTGGGCCCGTGGGGACGTGCCGTGATCAGCAGCGTATCGGCGTCGCAGTCGATGCGAATAGCCTCGACCTCAAGAGTGTTTCCGGAAGTCTCGCCCTTTTCCCACAATTTTTGGCGACTGCGGCTGAAGAACACCACTCGGCCGCGCGCCTGAGTCGCCGCGAGCGCTTCGGCATTCATGTAACCCAGCATCAGCACTGCGCCGGTGTCGGCATCCTGGATGATCGCAGGCAGCAGGCCCGCGCCTTTGGCGAAATTAAGCCGGGACAGATCAGTGGGGTCGGACGTTACGGCCATGGACGCACCTCGATGCCGGCGGCCAGGAGGCCCACCTTCAGATCGCGAATGGCGATGGCCCCGGAATGGAACACGCTGGCAGCCAGTGCCGCATCCACGCCGGCCTGTTCGAAAGCGTCGCGGAAATGATCAGGCTGGCCCGCGCCACCGGATGCAATCAGGGGGACACTGCAGATCTTGCGGACCGCACGCAGTTGGGCGATGTCGTAACCGCGGCGTACCCCATCACTGGCCATGCAGTTGAGTACGATCTCTCCGGCGCCACGATCCTGCACTTCGCGCACCCACGCCAGCGTGTCCCGACCGGAGTCGCGCGAGCGGTTCGGATCACCCGTGAACTGGTAGACACTGAAGCCCTCAGGTAGGGTCTGGCTGTCGATGCCGACCACCACACACTGGGAGCCGAAGCGTCCACTGAGCTCATTGATGAGCTGCGGATTGGCCAAAGCGGGGGAGTTGACCGAGACTTTTTCGGCCCCCGCATTGAGCACCGCTTCGGCATCGGCTATCGAACTGATGCCCCCGGCGACGCAGAACGGAATGTCGAGCACTCGTGCGACCTTGTTGACCCAGCCGCGGTCCACCGAACGGCCTTCGGGACTCGCGGTGATGTCATAGAACACCAGCTCATCGGCGCCTTCATCCCGATAGCGGGCCGCCAGTTCGAGAATGTCACCCACGACCTTGTGGTCACGGAAGCGCACCCCTTTGACGACCTGGCCGTCGCGCACGTCCAGACAGGGAATTATGCGTTTGGCAAGAATGGTCGCAGCTCCTCTGGGGTCATGCGCTCTTCGAGCAGGGCCTTGCCGCTGACGGCTGCCGTCATGCCCAGTTGCGCGAGCGCCGCCAGGTCGGCGGCATCGCGTACTCCACCGGAGGCTTGCCAGGAAATATCCGGATAGCGCCGCAGACCTTCGCGATACAGCGCAAGACTCGGGCCGGTCAGGGCGCCGTCCCGATCAATGTCGGTGCACAGTACATGCTGTAGTCCGTGCGGAACGAATGGTTCCAGTGCCTGCCACAGGCTCAACTGACCGCCCTGGGTCCAGCCGCGCGTGCGCACCCGCGGTTCCCCGCCGGCATCGTTGCGGATGTCGAAGGCGAGACATACGCGCGCCGGCCCGAACTGGTTCAGCCATCCGATCACTTCCTGCGGCTTCTCGACCGCAAGGCTGCCGATGACGACGCGCGCGACGCCATTGCGCAGCAGGTCATCGATGACCGTGGCGGAACGCACGCCACCGCCGACCTGAATCTTCACCGCCGACTGTGAGGCGAGCCTGACGATAATGCTGCGATTGGCCAGCGTGCCCTCGCGCGCACCGTCCAGGTCCACGACGTGCAGCCAGGTCGCACCGATGTCCCGATAGCGCTGCAGCAGTTCGTGCGGCTCATATTCGTAGCGCGTTTCGGCGGCAAAATCGCCCTTGAGCAGGCGCACGCAGCGGCCGTTGCGCAGATCGATGGCAGGGATCAACAACACTTCAGGTGAGCCTCAGGAAGTTGGCCAGAATCCGCGCGCCGACCTTGGTCGAGCGCTCGGGATGAAACTGGGTGCCCCAGAAGTTGTCCTTGCGCACGACCGCGGCGATCGGCACGCCGTAGTCGGCACTCGCCAGGGTGGTCTGCGACAGCGGCGCGGCGTAGCTGTGCACGAAGTACAGGTATTCGCCCTCGGCGACGCCTTCCAGCAGGGGATCGTGCCGCACGATGTGCAGACGGTTCCAGCCCATATGCGGCACCGGTCGGCCGGGCGCGGGCGCAAGTTTGCGCACCGTTTGCGGCAGGACACACAGACACTGCGCAGGACCTTCCTCCGACTTCGCGAACAGCAGCTGCATGCCTAAGCAAATGCCCAGCACCGGCTGCGTAAGTTGCGGCAGCTGCGCCGCGACGCCGCTGGCGTTGAGGCGCTGCATGGCGGCGAGTGCCGAGCCCACGCCGGGCAGCAGCACGCGCGGTGCGGCACGGATCACTTCCAGATCACTGGTGACGACGGCCTGCGCCCCCAGCCGCTCCAGGGCGAACTGCAACGAGGCGAGATTTGCGCCGCCGCTGTCGATGATTGCGACATCGATCGTCACAACACGCCTTTGGTGCTGGGCAGCTCACGCCCTTCACGGCGCAAAGCCTGGCGCAATGCGCGGCCGGTGCCCTTGAAACACGCTTCGATCATATGATGCGAGTTGTCACCGGTGACGCTGATATGAATCGCGGCGCCCAGGCTGTCAGCCAGGGAGCGGAAGAAATGAGGCACCAGCTCCGTGGCGAGGCCGCCGACTTCCTCTCGCCCGAAGCGGCCTTCGAATACCGCAAAGGCGCGCCCGGAAAGATCGATGGCGACCTGGGTGCGTGCCTCATCCATGGGCAGCAGAAAGCCGTAGCGGTTGATACCGAGCTTGCGGCCCAGCGCTTTGCGCAGGGCTTCACCCACGGCTAATGCGCAATCCTCCACGGTGTGGTGCTCATCGACTCCAAGATCGCCCTGGCAGGTCAGCGACATGGCAAAGCCGCCATGCTTGGCGAGCTGTTCGAGCATGTGATCAAAGAATCCGATGCCGGTGCTGATGCTCACCGGGGCGGTCGCATCCAGATCCACGGCGACCGAAATGCGCGTTTCCCGGGTGACGCGTTCGACGCTGGCGCGTCGCGCCAGAAGTTCATGCACGACAGCCGGCCAGGTTTCAGCGGCGCTGCCACCGAGGCGAACCGTAAGCCCCCGGGTGCCGATATTGCGCGCCAGCTCCAGGTCCGTGTCCCGATCACCAATGACGGCGCTCGCCCCCAGATCCACCTGGCCCTCG
Organism: Steroidobacteraceae bacterium; assembly: GCA_036498905.1. Lineage (GTDB taxonomy): Bacteria > Pseudomonadota > Gammaproteobacteria > Steroidobacterales > Steroidobacteraceae > DAIDKA01. The sequence goes on along the minus strand of DASYER010000039.1, from coordinate 99,375 downwards.
CGCAGGAACTCGCGCAGCAGACCGACACGCGGCTTGCGGCAATCACATTCGGCCGCGGGCAGGTGCGGACAGATGAACACTTTCTCGAACACCACGCCCTGGGAGCGAAACGCATCGAGAATGAACTGGTGCGCCTGCTCGAAACGGGCACTCGGGTGAGAGGGCGTGCCCAGGCCATCCTGATTGGAGACGATGACCAGCCGATATCCCGCCGCCGACAGCTCGTTGAGCGCTGCGAATACCCCAGGCATGAAGCGGATTTTCTCCAGGCTGTCGACTTGTTGGTCGGCAGGTTCCTCGACCAGGGTGCCGTCATGATCGATAAAGAGCATTGCAGTAGGTGAGTTCACTTAGGTCGCCTCCGCACATAGGGCCGCGAGCAGACGTTGGTTCTGCTCCGGAGTTCCGACCGTGAGCCGCAGGGCCCGATCAAGGCCCGGCTGGCGGCGCACATCACGTACCAGCAGACCCGCCGCGCAGGCCCGATCGAAGGCCAGCTGCGGATCCTTGAACTCGACCAGCAAGAAGTTGGCGGCACTGGGCCACACCCGCACCACGGCGGGACTGCCGCTCAATGCGGCCGCCAGCTGCCTGCGTTCGCTCTGGATCAATGCCACGCATTCGCGGGTGACGGCACGCGCCACCGGCTGCAGCGCCCGCAGCACCGCTTCGACGCTCAGCTGGGTCAGATTGTAGGGCTCGATGATCCGGCGCAGCAGGGCGATGATGTCGGCGTGTGCCAGCACGACTCCGCAGCGTGCGCCCGCCAGACCGTAGGCCTTGGAGAGGGTGCGCAAGACCACCAGCCACGGATGGGTGGGCAGGCGCCGAGCGCAGCTGGCAACACCGGCGAATTCAATGTATGCCTCGTCGACGACCAGCAACGCACGTCCGGCGAGCTGCTCGGCCAGGTGCAGGATGGTCGCTTCGGCAATGAGATTGCCGGTGGGATTGTTCGGTGAACACACGTACACCAGCTTCACGGTCGCAGTACACGCGGCCAGCACCGCGGCCGGATCGTAGGCAAAACCCTGGGCCAGATTCAACGGCACGCGCAGCACGCCGGCGCCTTGAATGCGGGCAGCCACGGCATACATGCCGAAAGTCGGCGGGCACACCAGCACCTGGTCGGTGCCGGCCCGACAGAAGGCGCGCGTCAGCAGGTCGATGGCTTCATCGCTGCCCCGGGTCACGAGTACATTCGCTACGGGCTGCTCGTACAGGCCTGCGAGTTGCTCGACCAGTTCGCGCGGCTGCGGTTCCGGATAGCGGTTCAGGCCGGCCACACTGGCATCGCCACTGCTGCGCCAGGGCAGCTCATTCGCGTGCAGGCGTTCCAGCGTCGGATCCCAGCGAGCGTGTTCGTACGGATCCAGCCCGATGATGTCCGGACGGGCAATGACCGTGGGCGAGGGCGCGCTCACGGGCGCTTCTCCAATACGGCCAGTCGGCACTCGACCGCCGCGGCATGCGCGTCCAGTCCTTCCAGATGAGCGAGCGTTGCCGCCACGGGACCTAAGTCGCGCAGACCATCAGGCGTGAGCTCCTGCACGGTGATGCGCTTGCTGAAGTCGAACAGCGACAGGCCGCTGTAGGCGCGCGCATAGCCATAGGTCGGCAGCACGTGATTGGTTCCGGAGCAGTAATCGCCCATCGGTTCGGGGGACCAATCGCCGAGAAATACCGATCCGGCGTTGTGAATCTGGCTCAAGGACTCGCGCGGTTGACGGATCTGCAGCAGCAGGTGTTCCGGGGCATAGTCGTTGCTGACCTGGATGGCGGTCGCAAGATCCGGTACGACGATGCAGCGGCTGGCGGCAATGGACTCCACCAGAATTGCATGCCGCGACAGCTGCGCCATCTGCTGTTCCACCTCGGCCACCACCGCGGTGGCGACGGCTTCTGAGGTCGTGAGCAGAATGGCCTGGGACTGCGGATCATGCTCGGCCTGGGCCAGCAGATCCGCGGCCACGAACGCGGGCCGTGCGGTCTCATCGGCGATGACCAGGACCTCCGAGGGGCCCGCCGGCATGTCCACGGCCGCACCCTCGGGATCGGCCGCGACCTGCTGCTTGGCCGCAGTCACCCAGGCATTGCCGGGCCCGAAGATCTTGTCGACTTTCGGGATGGCGGTGGTTCCATAGGCCATGGCGGCGATCGCCTGGGCGCCGCCCACCTTGAACACGGTGTCGATGCCACACAGCTGGGCGGCGACCAGCACCGCGGGATTTGCGCCGCCGTCCCGGGCCGGTGGCGTGCACAGCACGCGCTGCGCACAGCCGGCCAGGCGCGCGGGCACGGCCAGCATGATCACGGCGGAGGGCAGGGGTGCGGAACCTGCCGGCACGTACAGGCCGACGGCATTGATCGCCCGTACCACCCGCTCGCAGCGCACCCCGGGACTGGTCTGCAGCGACAGGGGCTGCAGGCGCTGGGCCGCATGGAATTTTTCCACATTGTCGATCGCGCGCTCCAGGGCGCCGATCTGCACGGATGTCAGCTGTGCGCGGGCCGCGGCGAATTCCGCGGCGCCGACGGCGAGATGATCCGGACGCACGCCATCGAAGCGCTCGGTGAGTGCGAGCAGCGCCGCATCACCGCCGGCACGCACCTGGCCGATGAGGCGTGAGACGTCAGCGGCGATATCGGCGCGGGCGGCAAACGCCGGGCGGGCCAGCGCCGCGCGGCGCTGTGCCGCATCAAGTTCCTGCCATTTCAGAATGCGCATGGTCAGACCAGCATTTTCTCGACCGGTAGCACCAGCATCGCGCTCGCTCCGGCCTTCTTGAGGCTTTCGAGGGTTTCCCAGAACACGTTCTCGCGGCACACGGCGTGCACGGCCACCCGATCGGCGTGGCCCTCGAGCGGAATGATGGTCGGGGACTCGCTGCCGGGCAGCAGGCGGCGGATTTCCGGCAGCGCCGAGCGCGGCGCGTGCAGCATGATGTACTTGCTCTCCTTTACCTGCTGCACGCCATCGATGCGCATCAGCAGCCGTTCGGCCCATTCATCCTTGGCCGGCGTGAGCGGCAGGGGCGTGCGGATCAGCACGGCGTGGCTTTCCAGCACGGTGAATACTTCGCGCAGGTGATTGGCCTGCAGCGTCGAGCCGGTCGAAACCAGATCGCACACCGCATCGGCGCGCCCCAGGCGCGGCGCAATCTCCACGGCGCCGGAGAGCACCACGATCTGCGCGGTGATGTCATGCTGTTTGAGAAATCGGCCGAGCATGTACGGATAGGTGGTGGCGATGCGCTTGCCCTGCAACCATGCCGGGCCCGTGAACTGCACCCCGTCCGGCACCGCCAGTGACAGACGGCAGCGCCCGAAATCCAGGTTGCGCAGGGTCTGGAACAGCGCCGGCTTGCCACGTGAGGCCAGCTCCAGGCGGCATTCCTCCAGCACGTTGAGGCCGACCAGTCCCAGATCGCACACATCCTCCTGAACCAGGTCCGGGATGTCATCGTCGCGCACGAACAGCACATCCAGCGGCATGTTCTCCCCGAATCCCATCAGCTGGTCCTTGCCGCGTGAGAGTTTCAGCCCGCAGCGGCTGAGCAGGTCCAGGGAAGGATCGGTCAGGCGTCCGGATTTCTGGACGGCCAGCCGCAGTCGGGTGTCTTTATCCATGACGGGCTGCCTCCACGCGGCGGGCGGAATCACTGCGACGGCCGCCCTTGGTCCGACGCAGCACCAGCGAATAGCCGCCATCACCGTCGGCCAGGCAACGTGCGACGCGGCTGATGGTGGTGACGCTGACGCCGGTCAGGCGATTGATTTCACGATAGGGGACCTCACGCATCAGCCAATCCACGACCGCCCAGCGATCGGCCATGGCCTGCAGCTCCGCCGGAGTGCACAGATCGCGGAAGAACGCCCGGCACTCATCGGCGCTGCGCAGCGAGGCGACGGCGGCGAACAGGTTGCGCTCGGCCAGGGCTTCCTGGCTGGAGGACACATTGCGGTGGTTTTTCATGGGCAGCCAGTCTCGTACCAACGTAACAGTACGCTAATACATTAACACAGGCCCCGACGGGACGAAAGTGTATAATCGGCCGCATGCGACTAAGCAGCGAACGGATTCTCACCACCCACGTCGGCAGCCTGCCCAGGACCCAGGCGGTCGTCGATATGCTCATGGCCAGGGAGGACCAGAGCGGCTACGACGCGGCGGCCTTCGATGCGGTGATGAGCGGCGCGGTGGATGCGGTGGTTGCACGGCAGCTGCAGGCCGGCGTCGATATCGTCAGCGACGGGGAGGTCGCGAAGATCAGTTATGCGACCTACATCAAGGACCGTTTGTCAGGCTTTGGCGGCGACCGGCCGCGTCAGGTGGCACTGGATCTGCAGCCCTACCCGGAATTCCGGGCGCGCATGGCGGTCTTCGCCGGCAAGCAGGCCTTCAGGCGCCAGGCCTGCGTAGGGCCGATCGCGATGGTCGAGCGCGAATCCATGCGCAAGGATATCGCGAACCTGCGCGCCGCCCGGGAGCGTCATGCTCCTGAGGATGTGTTCATGAACGCAGCGTCCCCGGGAGTCGTGGCGGCATTCCAGCCCAACGAGTACTACCCGACGCATGAGGCCTACGTGGAGGCCATCGCCGCGGCCATGCGCGAGGAGTACGAGGCGATCGCGGCGGCCGGCATCGTGCTGCAGATCGACTGTCCGGACCTGGCGATGGCGCATCACACCGGCTTCCAGGACCTGTCCGAGGAGCAGTTCCTGCGCCGCGCGAATTTCCATGTCGAGGCGCTGAATGAAGCGTTACGCAATATTCCGGCCGATCAGCTGCGCATGCATGTGTGCTGGGGCAACTATGAGGGTCCCCACGACCACGACATAGACGTCGAGAAGATATTGCCGATCCTGCTCAAGGCGAAACCTTCGGCCATACTCTTTGAGGCGGCGAATCCCCGGCACGCGCATGAATGGCTCGCCTGGAGCCGCGCGCACATCCCTGATGAGAAAGTGCTGGTGCCGGGTCTGCTGACCAGTACCTCGAATTATGTCGAGCATCCAGAACTCATCGCCCAGCGCATCTGCGTGTTCGCGGACATCGTCGGCAAGGAGCGGGTGCTGGCCGGCACGGACTGTGGTTTCGGCACCTTCGCCGGTATCGGCAAGATGGACGCACAGATTTCCTACGCCAAACTCGCCGCGCTGGCCGAGGGTGCCCGGCGGGCATCCGGGCGCCTATGGCCTTGACGCTGCTGCGGCACCCCGCCTAGACTTCCACCTGCTCATCGAGACCGGCTGAGGGAAAAGGCCCTTCGACGCCGGGGCAACCGCCGAGCCTAACCAGCCCGGAAAGGTGCCAACTCCTGCGGCCCGCACTTAAAAAGCGGGGCGGTAGATGAGCGATCGGAGTGGCCCGGGCCGTGTTCTACGCGGTGAGGGATGGACCCGATTGAACCCGCCGCTCGGCGCGGGTGTTCCGCAGGGGCATCGGTTGTATTTCGAGCCCTGGTCGGCGGAGCGTCCAAAATGACTGCCAAAATTGAGATTCTGACTACGCCTGCGCGTAGCGCGCGTGTGACGGCCCTGCACGCGCCGGCTCCCGTGGCATCGCCCGTGATTCGCGAGGGCATCCTGGAGCTGGCCGGCAGCCGTCCGCTGCATCATCACGGCGAGCTCGCCGACATTCGCGTCGCCTGGCGCATGACCGGCCCGGAAGGTGCGCCGGTCGTTTGCGCGCTGGGCGGCATTTCGGCTCACCGACGGGTTTGTCTGACCGCCGATCCGCGCGCGGGCTGGTGGTCCGACATCGCAGGCCCGGACAAGCCCCTGGACAGTGACCGCTGGCGGATCCTGAGCTACGACTTTCTTGGCGGCAGTGGCGAGACCACCGGTCCGGTGGCCGGGGCGACCGATTTTCCCAGCATTTCGACCTACGATCAGGCGCACGTGCTCGAGCAACTCCTGGATGCGTTGGGAATCGATGCCCTGCGTGCGATTGCCGGCGGCTCCTACGGCGGCATGGTGGGCCTCGCATTCGCCGAGCGCTACCCGGACCGGGTGGCGAGGCTCCTGGTCATCGGTGCCACTGATCGTGCTCACCCGATGTCCAGTGCCTGGCGCAGTACGCAGCGGCGCATGGTCCGCTTCGGAATCGAGAGCGGTCGACCGGCGCTGGGCATGGAACTGGCGCGGTCGCTGGCCATGACGACCTATCGCTCGGCGGAGGAGTTCGCGGCGCGCTTCGATGGACCGGCGCAGTTCGTCGCCGGTCGCTTCGAGTTCCCGGTGGAGCAGTACCTGGCCGCACGGGGCCGCGACTATGCCGCCCAGCACTGCCCGGAGTCATTCCTGTGCCTGTCGGAGTCGATCGATCTGCATCGCGTGGATGTCGCGCGCATTTTCGTACCGACCACCGTGGTGGGCATACGCGAGGATCGGCTGGTGCCGCTGGCGGACATTCGCGCCATGGTCGCGCGTTTGCAGCAGGGCCGGTTGCATGAGATTTCGTCCGTGTTCGGACATGATGCTTTTTTGAAGGAAACAGATCAGTTGCGAAGCATTTTTGTGAATGTGCTGGGCGGTGCAGGATGAGCCTGCAACCGGATCCGGTGACCCAGGCGGTACGTGCCGGTCTGGGCAGCGATGAGGGCACCGGTGCGGTGGTGCCGCCGATTCATCTGTCCACGACCTACGCATTTCGCGCCTTCGGTGAGAAGCGTCCCTACGACTATTCGCGCAGCGGCAATCCGACCCGTGACCTGTTGGGCAAGGCCTTGGCCGATCTGGAAGGCGGCGTGGGCGCCACCATCGTCGCGACCGGCATGGCCGCCATCACGCTCGTCGGGCACCTGCTGCCCGTCGGGGCGCGCATCATCGCCCCGCATGACTGCTACGCCGGCACCTATCGGCTGTTTGAGGCGTGGCAGCGGCGCGGCGAACTCAAATGCGACTTCGTCGACTTCGGTGACGCGGCGGCCGTACGCGCAGCCTTATCGCGGCCCGCCGCGCTGCTGTGGATTGAGACGCCCAGCAATCCACTGCTGCGCATCACCGATATTGCTCAGGTTGCCGAACTGGGCCACGCGGCCGGGGCATTGGTCGCGGTCGACAACACCTTCCTGTCGCCGCTGTGGCAGAAGCCGCTGGCCCTGGGTGCGGACCTGGTCGTGCACTCCACGACCAAGTACCTGAACGGTCACAGTGATGTGGTTGGCGGGGCGGTGATTGCCGCAACGGCCGAACTGCATGAGAAGGTGGGCTGGTGGGCGAATTGCATGGGGCTGACCGGTGCGGCCTTCGACAGCTACCTGACCTTGCGGGGTCTGCGCACGCTGAGCGCGCGCCTGGAACATCATGGGCGCAATGCCGGCCGGCTGGCGCAGTGGCTGCAGTCTCAGCCGGGCGTGAAGCGGGTCTTCTATCCGGGTCTGCCCACTCATCCCGGCCATGAAATCGCGGCCCGGCAGCAGCAGGGATTTGGCGCCGTGGTGACATTGGAAATCGCGGGCGGGCACGATGCCGTACGCGCCCTGGTGTCGCAGATGAAGTATTTTTCCCTGGCCGAGAGCTTAGGGGGAGTGGAGAGCCTGATCGCACATCCTGCGACGATGACCCATGCCGCCATGGATCCGCAGGCGCGCGCGCGCGCGGGGCTGACCGACGGTCTGCTGCGCCTCTCGGTAGGAATCGAAGCCTACGATGACCTGCGCGATGACTTCGCCGCAGGACTGGAGCGCGCCCGTCAGGCGACGCGCTAGCCGTCAGCCAGGATTGCCGCGACCCGCTCGCCCACCTCGCGGGTGCTGAACACTCGGCTGCCGGGCGCGGCAATATCGGGCGTGCAGACTCCTGCGCCGATGGCCTGGGCGACGGCCTTCTCCACCTGCGCGGCTTCCTCGTGAAGTTTGAGCGAGTGTCGCAGCAGCAGCGCGACGCTCATCAAGGTTCCATAGGGATTTGCGATGCCCTTGCCGGCAATATCCGGCGCCGAGCCATGGATGGGCTCGTAGAGGCCGCGGCTGCCGTCTCCCAGCGAGGCCGAAGGCAGCAGGCCGAGCGAGCCGGCGAGCATCGAGGCCTCATCGGTGAGGATATCGCCGAACATGTTTTCGGTCAGCAGCACATCAAAGTCGCGTGGCCGGCGGATCAGGTGCATGGCCGCCGCATCAACCAGAATGTGCTCAAGCTCAATGTCGGGAAATTCGGTGCGCACCACCCGGGTACACACTTCGCGCCACAGGCGTGAGGTCTCCAGCACATTCGACTTGTCAATGGAGGTCACCTTGCCGCGACGCCCGCGCGCCAGCTGGCTGGCCACGCGCGTCACCCGCTCGACCTCGGCTACGGTATAGGTACAAAGATCCGTGGCCTTGTCGGCAGTGCGGGTTTTCTCCCCGAAGTAGATGCCGCCGGTGAGTTCGCGCACGAACATCAGGTCGACGCCTTCGAGAACTTCCGGTCGCAGTGTCGATGCCTGGCGCAGGGCAGGGTGGATGGTGACGGGTCGCAGGTTCGCGAAGGTGCCGAGTGCCTTGCGCAGACCGAGCAGGCCCGTTTCAGGGCGCACTTTGGCATCCGGCGCCGACCACTTCGGTCCGCCGATGGCACCGAGCAGGATGGCATCACTGCCCAGACACGAATCCAGAGTCGACTGCGGCAGCGGCTCCCCGGTCAGGTCGATGGCCGCGCCGCCGAAGGGCATGGGAGTGAGCGTGAACTGGTGACCGAAGCGTTGTGCAATCGTGGTGAGGCAGCGCACCCCTTCGGCGGCAACCTCCGGACCGATGCCATCGCCACCCAGTACCGTTAGCGATGCCTTCATGACTCGATTGTCCTCAAGCTTCGCGCTTCGTACGCGGCGATGCGCTCCTGTTGCTGCAGCAGAAAGCCCAGCTCATCGACGCCATTGAGCAGGCAGTACCGGGCGAACGGATCGATGGGAAAGTTGATCCTGACGCCGTTGGGCAGCTGCAGAGTGGTGCTGGCCAGATCGATCGTGACCTCGATTCCCGGATTCTCGATGAGCCAGCGACTGGTGCTCTCATCGACCACGATGGGCAGCAGTCCGTTCATCAGCGAGTTGTTGCGGAAAATATCGGCGATCTCGGTGCTGATGACGGCGCGAATGCCGTAATCGAGCAAGGCCCAGGGCGCGTGTTCGCGCGAGGAGCCGCAGCCGAAGTTGCGACCCGCCACCAGCACCTGGCAGCCGGCGGCGGCGGGTTGATTGAGCACGAAGTCAGCCTTCGGGCTGCCGTCGGGTGCGTAGCGCCAGTCGGAAAACAGCTGCGTGCCCAGACCGATGCGCGTCGTCGTGGTCAGGAAGCGCGCCGGGATGATCTGGTCGGTGTCGATGTTGGTCGCGGGGAGCACGACGGTGCGCGAACGGATGGTGGTGATCTTGTCCATTACAGCAACTCGCGTGGGTCGGTGACGCGACCGCGTATGGCGCTGGCGGCGGCGGTCAGGGGACTGGCGAGCAGTGTGCGTGCACCGGCACCCTGTCGGCCCTCAAAATTTCGATTGCTCGTACTTACTGAATATTCACCGCGTGCGACCGTGTCACCGTTCATGCCAATGCACATCGAGCAACCCGACTCGCGCCAATCCGCGCCGGCCTCGATGAAGATCCGGTCCAGCCCTTCCGCTTCGGCCGCGGCCTTCACCTGCTGGGAGCCCGGCACCACCAGCATGCGCACGTTGCTGGCAATCTTGTGCCCGCGCAGCAGCTGCGCCGCGCCGCGCAGGTCGCTCAGTCGCCCGTTCGTGCAGCTGCCGATGAACACGACATTGACGGGCTGGTCACGGATGGCCTGACCGGCCTCAAATCCCATGTAGGCGAGGGCCTTGTCAAAAACCGGATCGCCCTTGCGGTTCGGGACCGATCCGCTGATCGGAATGACCATGCCCGGATGGGTGCCATAGCTGATCATCGGGGCCAGCGCGGCGGCATCCAGGGTGTGTTCGCGATCGAACTTCGCACCCGGATCCGTCGGCAGTGCGCGCCAGCGTTCAACCGCGCGCTCCCAGGCGGCGCCACTGGGGGAGCGCGGCCGATCCGCCAGATAGCTGAAGGTGGTCTCATCCGGCGCGATCATGCCGGCACGGGCCCCGGCCTCGATGGACATGTTGCACACCGTCATGCGCTCTTCCATGTTCAGGGCACGTATCCCCTCGCCGCGATACTCAAGCACATGTCCGGTACCGCCCTCGACACCGATCTGGCCGATGATGGCGAGCACCAGATCCTTGGCGGTCACGCCTGCCTGCAGTTTCTGGTTCACGTTGATCGCAAAGGTCTTCGGCTTGCGCTGCAGGATGCATTGCGTCGCGAATACATGGCCCACCTCGGTGGTGCCGATGCCGAAGGCCAGCGCCCCAAACGCGCCGTGCGTGCTGGTATGGCTGTCCCCGCACACGATGGTGCGACCCGGGCGCGTGAGACCCAGCTCCGGTCCGATGATGTGCACGATGCCGCGCAGGTCGCTGTGCATGTCCAGCAGTTCGATGCCGGCGGCAACGCAATTTTTCTGCAGCTGCGCCACCTGCTTCGCGGCCGCCGATTGGACCACCGGCACACCGCCGAATACCTGCTCGGTGCGGGTCGGCGTGGAGTGATCCATGGTCGCGAGCGTGAGATCCTTGCGGCGTACCGACAGGCCGCGCTGGCGCAGCACCTCGAATGCCTGCGGCGTGGTGACCTCATGGATGAGGTGCAGGTCGATGAACAGCACCGCTGGTGTGTCGGGGGTCTCGGGAGCCACTTCGTGCTGCTCCCAAACCTTCTGGAACATGGTCTTCGGCATGTTTGATCCTGGATGTCGGTCTACGCGTGCGGCGGCGCCGCGCGCGTCAGTTCAATGCGGTTGATGACTTCTAGCAGTGCCCGGGTACCGGCCTCGACAATGTCGGTGCTGGCGCTGGCGCCGCGGTAGGTGCGGTTCTGGTACTCCACATGAACCACAGCTTCGCCCTGCGCATCCTGCCCACCGGTGACGGCGCGGACTTCGAAGGTGCGTAGCGTAACCTGTATGCCCGTGGCTGCGGTCAGGGCCAGGAACGAGGCATCCACGGGACCGTCGCCCCGCGAGGTCTGCTCGACTGCGCGTCCGTCGCGATGCTTCAGATCGACCGTGGCGCGCGCGCCCTCCGCACCACTGCCGGATTCGATCCGCAGCTGCGTGAGTTCCCAGGGGCCGCCGCCTTCCGCACGCAGTACCAGTGCCTCGATATCTCCGTCGAAGAGTTCTTTCTTGCGCAGCACGAGACCCCTGAACTCCGCGTGCACGCGGGCAAACTGGGCGGCATCAAGCTCGAAACCCAGTGCCGCGATGCGCGCGCGCAGATCGTCCGGTCCGCTGTCTTTCCCCAGCACCAGGCCGCTGCGTGGCAGGCCCACATCCTCCTTAAGGACGGCGTTCTCGCCCACCACCGCCTTGTTGCGCGGGATCAGGACACCGGTGATGTTCGACACCAGGCGTGATACCGGATACAGCCGCGTCGAGCGGATATTCGTTGCGAGGTTGAAGAAGGCGGCGCGGGTGCGCAGGGCCATCACGACCTCCTCGAGGGAACAGTTGCCGGCCCGCTCCCCGATGCCGTTGATGGTGCATTCGATCTGCCGGGCGCCCGCGACCACGGCGGTGAGGCTGTTGGCAACGGCCATTCCCAGATCGTCATGGCAATGTACCGACAGCACCACCTTGTCGATGCCGCGCACGTTCTTGCGCAGGTAACGGAACAGTTCGGAGAATTCATCCGGCACCGCATAGCCGACGGTGTCGGGAATATTGATGGTGGTCGCACCCGCCTCGATCACCCTCTCGATGACCTCGGCGAGAAACTCAAGCTCGGTGCGCGAGGCATCTTCAGGCGAGAATTCGACATCAGTGAAGCGTTCGCGCGCGATCGCCACGGCGTCTATGGCGGTCCTGATCACCTGGACCGCGCTCAGATGCAGTTGCTGCTCCCGATACGCGGGGCTGGTCCCGATGTATACGTGCAGGCGCTTGCGGGCCGCGCCCTCCAACGCGCCTGCGGCCCGCTCGATTTCATCGCGTTTGCAGCGGGCCAAGGCGCAGATGATGGGCCCCTGCACCTCGCGGGCGACTGAGCGAACACTGTCCCAGTCGCCGCGCGATGCGCCCGGATAGCCGGCTTCGATCACGTCCACGCCCAACTCCGCGAGGGCGCGCGCCACCCGCAGTTTTTCCGGCTGCGTCATGCTGCAGCCGGGCGCCAGCTCGCCGTCGCGCAGCGTGGTATCGAAAATAGTGACGCGTTCGGGCTCGGTGGGCATGTACTTGGTGTGACCTCGCTACGCGCGCCGGTCGTTCAGCCAGGGCATCTTGGCGCGCAAAGTCGCACCGACCCTTTCGATCTGACGGTCCATGTCCTGCTTGAGCATCTTGCGATACTCCTTCTGGCCGGATCGGTTCTCATCGATCCACTGCTTGGCAAACTTGCCCGTCTGGATTTCCTTGAGGATCTTGCGCATCTCGTTCTTGGTCTTCTCGTTGACCACACGCGGACCGCGCGTCAGATCGCCATACTTGGCAGTGTCGGAAATGAACTGATGCATCTTGGTGATCCCGCCCTCGTGCAGCAAATCGACGATGAGCTTCAGTTCATGCAGGCACTCGTAGTAGGCGACTTCGGGCTGATAACCGGCCTCGACCAGCGTCTCGAAACCCTTGACCACAAGCTCCGTGGCGCCGCCGCACAGCACGGCCTGTTCGCCGAACAGATCGGTCTCGGTCTCCTCTGCGAAAGTCGTATCGAGCACTCCACCGCGGGTGCCGCCGATGCCGTGCGCATAGGCAAGGGCACGTGCGTGGGCATTGCCGGTGGCATCCTGCGCGACCGCGATCAGACACGGCACGCCACGACCCTGCTGGTATTGGCGACGGACCAGATCACCGGGACCCTTCGGTGCAATCAGCACCACATCCAGATCACGGCGCGGCTTGATGAGCTTGAAATGCACGTTGAAGCCATGGGCGAACAGCAGCGTCGCACCCTTCTTGATCGAGCCGATCACTTCACCGTACAGCGCCTCCTGGGCCAGATCCGGTACCAGCATGGCGATGAGGTCGGCGTCGGCCACGGCCTGCGCGGGCTCCGCGACTTCAAGACCGTCCTTCTTGGCCTTCTTCCAGCTCGCGCCGGACTTGCGGACGCCGGCGACGACATCGAAGCCGCTGTCCTTGAGATTCAGGGCATGGGCCCGGCCCTGGCTGCCGTAGCCGAGCACAGCGATGCGCGCGCCGCGCAAGGCCTTCTTGTTCACGTCCTTCTGCGAATACAACTTCATCTCTATGCTCCCCTAAGCTGCTGGACACGCGCCAAACGGCCAAAATGCCGGGCGCATAAAAAACCCCGCACCCGCCCTGGTTAGGGGCCGGTGCGGGGTCCTGGTGTTCGTGATGCGCTTTTCCCTTAAGTGCTCGCGAATGACCCGCACCGGCCGCTTCCGACGGGAAGCAGCCCGATCGTAAGCCGCACAGCAAGCAGCGCCGGCGGAACCGACACCGGAGTGCGGCAATGGCTGCATTGTTCTGGGATTGTGGTCATCAGCGAATTCGGACAGTGCAACGTTGACCTCGAATGTCAGCAAATTCGTGCAAAATTGTCAATCGAATCGGCGTTCCGGAGTTGCGATGAGCTCAGATCTGCTATTGACCGAAGCACGCCCCGCGGCACGACCCCTATGGCTGCTCAGTGAGGCAACTCTGGCGTCGTGGCTGGCGCAGCAGCCGGCCGCCGTGGTGAATTGGGTGCACACCAACAATTTCCAGGCCGAGCGGCAGCGGGTACTGGTCCTGCCCGGAGAAGCCGGGCAGGTGGGGGGCGCGGTGGTGGGGCTGGGGCCGCTGCGCGAGGCCGACGAGCTCACTTTGTGGCATGCCGCGGGACTGAGCGACCGGCTACCGGGTGAGGACTATCGCGTCGCCACCCCATTGGCGCCGCCGGCAGCCACCCAGTTCGCGCTGGGGTGGCTCATCGGCAGCTACCGGATCACCCGCTACCGCAGCGCCGGCAATGCGCCGCGAGCCGCGCTCCTGGCGCCACCGGGTGCCGACATCCCCTACGTGCTGGCTGCGGCGCAGGCCGCAACCCTGGCACGCGACCTGATCAATACGCCCGCCAATGACTTGGGTCCGGCCGAACTGGCGCAGGCCGGATTCGATCTGGCGGCACGCTTTGGCGCCCGCTGCCGGGTGCTGGTGGGGATGGAACTGGAGGCGCAGGGATTTGCGCTGATTCGCGCGGTGGGCGCCGGCAGTGCCCGCGAGCCATGCCTGGTCGATCTGCGCTGGGGACCGGCCGATGCCCCGCGGGTGACGCTGGTGGGCAAGGGGGTGTGCTTCGACAGCGGGGGCCTGGATCTGAAACCGGGCGCCGCGATGCTGCTGATGAAAAAGGACATGGGTGGGGCGGCCTGCGCGCTGGCTCTGGCCAGCATGCTGATGAGCCTGAACGCGCCGATCCAGCTGCGGGTGCTGCTGCCCTGCGTGGAGAACAGCGTTGATGCGCTGTCCTATCGTCCCGGCGACATTCTGCGCTCGCGCAAGGGTCTGACCGTGGAGATCGGCAATACCGACGCCGAGGGACGCCTGATCCTCGCCGATGCGCTGGCCGAGGCGGACGCGGAGGCGCCGGATCTGCTGATTGATATGGCGACCCTGACGGGTGCCGCCCGCACCGCACTCGGGCCGGAGCTGCCGGCCGCGTTCAGCCCGGACGAGGCGTTGCTGGCCAGTGCACGCGCCGCCGGGGAGGCCACCCATGACCCCCTGTGGCCGATGCCGCTGTGGGCAGGCTACGATGATGAGTTCAGCAGTCGCATCGCCGACCTCGGCAATGTCTCGACCGGCCCCTTCGCCGGATCGATCATCGCGGCGCTGTTCCTGAAGCGGTTTGTAACAATTTCCCGCGCCTGGCTGCACCTGGATCTGTATGCCTGGAATCCCAAGGAGCGACCCGGTCGTCCCGTGGGCGCCGAGGCCCAATGTGTGCGGGCGCTGTACAGCTTGATTCGCCAGCGATTCGGATAAGGAAACCATGGCCACGAAATCCACAGCAAAGAAGCGCGCATCCCACGATCCGCGCCGTTATTCACGACTGGTCGTCGACGGAGCCAAGCAGGCGCCCTCACGCGCGATGCTGCGCGCGGTGGGCTTCGGGGATGCGGACTTCGCCAAGCCGCAGGTCGGAATCGCCTCCACCTGGGCCAACCTGACACCCTGCAATATGCACATTGCCGAACTGGCCCGCGCCGCGGCTGCGGGCGTGGATGCGGCGGGCGGCAAGAGCGTGCTGTTCAACACGATCACGGTGTCGGACGGTATTTCGATGGGTTCACCGGGGATGCGCTATTCGCTGGTGTCACGCGAAGTCATTGCCGATTCGATCGAGACCGTCGTGGGCGCGGAAGGCTTTGATGGCTTTGTCGCAGTGGGCGGCTGCGACAAGAACATGCCTGGCTGCGCGATGGCCATGGCGCGCATGAACCGCCCGGCCGCCTTCGTCTACGGGGGCACGATCAGACCCGGCGTGCAGCGACGCGACATCGTCTCGGTGTTCGAGGCCGTGGGTGCCCATGCCGCCGGCACCATGAGCGATGCCCAGCTGCTGGAAGTCGAGCGCACGGCCATTCCCGGTCCGGGCAGCTGCGGCGGCATGTATACGGCCAATACCATGGCTTCGGCCATCGAAGCCCTGGGGCTGTCGCTCCCCGGCAGCTCGGCGCAGGAAGCGGTGAGTGATGCCAAGCGCCTGGATTGCGAGTACGCCGGCGCCGCGGTAGTGCGGCTCATCCAAACCGGGATCCGGCCGCGCGACATCCTCACCCGTAAGGCGTTTGAAAATGCGATTACGGTGAGCATCGCGCTGGGTGGCTCCACCAATGCCGTGCTGCACTTGCTGGCGATCGCCCACGAGGCCCGCGTCAAGCTGCGGCTTGAGGATTTCAGTCGCATCGGCCGCCGCGTGCCGGTGCTGGCAGATGTCCGGCCGAGCGGTCGTTACCTGATGTCGGAACTCATCGCGATCGGGGGCATCCAGCCGCTGATGAAAATGCTGCTCGACGCGGACCTGCTCCATGGTGAGTGCCTGACCGTCACCGGCCGCACGCTGGCGCAGAACCTCGCGGCCACAGCTGCTTATCCCAAAGGTCAAGACGTAGTTCGCCCGCTTTCGGATCCCATCAAGAAGGACAGTCATCTGGTTGTCTTGAAGGGGAATCTCGCCCCCGCCGGGGCCGTGGCAAAAATCACGGGAAAAGAAGGGCTGACATTCCAGGGGCGCGCCCGGGTCTTCGACGGAGAGGAGCGGGCGACGGCGGCGATTCTCAACGGCACGGTGCGCGCGGGCGATGTGGTGGTGATTCGCTATGAAGGCCCGAAGGGCGGCCCGGGCATGCGCGAGATGCTCAGTCCCACCGGTGCGCTCATGGGGCGCGGGCTCGGGGGCAGCGTGGCCCTGATTACCGATGGGCGTTTTTCAGGTGGCAGCCACGGGTTCGTCGTTGGACATATCGCCCCGGAGGCGGCCGTCGGCGGCCCCATCGGGCTGCTGCGCAGCGGGGACATTGTGACGATTGACGCTGTGAAACAAGCCATCAACGTGCAGTTGTCGGCGACGCAGCTGCGCCGCAGACGAGCGCAGTGGGTTGCACCAAAACCTTACGCGACGAGTGGGGTACTCATGAAATATGCGCACTTGGTGGGCAGTGCCTCGGACGGTGCCGTGACCGGAACTGGGCCCGGCGAACATTAAGGAGAGAGCACATTGTGTAGATCTAGTTGTCAGTGTGCGTCGCGACAGTTACAGTTGAGTTATCAGCGACCGGTCGTTGATAAGCTTTCTTGAATAAAACCCGGGGGAATGCGTTTCGGACCAGTGCCCGATGCCTGATCAACCAGGCAGATCGGGCACCAGAACACAACCGGCCGGCAGTGCAAGTACTGACGGTTCGAAAATTTGGTCCGGGACGGGCTTGCGCGCAACGCCAAACGTGTTTACGTTTCGAGGCTCGACAAACTGCCCGTCAGCTGGATCGGTAACGACATTACGACAACGAGTATGGCTGCCTACGCAAGACACGACACTTCGTTCTTTTCCCAGCGCGCCCTGTTTTTGGTCGCGATCATCATCATCCATATCGGGCTGATCTATCTCTTCGAGTCAGGTCTGGCCACACGAATCATCCATTCGGTAGAACCCCCGCTGCAGACCACCATCGTGCAGGACGTGAAGCAGCGCGATGCGCCGCCGCCGCCGCCGCCGCCGAAGATGGAGCGTCCGCCGGTCGAGATTCCGCCGCCGGATGTCACGATCAACATCCCGGTCGAGGCAACCTCGACTGCGATTACCAATACGACCACCAAGCATGTCGAGGCGCCGCCGCCGCCCGCGCCGAAGGCCGTGGTGCGCACCGCTGCGCAGGCTCTCGTCAAACTGGATCCGGCGAACTTCTATCCGCCGACGTCGATCCGTATGAACGAGACCGGTACGGTACTGATCAAGTATTGCTGGGGAGCCGACGGCAAGTTGAGTGGTGCGCCCGCAGTGCAGAAATCGTCCGGCTCATCAAGACTGGATGAGGCCGCCGTGCGGTTGGGCTCCCAGGAGCGCATGAAGCCCGGGACAGTCGACGGCAAGCCGGTGGAGGGCTGCTCGAACCTGTCAGTAAAATTCCAACTACAATGATTGACTAACTGATTGACTTCATCTGGATGCCTGTTGAAGGCATCCATGCCGATCTCAGACGAGGAAACTATGGAAAACGCCGCAACAACTTCTGCCCAAAATGCTTACGGACCGATGGCACTGATCACTAACCATGATCCGCTGTCACACGCAGTGCTGGCCCTCCTGGCCATCATGTCCTTCCTGTCCTGGTACATCATGCTGACCAAGTTGTGGGATCAGCATAAGCTGTCGGCCTCTTACAAGGCGGTCGAGAAGACCTTCTGGACTTCGCCCTCGTTGAAGGACGGCGTCGAGCGTCTGAAGAAGAACGATCCGTATCGGGCGATCGTAGAAGAGGGTCTGCGCGCCGCGGCCCATCATGACGGTCGTCTGACGGACCGCATCGACCTGCACGAGTGGATCACCATGTCGCTGCAGCGCTCGGTGTCGAACGTGAACGGCAGCCTGCAGGGTGGCCTGGGCTTTCTCGCCACGGTCGGATCAACCGCACCGTTCATCGGTCTGTTCGGCACGGTCGTCGGCATCATCAAGGCGCTGATCGCCATCGGTGTGTCGGGTCAGCCCAGCATCGATCGCGTCGCCGGCCCCGTCGGCGAGGCCCTGATGATGACCGCCATCGGCCTGTTCGTCGCCGTTCCGGCCGTGATGGGTTACAACTGGCTGGTTGGCCGCAACAAGGGCCTGCAGGAAAATCTGCGCAACTTCGCTGCGGACGTGCATGCCTACCTGGTCGGTGGCGCCCGCGTCGGCGGCGCTGACGGCACCAGTCGCCCGGCTGCCGCTGCCCCGGCTGCTGCTGCTGTCCGCAAGTAATTGCGATTCGCGTCTCCGCAATCGCATACCCGCCGGGGCGCAAGCCCCGGCTTTTTCGCGGCAGGTAACCTGACATGTCAATGAACGTACAGCTGGATGGTGAGGACCAGGCCCTCAACTCCACGATCAACACGACTCCGCTGGTCGATGTGATGCTCGTGCTGCTGATCATCTTTCTGATCACGGTCCCGGTGATTAACAAGCGGATCAATGTGAATCTGCCGGACGCGGCCAATGTCGCGACGCAGACCAAGCCTGAGAACATCGTTATCGCGGTGACGGCCAACGGCGATATTTACTGGAACAACGCGAAGGTGGCGGATTCGCAGGAACTGATCAACAAGATCAAGGACAAGGCCGTGGTGAAGCCGCAGCCTGAAATCCATATTCGCGCCGACAAGGACGCCTTGTTCCAGTCCGTCGGTCGTGTCCTATACGCGATCCAGCGTGGCGGAATTGTCAAAGTCGGGTTCATCACCCAGCCTGATGCGACTTCCCTCGCCGAGAGCATCGCCAACCAGGCCCAAGTGCGCTAAGAGCCTAGGAGATTCCCGACCATGTCAATGTCAGTAGGCGAAAGCGACGGCGATGCGATTTGTGACATCAACACCACGCCGTTGATCGACGTGATGCTGGTGCTCGTCGTCATGCTCATCCTCACACTGCCCGTCATGAACCATGCTGTGAAGCTGGACATGCCGAATCCCAATGCGCCGCCGCCGCCACCGAATGTGGTTCAACCCGAGGTCATCGACCTGGAGATCTATTCGGACGGCACGATCGTCTGGGACGGTAACACGGTTCCGGACATGAAGACGCTGGAGGGGTACTTCCAGACAGATGCCGTCAAGGATCCGCAGCCCGAGATTCACATGCGCCCGGACCGGCGCGCCAAATATGACGTGGTTGCGAAAGTGCTGGCCGCCGCACAGCGCAATCACATGAAGCGAATCGGATTCGTCAATGTGGCCGAATTCAGTCAGTAATTCATCTGGTTATACAAGAATCATGAACAAAGTTGCGAAATTTGCCCTCGCCGCTGCCGTAACGGTAGGCCTGGGAAGCATGGTGGTGGCGCTGGCCGAAGATGCGGCACCGCCCAAGGGCCAGGTCACTGCCGCCGCCGGTAAGAATCTGAAGGCGGCGCAGCAGGCGCTGGCGGAGAAGAAGTACGACGAGGCGCTGACGGACCTGGAGAAGGTCAAGGCCGATACCAAGAAGAACGAGTACGACGACTACGTCATGAACGAACTGGCCGTCAATGCTTACGCGGGCCTGAAGAAGTATCCGGAGGCCGAAGGGGCCCTGGAGACCATCATCGCCTCGAAGTACATGCCTGCCGATGAGCTGAAGAAGCGCGTCGTCACGGCGGCAATCCTCAACAACCAGTTGATGAACTACGACAAGGCCATCCAGTTCGGTACCCGCGCCATCAAGGATGGGTACGGAAACGCACAGGTGCAGCTGGTCGTGGCGCAGGCTTACTACCTGAAGAAAGACTACAAGGGCACCGAAAAATTCGTGCACGGCATGGTCGATGAACAGATCAAGGCCGGTCAGTCACCCAGCGAGGAAGTCCTGCGAATCGGCTACGACTCCTCGACCAAGCTGGAGGATGACGCAGGCCAGACGCACTGGCTCGAACTGCTCGTCACCTACCATCCGATGCCGGACTACTGGTCCAACCTCATGGACACCCTGTATCACGGCAAACTGAACGACAAACAGCTGCTGCAGGTGTATCGCCTGTCCGCTGACGTGGGTGTGCTGAAGCGTGGTTCGGACTATGCGGAAATGGCACAGCTGGCGCTGGCAACCGGATCACCGGGTGAGGCCGTCTCGGTCCTGACCAAGGGCTTCGCCGCCAACGCGTTTACCGAGAAGGCCGATCAGAACCGCAACTCGCACTTGCTGGATTCGGCCAAGAAGCAGGCCGCTACCGACCAGCCCACGCTGGCGAAGACCGAGGCGGATGCCGGCAACGCCGCCACTGGCGACAAGCTGGTAGGCGTGGGTATCGGCTACTTCGGTTATGGCGACTACGCCAAGGCCTCAAAGGACATCTCGGCGGGCCTGGCGAAGGGCACGACGACGGCGGACGCGACCGATGCCCGCCTGCTGCTGGGAATCTCCCAGCTCAAGGGTGGTGACAAGGATGCGGCCGTGAAGACCTTCAAACAGGTCAAGGGCGATCCGATCCTGGAGCGTCTGGCGACCCTGTGGGCCCTGCACGCGAAGGCCGGATAAGAGCAGCCTATGAGTATCAAAGCTGGCGAACGGATGCCCTCCGGGACGTTCAAGGCGGCCACCGCAGAGGGTCGTCGCGATGTCACCACCGAGGAGCTCTTCAAGGGCAAGAAGGTGGTTCTGTTTGCGGTGCCCGGCGCCTTCACACCCACCTGTGACGCCAAGCATCTGCCCGGATTTGTGCAGCTGGCCGATCAGTTCAAGGCGAAGGGCGTGGATACCGTCGCCTGTTTTGCCGTGAATGATGTGTTCGTCATGGGCGCCTGGGGCAAGCACTCCAACGTCGGCGACAAGGTGCTGATGCTGGCCGATGGCAATGGCGACTATGCCAGGGCCCTGGGCCTGGCCCTGGACGCACGCGGTTTTGGCATGGGCGAGCGCAGTCAGCGCTTTGCCATTATCGTCGAGGACGGGGTTGCCAAGCAGGTATTCGTGGAAGCGGCCGGGGAGTTCAAGGTCTCCGCTGCCGAGCACGTGCTGGCAGCGCTGTAATTCACTTCAGCAGCTTGCCCAGCTCCGGCACGATCTCGAACAGGTCGCCGACCAGACCGTAATCGGCCACCTCGAAGATAGGCGCCTCGGCGTCCTTGTTGATGGCGACAATCGTGCGGGCATCCTTGATGCCCGTGAGATGCTGAATCGCCCCCGAAATACCGATCGCGATATACAGCTCCGGGGCGATGATCTTGCCGGTCTGCCCAACCTGCAGCTCATTGGGCGCGAATCCGGCGTCCACGGCGGCCCGCGATGCGCCCACCGCCGCTCCGAGCTGGTCGGCGAGGGTGAACATGAGTTTGAAGCCTTCGGCACTGCCCAGCGCTCGTCCGCCGGAGACGACCCGTCTCGCGGTCTGCAGGTCCGGACGGTCGGAGCTTGGAGCCGAAACCGCGACAAAGCGCGTATGGGTCGGCAAATCGACGGCGGGACTGGCCGACTCAATCGCCGCCGGGCTGCCGCCGGCGGCGGCGGCCGAAAATGAGGCCGTACGCACGGTGCCCACGATGGGGCCTGCCGCGGTCACCTCGACCGTGACGATGGCATTGCCGGCGTAGACCGGCCGGCGGAAGCGCGTGGCGCTCTCAATTGCCATGATGTCACTGATCTGCGGTGCCCCCAGCAAGGCAGCGACCCGTGGCATCAGGTCCTTGCCGAAGGTCGTAGCCGGCCCCAGGACGTGGCTGAACTCCGTCGCGAGGGTGGCGATCTGGGGTGCCAGCACCGCCGCCATGGGGTGTTCATTGGCCGGGTTCGCAATCGACAGGACCCGGGCCACCCCGGACAACGCGGCCGCCTGCGTGGCAACGGGACCCGGATCGCGGGCCAGCACGGCAACCGTGACGGAGGCGCCGGCCAGGGCACTCGCACAGGTCACGCACTTGGCGGTGCCCGGATTCAGGTGAACGCCATCGTGCTCGGCGATGATCAGCACCCGGCTCATACCAGCCCCTTGCTGTGCAGTGCCGCCACCAGCTCGGCGGCATCCTTGACCATTACGCCTTTCTGGCGCTGGGGCGGCGGCTCAAAACGGACCACCTTCGTGGCAGGGGTGAGTGAAACGCCAAGCGTGCCCACCGACAGCACCTCAAGTGGCTTTTTCTTGGCCTTCATGATGTCCGGCAGCTTGACGTATCGCGGCTCGTTCAGGCGCAGGTCGGTGGTCACCACCGCCGGCAGATCCACCTCGAGCGTCTCAAGTCCGGCATCGACTTCACGGGTCACCCGCGCCACCTCGCCGCTCAGTTCGAGCTTGGAGGCAAAAGTCGCCTGGGGACGATTCCACAGCGCAGCCAGGATCTGGCCCGTCTGGCTGTTGTCGTCATCGATGGCCTGTTTGCCGAGGATGACCAGCATCGGTTGCTCGCGCTCGACCAGTTTCAGCAGCAGGTTCGCGGCCACCAGCGGCTCGATCGGCGCGCCGCCGGCGGGCGTTTCAACGAGGACGGCCCGGTCGGCCCCCATTGCCAGCGCCGTGCGCAGCTGCTGCTGCGCTTCGCTGGTACCGATGCTGACGGCGATCACTTCCTCGGCCGCGCCCCGTTCGCGAATGCGCAGGGCTTCTTCGAGCGCGATTTCGTCAAACGGGTTGATGCTCATCTTCACGCCATCGGTGACGATGCCCGTGGCATCGGGCTTGAGGCGGATACGCACGTTGTAGTCCACGACCCGTTTGATGCCGACGAGAATGCGTTTCATGGTCCGTCCTCAAGTGGCCGGATGGGCGGCGCTGAAGCGCTGGCGAATGACGTTCGCCGTATCGAGCAGCTTCGGGACAAAGCGCTCCACTGCCAGGCGCAGCGGCACGGCGCTGGCGGCGAAGCGCACGGAGATGGCGGCCAGCACCCGCTCGCCGACCAGTACCGGAACGGACATTGCCACTTCCTCGGAGACCCGTCGCGTTCGCACGGCGGTGGCGTAACCCAGCTCACGGGTCTGCTCGAGTATCTTCTCGACCTCGGTGCGGCTGCGGGCGAGCTTGTCCTCCTCGCGGGTGGAGCGGCTGAGGATATCCAGCAGCGCATCGCGGTGTTCGGACTGACAGAACGCCAGGTATACGCGCCCCGAAGCGCTCATCAGCAGCGGCAGGCGGAAACCGGCGTTGAAACGTTCCACGACCAGCGGACTGGCGTGATCGGTGGTGTCGCGGATCAGCATGGAAGTTCCCGACGGTGACAGCAAGGTCACCGGCCAGACGATGTCCTTGCACAGATCGTTGATGCAGGGGCGGCCGATCTGGGTAATCCAGGCCTCGTCATCGAATCCCTCCGCCAGACCGCGTACCAGCAGTGTCAGGCGGTAGCGGTCATCGGCCGGGTCCCGGAACACATAGCCGGCTTCGCTCAAGGTCTCCAGGATGCGGTACGTGGTGGTGCGGGGCAGCTTGATCTCGCTGGTGACTTCGGAGACCGTGGCCCCGTTACGACGGTTGAGCACCGCAAGAGCCTCGAGGCCGCGAATCAGGGCGCGAATGGGACGTGTCGAATCCATGTGGCTGAAATACCTGAAAGTGAAAACTCGCCGAGGGCGCGAAGTGTAGGAAGGGTGAGGCCCGCTGTCCAACCCCATGCTGCGTTGCCATTTGGAGACATGGGTCCGTGCACTGCCAGCCCGAAAACGCTATTCTGCCCGGCATGACCCAGAACCCGACACCCCCCCCGGTTACGACCATCCGCCCCAGCGAGGGCCTGCGCCACGTCCGCTACGAAATCCGCGGCAGGCTCGCCCGTCGGGCTCACGAAATGGAGCGCCAGGGGTACGAGATCGTCTCGCTGAATATCGGCAACCCCGGCGCGTTCGGCTTCCGGACACCCGAAATCCTGCGTCTGGCGATGATCGAGAACCTGGCCAATTCTGAAGGATATTCGCATCAGAAGGGCATTTTCCCGGCCCGCGAAGCCATTGTCATGCACCAGCAGGCGCGCGGTGTGCAAGGGGTGACCGTCGATGACGTGTTCATCGGCAACGGCGTCAGCGAGCTGATCGATCTGGTGCTGCGGGCGCTGCTCAACGAGGGCGATGAGGTCCTGATTCCGAGCCCGGACTATCCGTTGTGGACGGCGGCGGTAACCCTGAACCGGGGCCGCGCCGTGCACTACCCGTGTCGACCCGAAAACGGCTTCGTGCCCGATCCGCAGGCGATCGAAGCCATGATCACGCCGCGCACCCGCGCCATCGTCGTGATCAATCCGAATAATCCGACCGGCGCGGTGTACCCGCGGGCGGTGCTCGAGCAGATCGCTGCCATCGCCGAACGCCATGGCCTGGTGATTTTCACCGACGAGATCTATGACCAGATGCTGTATGACGGCGCGCAGTTCGTGCCGATGGCTACCCTGGTGCGCGACACCCTGTGCGTGACCCTCTCCGGACTGTCCAAGGTGTATCGCGCCTGTGGCTACCGCGTCGGCTGGGCCGTGTTCTCCGGCCGTCTGAAGGGCGCTGGAGACTATCTGGCGGCGCTGGAGCTTTTGAGCTCCCTGCGCCTGTGCAGCAACGTGCCGGCGCAGTGGGCCGTGCAAAGCGCGCTGGGCGGCTATCAGAGCGTCCGTGAGCTCATCATGCCGGGCGGGCGATTATACGAATCACGCCGCGCCATACTCGCCGCGGTCGAGCAGAGTCGTTTCCTGCGCCTGGCACCGCCACCGGGCGCCATGTATGCCTTCATCGAGGTCGATACGGCGGATCTGCCGGGCTTCGATGACCAGCGCTTCGCACTGGATCTGCTGGAGCAGAAGCACGTGCTGGTGGCACCGGGGGTGAGCTTCAACGTGCCGTACCGTACTCACTTTCGCATCACGAACTTGCCGGATGCGGTCGTGCTGCGTTCGGTTTTCGCCCGCATCGACGAAGTACTGGCCGGATACGCCGCAGCCCCCCGCAGCAGCACCGAGCAGAAGGTCCTCCGCGTCGACAAGCGCTTTGGCTGACGCTCGTTAGTTCGCCACAGGGTCGCGTTGCTGGAACTTGCGCCCCATCTTGAAGCGGCCTTAAGCGCCGGTCAGACCCTCGTGGTCCCGACGGCGCCGCGCGCCGCTGCGCTGCGCCTGGCCTTCGCCGCGCGCCAGCTCGCCGCCGATCGGCGCGCCTTTCGAACCCCCAACGTCCACAGCCTCACTGGTTGGCTGCGTGGCCAGCCCCGCGCCGATCCTGACGGCCATCCGCTGCGCCAACTCGGTGGCAGCGAAGAGTGGCTGTTGTGGCGCGAGGCAGTAGCCGAAGCCGCCGCCCGCCAGTCGCTGCCGGCCCCCACCGGAGTGGTGGAGGCCGTGCGCCGGTCGGCCACGTTGCTGTTCGAATGGCGCATCGCGCCGGCCGAACTGCTGCGCTCCGGCACCCCCGAAGCCAGGCTGCTGGCCGATTCGATAAGCGCCATGACCTCACGCCTGCACGAGCTGCGCGCGGCGCCGGCGTGGAGCGCGCTCGCGCAGCTGGCCGCAGATCCCCCCGCGGCGGTTCCGGGCTTCACCGGCTTTGCGTTCCATACTCCGGCGCGTGCGGCGCTGCTGGCGGCCTGGGCGCAGCGCGGCACGCCAGCGCGCGAGTACGCCACTGAATTTGCGGCCGCTGCGCCGCGCATCGCGCGCGCCGAGGATCCGGCCGAGGAGCTGGCCTGGGCGGCGCAGTGGTGTGGCGAGCGCTTGAGCGCTGATGCCGACGCACGTCTGCTCGTGATCGTCCCGCAGCTCGGGGGGCGGCGGGAGCAGGTGCGGCGCGTGTTTGATGCGGCGCTTGATCCGGGGTACCTGCTGCGCGGTGCAATGGCGCCGGATGAGCCGGTATTTGCGCTCGAAGGCGCCGCGCCGCTGCTCAGTTTCGCGCCGGTGAGCGATGGCCTGCGCGCGCTGCAGGTGCTGACTCAGCCGGTCGAACTATCGGAACTGTCGCAGTGGCTGCGCAGTGCAGCGTGGCCTCATCCGGATGCCGCGCGCCGCGCGCAACTGGATGTGTGGTTGCGCAGCGTCGTGCCGCCGCGCCTGAATGCGCACCAGCTGCTGCCGGCATTGCGTGCCGCACCGCCGGACCTGCTGGCGCATGCGGATGAGGTCGCTGCTTTCATCACCCGGGCGCTGGATGCCCTGGGTGAAGCGCGCGCACCGCTGGCGCAATGGAGCGCGCGCTTCTCGCGGGTGCTCGGCATGTTTGATCTCACGGCGGCCGCGACCCGCCAGCGCGGCAGTCACACCCAGCAAGTGCTGCAGCGCCTGGATGAGCTGCTGCAGGAGTGTGCGGCGCTGCCTGCCGCGCTGGGTCAGCTCAATGCGGCCGAGGCCGTGGCGCTGTTCGCGCAGCTGCTGGCACGCACGCACTTCGAGCCGGCCAGCGGCGATGCCGCGGTCACCCTCAGTGCCTCCTTTGCAGACCCGATTCTGCGCTATGACGGAGTCTGGGTCAGCGGGCTGCATGCCGGCGCGATACCCGAGGCTGCAGCGTTTGATCCCTTCATCCCGGCGGCGTTGCAGCGGCAGGCCGGGGTGATTTCAGCCGATGCCGCCGCGCTGGTTGATCAGGCGCAGCAGGCATTGGCAACTCTTGCGCGCGCCGGCCGGGAGTTCATCGTCAGTGTTGCGGCCCACGCCGAGGATCGCGAGCTTGCGCCATCGCCGCTGCTGGCACCCTACGCAGCGCACGTCCATACATGCGCGTCGCGATCCGGCGAGTCATTGCCACGCAGTGTGCGCGCGGCGCGGCGCGTCGAACAGTACCAGGACGCGCCCGGCCTGCCGTGGTCGCCGGCGCTGCCACTGCCTGCCGGCAGCTGGGCCATCGAGCTGCAGAGCCTGTGTCCGTTTCGTGCCTATGCGCAGCTGCGACTCACCGCCGATCCACTGGAATCACCACAGCCCGGCATCAGTCCGCGCGAGCGCGGGCGGCTGCTGCATCGGGCCCTGGAGTTGTTGTGGCAGCAGTTGGGGGACTCGAACGGACTGGCCGGCGCGAGTGCGGCCGGGTCACTCGATATTCAGATCGACGAGTGCATCGCCCAGGCGGCGGAGGAATTGCTGCGTGGAGCGGACCCGGACGGCGTCGCAGACGAGGCATTCTCCGGGGCGGCTGATGCCACCGGCCTGCTCGAATTGCGCCGCGCCGCCATCAGCCGTGAGCTGGGGCGTGCCGGACGGCTGATTCGTCGGCTGTGTGTGGTCGAGTCGACGCGCGCGCCATTCGCCATTCAGGAGCTGGAGCGCGCGCATCGACTGGCGATCGGCGGCGCGCTCATCGATGTGCGCATCGATCGCGTGGACCGTCTGCAGGATGGCAGCCACGCGATCCTGGACTACAAGTCCGGTCGTGAAGTGACCCCGGACTGGGACGCGCAGCGTACGACCCATCCGCAGCTGCTCGTGTATCTGCAGGCGGTGGGACTTCCCGTGAGTGCGCTCGCCGTGGCGCACCTGCATCCGAAGACGGTGCTGTTCAAAGGCATCAGTGATCAGGAACACCGTTTACCCGGGGTGAAGGCCAGCGCTGCCTGGACGGCGCAACGGGCGGCCTGGCGGCAGCAGGTGGCAGATCTGGCGGCAGATTTCGTGGGCGGCGAAGCCGCCGTTGATCCGCTGGATCGTGCCTGTGATCGCTGCCATCTGCACGCGTTCTGCCGCATCGCCGACTTTACGGCCGCGCCGCAGGACGCGGCCGATGACGCTGAGGATGAGGCGGGCCCCGACACATGAGCACACCGCTCGAAGCCGATGCGCAGGCGCGCCGGGCCGCGGTCGACCCGGCGCGCAGCGTGATCCTGCAGGCCCCGGCCGGCTCCGGCAAGACGACGGTCCTCATCGAAAGAATGCTGGTGCTGCTGGCCGCAGCGCAGTCTCCCGAGGAAGTGCTCGCCATCACCTTCACGCGCAAGGCGGCCGCCGAGATGGCGCTGCGTATCGCCGGGCTGCTGAAGCCTGCGGGCAATGTGAACGAGGCAGATGCGCGCGCGCTGCACCTGGAGCGCCTCGCGCAGGCGGTGCGGTTGCGCTCGCAGACTCGCGGCTGGCGCCTGGAGGAGAATCCCAATCGCCTGCGCATCCAGACCGTGGATGCGCTCAATCGCGCCCTGGCGCTGCAGATGCCGCTGGCGGCACGCCCCAGTGGCGCGCTGGAGGTGCTGGCGCAGTCCGAGCCGGCATACGAAGTTGCGGCGCGCCGCGCACTGCTCGATGCCCAGGCGGATGCGGATCTGCGTCCCGCCGTGCAGCTGTTGTTCGAACGGCTGGAGAATGACTTCCGCCGCTGCGAAACGCTGATCGCGCAAATGCTGCCGCAACGCGCGCACTGGTTGCCCTATCTGGTCGGCGACGCCGCGGTGCAGCTGGCGGCGCGGGTACGCGCAAGCCTCGCGGCGGTGGTTGAGGCGCGCCTGGCGTACGGTTTGAAGCTGTTTGCCGCAACGGCGCTGCAGGAAGGAATCAGCATCGGGGCGGCGGCGGCCGCGCATCTTGAACTAAACGGTGCGCCGCCCGGGGCATGGCGGGAACTGCATGAGGCAACGGCGCAGATGGCACTCGCGCCGAGCCTCGCGCAGTGGCAGGCGCTGGCGGCCTTGGCGCTGACCAAGGACGGTGACTGGCGCAAGCGTTTGACCGTGAGGGAGGGCTTTCCGAAGGCGGATGAAGCGCTGAAGGACCGTGCCGTCGCGTGGCTGGCCGAGCTTGCCGCGCAAGAGGGAGCGCGTGAGTTTCTCGAGGAGATGCGGCTGCTGCCGGACCCGCGGCTCAGTGAGGATGAGATGCAGGCGCTGGGCGCACTCGCACGGCTGCTGGAACTCGCGGTGGCCGAGCTGACGGTGGTGTTCGGTGAGTTGGGCCGGGTCGACTATCCGGCCGTGGCGCAGGCCGCCAGCACCGCGCTGGGCAGCCTCGATGATCCGACGGAGCTGGCGCTGCGCCTGGACAACCACATTCGCCACATCCTGGTCGATGAATTCCAGGACACCTCCCTGGAGCAGACGCGCCTGCTCGTGCAGCTCACCGCGGGCTGGGAAGCCGGCGATGGCCGCACGCTGTTCGTGGTCGGGGATCCGATGCAATCGATCTACGGCTTTCGCGAGGCCGAGGTGGGCATGTTCCTGAGCGCCCGCGCGCGCGGCATCGGCAGCGTCGCACTCGAGCCGCTGACCCTGTATCGGAATTTTCGCAGCGTCCCGGAGCTGGTGCAGTGGAACAATCGGATCTTCGGTCGCTGTTTTCCGCGGACGGATGATCCGCGCACCAGCGCCGTCGCGCATGTGCCGAGCATCGCGGCACGCGCGCCCGCCGGGGGCGGGGCGGTGCATCTGTATCGGGTATTGCCCGGGGACCTGGCGGGGGAGGCGCAGGCGATCGTGCGCGTCGTGACACAGCTGCGCACGACGCAGCCGGCGGCGAGCATCGCCGTTCTGGTGCGGGCGCGTGCACATGCCGCGCCGATCGTCGCGGCCCTGGCCGCGGCGCAGATTGCGGTCGCGGGCGAGGCTCTGGTGCCCCTGCAGGACCTGAGTATCGTGCGCGATCTGGTGGCCCTGACCCTCGCACTCGATCATCTGGGCGATCGCACGGCATGGCTTGCGATCCTGCGTGCGCCCTGGTGCGGCCTTGATCTGCAGCAGATCAGCCTGCTCGCCGGCGGCGAGCGCCGGGGAATCATCTGGGAGCGCATTTGCGATCCGCAGGTACTGGCGGTGTTGAGTACTGAGGCGCGGGTACGCGTACGACGCCTGCACGGCGTGCTGACGATGAGTTTCGAGGAAAGCCAGCGCACCTACGCGAACGGTCGGGAAAGTCTCGCGCGGCGCATCGAATCGGCGTGGCTGCGACTGGGCGGCCCGGCGGCGTGCGCGCAGGAGCAGGACCTCATCCACGCGCAGGCGTTCTTCGAGGCGCTGGCGAAGTGGTCGCAGGAGCCGGACTGGACCGGACCGCAGCAGTTGCCGCAGCGACTGCAACGCCTGTACGCGACGCATGAGTCGCAGGCCGGCCAGGCCGTGCAGATCATGACCATTCATCACGCGAAGGGCTTGGAGTTCGACCATGTGATCCTGCCCGCGCTGGGGCGCCAGCCGCGCGGCGGTGAGCGTGCGCTACTGCAGTGGCTGGATTTGCCGCGCGAAGGCGGCGGCAGCGATTTGCTGATGGTCGCCGTGCCGCCCGCTGCGGCGGCGGGTCCGACGTTGCTCGCAGCCTACGTGACGCGCCTGCAGCATCTGCGCGAACGCAACGAGACCACCCGGCTGCTGTATGTGGCGGCCACGCGCGCACGCCGGCAGCTGCATCTGTTTGGCCAACTCGCCGATCCGACCGATGAAAAGCCCACCCCGGCGCCGCGTGCCGGCAGTTTGCTGCATCGGCTCTGGCCGGCGATTCGGGATGAGTTCCCGCAGCAGGCGCAGCAGGTCGCCGCTGCGGCGCGCTCCGAGCAGCTGCCGGAACGCACCGTCGTTTCCCTGGAACGGCTCACCAGCGATTGGAAGCTGCCACGCTTGCCCACCGGACCAACACCGACCCTGTTACCCATTGCCTCCTACGAACCGGTGCGCAGCAGCGCGGGCGACGAGGTCGAGCAGGTGGTGTGCGAAGTGCTGCGCAGCGCGGCGCGGCGTCGCCGGATTCCGGCGCGCGACCCGGAACGGCTGCGCGAGCAGGTGCACGCGCGTCTGCAGCACCTGGGGTGCGTGCCTGATGTCGTGTCGCAGCGCGCGGCCGAGGCGGTTGAGCTGTTGCTGGCGTGCCTGGATGAGGCGCGCCTGCAGTGGATCTTTAAGAGTCTAAGCGAGGCTGGCAGCGCGGCCGAAGTGCCGTTGTCCCTGACGGGCATGTTCGCCGGGCGACTCACGAGTGTGCGCGCTGACCTGAGCTTCAAGGACGCGGGCGGTACCCGCTGGCTCATCGATATCGCGCCGTTGCCGCAGCAGGCCGAGGCTGCGGCCGCGGCGGATGAAGTGCTGGCGGCGGCCTTCGAGCTGCGTCTGGCCCAGCATGTTCAGCTGGCCAATGCGCTCGGCGATGCACCCGCCCGCGCTGCGATCTATCTGCCTGCCCGCCGGCTGTTCTGGAGCGGACCCTTCGCCTAGAAGGTTCCGGTGAGCGAGAAGGGACGCCGACCGCTCGCGTCCGGTGATCCGAAGTATTTGAGCATGTCCGCGATGTCGGCAGAGGCCGAGGGTCGCGCCGCGACCCGTCCCTCCAGCAGATAGCCGGGATCGTGATTCAGCTGCAAGGTCGCATCCAGTGCCAGTGGCCCGCCGGTATCGTGCACCACCGCCGTGGGCATGTCGTTGCTTCCGGATGCGGATTGCGGTGCAAAGATCGCCTGATAGCTTCCCAATGCCGCGCCCTGGGAGGCGACAAAATCCTGCACATCCACCTCGCCCTGCAACTCGCTCAAGAATTTTCCGGTCCACTCGATGCGTACCAGTTTGCCACTCAGCCGTGCGTGTGCGCCGGCGGGCAGGGATGACACCAGGGCATTGGAGAGCGGCAGATCCATGGACAGATCGGTGGCATGGACGGCACCGCCGAACCCCAGCGCCACATCGCCGCGCAGATAGCTGCCCTGGTTCGTCAGATCAATGTGCAGTCCCAATCGGGCGCGCAGGAGCTGCAGGGGATGCAGCTGCCAGCTCAGATCACCCAGCGGGGCGGCGCCGTTCGTGAAGCCGGCACAGCTGCCACTCCACACGCTGCCATCGAGCTGCTGACAATGAACGCCATGGGGCAACAGGGGACTGATCCAGCGCGCCGGAAAGCGCAGCAGCAGCACCAACACGAAGCCGGTGACCGCCAGAATGATCGCGCGGCGCAAAATCCTTCAGTCCTGGCTGGCGGTGCGCAGCACGATGCCCGCGTTCACCAGTCCCGGGGGGCCGGCGGCATCGATGCTGGCGGTCTCGACGTGAATGCCGTTCTGTTGCGAAAGCCGCGCCAGCCACTGCACCAGGTTATCGAAGGGTGCCTTGTCCAGGCGCACGCGCAGCGCGCCGCGGCCGCTGGGTTCGCTGCTGTTCAATGCCGATCCCAGGCCCGATTCACGTGCGGAAGTGTCGATCACGACGATGAGGGAGCGTTGCGATGCCGGAACTGTGGCGGCGGTACCCGCGGCCGCCAGTTGTGGCGCGACCGATTGCATCCACGCCAGATCCGACTGCTTGCGCTGCACCCGTGCATGGGCGCGCGCGATGCTCGTATCCAAGGGCACGAAAATTGCGCCGATCAGAATGATGAGCAGGAGGATCGCGCCACCAACGGCCACGCGCTGATCACGCGGGCTTTGGGCTTTGAACCAGGTGAGGAGTGTGTCCATTCAGGTTCCCGGTTTCATCTGGATGCGACCCTGATAGGCGCCGCTGCTCGAGGTTCCGGAGGTCAGATCCGCCTGCCAGCCCTGGCTGCGCAGCTGCTGGCTGATGTGGTCCAGCGCATCGGCTCCCGGAGCGGTCACCTGCAATTCCAGCAAACCGGCCCGATAGCTGAGCGCCTGCACTGCCGTGCCGGTGGCGCCATTGCGTGCCTGGGCCACCGCCGACAGCATCGCCAGCAGGCCGGAACTGTCGGTACTGCCCTGCAGGGATGTCAGTCGCGCTTCCATGCGCCGGCGGGCGTTGGAGGTATTGTGTTCGCCCGGCATTGCCTGCTCGAAGGTCTCACTGATGGACTGATCAAGCCGCCGCTCCGTGCGTTTGAGCATCAATAGTTGTGTGGCGCCGCCGATGCCGTGCAGTACCAGCAGGCCCACCAACAATGCGGCGGCGATGCGCCAGGCCTTGAGGCTGCCGGCCAGAGGAGACACCGGAGCGTAGGGCCCCTGCAGCAGATTGATGGCACTCGTGCCGGATAGCGATTGCGCAAACAACCCCAGGGGTCCGTCAGGCAGCAGCTGCACCGATAGGGCCTCGAAGTGTTCCCGTTGGGCTTCGATGAGCGCTCCATGCTGCTGCCATTCGGCTTCCCCGGCGTAGACCATCAGGCCGTTGCCGCCGAACTCGCTCACCGGGGCTGCCGCCGGGCGCAGCAGATCAAGCGCCTCGCTCAGCGCGGCCAGCGGCAAGGTGACGGGAGCTTGGCCAACGGCGCGCACCAGAACGCTATCGTCAGTGAGCACCAGCACGGCCTGGCCGGGGTTTTCAGGTACCAGGCTGCTGTCGGCATACAGGCACTCAGGCATGAGGCCCGCGCCGCGCAGCTGGCCCAGCCAATCATCCAGCAGCGCCCGCGAGACGACCGCGACCGGGACCCGTGAGGATTCGCCCACCCGCCGGCCGACCGCGAACAGCAGCGACTCGATGTCCTGCGCGACCTGCTCTTCGAGCGCAAAGGGCACGATCTGCTGGAAGCGGGTTCCC
Source organism: Steroidobacteraceae bacterium (assembly GCA_036498905.1). Taxonomy (GTDB): domain Bacteria; phylum Pseudomonadota; class Gammaproteobacteria; order Steroidobacterales; family Steroidobacteraceae; genus DAIDKA01. The sequence goes on along the minus strand of DASYER010000039.1, from coordinate 65,840 downwards.
GATTTGGCCGGAACTTCCGCCTCGGTCAGCAGCACATCGCTGGCCGGTGCCAGGGCACAGACGCGCTTGCCGGGGGCCTCGCGCGCGGCTGCTGCGAGGGTTCCGTGGCGTACCGGCTCGACAATACGACCGGCGGCATCGCACGTCAGGTAGTCGACGGTGCCCGGCTCGCTTGAAAATCTGATGAGTAACCAGTCTGCCATGCGTCAATCCGCCGTAAAGCTGCGCTGAATGGATCGCACGCGCAAGCTGTTGTCTTGGTACAGCAAACTGTACAAGGCGAACTGCGTGGTGCCAATGGTAACGATACTGGTCAGGGTAAAAAACCCCGACTGGGTCGTCACCAGGGCGTCGGCCTTCTGGCGCGCGGCGGGGTCATTGTTGAAGATGACGTCAAATTCCTGCTGGGTCGGACTGCAGCCTTCGGCGCGGGACTTGGCCAGGTTCTGCGGGTCGGACCAATTGGTCGTTCCCGGAGGGCCCAGCGCATTAAGCAATTCGATGGGCGCGTCGCACAGGTTGATCCGGGTTCCCTGGGGTAGCGCGGTGATGAACGGCGCGAGTTTCAGATATCGGTCCCGACCGAAACCGGGCAGCGCCAGGATCTCGCTCGCCGAGGTGATGAACATGTTGGCAGCGCGATAGGGCGGGGTCTGCGACAGGTAGACGCTGTCCTCGGCACCGTCGGGATTGTTCGGCACGGTGTCCGAGTCGATCCAGTCGGCCATCATCGGTGCCCAGGACGGCTCCAGGCCCAGGGTGGTCAGCAGATTCGCAAACACCGCGACCGCATCAGGATTGGTCGTGCCATCGCCATTGACCAGATTGTTCAGATTGAAGCGTCCCTGGGTGTCATCCAGCCACGCCTCCAAAGTCACGCCCGGCACCAGGTCCACTGGCCCATAGGGGGTGGACCAGGGTTGGCCCTTGTAGACGGCCGTCGCGGTGGAATTTGCCTGGCGCGTGGCGCGCAGAACATAGGCCGCAATGGCCTCGGCCGCCTTGGAGACCTCCAGACTCTGGTCGAACGCGAAGGTCGCCGTGCCGCGCCGTGCCGACATGGCGTTTTCGTAGCCGATGGTGGCCGCGAGGATGGTGGCGAGTGCCACCAGCAAAATTGCGGTGATCAGCGCTATGCCGCGTTGCCGTCTCACGAGGGCACCTCGATCACGCGCACGATATGGCCCCAGTCCTCCAGTTCCAGGGTGATCTCGACCGCAAAGGGACGACCGCGCAGATTGCTGCTGCCGAGGGGCGGCCATTGAGTCACCCATTCGCGCTGGTCATTCATGTAGCGGAAGGTGATTGACTTGACGTGAGTGAGCAGATCGCGGCGCACCGGCAGGTTGGTCTCCGTCCCGTCCAGTACCGTCCAGTGCATCCGCCGCACCGTGTTATTGCCAAACCGGTAGGACACCCGCTCCAGGGTCGGGCGCTGCACGCCGGCCGGATTGGCCCACCCGCCACGGGTGAAGGCGACCAGGTCAGGATTTCCGTCATCGGTTGAGTTATCCGTGTCATCGTCGTCATCGGCATCCGGCGCTGCCGCAGGCGGGCTTGCGCTACCCGAAGGACTTGTGGTGGCCGCCTGAGTGGTGATGCAGGGCAGCCAGTTCTGTCCCAGCGGGTCACGGACGGGGCGCGCGGCGAGCTCGGAAAAATCCTGCACCATGACCCGTACTGCGTTCTGCACCTCGCTCAGGCGAGCTTGGTGTTCCTTGAGCTGCTCGTGGTTGTGCAGGGCCTGGTTGATGCCGCCGTAGCCGACGCTGAAGATGATGGCGGTGATGAACAACGCCACCATCAGCTCGATCAGCGTGAAACCGCGCGCGTGCGCCGGGTATCGTGATTTCATTGCGCGAGCCCCGGCGACTGCGCAGGGGGTGCCGGCGTGCTGGGCGCAAAGAACGGCGAGGGCGCGCTGGAGGGCGCCGGCTGGCTCGAAGTGGGTTGGCTGGAATTCGGTGCCGAGCTGACGCTCCCGGGCAGGGACGGGTCCGGATACAGGGACTGCAATTGTGGCGGCGCCACCGCATCGCCGATGGCGCCGGTGACGGTCGACACCCAGCCTTGCTCATCGACGGTTGAGGTATCCGCCGGCTCCACCTTCACGTCGATACGCATGACGCCGGGTATGCCCAGATCACTGCTGACCACCTGACGCCAGCGCCAATGGCGGCCGGCATAGTCCAGTTCGCCATCGGTCGTTCCATTGGTGGGCATGGTTCCCGTCAGGCGCAGGGTCTCAATCTGATTGAGTCCGATCCACTGTGCAAAAGTCTTCTCGCGCAGCCAGGTCGATGTGTCCGCGGCCGACCCGAGGGTTTCCAGCAATGCCGACATTCCCAGCGCAACGATGACCAGGGCGATCAGCACCTCGATGAGCGTGAAACCCCGTTGCGCTCTCACGTGACGTGATCCTTGGGAACTTTGACCTTGATCTGTCCTTGATGATCCGGCGCCAGTGTGACCGTCTGGTCGGTGCCTTCGCGTTCGAGCGTGACGCGAAAGGAGGTCAGATCGCCATTGGAGAAGATCATCACGTGCGGCTGCAGGTCCTGGGGCGCGATCTTCTTTTTCTGTTCATCGGCCGGGGACGCCAGCACCACCTGACGACCCTCGACATCCAGCTGCAGCTTGACCGCATCGGGGAGGTTCCGCGGCTTCAGGGCATCGTCATCGTCCAGCGGCACCCACAGATTGCGGCGCGCATCGAAGGCCAGAAACTGATAGCTGTGGTCGGTGCAGTAAAGGCCCAGCTCCCGGGTCTGCAGCTCGCCCTGTTCCTGAGCGTAGTTCATCAGATCCGCGAGCCGGTCGCCCTCGGTGTGCAGCTCACGGTCCGGTCCGGTAAAGGACAGCGAGAGCAGGGCCCCCACGGTCACGATGCCGATGATCACGACCACCACCAGGATCTCGATCAGCGTGAATCCGCCGCTGCGCGATGCCCGAAGGTTGTGGGTGAGCATCGCGGTCAACCGCGCCCTCCGAAGGGCTTAAGGACCGTTGGGGTTCTGAGCGGTCCCCGGCTTGGCATCCAGGTTCCAGTTACCCACATCCGCATCTTCGCCCTCGCCACCCTCCTGACCGTCGGCGCCATAGGAGTAGAGGTCGTATTCGCGCCCATGGGTGCCGGGGTAGACATACTGATAGTCATTGCCCCAGGGGTCCTTCAGGGAGCCTTCCGAGACATACCCGCCCTTGCGCCAGTTGCGGATGGTGGGGTCCGCCGGTTGCTGGATCAGCGCCTTCAGACCCTGGTCGGTGTTCGGGTACTTGAAGTTGTCGAGGCGGTACATGGTGAGCGAGGTACCGATGGCCTGGATATCCTGGCGGGTCTTTGCCACGCGTGCTTCGCCGACTTTGCTGATGACATTGGGCACAATGACCGCGGCGAGCAGACCCATGATGACCACGACGATCATGATCTCGATGAGGGTGAAGCCGCGGGCGCGGGACCGGAAGCTGGGAGTGGTGGAAAACATGCGCATGGTATTACCCGCGTGGTGAGGGGTGCAGCGAATGGCGCCGGATCATAACAAATGAATGGGGCAACTCAGCGCGAACGGCTGCACCGTTTGGGAAAGTCGCTCAATTGCGACGGATGGCGCGCTCCGCTGCTGCTGGGCGTGTGCGTCATGCTGCTGCTCATCCAAAGCGGCGGTACGGCGGCCGAGTTGATGTTGCGCTATGACCGAGCGGGCCTGCTCGCCGGTCAATGGTGGCGATTGCTGACGGGACATGTGATTCACCTGGGTTACGAGCATGCGCTGCTGGATATCGCCGGTCTGGTACTGATGTGGGCGCTGTTCGCCCGGGACTACCTTCCGACTCAATGGCTGCTGATCATCGGGCTGTCGGTGATCGGCGTCGATGCAGGATTGTGGCTGCTTTCTTCGACCACGCAGTGGTACGTCGGTTCCTCCGGGGTCCTCCATGGCGTCCTGGCGGCAGGGGCCTGTGCGCATCTGCGGCGGCGGGAGCCGGACGGGTGGATCCTGGCACTGTTCCTGATCGGCAAGCTGGTATACGAGCAGAGCCGGGGAGCGCTGCCCCTGACCGCGGGCGGGGCGGTGATTGTGGATGCGCATCTGTACGGCGCGATCGGCGGTGCACTGGCTGTGCTGCTCCTGCGCATATTCACCAAGCCGGTATAATCGCGCCCCTTTGGCCGCCTTTGAGAGAGTCCATGTCATTCGCCTTTGTTTTTCCCGGCCAGGGATCGCAGTCCGTCGGCATGCTGAGCGACTTCGCCGCTCACAGTGAGGTTCGTACGGCGTTCACCGAGGCCGGCGAGGCTCTGGGTTACGACTTGTGGGCGCTGACGCAGCACGGGCCGGCCGAACGCCTGAACGGCACCGAGTACACCCAACCGGCCATGCTGACCGCCGGCGTGGCGCTGTGGCGCCTGTGGAAGGCGCGCGGCGGAGCCGACCCGGCGCAGCTCAGTGGTCACAGCCTCGGGGAATTCACGGCGCTGGTGTGCGCCGGAGCCCTGTCCCTCGCCGAAGCTGCCGACCTGGTGCGGTTTCGCGGCCAGGCGATGCAGGAGGCGGTTCCGGCCGGTACCGGCGCGATGGCGGCCATCATCGGTTTGACGGATGAACAGGTCGCGGCAAGCTGTAGCGACGCCGCACAGGGCGAAGTCGTCGAGGCGGTGAACTTCAACGCGCCGGGGCAGGTGGTGATTGCAGGCACGCGTGCCGCCGTGGCGCGCGCGATCGAGAGCGCGAAGGCGGCCGGCGCCAAGCGCGCGCTGGTTCTGCCTTTGAGTGTGCCCTCGCATTGCAGTCTGATGGCGCCGGCCGCGCAGCGGCTGGCCGGGCGTTTGAGCAGTGTTCGGCTGGTGCAGCCCGCCATCCCCTATATCAGCGCCGTGGATGCACGGCCGCATTCACAGCCGGATGACATTCGTCAGCTATTGGTCGCACAGGTGATCAGCCCGGTGCGGTGGCAGGATACGGTCCGCGCACTGGTGGCGAACGGTCCTGCCCAGATCATCGAGTGCGGTCCCGGCAAGGTCTTGAGCGGTCTGAATCGCCGCATCGAGAAGCGCCCGGATCTGGCATGCCTGCCCCTCGAGGACAATGCGACTTTCGAAGCCGCGCTGGCCGCGACCCTTTCCTAGCATCCGTCGTAAGGAGTTCTTCAGCATGTTTGACAACGATGTGGTGCTGGTCACCGGAGGCTCGCGGGGTATCGGCCGCGCCATCGCCGTCGGCATGGCCGCTGCCGGTGCGCGCGTCATCGGCACCTCCACCAGTGAGGCGGGCGCCGCGGAGCTGACGGCGACCTTTGCAGCCCACGCACTGAATGGTCGTGGGGCCGTGCTGGATGTGTCGAGCGAGGCATCCATCGACGCGCTGCTCGGGCAGCTGGATGCGACCCAGAGCATGCCCAGCATCCTGGTCAACAACGCCGGGATCACCCGCGACGGATTGTTGCTGCGCATGAAAGCGGATGACTGGAACCAGGTGATCACGGCCAACCTGAGCGCCATCTACCGGCTCTCGAAGGGTGTATTGCGGCGCATGATGAAAGAGCGGCGCGGCCGGATCATCAATATCACCTCCATCGTCGGGGTGACGGGCAATGCCGGGCAGGTCAACTACTCTGCGGCCAAGGCCGGAATACTCGGATTCACCAAGTCCTTGGCCCAGGAAGTCGCGTCCCGGGGCATTACCGTCAATGCGGTGGCTCCGGGCTTCATCGACACGGACATGACCCGGGCGCTCAATGACGAGCAGCGGGCGGCGCTGGCCGCCCGCATACCCATGGAGCGGCTCGGTGCCGCCGAGGATGTTGCATCGGCGGTACTTTTCCTCGCATCACCCCAGGCGGGCTACATCACCGGGGAGACACTGCACGTCAACGGCGGCCTGTACATGCCGTAGGTCCCCGGCCGCGCCGAGCGAGGCAACGTTGGAAAATAGCCACATTTGCAGGCGCAACGCGCCCCCGTTTCCGGGCAGAGTGAATCTGCATGGGTGTTTCGCCTGAAAAAACAACCACTCCCGCTCGCTTTGCCGTGCTGGCAGACGGGGGGGTGTTCCCCTACAATACCGCGCCCGTGCCGCCGACCATCGGCTGGCGCATGAGACCATTCTTAACAAGGACAATCGCGTAATGAGCACCGTTGAGCAGCAGGTAAAGGCCATCGTCGCGGAGCAACTGGGCGTCAAGGCTGAACAGGTCACCAATGACGCCTCGTTCGTCGACGATCTGGGCGCGGACTCGCTGGACACGGTCGAACTGGTCATGGCTCTCGAGGAGGAGTTCGAAATCGAAATTCCGGACGAGGACGCCGAGAAGATCACGACGGTTCAACAGGCCATCGACTACATCAACGAGCGCCGTAGCAAGGCTTAACGGCCGCGCGACGCGTGCCGAAGCCGGCGGCCATTGCGGCCGCCCGTGCGACGCGTTTTCGATCGTTGCAAGATACTGTTCAATTTGGTTGAGTGCCGGGGCTGCGAGTGAGCAAACGTCGCGTCGTCGTAACAGGTATGGGTATGGTTTCCCCGGTCGGCAGCACGGTGCCAACGGCCTGGGACGCCATCTTGAATGGGCGCAGCGGCATTGGCCCCATCACGCGCTTTGATGTCTCCGCATTTCCGGTGCGTTTTGGCGGACAGGTGCATGACTTTGACCTGGCCGCCTACATCTCCCCGAAAGAAGCCCGACGCATGGATGATTTCATGCACTACGGAGTCGCGGCCGGTATTCAGGCCATGGTCGATTCCGGCTTTGACGTCGCGAAGAGCGATCCGGGCCGCTGCGGCGCCATCATGGGCGCCGGCATCGGTGGTCTGGGCACCATCGAAAGCGAGTACGGCGAGTACCTGAAGGCGCACAACCCGCGGCGTATCTCACCCTTCTTCGTGCCCGCGACGATCATCAACATGATCGCCGGACATCTGTCGATCAGATTCGGGCTGAAGGGCCCCAATCTGGGAGTCGTCAGCGCCTGCACCACCTCGACTCATGCCATCGGCTTCGGCATGCGCGCCATCCAGTACGGTGATGCCGACATGATCATCGCGGGCGGCTCCGAAATGGCCACGACCGTGTGCGGTCTGGCGAGCTTCGCGCAGGCCAAGGCACTCTCGAGCCGCAATGATGCTCCGCAGGAGGCAAGCCGCCCCTGGGACAAGGATCGCGATGGCTTCGTGCTCAGTGATGGCGGGGGCGCGATCGTGCTCGAAGAGCTCGAACATGCGCGTGCACGTGGCGCCAAGATCTACGCGGAAATGGCCGGCTTCGGCATGAGCAGCGATGCCTACCACATCACCGCGCCGCCCGAGGATGGCGCCGGGGCGGCCCTCGCCATGACGAATGCGCTGCGTGATGCGGCGATGAATGCGCAGCAGGTGCAGTACGTCAATGCCCATGCCACATCCACGCCGCTGGGTGACAAGGCCGAAACTGCCGCCATCAAGTCCGCTCTGGGCGCGCATGCGTACAAGGTGCCGGTCAGTTCGACCAAGTCCATGACCGGTCATCTGCTCGGTGCCGCAGGCGTGCTCGAGGCGATCTTCAGCATTCTGGCGATTCGCGACAATGTCGCGCCGCCCACCATCAACTACCACACTGCGGATCCGGACTGCGATCTGGATTTCGTGCCCAACGCCGCGCGGCAGATGCCGATCGATGTCGCGCTGTCGAATTCCTTTGGATTCGGCGGCACCAACGGCACCCTCATCTTCCGCCGCTTCAGCGGCTGAAGCGTGAACTCCCGGGCGCGGCAGTTGCAGGTGCCGCCGGCCGTGCTGCGACGCTTGGCGACCACCAATCCTGCCCGTTATCCGGCGTTGCTCGAGAGTGCCGTCGCCGGCCCCTTGGGAAAGGTCACCATCCTGGCCGCGCAGCCCACGGCGGCGATGTGGAGCACCGCCGATGGCCGGGTGCACGGTCGTGGCGTCGAACCACGCGCCGGCAGCTTTCTGGAGGCACTGGAACTGTGGTGGCGGCACAGCGGCACGTTCAATTCAGGCGAGGATTCCGATCTATATCGGGCCCGACAGACCGGCGTGCCCTTCGCACCCGGCTGGGTGGTGTATCTGGGTTATGAGATCGCCGCGGACATCGAACCGCACCTGAAGCTGCCACCGACACCGCTCCCCTGGACCGCCTTCGCGCTGCGGACACCCTGTGCCCTGGTGCACGTACTGGAAAGCAATGCCGTCTGGGCGGTCGCCGAGGCCGGCGCAGAGGACCTGCTGGCACAGGTGGTGACCGACGCACGGCGCTTGGACGAGTCGACCGATGTCGCACCAACGGATGCAGCCCTCGATCCGATCGGGCCACTGTTCGATATGACCGAGGAAGATCCGGCTCGCTACATCGCCCGAGTGCTGCGTGCCAAGGAGTACATCCGCGCCGGCGACATCTACCAGGCCAACCTGTCGCGTCCGTGGCGTGTGCGGCCCGCGGCTCAAGCCGGCTCGCCGGCCTACGCGCGAGCGCTGGATTCGGCCATGCTGTACGAGCGGCTGCGGGCGCGCAATCCGGCGCCGTTCGCCGCGCTGGTGCAATGGGACGGGGTGAGTGTGCTCAGTTCCTCTCCCGAGCGGCTGCTGCGCGTCAGTGGCCGTGACGTGGATACTCGCCCCATTGCCGGAACCCGACCCCGCACGCTGCGGCCGGGTGAGGATGCACCGGAAGCAGCAGCGCTGGTGGCACACCCGAAGGAACGCGCCGAGCACATCATGCTCATCGATCTGGAACGCAATGACCTGGGGCGCGTCTGTGAGGCCGGAACGGTGATCGTCAATGAACTGATGGTCACCGAGACCTACGCGCACGTGCACCACATCGTCTCCAACGTGCAGGGCCGTCTGCGCTCCGACGTGACACCCATCGGCGCATTGCGGGCGGTGTTTCCGGGCGGCACCATTACGGGGTGCCCGAAATTCCGCTGCATGCAGATCATTGCCGAGCTCGAAGGGGAGGGGCGCGGGGCCTTCTACGGATCACTGGGCTATCTGACGCCCGGCGGGGAAATGGACCTCAATATCCTGATTCGCACCATGACCCTCGAGCACGGGCAGATCACCTTGCGCACCGGTGGGGGGATCGTTGCGGATTCGGATCCGGAGCGCGAACTGAACGAGACCCGTGCCAAGGCGCGCGGCATGCTGGCGGTGTTCGCATGAGTACCGATCCCATCCTCGCGCTGGTGGACGGCCAACCGGCGACGGTGCTTTGCGTGCTGGATCGCGCACTGCATTACGGGGACGGCCTGTTCGAGACCATCGCCTGCCGCAACTCTCAGGCCTGCTTTCTGGAACTGCATCTGCAGCGTCTCGCCGCAGGCTGTGCACGCTTGGGCATTCGCTATGAGGATTTTCCCGCGCTTGCCGCCAAGCTGCGTGAAATCGCGGCCGCTCAACCCCGCAGTATCATCAAGCTCATTCTCACCCGCGGCAGCGCGACCGCCCGCGGCTACGGCGCCGGGGGGGATGAGCAGGCGCGTACCGTCCTGTTGCAGTATCCGTGGCCCCCGGAGGATCCGCAGCTGTGGGCGGCAGGCGTGGTGGCGCGCACGGCCAGCGCCCGATGGGGTGAGAATCCGCTCCTGGCGGGCCTGAAGCATCTGAATCGCCTGGAGCAGGTCCTGGCCCGCGCTGAGTGGACGGATCCGTCGATCCAGGAAGCCTTAGTCTTCAGTAGCTCCGGGTGGCTCGTGTCAGGCACGATGAGCAATGTCTTCCTCATCAGGGATGGTCGGATCATGACTCCCGCAATCACCCATGCCGGCGTGCGCGGCGTCATGCGCCGCGTGGTGATCGGCGCGGTGCAGGCCGCTGGCGTTGCGATCACCGAGACCGCGCTGGATGCTCCTGCGGTGCTGGCGGCACAGGAGATCTTCGTGACCAATGCGCGCATCGGAATCTGGCCGATACGCGAGCTGGACGGGCGCGCTTTGCCGATCGGCCCGATCACGCGTCAACTGCAGCAGCGGCTGCGGCCGCTGCTCGAGGCCGCACATGCGTAAGCCCGTGTGGATTGCGATCACGCTGGTGGTGGTGCTGATCGGGGCCGCGGCGGCCGGCCGCGCCTGGCTGGGATTGCAGTTCGATGCGCCCGGCCCGGCACGTGTGGCGCTGCGCGTGACGGTCTCCCCGGGATTGAGCGTGCGCGGTGTTCTGGGCAGGCTGCAGAGCGCGGGAGCGCTGCAATGCGCCACCTGTACTGCGCTGTACCTGCGGCTGACCGGACACGCGCTGACCATCAAGGCCGGCGACTACGAAGTCGACGCCCATGCCAGCCCCAGCGAAGTCATCGAAATGCTCGAGGAGGGACGGGTGATCCTCGAACAATTGACGGTCGTCGAGGGTGCCCGCTTCAGTGACCTGCGGCGGGCATTGGCCGAGGACCCGCATGTGCATTCGCTGCTCAAGGGTCGCAGCGACGCCGAAGTCATGGCCGCCATTGGCCATCCCGGGGAAAATCCGGAAGGTCGTTTTTTTCCCGACACCTATCGGTTCGCCTCCGGTACCACGGATGTGGAGATCCTCAAGCTCGCGTATGGCAGCATGCGCGATGCGCTGTCCGAGGCCTGGAACATGCGCGCGGCGGATCTGCCGCTGCAATCAGCGGACCAGGCGCTGATAATGGCCTCCATTGTCGAGAAGGAAACGGGACTTGCGGCCGAGCGGCCACGCATTGCCGGAGTCTTCATGTCGCGGCTGCGCAAAGGCATGCGCCTGCAGTCGGACCCGACGGTGATCTACGGGATCGGGTCGGCCTATGATGGACACATCCACGAACGCGACCTGACCACGGATACGCCCTACAACACCTACACCCGCGACGGCCTGCCGCCGACGCCCATTGCGTTGCCGGGGCGGGCGGCCCTGCTGGCGGTGGTGCGGCCGGAGGAAACCGGCGACCTGTACTTCGTCGCGACCGGCGACGGGCAGGGTGGACATCACTTCTCCGCAACCCTTGCCGAGCACAACCTGGCCGTCCAGCACTACCTGCAGAAGCTGCGCGGCGCGGTCGCGCGTCCGTGAGCGGCGGGCGTTTCATCACGCTCGAGGGCATCGAGGGCGCCGGCAAGTCGACCGTGGCGCGCTACATCCTGGAGTGGCTGCGTGCGCACAACGTGCCGGCGCTGCTCACCCGCGAACCGGGGGGTACTCCGCTGGCGGAGAGGGTGCGCGAGCTGGTACTGAGCCCGGATGGGGAGGCGCTGCCGCCCGCGGCGGAGCTGCTGCTGATGTTCGCCGCGCGCAGCATCCATCTGGCGAATCTGATCCGTCCGGCGCTGGAGCGCGGCGAGTGGGTGATCTGCGACCGCTTCACCGACGCCACGCGCGCCTACCAGGGTGGGGGCCGGGGTCTTGATCTCGCGCGCATTGAATCGCTCACGACGCTGGTGCACCCGGATCTGGCTCCGGATCTGACCTTGCTGCTGGACCTGCCGGTGGCGGTGGGCCTGGCGCGGGCACGGGCACGCCACACTCAGACCGACCGGTTCGAGCAGGAGCGCGGCCCCTTCTTTGAGCGGGTGCGTGCCGCGTACCTGAACATCGCGCACGCCGATACCCAGCGCGTTTGCATCATCGACGCCGCGCGTGAACTGCCGGCCGTGCAGGCTGCGGTGGCCGCGGCGCTCGAGGCGTTGCTCTAGATGGCCGTGCCGCCCGCTGCGCTGATGGCGGCCTCCTGGCTCGCTCCGGCACGCGAGCGGCTGCTCGCGGCGGTCCGGCAGGACCGGGTAGCGCACGCCTTGCTGATTCAGGACGTACCGGGGGCCGGTGGCGAGCAGCTGGCCCTGTGGATGGCGCAACTGCTGTTGTGCCTGACACCGGCAGCGCAAGGGCCGTGCGCAAGCTGTGCGGGCTGCATCAGCCTGCACGAGCACCGCCACCCGGACTTCACGCTCATCGGGCTCGTTGAGGACTCCAAACAGATCCGCATCGAGCAGGTGCGTGAACTGTCCGCACATCTGGCCCTGGCCAGTCATCAGGGCGGCTACAAGGTGGCGCTGATCAATCCGGCCGATGCGCTGAACTGGAATGCCGCCAATGCGCTGCTCAAGACCCTCGAGGAGCCGCCGGCGCGCACCGTGCTGATTCTGGTCGCGCAACAGCCCTCGCGCTTGCCGGCGACCATCCTCAGTCGCTGCCAACACTTGCGGCTGCGCGCTCCGGAGCGTGAGCCGGCCCTGCTGTGGCTTACGCAATTCGTCGGCGAGGGTCCCTGGACTGCCGTGCTGGACGTGATCGGCAACGCACCGCTGCTGGCCGCGCAGCTGGATCCGCGGGCACTTCTGCAGGTGCGTGATGAGACCCTGGCCGCACTGGGCGATCTTGCCTCCCGGCGGGCGGATGCGGCGCAGCTGGCCGAGGCCTGGAATCGCAGCGAACTTGGCCTGCGGCTGGCTTGTCTTGAGAACTGGCTCACGGAACGCATCCGGCGTACCTTGGGCGCCGGGACATATTCCACGGAAATGCGGGATGGTGCGCACCCAGCCCGCCCTGATCCGAGGTCAAATGCCCCTCAGCTTTTCGATTTGCTGGACCAACTGCGCGGCCTGCGGGCGGCACTGGCCACGCCGGTGAATCGTTCGCTGGTGCTGGAGAGCCTGTTACGCTCACTGACTGTCTAAATACACCAACACGGCAATGGGACCAAAACCCGGACTTCTCACGCTCACGATCAAGGACAAAAGCGCCTTGTATCTGGCGTACATGCCTTTTGTGCGCAACGGCGGACTGTTCATCCCGACCAACAGCAACTACCGCCTGGGGGATGAGGTGTTCATGCTGCTGAACCTGATGGGCGAGGATGAGAAGCTGCCGGTGGCCGGACGGGTGATCTGGGTGACGCCCAAGGGCGCTCAAGGCAAGCGGACGGCCGGTATCGGCGTGCAGTTCAGCGAGCAGGACCGCGGTCAGACCCAGAAGAAGATCGAGACCTACCTGGCCGGAGCACTCTCCGGCGACAAAGCAACGCATACGATGTGAGATACATTGCCGCAACCGTGATCACCCTCGCGGTGGCGAGTCTGTGCGCGTGTGTGGACGTTGGGCACGATGCGTCGGCCGCACCTCAGGCAGGGGAGGACGGCCCGGTGAGCGCGGTGACAGTGACCTTCAGTGATGAGGTCAAGCAGCTGGCGGCCACCGATCCGCGGCTGACACCGGATGAGGTGGCCATTGCGGTCGAACACGAACTGCAAGCGCATCAGTTGTACGCGCCCGCCGCGCCGAATGTGCAGCGCTCCTTGGCGATCACGGTGCAGAACTTTACCAACTCACTGGCCAGCAACACCAAGATTCTCGGTTACAGCTTTCACAACATGATGCTGAACGGTACGGTGCAGCTGCAAGGCGCCGCAGGCTCGGGACAGCCTGCGTTCGACGTGCGTGCCCGCATACGCATCAGAACCCGCAGCGCCGATGCGGAAGGTGGTTCGCTGGCGCAGCTGTATGCGCGTTTTGCGGTGGTGACGGTGGCGGCAATGCGCGGCGTGGAGCCGCCCGGGCCGTAGGGTTATCGGGACTGGTGCAGTCCGACCGCGCCGGTCGTCAGGCCGCCGCGCAGGACATAGGCATCGAAGCCGCGCTCGACGAGGATATAGGCCGCCGCCGAACTGCGGCGTCCCGTGTCGCAATACACGACATAGGGCGTCTTCGGATCCAGCGTCGAGAGCTTCAGGCGGATGAAGTACAGCGGGATGTTCAGCGATCCCTCGATGCTCATGTTCTGGTGCTCGCTCGGCAGACGCACATCGAGCCAGCGTCCCCCGCGCGCGACGATCTCCCGGGCCTGGTCATAGTTGGTCCACTGCAGCAGTGGCTCGTTCATCAGCTCGCGGAAATCATCCTTGGCCAGCCGCATCAGCACCCCATCGGTCTGCATGGTGATGGTGGCGTTGCGCTTGGCCTCCGCGATCAGCGCCTCTTCACCGAAGGTATCCCCGACGCCCAGCTCGGCAAGCTTGATGCCATCGCGGTTCAGCGGCGTCTCGCGCGTCACCACGCACTGACCCTTGACGATCACATAGAAGTAATCGCCCTCGTCACCCTGCTTGATGATCACATCGCCGGCCAGATACGGTACGCGCTGCATGCGCATGAAGATGGCCTGGATATTTGCCGGCGGGATGCGGTGGAAGGAGCGCGTCTGCAGCAGCGTCGTCATCCAGTCATCGCCGTTGGCGCCACCATTCAACTGGGCCTGCAGTTCTTCGACCTCGTAGGTGCCGGTCTGGTCCCAGGTGATCATCACATCGAGCAGCTCGCTGTCGATGGACAGATAGGAAATCTCATCCACCGCCCGGGCACTGACCGCGCGCGGCAGAGTCGGGGAGAGGGGGTTGCGGGCATCGGCCGTGCCACCGCGGATCATGCCGACCGTGCGCTCGCCCTCGCGCAGTTCGACCATGCCACTCACCAGCCAGATCTTGCGTTTGTCGGTATCGCCTTCCTTGAACAGGTAGCGACCGGCCGACATCTTGCGGATGCTGACCTTTTTCGCCAGCGCTGCAATGTTTTCGCGTTTCAGGCCATCCAGTGGTGCGAAGGCCTTGAGTATCTGAACGCTGGCTTCACGTTCCTCGGTCATTTGCGCGGCTGATTAATGGGTGATGACAGGGTCTTCGGATTGGATTTTCATGGTAGCACAGCATCATACTGGCCCTGGTACGCCGTTCACGGTTTGCAAGGTCTGTTCGAGCGTATCCCAGCCAGGATCGGGCCTAAAACGCTCACCGTGTCGTGTGGCCAGGTCGGTCAGGCGACGCACACATTCGGTGATGCCACGCGCGCGCGCATAGGCAATCGGCCCGCCGCGAAACGGGGCAAAGCCGGTGCCGAAAATCACCGCGGCGTCGAGCAGATCCGCATCGGCCACCACGCCCGCGCGCAGACAGGCAACGGCCTCGTTGACCAGTGCGAGCATCATCCGATCGGCCGCATCCGATGGCGCGGCAGCCGCCGCCGACGGCTTGGTCGGATGACCTTCGTGCCAGGTATAGAAGCCCGTACCACTCTTGCGTCCGAGCTTGCCCGCGGCAACCAGCTGCGCGAGCTGCGGATGAGCCGGCGCCGTTCCGCCCAGTTCGCGGGCGATGATCTCTCCCACGTCCTTGGCCACATCCAGGCCCACCACATCGGCCAGCTCGATCGGTCCGACCGGCATTCCGAAATCGATGGCGGCCGTGTCGATCGCGGCCAGCGGCACGCCTTCCTCGGCCAGTTGCATGGCCTCATGCAGGTAGGGCATCAGCACCCGGTTGACGACGAAGCCCGGCGCGCTGCGACACACGATCGGCAGCTTGTCGAGGCGGCGGGTGAAGGCCACGCCAAGCTCCTGCGCATCCGCGGAGGACTTCTCGCCACACACCACTTCAACCAGCGGCATCTGCGCGACGGGGTTGAAGAAATGCAACCCGACCAGCCGCTCGGGTCGGGCGAGTTGCTCGGCCAGCGGCTCAAGCTTCAGGCTCGAGGTGTTGGTGGCCAGCAAAGCCGTGGGCTTCATGCGCGGCTCGAGCGTCGCGTACAGCGCGCGCTTCGCGTCCAGGTTTTCGAAAATCGCCTCGATGACCACATCGGCGTCGGCGACACCGGCGCCCTCGACATCGGCGCGCAGGCGCGCGCGGCCGGCCGCGACCTTTTCCGCGTCACGCAGACGCTTCTCGAAAAGTTCGCCCGCACGCTTCAGCGCCGGCTCGATGTACTCGAGCGCCCGATCCTGCAGCGTCACGTTGAAGCCGCGTACGGCGCACCAGGCCGCAATGTCGCCGCCCATGACGCCGGCGCCGATCACATGAACATTCTTGACCTCCGCCGCCGCCTTGGTGCTTTGGGCCTTGAGCCGATCCTGCAGCAGGAACACCCGGATCAGATTGTGCGAGGTCGGCGTTTCGAACATGGCCGCGATGGAGCGAGCCTCGGCCTCGAACGCGCCCTCGCCGTGGGCACCATTGCGGGCCCACAGCTCGATCATGGCGTAGGGGGCCGGATAATGAGCTCGAGGGGCCTTCGCGGCGACCTGTCGGATCAGCGCCGGTTTGATGAACGGTCGTACCGGACCGAGGCTGAGCAGCCGCTCGACCAGTGGGGGCCGATGAGGGGAAGGAGACTGCAGCACCATCGCGCGTGCCGCCTCATCCAGTTCAGTGGCACCCACGAGCCGGTCCACCAGACCGATGCGCGCGGCCTTGTCGGCTCGCACCGGGCGGCCGGTGAGCATGATCTGCATGGCCGGTCGCACGCCGAGCAGGCGCACGGCACGCACACTGCCACCGAAGCCCGGGTGGATGCCAAGCTGCACCTCCGGCAGGCCCAGCTGCAGGCGCTCATCGCCGACGGCCACGCGATACCGGCAGGCCAGGGCCAGCTCCAGACCGCCGCCCAGGGCGAAGCCATGAATGGCGGCAACCGTGGGGCAGGGCAGTCGTTCGAGGCGCCCGAAAGTGACCTGTCCGGCTCGGGTGAGCTGGTAGCCGGCGGCGGCGTTGGCGAGAGTCGTGAACTCGTTGATGTCGGCGCCGGCAATGAAGCCGGAAGGCTTACCCGAGCGAATGACGACCCCGCGCGGAGGAGTTCGGGCCAGGGATTGCAGCAGCGCATCCAGCTCGCGCATGACCTGTTGCGAGAGCGTATTGGCAGAGGTTCCTGGCTTATCGAGAGTCAGCCAGGCGATGCCCTGAGTGTCGCGCTCCATTTTCCAGGCTGAATTGCTCATAGTCTTTTTCGCGGCTAGTGGGTGCGATGCGGTGTGCCGAGCTTCATGCGGCATTGTCGCGGCGCAGGGCGCCGCGGTGGACATTGAAGTCGCAGATCAGCGGGCGATGGTCCGAGAAGCGTATGTCCGGCACGCGGAAGTCCGTGACCTCGATGTCCGCGCTGACCAGGACGAAGTCCAGTTCCACACGCGGTACGCGTGAGGGGAAGGAGGGCAGCTCCAGAACGTTGGCGCTGCGCAGGCCCGCGGCGCGCATGAACAGGTAGATCTCATGGTTGCCCCAGAACGTGTTGAAGTCACCGGCCACGATCACCGGCTTGTTGGACTTGATGATCAGGTCATGCAAGGAGCGCAGCTGGTATTGGCGATGCCGGTACTTGAGCGAGAGGTGGACCAGGAACACGCACACCTCATCCAGCTCCAGCTCGATGATGAGTCGCTTGATCCCGGTGTCGAAATAATGAAAGCGTCCGCCCGGCACGGTCGGCGCGGCCAGGAAGGCATTCGCCTGCTTGCGCACGATGGGCAGGAACTGGTTCAACGACT
Source organism: Steroidobacteraceae bacterium (assembly GCA_036498905.1). Classification (GTDB taxonomy): domain Bacteria; phylum Pseudomonadota; class Gammaproteobacteria; order Steroidobacterales; family Steroidobacteraceae; genus DAIDKA01. Next base: position 48,587 of record DASYER010000039.1, on the reverse strand, counting down.
CCACGCCGTACTTGCACTCATAGGTCGAGAAGTGCCCCAGATGCTGGGCGATGTGCTCGACCTGATTGACCATTCCGGAGCGGATCGAGCCGGTGTCCACCTCAATCAGTCCCACCACGTCGGGCTTCTCCACCCGCAGGAACTCGGTGATACCGGCGAGCACGCGCCGGTTGGGACGCAGGTATCCCATACCCGGCAGCGGCAGGTGAAAAGCGACCCCGGTGCCCGTCGCGTAGCGAATGTTGTAGACGACCAGGCGCAACGGCTGCCGCTCTTTATGCCTTTCCAGATGCTGAAGCTTCCGGATTGTACTCTCAAGAAAGCCGATTTTGCGGCTGGCTGCCCGCTGTGACAGACTGCGCTGACAACCATCCACACCGTTGGACAGTCGCGCAAGCCATGTCGCAAGCCCATCCTATTCAACTATTCGTTACTCACAGCTGGGACAACAGTGACGATTACCTGCGGGTATTCGAATACCTGGAAAGTTCGAACAATTTCTTCTACAAGAACTGCAGCACACCCGATCACATGCCCGCGGGCGACAAGGACGCACTGCGCGAAAGCCTGCGCAAACAGATTGCGCCGGCTGAAGTGGTGATCGCGCTGCCGAGCCTCGCGGAGGCCAATCGCGATCTGCTGCAGTTTCAGATGGTGTTTGCCCAAGCCTGTAACAAGCCCGTCGTGTTGATGAAGCATTTCGGCAGCGCGCTTCCCGTGGCGAAGGCGCTGAGCGACATGGCCAATGAAGTGGTGGATTGGGACGGGCGGGCGCTGGTGGACGCCATCAAGCGCCAGGCACGGCACGAAGAAACCAATCGCTGGGAAACCATCGAGTTCAAACTCGACTAGCCAGTCGTGGGCGACGCGCCGCTGCGGCGCTGACTACGCTTCGAGCAGGTACAAAGGTACGGCAGAAGCCGGGCGCCCGGACGGGGCCGAGCGGGCCATCACCGACATCATCTGCACGACCGTCTCGGCGATATTCTCCGCCTCGTGGCTGGACATCTTACGCACCGTGGCGCGGATGGCGTCTTCGCCACGCTGGGGCTGCTCGCGGGTCAACGAGCAACGCACGTTGTGGAACTGCTCCCGGATCTCGCGCGGCAGTTCATCCTCGGCGACCGCCGAGAGGTGATTGCGGTAGGCATCGGTCAGACGCTCCTTGAGTGAACCCGACCGCGCCAGGGAAAGGGTAGCGCCCTGAAACTTCTCCCATGTTGTGCTCATCGCGACCTCTTCTCGAAGATGAAACAACGCCTGGCGGGTGCCTGTGCTTGAAACGTTATGGCAACGCTGGCGTATTGCTGTTATTTGACAAGTAAACCCTGCATCGTCCCGCTTTGATTACTGAATATACGCCCCGTGCTACGAAAAACAATGTCAAATCATTTTTCGCCCCATCTGGGTGCTATACTCAAGGCAGTGTCTTAGGTATCGGCACACCGATATTGATTCTTAAGGCAAAGTACTGAAGAAATTTGTACGATTTCTCAACCGTATGGCATAGCTTAAGGCCTGGTTGAGCAGTGGTGCTCGGCGCCATCCCCAGCAAAGGCGTATTATTGTGTACGAGGCTTTTTAGAGGCTATTACCGACGTGGATCTTTTCTCCCCCAAGCATTTGTTGATCGTCCTGCTGGTCGTCCTGGTGGTTTTCGGGACGAAGAAGCTGCGTACCATTGGCTCTGATCTCGGTCAGGCCGTGCGTGGATTCAAGGATTCGATGAAGGAAGGCGAGCGCGAGGCCGACGCTCCACCCCCGCCGGCCGAGGCCCGTCAGCTGCCCATTCAGGAGCGCGACAAGACCACGACCGCCGAGAAGGCCCCCACCTCCGAGAAAACCTCGGTCTAAGGGCCCGCCGAGCAGCCTGCCGGTGCTGCTCATTGCCGTCGTCGCCCTTGCGACGGTGTTTATTTATCGTCACGGTGTATTGGGCCCAGCCGCTGATCGCGGCTGTTCGGCCATGGGGCACACTCACGTATCATCGTGGGGCAGGGACGCGCCCCCAACATGAGGAAAACCGACCATGACAGCAGGTTCCACCAGGCGCCAGGCCGTTTTAGTGGCTGCAGCGTTCGCCGGCGTGTGGGCCTGCATGGTTAATGCCGCAACACTACCGCAGACGGTCGCCACCCTGCAGGCCCAGGCGGTGTCGCTGCGCGACATTGAGGACATCAAGCGTCTGCAACGCGCATATGGCTATTACCTGGATGTGGGTCAGTGGGATCAGGTCGCGAAGCTTTTTTCGCACGATGCCACGCTCGAAATCGGCCTCGATGGCGTGTATCGAGGGCAGAAGCGCGTGCTGCAGTACTTCCTGGCCGTGGGCGGCGGACACATGGGCCTGGCGCCGGGGCAGGTCAATCAATACCTGCAGCTGATGCCGGTCGTCAATCTGGCGCCGGATGGCCTGCATGCGCTGGGCACCTGGCGTTCGGTGATTCTGGCGGGTCAGTCCGGCAAGGGGGCCTGGTGGGGTGAAGGTCCGTACGAGAACGAGTACGTAAAGGAAGATGGAGTCTGGAAGATCAGCGCGCTGCATTGGTACCAGACGCTGATGACCCCCTATGCCGACGGCGGCTGGGCGCGCAACCCTGATGTCAATGGTGGCCACTATGCGCCGGCGTCGTTGCCGCCGGACTCGCCACCGACCGAGCAGTACAAGGTCTGGCCGGGCGCTCACGTGCCGCACTTTCATTTCAAGAATCAGGCGCCGAGTCTGCGTACCGATGGCGCGCAGGGCAGCGTGGGCGCCGTTGCGCATGTTGTTGACGGTGAAGCGCAGCTCCCCCGGCATCTTGCCCGACTCACTCATCAGGTGCAGTTGCTCGAAGACCAGAACGCGATCGAGAAACTGCAGCGCATCTACGGTTACTACCTCGACAAGGGGCTGTGGAGTCAGGCCGCCGATCTGTTCGCCGACGACGGCGAGATCGAACTGGCCGGCCGCGGCGCCTTCATCGGCAAGGCGCACGTGCTGCGCTATCTGCGCATGATCGGCCCTGAGGGACCGGTCGCCGGGCGACTGTACGACAACATGCAACTGCAGGCCATCGTGCACGTGAACGCCGATGGCGCCACGGCACGCGCCCGCTGGCATGTATTCGCGCAGATTGCGCTCGCCGGGCAATACCACGAATGGGGCGTCGGGGTTCTTGAAAACGAGTACGTCAAGCGCGACGGCGTCTGGCTGATCCGGCGCCTGCACTTCTATCCGACACTGTATACGCCCTACGAGGCAGGCTGGGCGAAGCAGATTACGACCTATTCGCGCATGGAACCGGACCTGAAGCCCGATCGGGCCGCCGCCCCGGCGCGCGCCCCGATCCGCGCGCCATTTGACTATCCCAATCCGGTGACGGGCAGTGCGCCTGCATCCTCCTGGAGCCCCTCCGCTGCCGACCTGAAGGCAGTCGGCGCGACGCCTGCGGCCATGGCCGCCACCGCCGCCAGTCTCGAGCATCGCCTAGGGCTGCTGCAGGATGCTGCGATCATCGAGAACCTGCACTCGATGTACGGCTACTACCTGGCGACCCTGGAGTGGGATGCCCTCACGGATCTGTGGGCGCCGGAGGGCACCATCGAAATCGCGCTGCGTGGCGTGTACACCGGCAAGCCCGCGGTGCGCCGCAACCTGAATCTATATGGGCAGCAGGGATTGGATGACGGCGTGCTGCACAACCATATGCAGTTCCAGCCCGTCATCGACGTTGCCGGTGACGGCCAGACGGCAAAGATGCGCTCGCGCGCGTTCAGCATGATGGGCAACTACGGCAAGAACGGCACCTGGATGGGCGGGATCTACGAGAACACCTATGTGAAGCGCGATGGCATCTGGCGCATCGAATCCGACCACGTCATCAACACCTACTTCGCGCCCTACGATGTGGGCTGGAAGGATCTGCCGGCACGCGATGCACCGGGAGTCACCGCGAGCAACCCGCCGGATGCGCCGCCCACCATGCACTTCGAAATGTATCCGCGCTCATTCCTGCCGCCGTTTCACTACGTGAACCCGGTGACCGGGAAATGAGCCGCCCATCCGGCCGGTTGCACCGGCAACTCATGCGGCGATACCATCGTCGACCGTCTCACCAGGAGAATCCCATGCGTCGCTTACGTACTGCCGCCTTCAGCCTTCTTGTCGGTGTGGCGACCATTCTGACTCCCGCCTTTGCGCATCATTCCGGTGCGATGTTCGACATCGCCCGCAAGGTCGACATCAGCGGCACGATCATCGATTTCAACTGGAGCAATCCACACGCCAATTTCAAGGTGAACGTCGACAAGCCCGGCGGCGCCTCTGAAGTGTGGGCAGTGGAAATGAACAGCCCCAACAACCTCGTCCGCGACGGCTGGAAGCGCACCACGCTCAAACCGGGTGACAAGGTGACCGTGACGGTGCGGCCACTGCGCGACGGTACTCCGGGCGGGCAGTATGTCTCGATCGTACTGGCAGACGGCAAGGTACTCGGCGGCGAACAGTCGCGTTGATCGTTGCCGCAGAACATCAGAAAAATTAATCAAAAGGGGCGAACGATGCGAATCACCGGCCGGAATTTTGGCGTTGCGCTCGGCGCCGCGCTACTGCTGCTGACGGGCACTCTTGGCATCGCGCAGCAGGCGCCGCGCGCCGGGCTGGGCCCGAAGCAGGAAGACGACCTCGCCCACAAACACGACGGCTACTACGGCGCCCTGGCACCGCAGAACCTGCACAAGGCGCGGCCGAAGCCGCCTTTTGACATGACCGGCACCTGGTTCGTGAATCTGCGCCACGCCTTCAATGATTTCATGTTCGGGCCACCGTATCCGGAGTTCTACGAACCGGCGAAACAGGCCATGGTCGAAGCGGCCGCGGCGAGCGCGGCCCACAAACCCTATCGCGACAGCATTGGTGACTGCTTTCCGGCCGGTATGCCCATGATCATGACCCGGGTGTGGCCGACGAATATCATCCAGCTGCCGACTTCGGTACATATGATCTTCGGCTTCACCAACAGCTACCGGGTGATCTACCTCGACGGCCGCAAGCACACCGATCCGGATATCGCCATCCTCACCTACAACGGTGAGTCCATCGGTCATTGGGAGGGCGATAGCCTGGTCGTCAGCACCAAGTACCTGGAGCCGAATCAGCACTGGATCGACCGGGGGCTGCCGGTCTCCGACCAGTTTGAAATCGTCGAGAGATATCGCCTGCAGGACAAGGGCAAGACCCTGGAAGTTCAGTACACGATGACCGACCCGAAGAACTGGAAGGGCGAGTGGCACAACACCAAGCACTTCATCCGCGAGGACTACAGCGACGTACCCGAGGTCGAGTGTCTGCCGAATCTGAACGCGAACCTGCCCAGCACCACCAAGGGTCATGACGCCGCCGAGCATCAGGAAGGGGCGAAGCCGGCCGCGGCAGGATCGCAGCCGGCTAAGTAGTCAGCGCTTACGGAAAGCCGGCGACCATGGCGGTCAGGCCAGTCGCGAAACTCTCATCGAAGCCGATCAGGCTGGCGAGAAATTCGTGCACCGCTTTGCTTTGCTGATAGATGCACCAGCCCAGCACCAGTGAGATGACCGAAGACTGGTAGGACAGCGCCAGATCGCGGCTCAGACCCGCGAGCACCAGCTGCCGCGTGAGTCGATCCGTAGCGGTGCGCGGATCCTCCTCCAGCGGTGTCGCGATGGCGCACAGCTGGGCCGAATCACGGTGACCCAGCAGCGACTTGCGCAACAGATGGCCGTAGGTGAGCAGCCAGTCACGCCAGGCAAGTCCCGTCGGCACGGCCGCCAGCGCCGACTCGTAGAAATGCGAGGACATCAAGCTGAGCAGTTCGCCCTTGTTGCGCACATGCCAGTACAACGCCGAGGCCTGAACGTTCAGGCGGCCTGCGACGGCGCGCATCTGCAATTCCTTGAGGCCCTGTTCATCCAGCAAAGTGAGCGCCACGTCGATGACCTGACGTTTATGAATTTTCACAGACGATGCGTTCCTCTAGTCTTGAACCATGTTCAACTGCGGCAAGGGCCATCTAACGAATTATGTGCGAAACACATGGCGCGCGGGTGGCTGGTGACGGACGGCCGGTTCGCCTACGACTTTCTGAATTCGAGCGTGCTATTCATGTGCCGCGCTTTGCCTTCGCTGCTTCAGGCATGAACGTCTCTTAATGACACCGAAAAGCTGTCGAAATCGCTGAAGTGTAGCCTCATCAGGTCTATTAGCGTCGGATCGCATTCATGAAGCTGCGCACCATAGCCGTCTTGATCGTCATTCTGGTGCTCATTGTCGGCGGCTGGATCTGGTGGCGCCATCACGAAGCGGTGCAAAAGGCCGAAGCTGAAAAGAGTGCTCCCGGGGTGACCGTCACGACCGCCACTGCGGTCAAGGGCGATATCGGCATCTACCTCGAGGCCATCGGCACGGTGACTCCCGTGTACACCAGTTCGATTACCAGCCAGGTCAACGGAATGATCGTGGCGGTGAATTACCAGGAGGATCAGCGCGTCAGGAAGGGTGATTCGCTGATCGACATCGACCCGCGCCCCTATCGGGCGATGCTGATCCAGGCGCAGGGCACGCTGCAGCACGATGAGGGCGTTTTGGCGCAGGCGCAGCTGGACCTGACCCGCTATCGGGCGGCCCTGGCCCGCAATGCCATCGCCGAACAGACGGTCGCGGATCAGGAAAAGCTTGTCCAGCAAACCGAAGGTACGGTCAAGAATGATCGCGGCGCCGTGGACTACGATCAGCTGCAGCTGGACTACTGCCACATCACCGCGCCCATCACCGGGCAGGTCGGCCTGCGCCTGGTGGATCCAGGAAATGTCGTGCAGGCAACCGGTAGCACGGCACTGGCCGTCATCACACAACTTGAGCCCATCACGGTCGTCTTCACCCTGCCGGAGGACAGCCTCGGTCCGGTCTTGGCGCGCATGAAGGCGCAAGCCAAGTTGAGCGTCGAGGCACTGGATCGCGGCGGCCAGAAGACGCTCGGATCCGGAATGCTCACGGCACTGGACAACCAGATCGACACCACGACCGGCACCGTCAAGGCTCGCGCCACCTTCGACAACAAGAACGACGCGCTCTTTCCCAATCAGTTCGTCAACACGCGGCTGCTGGTCAATACGCTGCATGGGGTGACACTGATTCCGGCATCGGCGATCCAGCAGAACGGTCGCACCTCCTTCGTATATGTGATTCAGAACAACCTCGCCACGATGCGCACCGTCAAGCCTGGCGTGACCGAGGGCGATGTCACCCAGGTCGAGGGCATCAATCCCGGGGATGTGGTGGCCAACAGCAGCTTCGAGAAGCTGCAGGACAAGTCCCGGGTCACGGCGACCACCACTGCGGCGACGTCGTGAATCCGTCGCGTCCGTTCATCCTGCGGCCGGTCGCGACCGCCTTGCTGATGGCGGCAATCTTCCTGATCGGTGTGGTCGGCTACACACAATTGCCGAGATCAGCATTGCCGGAGGTGGACTATCCGACCATCCAGGTGGTCACCTACTATCCCGGAGCCAGCCCCGATGTGATGGCCACCACCGTCACGGCGCCCCTGGAGCGGCAGTTCGGCGAGATGCAGGGGCTGTCACAGATGACCTCGAACAGCTCCGCCGGCATATCCGTCATCGTGCTGCAGTTCAGCCTTTCCCTCGAACTCGATATTGCCGAGCAGGAAGTGCAGGCGGCCATCAACGCATCGCAAAGCCTGCTGCCATCCTCATTGCCGGCACCGCCTACCTACAGCAAGACCAATCCGGCGGATGCGCCGATCCTCACCCTGGCCATCACCTCCAACTCCATGCCGCTCTCGCAGGTGGAAGACCTGGTCGACACGCGTCTGGCGCCAAAAATCTCGCAGCTGAGCGGCGTCGGACTGGTGACGATCAGCGGCGGTCAGAAGCCTGCGGTACGGATCCAGGCCAATCCGGATGCACTTTCGTCCTATGGCATCAACCTCGAGGACCTGCGCGCGGCGCTGGCGAGTGCGAGCGTCAATGCGGCCAAGGGCAATTTCGATGGGCCGCGCCAAGGCTATCAGATCGATGCCAACGATCAGCTGCAGACCAGCAAGGACTATCGCGATGTGATCGTCGCCTACCGCAATGGCGCTCCAGTCATGCTGCATGACGTGGCCAACGTGGTGGACGGCGTGGAGAACAACTTTCAGGCCGCGTGGATGAACCAGACCCCGGCGGTGATCCTCAATATCCAGCGCCAGTCCGGTGCCAATACCATCAGTGTCGTCAAATCGATCAAGGACCTGATGCCGCAACTGATCGTGAACATGCCCAAGGGCATCCAGGTCACAACGCTCACGGACCTGACCAGCGGCATCAAGGCTTCGATCGGCGATGTGGAGTTCGAGCTGTTCCTGGCGATCGTGCTGGTGGTGCTGGTGATCTTCCTGTTCCTGCGCAGCATCTCGGCGACGATCATCCCGTTCGTCTCCGTACCCCTGTCCCTGGTCGGCAGCTTTGCGATCATGTACGTACTTGGCTATAGCCTCGACAACCTCTCCTTGATGGCGCTGACGATCTCGACGGGCTTCGTGGTGGACGATGCCATCGTCATGATCGAGAACATATCGCGCTACGTGGAGCAGGGCGATGCACCCATGGAGGCAGCCCTGAAGGGCGCCGAACAGATCGGCTTCACCATCCTGTCCTTGACCATCGCACTGATGGCCGTACTCATTCCGCTGCTGTTCATGGGCGATGTGGTCGGAAGGCTGTTCCGCGAGTTCGCGGTGACTTTGGCGGTGACGATCGGCTTCTCGGCCGTGGTGTCATTGACCCTCACGCCGATGATGAGTGCGCGGATCTTGAAGCACCACAGACCGGAAGATCAGGGACGCTTGATGCGGGCCTCGGAGCGCGTCTTTCAACGCGTCATTGATTTTTACGCCCGGACTTTGAAATTCGTGCTGAGCTACCAACGTGCGACACTGCTGGTGGCGGTGGGAACCCTGGCACTCACCGTGCTGTTGTACATCTTCATTCCGAAGGGCTTCTTCCCAGTCCAGGACACCGGCGTCATCCAGGGCATCTCGCAGGCCGCGCCGAGCATTGGCTTCACCGCGATGGCACACAAGCAGCAGCAACTGGCCAAAGTCATCCTGGGCGATCCGGCGGTGGAGAGCCTGTCCTCGTTCATTGGCGCGGATGGTACCAATACCACCGTCAACAGCGGCCGCATGTCGATCAATCTCAAGCCGCTGAACGAGCGCAAAGGCAGCGCCGCGAAGATAATCGCCCGCCTCGGCCCCAAAGTGGCGCAGGTGGAGGGCATCGAGCTGTTCATGGAACCGGTGCAGAACATCACGGTGGACGATCGTGTCAGCCGCACGCAGTACCAGTACACACTCGAAGACCCGGATGTGGATGAACTGAACCTGTGGACGCAACGGTTCGTCACCAAGCTCAAGGCATTGCCGGAGCTAACCAGCGTGGCAACCGATCAGCAAGACGGCGGTTTAGCGGAAGATCTGGTAATCGATCGGGTGACGGCATCGCGGCTCGGCATTACGCCCTCGACCATCGACAACACGCTGTACGATGCCTTTGGCCAGCGACAGGTCAATACCATGTACACGCAGGTCAACCAGTACCACGTGATCCTGGAAAGTGCGCCGCGCTTCCAGCGGGACCCGGCGGCGTTGAATCGTCTTTACATCCAGGCCAATGCTTCGGCCGGAGTGGCTGGAACGGCTGCGGCGGCCTCGTTTGCCGCCTCGGGATCCTCCTCGGCCGGCTCCAATGCACAGACCGGTACCGCGCTGTACACAGCTTCTTCGACCATTCTCACGGCGCCGGCGAGCAGACTCGCCGCCACCTCCGGCACCAGAACCACCATCAGTGCCAGCTCGACTCTCGCCAGTGCCGTGCCACTGAGCAGCATTGCGCACTTCGAGAAGACCACCGAGCCGTTGACCGTGTCGCATCAGGGACAGTTCCCGGTGATCACCGTATCCTTTGATATCGCGCCGCATGCCTCACTCGGTGCTGCAATCAAGGCCGTGAATAAGGTGCGCGACCAGCTGCACATGCCACCGGGCCTGGCGGCAAGCTTTCAGGGTACGGCGGCATCCTTCACCAACTCGCTGTCGAATGAACCGCTGTTGGTGCTGGCGGCTCTGGTTGCCGTCTATATCGTGCTCGGCGTGCTGTACGAGAGCTTCATCCACCCCATCACCATTCTTTCGACCTTGCCCTCAGCCGGTGTGGGCGCATTGCTCGCCCTCATGCTCTTCGGACAGGACCTGGACGTGGTCGCACTGATCGGCATCATCCTGCTGATCGGTATCGTCACCAAAAACGGCATCATGATGGTCGATTTCGCCTTGGACGCCGAGCGCACCCAGGGCAAGAGCTCAACCGATGCGATCTACGAGGCGTGCCAGCTGCGCTTCCGGCCGATTCTCATGACCACCATGGCGGCCCTGCTAGCCGGGCTGCCGCTGGCGATGGGCTCGGGCTCCGGATCGGAACTGCGCCGACCACTGGGCATCGCCATGGTCGGCGGGCTATTGCTGAGCCAGATCCTGACGCTCTACACGACGCCCGTGATCTACATCTTCTTTGACAGCCTGTCACGGCGCTTCGGCCGCAAGCAAGCAGCGTCAGCCACATGAATCCCTCAGCCCGTTTCATTGCTCGCCCCGTCGGGACCACGCTGCTCGCGGTGGCGGTCGCCATTACCGGCGCCATTGCCTTCGGAGTCCTGCCCGTCGCACCGCTGCCGCAGGTGGACTTCCCAACCATATCGGTTAACGCGAGCCTGCCGGGTGCCAGCGCCGAGATCATGGCATCTTCGGTGGCGACGCCGCTGGAGCGGCAGTTCAGCCACATCGCCGGTGTGGATGAGATGACCTCGGCAAGTTCACTGGGCAGTACCCAGGTCACATTGCAATTTGATCTTGCGCGCGACATTGACGGCGCGGCCCGCGATGTCGAAGCCGCCATCAATGCATCCCGTTCCTATCTGCCGGCCAATCTGCCGGGCAATCCGACCTACCGCAAGGTCAATCCCGCCGACTCGCCGGTGATGATCCTCGGTCTCACCTCCGACAAGTACGCGCCCGCGCAGATGTACGATGCGGCCTCAACGGTGATCGAACAGAAGCTATCGCAGATCTCCGGAGTAGGGCAGATAAACCTGGGCGGCGGGGCGCTGCCCGCGGTGCGCGTGGACGCCAATCCGGCCCAGTTGGCCCACTACGGCCTCTCGATTGCCAATCTGCAGACGGTGCTGAGCGCGCAGAACGCCCATCTTCCCAAGGGTCAGCTCAGCAACGGCGATGTGAGCGCGGACATTCTGGCGAATGATCAGATCATTACCGCCGCGGGCTACCGCAACCTGGTAGTCGGTTACAGCAAGGGTGCCGCGGTGCGCGTGTCCGACGTGGCAGATGTCACCGACTCGGTGCAGAACATTCGCGCGGCCGGCTATCTGAACGGCAAACGCGCCGTGATGCTGATCATTTTCCGCCAGCCAGGCGCCAACATCATCGAGACCGTCGACAACATTCGCGCCGCGCTGCCCATCATCAAGGCTTCAATCCCCAGCGGCATCAATATTACGACGGTGCTCGATCGCACCACGACCATCCGGGCATCGGTGAACGAAGTGGAGCGCACGCTGCTGACGTCCACATTGCTGGTGGTGATTGTGGTGTTCCTGTTCCTGCGCAATCTGCGCTCCACCTTCATTCCCGGAATAGCCATGCCGGTGTCGCTGATCGGCACCTTCGGGGTGATGTACCTGTTCGGCTACAGTATCGACAACCTCTCGCTCATGGCGTTGACGATTGCCACGGGATTCGTCGTGGATGATGCGATCGTAGTTATGGAAAACATCACGCGCCACGTCGAGGCCGGGATGAAGCCGATGGCCGCGGCGCTCAAGGGCGCCGCAGAGATCGGTTCCACGGTCTTCACCATCAGCGTTTCGCTGGTGGCAGTGTTCATTCCGCTGCTGCTCATGGGCGGCATCGTCGGCCGGCTGTTCCGCGAGTTTGCGGTAACTTTGTCCGCGGCGATCATCGTTTCCATGCTCGTGTCGTTGACGCTAACGCCCATGATGTGTGCGTATCTATTGCGCCATAGCAAGGAGGAGAGACACGGACGTTTCTACCGACTGAGCGAATCTACCTTCGACAAGATGCTGGCCTTTTACCGCCGCAGCCTCCACTGGGTACTGGCGCACCCGCGCGTCACGCTGAGCGCGCTTCTGTGCACGGTCGCGCTCAATGTGGCCCTGGTCATCGTGATACCCAAGGGATTCTTCCCACAGCAAGATACCGGCCTGCTCGGCGGAGGGGTGCGTGGCCGGCAGGATACCTCCTTCGGGGTCATGGAGGATTCCATCCGCAAGATTGAAGCTGTGGTGAACGCCGACCCGGCGGTGGCCAATGTCATCGGGTTCACCGGCGGCGGTTCCACCAATACAGGCAATATCTTCACTTCGCTGAAGCCGTTGAAGCAGCGCAAGGTCAGTGCCGCACAGGTGATCAACCGCTTGCGGCCGAAACTGAACCGGCTGCCGGTGGCATCGGTCTACATGCAAGCCAACCAGGACCTGCGGATCGGCGGGCGTTCGAGCAATGCCATGTATCAGTACACCATGCAGTCCGACAATGTGCGGGACCTGATCAAATGGGGGCCGATCCTCGTCGACCACATGGCGAAGCTGCCGGGATTTCAGGATGTGAACTCCGATCAGCAGAATGGCGGCCTGGATGAAATGCTCACGTACGATCGGACGACCGCTGCGCGCTTTGGCCTCACCACACAAAAGCTGGATTCCGCGCTGTATGGCGCGTTCGGCCAGTCCGAAGTGTCGGTGATCTACAAGCCTCTGAACTACTACTACGTGGTGCTCGAAGTCGCCCCGCAGTTCTCCCAGGGACCCGAAGGGCTCAAATACCTGTATTTGCCCACTGCCGACGGCGGCGCGATCCCGATGTCTGCAGTGGCCACGGGCTATCCGACCACGACCGCTTTGGCGATCAACCACACCGGCCTTTTTCCCTCGGTCACCGCATCGTTCAATCTGGCACCCAATGTCTCCTTGAGTGAGGCCACGGCCAGCATAGACCGCATGCAGGCGCAGCTGGGCGCACCCGGCTCCATCCGCGGCTTCTTCGCCGGCACACTGCAGGCGTATCAGCAGTCACTGAGCACTGAGCCGATCCTGGTACTCACGGCATTGTTGTCGGTGTTCATCGTACTGGGCGTGCTCTATGAAAGCCTCGTGCATCCGCTGACCATCATCTCGAGTCTGCCGCCCGCCAGCGTCGGGGCGATGCTGGCGCTGATCGTGTTCCGCGAAGACCTGAACGTCATCTCGATCATCGGCGTGGTGCTGCTGATCGGGCTGGTGAAGAAGAACGCCATCATGATGATCGACTTCGCGCTGCAGGCGGAGCGCAGCGGCGGCATGAAGACCGAAGATGCGATCTTCGAGGCGTGCATGTTGCGATTCCGGCCGATTCTCATGACGACCATGGCGGCATTGTTCGGCGCCATTCCCCTGGCGTTCGGTACCGGCACGGGTTCGGAGCTGCGCCGGCCGCTGGGTATCGCCATCATCGGCGGCCTGATTGTGAGCCAGATGCTGACGCTCTATACGACACCGGTGGTGTATCTGTACATGGACCGCTTCAGCGTTCGGTGGGCTTCCAGACATCGTGCGCCGGCAACCGAGGCACAGCTCACATGAACAGGACCACCACCGGGATGCTGCAACTGCTGGCGCTGACGGTCCTGTGCGGCTGCACCGTCGGACCCCGATACCGAAGGCCCGTCACCGATTCACCCCCCGCTTACAAGGAGTTGACCGCGGCGCAGTTCAAGGACACCGATGGGTGGAAAGTCGCCACGCCGCAGGATGGCGCAATCCGCGGGAAATGGTGGGAGCTGTTCGCCGATCCGCAGCTGAACGCACTGGAAGATCAGGTGGGTGCGTCGAACCAGACGGTCGCAGCGGCTTACGCCAGCTTCATGCAGGCACGGGCGCTGGTGCGGCAGGCACAGTCCCAGTACTGGCCGACATTGACGGTGGGTGCCGGGGTGACCCGCAGCCACCAGCCGAGCACGATCAAAGGCTCAGCGGCCCCCGGTATCACCAGCAATGAATTTTCGCTGCCCTTCGATGCCTCCTGGACCCCGGATCTGTGGGGCCGGGTGCGTAACGAAGTGAAAGGTAACATCGCCGCCGCCCAGTCAAGTGCGGCGGATCTGGCCAATGCGCAATTGGCGGCACAGGCCGAAGTGGCGGTTGATTACTTTGAACTGCGCAGTCAGGACGCCCTCGTCACGCTCTCCGGCGAGACGGTGAAGGCCTACGCGCAGTCGCTGGAGGTGACCCGCGCCCAGTATGAGACCGGTTTGGGATCCGACGAGGCGGTCGCTCAGGCGCAGGTGCAGCTGCAGACCACTCAGGCGCAGGCCACGAATCTTGGCATTGCCCGGGCGCAGTTTGAGCACGCCATAGCGGTACTGATCGGCAAACCGGCATCGGCTTTTGCGCTGCAGCCCGGTCAATCAGCGCTGCAGATACCCGCAGTGCCGCTCGGGGTGCCCTCGCAGTTGCTGGAACGCCGTCCAGATGTGGCCGCCGACGAGCGACTCATGGCGCAGGCAAATGCACAGATCGGCGTGGCTGAGGCCGCCTATTTTCCGTCATTGACTTTGAGCGCCTCCGCCGGGTTCGAAAGCGCCGCGAGTGCCAACTGGCTGACCTGGCCCTCGCGGTTCTGGTCCGTGGGGCCCGCGTTGTCCGAGGCCATTTTCGACGGGGGACTGCGCAGCGCCACGGTGGCGCAGTACCGCGCCGCCTTTGATCAGTCCGTCGCGACCTATCGGCAGACCGTGCTGACGGCCTTCCAGCAAGTCGAAGACAATCTGGCGGCCTTGCGCATCCTGTCGCTCGAGATAGTTCAGCAGGATCAGGCCGTGGCCTCCTCGCAACGCTACTTGAACCTGGCCACGGATCGATACAAGCTTGGACTGGATCCGTATCTGGATGTGATCACGGCCCAGACTGCACTGCTGTCAAACAAGCAAACCGACGTGAACTTGCATTTGCAGCAGTTGACTGCCAGCGTGCAGCTGATCGAGGCGCTCGGCGGCGGCTGGGACAGTGCGCAACTGCCGACCTCCGGAGATATCCGGGCCGGAAAGCCACACCATCCTTAGGAGCATCTGAGATGACCGAAGCCATCGTTCACCAACCGGATGCGAGACTTGATCTGGTGCTCGAACGCCTGGTCGATGCGCCGGCCGAATTTTTGTGGCGCGGCTGGACGGTTCCCGAGCAACTCAAGAAGTGGTTTACACCAGCACCCTGGAAGACGCTCGACTGCGAAATCGACCTGCGCCCGGGTGGAAAATTCCGCACCGTAATGCGCGGCCCGGAGGGCCCGGAGATCGAAAACGTCGGCTGTTACCTGGAAATCGTGCCCAACCGGAAGCTGGTATGGACCGGCGCGCTGGGGCCGGGTTTCCGACCCCGGCCCGTCACGGGCGCAGCGGTACCGTTTGTCATGACGGCCGTCATCACCCTGCAACCGCGCGGCAACGGCACCTTGTATACGGCGCTGGTCCTGCATGGAGACGAGCAGTCGCGCCAGACACACGAGAAGATGGGGTTCCAGCAAGGCTGGGGCAAGGCGCTCGACCAGCTCCTGGCCCTGGCGTAAAGGAGATAGGTGTGACAGCTCGTAGCAGGATGAGGATTGCAGCGGCCACGCTGGTTTTCGGGACAGCCCAAGGCCTCGCCGTGGCCGCTGGTGGCGCTCAGTACGTGGCAATGGGCAGCTCCTATGCCGCGGGGCCCGGTATTCCGCCAACGGTGACCGCAAGCCCCGTGCGCTGCGCGCGCTCGGAAGAGAACTATGCTCATGTGCTCGCCGCCAAGCGCAAGCTCACCTTGGTGGATGTGAGCTGCTCCGGGGCCACGACCCACGATGTCCTGTCCGCCGGTCAGTTCGGTCTGCCGGCCCAAGTGGATGCCGTGACCGAGCAGACGCAATGGGTGACGGTGACCATCGGCGGCAACGATGTCTACTACATGGCGAATCTGATCGGCCTGAGCTGTGCCGGTGGGCCGGCGCCGCAGGGGGCGCCGGGCCGCTGCCGGGTCCAGCCCGACGACGCGGTGGCCGAGCGTTTCAAATCGCTGCCGGATTCGTTGCGCGAGATCGTCATGCGGGTGCATGCGAAAAGTCCGAAGGCGCAGGTGGTGTTCGTCACCTACTTCACAGTCTTGCCGAAGCAGGGGACCTGTGCACGAGTGGCCCTGACGGTCGAACAGGCTGATCACATGCGGGCCGTCGCCACCCGCTTGCGCGATATCACCCGTGAGGTCGCAAGGCAGACCGGTTCGGGAGTAGTCGATGTCGCGGCACTGAGTCGGACGCACGACGCCTGCGCCCGCGACCCCTGGGTGCTCGGCGCCCGTCGCGAAGCTGACGAATCGATTCCACCCTTTCATCCCACTCGCGAGGCAATGCATGACGTCGGGGAGGCCCTGGACGCCTATTTTGCCTCAAAGGCTCCTCAGCAATAGCGCCGTGACGGCTTCGGGCTGGTCCAGCATGACATCGTGCCCACAATCAAGTTCGCTCGTTACCCAACCGCGGGACTTGGCCTTCTGATAGAAGGGATAAAAGGGCGACTGATCCCCGGCCCATCCGGATGCAAAGGCATAGGCGACGCGCGAAACCTGCGTGCGATCACCGGTCAATTGCGCGGGCTGGCGGAAGCACGCCACTGATTGAAGCGTACATTGGCCATCGACCCAGGCCCGATCCGCGAGATTGACGCCAAATGTCTCGGCAGTGATCGGCGGGCACTTCCAACCCTCAATGAGCTGGTCGTCCTGAATCGGAACGAACTGCTCCAGCGCCTGATCGTGCTCGGGTACAAAGGCATCAAGATACACCAGCGAGCGGATGCGATCGGGGATCCGGTCCGCGACCCCGGTGACCACCATTCCGCCATAGGAATGGCCGCACAGCACCAGGTCCGTCAATTGTTCCCATTTGATCAGATTGAGCACATCCAGCGTATGGGTCTGCAGGTCAACCTGCGGTGCAAGCAGATGCGAGCGCTCCCCGATACCCGTCAGGGTCGGGGTAAAGACCTCATGCCCAAGCTTCTGCAATGCACTACGGACTCGCTTCCAGCACCAACTGCCATGCCAGGCGCCGTGAACCAGCACAAATGTCGCCATATCAGTCCGACCTCCAAATGGGGGAGCCTAGCGAAATTAACGATTTTATTGCAGTTTCCGCCAGGGTACTTGCCGACGGCCGGACAGGGTAGGCTTACTGCGCCCTCACTTTCGGAGAGATGATGAAATATTCGCTGCTGGCTCTATTGTTATGCCCTCTGGTGCACTCTGGCGCCTGGGCCGCGGACTCCATGCGCGCGCTGGTGGTCACTGACGGCAAACTGCACATGGAAAGCGTGCCGATCCCGGTGCCACAAGCCGGCCAGGTCCGTATCCGCGTGCGGGCCGCCTCGGTGAATCCGGTTGACTGGAAGCTGGCGGAGCGCGCGGCGCCCGGCGCCCACACGATTCCTGGCCGTGACCTCGCCGGCGTCATCGATGCCGTCGGTCCGGGCGCCGGAGCGTGGCGCGCGGGTCAGTCGGTCATCGCCATTGCGACGGGGGGAGCCTATGCCGACTACGCTATCGCCTCGGTGCGTGCCGTGGCCCTGAAGCCCGTTCACATGTCATTTGAAGAAGCGGCGGGCATGCCCGTCGTTGGTGAGACGGCCTGGCGGGCGATCGTTACGGTGGGCAACGTACAGGCCGGACAACGGGTACTGATTGAGGGGGGGGCCGGCGGCGTGGGTTCTTCGGCCGTGCAGATCGCAAAAGCGCGTGGTGCGCTGGTCATCGCGACGGCCTCGCCCAGCCACGATGCGCTGCTGCACTCACTGGGCGCGGACCAGATCATCGACTACCACCGCGCCAATTTCGAGGATTCGCTGAAGAACCTCGACGTCGTGGTGAGCACAGCGGATCCGGAGAGTGGAATACGCTCGATCCGCTCTATCAGGACCGGTGGGGTATTGGTTTCCGTGGTCGGCGCGCCTCCGGCGGCCCCCTGTGCGGCCGCCCGCATTCGCTGCGCCATCACCGGCCCGGTCTCAGGCGAGTTCCTGGGCGCGCTCACCGAACTTGCCGATCATGGACAGTTCCGCATCAACATCGATCAGCGCCTGCCGCTTGCGGATGCCGCCAAGGCCTGGGAGCTCAACCGCGCCGGGCACACGGGCGGCAAGATCATTCTCGAAGTCAGTCACTGAAGAAGCGGGTGCCCGTCCGGCAATTTGTGCGCATACCAGGCCGCGAGCCGATGCCGAATCGTCTTCTCGCTGACCTGGTCCTCGGGCAGGGGTGAAATGATCTTGTCGTGCACCAGCAGGCGATAGACGTATAGCGCCTTGTCGCTTGCCGAGTCGGTTGCCTCGAACTCGACGGCCTTGCGCGCTTCCGCATACTCGACCCCGCTGTGCAACGCCAGTTTGAACAGCTCCGCTTCGTGTTTCAGCTTCTTCACACGATATCCCCTCGCGCGCCGATGGGCAGGATCACGCGGCGGTAGTCGGCATTGATGACTTCTGCGGCAGACAGGTAGGCCGCGAAGCAAGCGCATGCCAGGCCGGTATAGCCTCCCAGGGTATGTAGCGCGTGCACGCCGAACCAGTCCCCGCCCGCCAACAGCAGAAAGGTGATCCACAGCGTGAGAAAGACCAATTGCAATGCGGTGTTGTGGCGGAACGAGGCGATCCACATATAGAACGTGAACACGCCCCAGAGGAACAGATACCACCCCACGAAGGTCGGTGGCGCGCTGCCACCGAGCAGCTGCACGTAGGCGACGAACGATAGCCAGAAGGCGCCGTAGCTGAGGAATGCCACCGTGGCAAACGTATTGCCGCGAACGTACGACAGCAGCCCGGCGAGCACTTGTGCGCCGCCGCCGAAGGCGAGGGCCATGGCCAGCACCAGCGGCATGGCTTCCTTGCCGTACCAGCCGGCGTTGACCATGCTCAGCAGCCAAGTCGTCGCAGCAAATCCAATGAGGCCCAGCGGCGCCGGATTGGCAAGTTTGTTATCCACGGTTCCCCCTCAGCGCTTACTTATTGGTGCCGGCATTTTGGCACAGTAAGCGGCGCGGCTGGTATCCGTGCGCGGCAGGGTTTCGCCGGTGCAGTGCAATATCTAAGTGGTCAGGTCTAGCGCGCGACATCCACAAATATCACGCCGCCGGATTGTTTGATGCTCAGGCCACCGATCTTCGCCATGACATCCAGCAAGCCGCTCACCGGTATGTCCACGAAATGCGTCATCATGGTCTGCGCCTGCTCTTTCTTGAGCTTCTGCTGCGCCTGATCACTGAAGATCAGTCTGCGGCCGGTCTTGCGTGCGATCATCATCAGCACGTCATGGACATTCTGCCTCTGGATATCCAGATCGATTGACTGCGCCTTCCAATCCACGCCATTCGGTGCGCTTGCCGCGGAGGTGTCTTGAAGGGGCGCCGCTCCGGAGGCAATGGTGACCGCATAGATGCCTGAAAGACAAAGTGCGACGCACACGGCGACGCCGCTCATGCGACGAACAGGTCCGGGGAATGAGTATTTAAGCACGGCGATTCTCTCCTTCAAGGGATGACTGGATTTCCAATGACACCCGATGGGGGTGCGCCAGGAGGATTCCGGGTGCATTTGGGCCTTGAGCAGGGCCCCGGCATAAAGCTTCCTGCCCGTCGCCCGGCGCAGTAGTACCAGCGCATCACAGGCGAGTTCCTGATCAAAGTGCAGACGCCCCACCGCCCAATACATCAGCGGATTGAACCAGAAGAGGCACAACCAGGCCGCCGCAGCGATATTGGTGAAGGTGTCGCCGCGCTGCAGATGCGCCTGCTCATGCGCGAGCATCAGGAGTCGCTCCTCGGGCGTGTAACGGAGCGCAAAATCCGTCGGTACGATCACGCGCGCACGCCATGCCCCGAGCACCATCGGACCCACGATGGAGTCGCTGTACAGGACACCGTCCGGACCGGTGCTCATGCGCCCCAGAGACCGCACGAAGGCGCCCTGGCGCGCGATGAGCAGGGCCGCGATGACGAATGCACCCAGCAGCCACACCGCAAGCCCGAGCTGCATGTAGTCGGCCGCAGCGCGGCTCGCGGCCACCGTCATGACGGTATTGGAGAGCACTTCATTTATCGTACCCGGCAAAGGTTGCTGCGGGCGGGACGCAGCCGGCAGGAACACCGCCAGCGCCGTTGCCGGTACCAGCGACCACAGCCAATAGGCGGATTGAGATCCTGCAATGCGTCGCAGGGGCTTGCGCAGCGCACCCACTAACAGCACGGCAATGCTGGATGCAATGGTCGTCGCGATGAGCATGTGCATGAAGCTAGTGCTCATCGTCCAGCTCCTGAATCAAGCGCTTAAGATCGGCGATGTCTTTCTTCGAGAGCTTCTTTCTTTCGCTGAAGTGTGCCACCAGGGGCGCAACGCGACCGCCGAACAGGCGATCAAGCAGCCCGGTGCTTTCATCCGTCACCCATTGCTCGCGCCTGATCACCGGACTGTACAGATAGCGGCGGCCCTCCCGCTGTGCCCGGATCGCACCCTTCTTCAATAGACGCGTGAGCAGCGTCTTGACGGTCGAGGTGTGCCATTTCCCGGGCTGATCCAGGGCAGCGATGAGTTCCTCGGTGGCAATGGGACTGGTCTGCCACAGGACCTTCATTACGGCCGATTCTGCTTCGGTAATGGAGACCGACGGCTTCACGAGTGCGCTCATCCATAGCGTCTACAACTGTAGACAGATGGATTGTCTACACCTGTAGACGCCATGTCAAGCTAATTGACGTTAGCGAGAACGCTTGGGCCGGCGAACGGCCCGCACCTTGCCACTGGTACCGCCGCCGCAGAAGAACTGATCTGCGCCATCAGATTCCAGACCCGACACTCCGGTTCCAGCCGGCATTGTCAGCGTTTGCAGCACCGTTCCGGTTCGAGGATCGATCTGTCTCAAATCGCTATCTTCGCCCTGCCACGTACCGTGCCACAGTTCGCCCTCGACCCAGGTAACTCCGGTCACGAAGCGGTTGGATTCGATGCAGCGCAGAATCGCCCCGCTGTCGGGATCAACCTGATAAATCTTGCGCTCCCGATAGTGCCCAACCCAAAGAGCCCCTTCGGCCCATGTAAGCCCGGAATCACCGCCGCCACCGGGTGCCGGAATGCTGGACAGAACGCGCCCCGTCTTCGGGTCGATCTTCTGAATACGATCCTCGGCCAGCTGAAACAGATGCGTTCCGTCGAAAGCCGTCCCCGCACTCGCGGCGATATCGATCGAGCGCAGCATCGCTCCGCTTTCCGGATCGACGGCGTTCAGCTGGCCGCCGGATGCAAACCAGACGCAGTGGCCGTCATACGTGACGCCATGTACCGCCTCCGCACCTGAGAAGGGCCCGTACTCGCGAATGATTTGGGCGGTTGCGCGACTCACGGGGTCATCTTAGCCAATCGGCAGGGAGGCCGGGAGTAACAAGATCGTCGTGAATCCCAGCAGGGCCGGGGAGGTCCAGCGGCGGGCGCGTCCGCGACCGTATGACTGTACCTTCCCGGCAGCCGCCAGCGATTCCAGCGCCCGCTGCGTAGTCCGCTGGCTTGCGCCAAGCACCACCGCCAGCGCCGAACTCGACCACGACTCCCCGTCCGCCAGACAAGCGAGCACCGTCGGGTGCTTGACGTCGACCGGCGGCGCCAGCATGACAACCTCGCGTGCGCGAGTTGGCACCAGCACAAACCCGCGCTGCGTCGCAGTCACGCCGGCCAGCGTCGCAAGCGCCACGCGCAGTCGCCCGATTTCGACGCGCAACCGGACTCGATGCGATTCATCAGCGCGCTTCGCACGAAATACCTGTGTCACAAGCGACTCGCGCGAGACATCCTGTGGCCAAGCCGCACCCAGCGCGCTCGCGATCCTGAACAGGGCAGGACGCCTTGCGAGGCATACGGACTTGCGCTCGTCACGCACTACATAACTGCACGCGTCCACGATCAACGCTTTTGAAGCCAGGAGCGCTTCGACTTCCTCGAGCCGCAGAAGTTGCTCCGCACCTCGGCCGATCCGCCGCGCCGCGGGTGTACTCAAAAGCCGCGCTGCGCTCTGGACCTCCGCCGACAGTGCCGGGATGCCCGCCAGATGCGCCGCATCGCCGGCCCTGGCGAGAGCGGCCCGCGCCGCGCGCACGCGCACACGTCGGGTCG
Source organism: Steroidobacteraceae bacterium (assembly GCA_036498905.1). Taxonomy (GTDB): domain Bacteria; phylum Pseudomonadota; class Gammaproteobacteria; order Steroidobacterales; family Steroidobacteraceae; genus DAIDKA01. Next base: position 26,267 of record DASYER010000039.1, on the reverse strand, counting down.
CAATTGCGGCGACGACCAACTCGTAGGCGGCTCTTGAGGCAGGCGGAAAGGGCGCGGAGTTAAGCTCTCCAAGCGTCCGCTCGGCTTCATCGAGGTGTCCGATCAATAGGAGGCGGCGCACCTGAAGATAGCGTGCATGTGCGACGTTCACGAAGTCCCCGTGGGCTGCAAGCGTCGCGCGCGCCGCCGCCAGCGCCTTAGTCGGCCAGGTGAGGTCGCGCGAGATCAGTGCGATCTCCGCCTCTGCGACCACACACCTTGCACGGGCTACTGCCTCTTGTGGTCCGAAGGCTGCCGCGGCCCGCCGCAGCAGCGACTTGGCACGAGCGAAGTCACCCAGCTGCGCCATCGCGATGCCTCGAATTGCCAGCGCCGGCGGGTCATCACGCAAGGCAACGCGCTTGAGGGCGCCCAAGGGATCACCAACTGCGAGCGCACGCGCCGCGGCGTTGATCAGCGAATCCAACCCAATCCCGCCAAACTTGTCACTCCCATCCCTCGTTGTCGAGCGCTTAGATTATCCCACAACGAAGCAGGGCCGCAGACAAGGAGCAGGACGATGACGAAACACAGAACGGGTACACGCAGTGGTTGGCTTGGCGAGCGCCTCGAGCTGCTGAAACTGGAGAAGGAGCACACTCGGCGCGGCGACGTCCTGGCGCGCCAGCGACAGGAGCTGCCATGGGTGCGGATCGACAAGGAATATCGATTCGAAACCGAGGCCGGAAGCGCATCGTTGGCAGATCTGTTTGAGGGTCGCTCACAGCTTGTCGTGTATCACTTCATGTTCGGGCCTGACTACGCCGCGGGGTGCGCGTCCTGCTCATCGATAGCCGACGGCTTCAACGGCATCGCGGTTCACCTGCAGAATCACGATGTTGGATTTACCGCGATATCGCTGGCACCGCTTGCGAAGCTGCAGGCCTACCGGCGGCGGATGGGATGGTCATTTCCCTGGGTGTCGCCGCTTGGCGGTGAGTTCAACTTCGATTTCAATGTTTCCTTCACCGAAGCGCAGCAGCGGCAGGGCATCGAATACAACTACCGGCGCGAGCCGCCCTGGGACTCCGCTGGCATTGGCGATGCCCTCACAAAGCGCGGCGAAGGACCCGTGGCCGAGAATGCGGCGATGACCGGAACCGACATGGCGACCTACACGCGCGAGCGGCCGGGCATGAGTACGTTCGTCCTGGAGGACGGCCTCGTCTACCACACCTATTCGGCCTTCGGGCGCGGGCTTGACGGGCTTTGGGGCATGTACCAGTGGCTCGACCGTGCCCCGAAGGGACGCAATGAGACGGGAATCTGGTGGCGCCGGCACGATGAATACAGCAAGCGCTGAGCGAGCTCGTGGGCCCGACGGGCAAATGCGATGGCGCGTAGTTGCAAGCCCATTCAGTTCCGAGCGGGCCTTCTTCGGTGCGGCGTTGCTGTTCTTTGCCGGCGGCCTCGCATACACCGTGCGCATGTCCGCGTCCATGTCGATGCCATGGATGCGGATGCCGGGCCAGAGCTGGCCCGGCATCGCGGCTGCATTTCTCGGCATGTGGCTCGCGATGATGATCGCGATGATGCTGCCATCCCTCCTCCCCATGCTTTGGCGCTACCGTCGGGCGATCGGTGGGAGAGGGGAGGCCCACCTGGATTGGCTCGCCGGTGTGGTGGGCGCAGGTTATTTCACCGTGTGGGGCGCCTTCGGCATGGCTGTCTTTGCCCTGGGCCTCGCCGTGGCAACTGTCCAGGTGTGGCCGCCGGTAATGGCTCGCGGCCTTCCGTATGCGCTCGCAGCGCTCCCGCTCATTGCCGGCACCTTGCAGTTTACGGGGTGGAAGGCCCGCCGAATGCACTGCTGCCGCAGTTGCCCGGGCCGGGACAGGATCCTGCCGGCCGAAGTGGGCGCTGCATGGCGATATGGTCTGCGCTGTGGTCTGGACTGCAGTTACTGTTGTCTCGGCCTGACGGCCGTCCTGCTGACCCTCGGGCCCATGGACCTTCGCGTGATGGCCATGGTGACGCTCGCGATCACTGCCGAACGTGTTGCGCCCGCCAGCGAGCGCATTGCGCGAGTCATCGGCGCCATCCTCATGGCGATCGGTCTCTTGCTGCTCGCCAGAGCGTGCGGATTCTAGTCAGGTGCAGAAATCTCACAATAACCGCGGCGTCCGCCTGACATGAATCTGCGCAAGGCCACCAAATAATTCACGCATCGTGACTTCCGATGACACTCCCAGGCCGTCCAGTCGGGCCGATGCGAAGAGCGCCAACGCCTCGGCGGAGGCCTTTGAGGCACGCTATCGCGGCGGACGTGATCCGTGGTCATGCGAAGACAGTGCCTATGAGCTCAATCGCCATCGGACCATCATCGCCTCCCTGCGCATGGCAGCTTACGGCACGGTGTACGAACCGGGGTGCTCGACGGGTGTTCTGACCCGGCAATTGGGGGAAATGGCCAAGCGCGTAATTGCCTGCGACTTTGCGCCCAGCGCCGTGGAGCAGGCAAAGCTGCGCTGCGCGGATCAACCCAATGTCGAGGTTCTATGCGTCGATATCCGCACGTTCATGCCCGATACGCCGCTGGACCTGATCGTATTCAGTGAAATCGGCTGCTACCTGTCAGCCCAGGAACTCTCAGGACTGGCTGCGCGGTGGGCCGATCGGCTGGTGCACGATGGCGAATTCCTGGCCGTACATGGGCTGGCGGAAAGCTCTGCGCACATCCTCCACGGCGAGCGAGTCCACGAAATCCTCACTCAGAGTCTGGGCCTATTCCCGTTACGCGCGGAGCGTCATTCGGGCTTTCGGCTCGATTCCTGGGTCAAGTCATGATTCCCACCGAAGAAGCCCGGCATTCTTGCAGATAGGTCGCTCCCGATTCTGTGGAACATTCACGGCGCGCGGCAGTCCATCACTGACCGAACGGCAACACCAAGGAGCGCGCGCTATGAACAGCCTAGCTACGATGGGAGCCATCCGAATCCGCGAATTTGGCGGTCCGGAAATGCTGCGCCTTGAGAGTGTTGAGGTTCCCACTCCGGGCACGGGGGAGCTGCTCGTCAAAGTTGCGGCAGCGGGTGTGAATCCGGTGGACTACAAAATCCGCAGCGGCAGGTATCCCGCCGTGAAGCAGGACAAGCTGCCGTTTGTGCTCGGTCGCGAAGTCGCCGGAATTGTCGTGGAATGCGGACAGGCAGCCTCACAGTTCTGCGAGGGAGATGCGGTGTTCGCGATGCCGGGAATCGGACGCGGCGGCTATGCCGAGTACGCAGTCGTCAAGGTCACCGAAGCGGCACCGAAGCCGGCATCCCTCGATGTGATCCAGGCAGGCGCCGTGCCACTCGCGGCGCTGACGGCATGGCAGGGGTTGTTCAAGTACGGCAATTTGAAGCAAGGACAGCGGCTGCTGATTCACGGCGGCTCAGGCGGGGTCGGGCACTTTGCCATCCAATTTGCGAAGTCCAAGGGCGCCCTTGTCACGACGACCGTCTCCGCGCCACATGTCGAATTCGTCCGTCGCCTCGGTGCTGATCAGGTCATCGACTACCAGGCCCAACGGTTCGAGGATCTGGTCTGTGATGTCGATCTGGTCTTCGATCTGGTCGGTGGGCAGATCCAAGATCGTTCCTGGCAGGTGCTGAAGAAGGGTGGCGCGCTGGTGTCGACCGTGAACGAGCCTTCGAAGGAGAAGGCGGCCGCATGCGGGGTACGCGCGCTGCGCTACACCGTCACCGAAAGCGGCGAAGACCTGGCCGCTATCGGTGAACTCATTGATGGCGGCAAGGTAAAGCCGGTCGTCACGAAAATCTTTCAGCTCAATGACGCCGCGGCGGCCCAGGAATTTCTCGAGCATGTCCATCCCGTCGGCAAGGTCGTGCTCTGTGTGTCTTAGGGTGCGGGATTGCTCAGAGTTGGGCCTGCAGCCGCTGCAGCGACGCTTGATCAAGTTTTCCGTCGTAGAACTGCCGCAGCGCCTGGGTGAACATCTGCTCCTGCGGCGTTGCTGCATGAAACAGCGTCAATGACGAGTGCAGCTTCAGACAATCCGGGTAGCCGAAGATGTCTGCGGCGGTCAGGCCAGCGTGGCTGTTCACCAGCTGCACACAATCGCGCAGCCGCTTGCCCACAGTCGGGTGCACCAGGTACGCCTCCGCATGTGCCTTGTCGGCGATGGCAAAGTGCTGCGCCATCGGGCTGTGACCCAGCCCGCGTAATTGCGGGAAGATAAACCACATCCAATGCGACCGCTTCTTGCCATGGCGAAGCTCCAAACACACTTGATCGTAAATCGGCCGCTGCGCATCCACGAAGCGCTGCAAATCATGTGTCATGCGCGGCTCTCCTTTTCCTGGCACCAGCTGCGCAGTATTGTGCAAGTTGCTCAACCCAACGCCATTTGCCAATGATGACTCCACTCAACAAGACACTGAAGCGTTCCCTGGTCATTGACGGAATCGACTACGTCATCACTTTATCTCCGGAGGCGCTAAGGCTGACGCAGCGAGGCAAGCGTTTGGGACTCACACTGAAGTGGGCGGACATGATCAGCGGCGACAGCGCTCTCGCGGTTGCGCTGCAGGCCTCGGTGGGGCGCCTGGAGTCTCCCGAAGCAGGGAAGTGAAGGGCCGGAGACGCATTGGTGCAAGGCATATAGTGCGTGTAATCAATCGATTACAACAGATATATAACCTACATTCGAAATACGGTCGAGATAGGAACGCCCCGGCGCGACTCTTCCTCATACAATACTAACAACAGTGATTATACCATTTGTTAGTATATAGGGGACGACTGGCTCGTCTCTACCTGTGGGCGAATGAATGAACCCGATGCGAAGCTTTGGTTTTCTGTTGCGAGACGTGAGCCGTCTGTATGTGCGCCGCTTCGAGCAGCGAGCGGCCGCGCTGGGTCTGACGCTCCCACAATGCAGGGCCTTGGTCTATCTGGCCTTGAATGAAGGCATCAGTCAGGCGCGCCTGGCGGAGCTCACCGATGTCGAGCCCATGACGCTGGTGAGAATCCTGGATCGCATGGCCGCCGCAGGATGGCTGGAGCGCCGTGTCGATGCCGCTGACCGACGAGCCCGGTGCATTTACCTGAAAGCCAAGGCCAGGCCGCTGGTCGATGATATCTGGAAGCTCGCCGATCTGACCCGTGAGGAGGCGTTTCTCAAAATCCCCAGGAAGCAGATCGGTGTGCTGATCGCCTTGCTCGACCAGATTCGCAACAATCTGGCGACCTTGGAGCCGTTTGCTTCATCCGCTGCCACGGCCCTGCCGGCCAATCCCCGCGTACGTCGTCGCCATGAACGCTGAAAATCCCATTGCGCGCGACGAGAACGCCGGCCCAGCAGCAGGCCCGGCGTCGCCGAAGACCCGACTGCAGCGATTGCGTCGCCCTCTGATGTGGCTTGGCGCCGCGATCGTCGTCGCAGCGGGCCTGTACTTCTATTTTACCAACGGCCGCTACGAAAGCACCGACGATGCCTATACCCAGGCCGCGACGGTGTCGATCAGCGCCAATGTGGCGGGCCGCGTCAGTGAGGTCGACGTGCATGATAACGAGCTGGTGCGACGCGGCGCGATTCTGTTCCGGCTGGACGATGCATCGTTTCGTATCGCCGTCGAGGACGCGGCCGCCCACCTCGCGGCGACCCGGCTTCAGATTGCCTCGCTGAAGTCGGCGTATCGGCAGCGGCAGGTCGAGCTGCGCACCGCGCGGGATGCTCAAACCTATGCGCAACAGCAATACGACCGCCAGACGCGCCTGCTGGCATCCGGTATCGCCTCGCGCGCTCAGTTCGACCAGGCCGCGCATGCCCTCGATGATGCCCGTCAGCAGGTGGCCAGTGTCCAGCAGCAAATCGGAGTCGCCCTCGCAAATCTGGACGGGGATCCGGATATCGCACCTGAACGACATCCCCTGGTCGCCCAGGCGCAGGCCGCACTCGATCGTGCGCGCCTGTACCTCTCATACACAATCATCGCTGCTCCGACTGACGGCATTGTGACGAAGGTGGATCAGCTGCAGATCGGCGACTATATCGCCGCCTCCACGTCCGTATTTGCCCTCGTTTCTGCTCAGGATGTCTGGGTTGAGGCGAACTTCAAGGAAGTCCAGCTCGCCCGGATGCGCGCCGGACAGCAGGCCACCGTGGTAATCGACCGTTATCCCGGCAGGAAGTTTGCCGCAGTGGTGGCCAGCATGAGTCCGGGCACCGGCTCGCAGTTCTCGCTGCTGCCGCCGGAGAACGCGACCGGCAACTGGGTAAAGGTCGTGCAGCGCGTTCCGGTGCGTCTGCAATTGACCAATCTGGAAGGTGGTTTCCGGCTGCAGGCGGGCCTGAGTGCCGACGTCACCGTCGATACGCGGGTGCGCGACAGGGAACCGCTGGCTGCAACTGCGAGCCACGCATCAGCGGTGACAGCCAGGTGAGTGACGCGGCTGCATTCGCGGCAGGTATCGATCCGCGGCGCCGGATTCTCATTACGGCCTCGATCATGCTGGCTTCGATCATGCAGTCGATCGACAACACGATCGCCAACGTCGCGCTGCCGCGCATTCAAGGATCGCTGTCCGCCACCCAGGATCAGATGGCATGGGTGCTGACTTCCTACATTATTGCCGCAGCCATCATGACACCCTTGAGCGGCTGGCTCGCCGGTCAGATAGGCCGCAAGCGGATACTGCTGTACTCCATCGTCGGCTTCACCGTCGCATCCATGCTCTGCGGACTGGCGCAGTCCTTGCCGCAGATCGTCGCCGCCCGGCTCGCGCAGGGACTGTGCGGAGCGGCGCTGGTACCCATGTCACAGGCCGTGCTGCTCGACATCAACCCACCGTCGCATCACGCTCGCGCGATGGCCATTTGGGTGATGGCCGTCACCATCGGCCCGATTATCGGGCCGGCATTGGGCGGCTGGCTGACTGAGAACTACAATTGGCGCTGGGTCTTCTATATCAACGTGCCATTCGGCATTCTCGCGTTTCTGGGTATCGCCAGTGGCATGTCCGAGACGGCGATTCGTCGCTCACGATTTGATTTCTTCGGCTTCACGGCCTTGAGCATTGGAATCGGCGCCCTGCAGCTCATGCTCGACCGTGGGCAATTGCGAGACTGGTTCAGCTCCAGGGAAATCTGGATCGAGGCCACCATTGCCGGTACGGCCCTGTATCTGTTCATCGTGCACATGCTCACCACGGTGAAGCCGCCATTCGTAAGTCCGGCGCTTTTCAAAGACAGGAATTTTCTGACCGGCAACGTGTTCATATTCATAGTCGGCGCGGTGTTGTTTGCGACACTCGCCCTGTTGCCGCCGTTGCTGCAGGACCTGCTCAACTATCCGGTGCTGACCACCGGGCTGGTGACGGCGCCGCGGGGTCTTGGCACGTTTTGCGCCATGTTCATCGTCGGCAGGCTCATGGGCAAGATAGATACGCGTGTGATCATCGCGGTCGGCTTTGCACTGACCGCGTTCTCGTCCTGGCAGATGGCCGGCTTTGATTTGCAGATGGATTCCTCGATCGTCATCTGGTCCGGACTGGCTCAGGGTCTGGGCACGGGGTTTGTCTATGTGCCGCTTGCCGCCGTGACGTTCGCGACCCTGTCACCCGCTTTGCGCAATGAAGGCACCGCCATATTCAGCCTGACGCGGAATCTGGGGAGCAGTATCGGCATTTCCATCGTCGAAACGCTTTTGACGCGTAACACCCAGACCATGCATGCGACGCTGGCCGAACATGTCAATCGGTTCAGCCCGATCCTGCGGGACCGACTGACCGATTCACTGCCGACCTTGCCGAATCTGGTTGCGCTCAACTCCACCGTGACCCGGCAGGCGGCGATGATTGCCTACAACAATGATTTCAAGTTGATGATGGTCCTGAGCCTGGCGTCGATTCCCTGCGTGCTGCTGCTGCGCAAGGGCCGGGCGGCGAGCGCAGAACCGGTGGCTATCGAATGACCATGAATCGCATTCTCACACTGGCCTGCGCGGCCATGCTCTGCGGCTGCACGACCGGTCCGAACTTCATCCGACCCGAGCCGCCGGCCGCCACGCGTTACATTGCGGACACCTCAGCCAGCGACGGGCTGCAGCAGGGCAACGGCGTGCAGCATGTCGCGTTGGGGCAGGAGATTGAAGGGGATTGGTGGGCTCTTTTCCGCTCCGATTCCATGAACGGCATCGTCAGACAGGCCGTCGCCAAGAATAGAACCCTTGCGGCCTCCGCTGCGACCCTTGCGCAGGCTCAGGAGCTGGCGTTGGCGCAGGCAGGCATGCGCTATCCTCAGGTAGGCCTGAGCGCGGGCAGTGGCCGCCAGAAATACGGCGACGAATTTCTGGGCGGTTTTTTCAATCTGCCGCCCTTTACCTACTACGCCGTCGGCGCAACGGTGAGCTACACGCTGGACTACACCGGAGGCGTCGCGCGCGGCATCGAACAGGAATACGCGTTGGCGCAGGTGAGAAAACACCAGCTCGAGGCGGCCTACCTGACGGTCACCGGGCAGGCCGTCATGCAGGCACTCTCCATTGCCTCAATCCAAGGCCAGATCGCAACGCTTGAGACCATCCTGGGCCAGGACCGGGACAATCTGAAACTGGTGCAGACGGCCTTCAGCGACGGATCGGTTGCGCGCATCGATGTCGTCAGTGCCCAAAGTCAGATTGCCAACGATACGGCGCTGCTGCCGCCCTTGCGCCAGGAACTCACCAAGGCCCATCACGCGCTGTCGGTCGTACTTGGTCAGCCTCCGGCCGATACGCTGCCGACCGATCTCGACCTCGGACAGATCACCTTGCCTGTCGAGCTACCGGTCAGCCTGCCCTCCGAGCTTGCCCATCGGCGCCCCGACATTCTCGCGGCGGAGGCCCAATTGCATGCGGCGACCAGTGCCGTCGGGGTTGCTGACTCGAATCTGTATCCGAAGATTCAGCTCACCGGCACCCTTGGGCAGCAGGCGGTCAAGGCTGGGCAGCTGTTTGATTCCGCCGATACCGCCTGGAGTCTTATTTCGGGGCTGACGGCTCCGCTGTTCGACGGGGGTACGCTGCATGCTCAGAAGCGCGCCGCCATCGATGCCATGCATGCAGCCGCGGCCACTTACCAACAGACCGTACTTGAGGCGTTCGGGCAGGTGGCCGATATGCTGGAGGCACTGCATCACGACGCCGAGCAGCTCGATGCGCAAGACCAGGCGCAACAGGCGGCCCAGAGCAATCTCGAGCTGGCGCGGGCCAGTTACGCGGAGGGCAACACCGGGGTGCTGCAGGTACTGGATGCGGAGCGCTCCTACCAGCAGGCACGCCTCGGCTACGTGCGGGCGGTTGGCCAGCGCTACTTGGATACCGTGCAGCTCTTTCTGGCGCTGGGCGGTACAATTCCGCAAGCAGATGGGAAAACTCAACCGGGAGGCCCCAATTGAAATGTCCAAAATGTCACACCGACCTGACGCCCGCGACTCGGCATAAGATTCCGGTCAACTACTGCCCATCTTGTAAAGGCATGTGGCTGGAGCACGAGGAACTCGAGCAACTCGAAGATGAGGTCTTCGACTTCGGCGAACATGCGAAGGGCACGCTGGTCGTCAGCTCCACCCCGACCATCGATCAATGTCCTGAATGCAGCGGCGCGCTCACGAAGTTCCGCTACCGGTTCTATGATCTGGAAATGGAGCAATGCGAGAATCAGCACGGGTACTGGTTGACCGATGACGAAGACACTAGGATTCTGGAACTGATGAAAGCTGAGGAAGCCCACATGCGCAGCAAGCTGCGTGCGGAAGACCAGTGGGTGACGACGCTAAGACATATGCGCTCTCACTCATTCCTCAGCAAGGTTCGGGACCTGTTTCACTGATGCTGTTCCCGTATCGTTATGCCCTTTTCAAGCGAGTCATTGCACTCGGTGCATCGTGGCTTGCGCTGGGCAGCCCGGCACTTTCCCAGCCAACTAGCAACGACTCGCCACCGGGCAGGGTGGTCGGCATCGCCTTTGTCGGGCGCATGGTCGCGGACCTGGATCATTCCGTAGCCTTCTACAAGGCCCTTGGATTCACTCAGGACCCTGCGGCCGATACGGCCTGGCGCAAGGACAAAGCCCTCGAACACCTTTACGGCGTCGGCCGTATGCAAGCGCGCATGGCCCGGATGTCCATCCTCAATGAGGCCTCGGGCAAGCCATTCGTGCTGTACCTGCGCGAGTTCAAAGGAATCAAACGCCGCAATCTGGCCGGCCATGACGCCTGGGAACCAGGTGCGACACATTTCAGTGTGGTGGTTCCGGATGCCCAAGCACTGTGGTCGCGATTGCAGGGCGGTGGCATGCTGCGGGCACGATCCTGGAGAGCCCGACTGATCGCGCCTCCGGGTCAGACCAAGGGGACCATCGCGTATCTCACCGATCCGAACGGCCTCGACATCGAGCTGCTCAATCAGCGTGCAACCGCACCGACAGGCGCCGGTGAGGGCGACAATCCCGACACGCGGCCTGGCGTCGGGCACGCGGGTATCGTGGTGCTGGATTCGGTCAAGGCGCGGGCCTTTTACGGAGCGCTGCTCGGCGGACACCCGCAAACGGGAGAGGCGCCGTGGTTGAAGGGAGACTTCTACGACTCCGTCGTCGGAGGACACGGCAATATCATGCGCGTCTACGATGAGTCCTTCCCGGAGGCCTCATCTCCCGCGTTCCACCAGAATTTCGCTCTGATCGAGTTTCAGAACCGCAAGAGAGCCGTCGAACCGTCCAACATTACCGACATCGGAGTCGGCTACGTGGGATTTGAGGTGGCTGGGCTTGCGGCATTGCTGAAGCGGGCCGAGGCCGCAGGCGCCAAGATGGTGTCGGATCCGGGTATCGTGACCCTGGCCAACGGCACGCGCGCCGTCATCATTCGCGATCCGGACGTCGGTGGGTTCGTGCAGCTGTTCGAGTAGCCACTACTTGCTCGAAATCACCTTCAGCATGCGCTGGTGCATGTCGCTTTGTTCGATATTGAGATTCATGTCCAGATCGGCCCCATACAGGGCTTCAAGGTAGGCGGTGTCGGCAGCGGTAATCGCCGCGGGCGGCGCCGTACAATCCGCGGCGAACAGATTGATGATGCTCGGCAACCCGCCGCAGGTATCCGGTGCGGCGATGCGCGTGAGGGCGAGCAGCGCGACATAGTCCGAAATGCTTTGCACGGAATATCGGGCGACCGCGTTGCTGTCGGCGATAATGAGCACGTGCATGAACTCGCTGCGCAATCCCCGGGTGAGATGGCTTTCGGGGTTACCCGATGCGCCAAGACCCGAGGTGCCGTCACTGTCAGCCGAGTCGACCTTCAAACCAGTACTGAAGAGGGCCGTGAGATCACAGGTCGGGCAGGGCGGGGGACTCATTCCCGTGATCGGTGGCAGATAGTTCAGCGCCCGCGTGCCGGTGACGTACCAGGCCTGCACGGGATGGCTGAAGGTGGTGACCTGCTTGAGTTCGGCCCTGCGGTAGTAACCCAGCAGCGGGCGGTACTTCTTGGCGATGTGGTCCAGGAGAGCCTGCGGCTCGCGCGTAAAGACGACCTCGACGTTGACATCACATTTCTTACCGGCCACCGGTGTCGGAGCACCGACGCTGTGGGCTAGGCTGACGATGCGGCGGGAGACAAACTCATCGGCAGCGCGTTGCAGGCCGGACACACCTGGGCATACCTTCTCTCGCCAGCGGCCGACCTGACCGATGAGGGCCCCGGGCTTAGCGTGCGATTGCACGAACTCATTGACCGCACGATTGAGAGCTTTGTCATCCAGCTTGCCGATAACGGTCACTTCGGACTGCGGTTGGCCGTTCGTCGCATCGGCCGCATCGACGCTCTGGGCTGCCCAGGCGGCATCAGTAAATCCCAGCATGTAGAGGCTAAGTGCCAGGCCGAGGAGGGTAGTCGAGAGTTTCTTCATGTTCAGTCGCGGCTGCTCTTCAGCGCCGCAGTGATCCGAGCAACACACCGGCTCCCATGAACACCCCTCCCGAAGCACGGTTGAACCAGCGCATGCGATTGCCTTGCCCCAACCACGCCGCGAGTCTTGCTCCACCCCCCGCATACACAAGCATCCAGCAAGTCTCTATGACCATGAATGACGCGAGCAGGATGCCGGCCTGCGGTGCCAGCGCCTGGCGGCGATCGATGAACTGCGGGAAGAATGCCACACAGAACAGGATTGCCTTGGGGTTCGACAGTGAAACCAGCACACCGGTGCGATAGCGCTTCAGTCCGCCTGCTGTCGGTGGCCGGCGCTGCGTGCTCAGGCGCGTGTCCGCCGCGCGCCAGATTCTGATGCCCAGATAGACCAGATAGACGGCGCCGACGTACTTGATGACTTCGAATGCCGTAGTCGAGGCCACCAGCACGGCACCCAGGCCGCAAAGCGAGATCGCCAGGATCATGGCCAGCCCACTCAGCAGACCCAACATGGTGCTGAATGTTCGTGTCAGCCCATGATGGATGCCATGGGTCAAAGACAGAAGCATATTGGGTCCGGGGCTGCCAGAGACCACAAATACCACGGCGATGAATGCCAGCCAGATGTTCAATGACATTTGGCCGGGATCCTCAGTGCTTGGGGCTCGCGAAATCCCCAGCCTTCACGATGAACAAAGACTGCGGATCGAGATAGCGTCGCACGGCGGCGGAAATCGCCTGTGAACTGGCAGCACCGATACTCTGCTCGAATTTTGCATCCCAGGAGAAGTCGCGGCCCAGAAACAGGTGATTGACGAGGGCGATTGCCAGAGCGCGGTCTGTGGATCTACCGACGATGCGTGACTGCAGGATGCCGGATTTCGCGTCCGCCACCTCCTTCGCCGTGAAACCCGACTTCAAGGCCCGCGCGAGCTCCTCGTGAACGTCGGTCTCGACTTTCCCGATGTTCTGCGGAGCGCAGATCGCATACACGGAGAATTCACCCACCTCATCCAATGGGTCGGCGCTCACATCCGAGCCCACCGAGTAGCTGACGCCGTCGCGCTGGCGGATCCGGGTTGCAAGCCGCGAGTTGAGAAATCCGCCGCCGAGAATGGCGTTGCCGATCTCAAGATCCGGATAGGCGGGATCATCCTCACGCAGCCGCAGATTTGCATTGGCGAGAAACACGGCATTTGCCTTGTCCGGCGTCTCGATGGTCTCGGTCTTGGCCGCGATCGCCTTGTACACGGCCGGCGCGCGCGCGTAGGCGCTGGGGCTCTTCCAGGACGCGAAGTCCCGCTGCAGGGATTGGGTCACGGCGGGGGAGTCGAAGCTGCCTACGAATGCGGCCTCGCCATTGGAGGCGCCATAGAAACGCTGCTGAAACTGCTGCAGGTCCTGGACCGTGATCTTGCCAACCGCCGCGGCCTGCTCATCGAAGGTAGCAACATAGCGGAAATCCCCCGCGGTGTAGGGTGACAGATAGCGCCGCACGGCTTCGCTCGCCAGCGCCTGGGGTTCGGTCCGGGAGCTGTCGATCTGTGCTAGCCGCTGACGCTTGATCTCATCGAGCTGGTCGGCCGGGAAAGCAGGCTGCTGCAAAACTTCCGCTGCCAGGTCCAGAACCGCCGGCAGATTCTCTCGAGTGGTCTCCAGTGACACGGCGACGCCGTTTGCATCGCCCGAGACGCCAAGCGTGGCCTTCAGACGCGTCAGCTCGTCCTGCAACTGCTGACGGGTGTGTTTGCGGGTGCCGCGCATGAGCATGGCCGCGGTGAGCCGTCCGGTATCACCCAGATTCTGCAGCGACTGCACGTCGCCGAAATGCAGTCTGATCACGCCGCTCACGCGCCCGCCACGTGATTTGCGCTCCAGGAAGGCGGTCTTCAGCGAGCCGGCCGTACCGCGATGGGTGCGCGCCTCGATATTTGCCGGGGTTGCCTCGAAGCGTTCCCCGGCCTCCACGGCTTTGCTTCCCGTGTAGCCCTGGAGCATTGCCGAAAGCGGCGGGGCGACCGGAATCACGGCGCGCACCGGCTTGTCTTCCGGAATGAAGGTACCCACCGTCAGATTGGAGCTGACGAGATAAGCGCTCGCCACGCGCTGCACATCGGCTATCGTCACCTTCGCCATCTGGTCGCGGTCCCAGAACAGCAATCGCCAGTCACCGGCCGCCACGTTTTCACTCAGATCAGAGGCCACCTGCTGCGAGGAGCTCATGAGACGTTCGTAGCCGTTGAGCTCCTGGGCCTTCACGCGCTGCAGCTCCTCATCGGTGAAGCGCTCTGAGGAGAGGGCGGCAATCAGCTTGTCGAGCGCCGTCCGTGCGGCGGGAAGATTGCCATCCTTGGGCAAGACGACCGTGAACATAAGATAGCCGGGATCGTGCATGCTTGCTGCATTGGCGCTCGCCTGTACCGCGAGCTTCGTCGCGATCAGGTCCTGGTACAACCGGCCCGAAGGGCGTTCGTTGAGCATTTCCGCCAGCAGCCCGAGTGCAGCGCTGTCCGCCTGCGCGTCCGCAGGAATATGGAAGGACTCGATGAGCACCAATTGTCCGCCCGTACGCCGCAGCGTCACTTCACGTTCACCGTCCTGGGCGGGCTCCACCGTGTACTGCGTGGGTAGGATCCGCGTCGGCCGAGGAATCGCTCCGAACACACTCTGGATGTAGGCGAGAGTCTTCGCCTCATCGAAGTTGCCTGCGACGATGAGCACGGCATTATCGGGCTGGTAATAGGTGTGATAGAACTTCTGCAGATCGATGATCGGCACGTTTTCGATGTCCGAGCGCGCACCGATCGTCGGATGGCCGTAGTTGTGCCATAGGTAGGCTGTCTCCAGCACCCGCTCGCGCAGAATGTTGGCCGGACTGTTTTCGCCGCGCTCGTATTCATTGCGCACGACGGTCATCTCGCTGTCGAGATCCTTCTTGGCGATGAAGGAGTGCACCATCCGATCGGCCTCCAGCCCGAGGGCCCACTCGAGATTGCCCTGGGCGGCCGGAAAGGTCTCAAAGTAGTTGGTGCGATCGTCGGAAGTTGTGGCGTTCGCACTGGCGCCGTGGCTGGAGATCTCGTCGGGAATATTTGGGTTCCGAGGTGTGCCCTTGAAGCTCAGATGCTCGAGCAGGTGCGCCATCCCGGTCTGACCATAGCTCTCGAACCGTGAGCCGACCTTATAAGTGATGTTGACGCTGATGGTGGTACTGGAATCATCCGGATACAGCAGCACCTTTAACCCGTTGTCGAGCGAGTACTCGGTCACCCCCTCGATCGTGATGACCTTTTTGGGTTGGGCGCTTGATGCCTTCTTAGCGCCGGCAGCGCTGGCCGCCGCGGCGGGTGCTGCGCCCGCAGGGGCTGCCGCCGCCACCCACTGGGCGGCGAGGAACAAGGCGACCGGGAGAATCCTCAGGGACTGCGACAAACAGCGACGGCTCATTTGACCTCCGAAGGGGGAACCGCACCAGGGTGGACAATATACCCGCTTGGCGCGAATGCCACCCGTTCGCCAGTTCGCCCGCCCTTCACGCTTTGCTATAGTGCGTTCCCCTCGCGGATGAGTTTATTCAGACATGTCGGTACAGACAAAAACAGGGCGTCATTGAAGCTCGCGGTCCCTACGGAAACCTACCCTGGTGAAATGCGCGTTGCCGCGACACCAGAATCGGTGAAAAAGTTCAAAGGGCTGGGCCTAGATGTGGTGGTTCAGGCCGGGGCGGGTGAGCGCGCGCGCATATCTGATGCGGATTTTAGGAGCGCCGGGGCGTCAATAGCCCCCGACTCGCGAACCACTCTCGACGGCGCTGATATCGTCCTGAAAGTGCGCGGACCCCGGGGTGCGGAGACTGCCTTACTCAAGAAGGGCGCGTTACTGGCCGCCCTGCTGGCCCCGTATACCGAAGGGGCCGCCATTCGTGACCTGGCGGAACAGGGCGTTGCTGCTTTTGCCATGGAATTCCTGCCCCGAATCTCTCGTGCCCAGGCAATGGACGTACTGTCGTCTCAGGCCAATCTTGCCGGATACAAGGCCGTCATTGACGCTGCCGCCCAGTTCGGGCGCGCCATGCCGATGATGATGACGGCGGCCGGCACCATTGCGCCGGCGCGTGTACTGGTAATGGGTGTCGGCGTCGCCGGACTGCAGGCAATTGCCACGGCCAGGCGCCTCGGAGCGATCGTCAGTGCCACCGATGTGCGCCCGGCCACCAAGGAGCAGGTCGAATCCCTGGGGGGCACTTTCGTGGCCGTCATGGACGATGAGTTCAAGAACGCCCAGACGGCCGGCGGCTATGCCAAGGAGATGTCCGCGCAATACCAGGCCAAGCAGCAGGCCCTGATCGCCGAGACCATCAAACGGCAGAATATTATCATTACGACTGCGCTGATCCCGGGCCGTCGGGCTCCCGTGCTGGTGACCGAGGAGATGATCCGGACCATGAAGCCCGGATCGGTGATCGTGGATCTGGCGGCAGAGGCGGGCGGTAACACCCCCCTGACCCGGGCCGACGAGGTGATCGAGGTGCATGGGGTCACCATCATGGGCTACACGAATCTGCCGGCACGCCTGGCAGTGGATTCCTCGGCGCTCTATGCGCGCAATCTGTTCAATTTCATCGCCCTGGTCGTGGACAAGACCGGGGCGATGGCGATCGACTGGAACGACGAAATCATCAAAGGCGCGTTGGTGACGCGGGACGGCGTAGCGGTCCATCCGGCGCTGAAAGGCTGATATATGGAAATGATTGATCCGTTTGTATTCCGGCTCTCGATATTCGTGCTGGCGATATTCGTCGGCTATTTTGTGGTCTGGGGCGTGACGCCGGCCTTGCATACTCCGCTGATGAGCGTGACCAACGCCATCTCGTCCGTGATCATCGTCGGGGCGCTGGTAGCAGTGGCCGTTCCGGTGATCCATGGAGCGTCCTGGACTTCAAAGATTCTCGGCTTCGTCGCCCTGATTCTCGCCAGCGTGAATATTTTCGGCGGCTTTCTGGTCACCGCCCGCATGCTGGCCATGTACCGGAAGAAAGAAAAGAAGTGACAGGCAAAGGGGATCTCTCGGCGCTCCTGTACCTGCTTGCGGGGCTGTTTTTCATTCTGGCGCTGAAGGGCCTGGCATCGCCTGCAACCTCGCGCGCGGGCAACCGCAATGGCATGGTGGGCATGACCATCGCCGTGCTGACGACCCTATGGGTCGCGGATGTCACCGAGCCGGTGACCTGGGCACTGGTTATCGGCGGGCTGGCGATCGGCGGCGGTATCGGCGCGGTCATCGCCAAGCGTATCGCGATGACCGACATGCCGCAGCTGGTGGCTGCCTTCCACTCGCTCGTCGGACTGGCGGCGGTGCTCATCGCCGGCGCCGCGTTATATTCGCCTCATGCCTTCGGCATTGGCAGCGAAGGTGCCATCCGTACCCAAAGCCTGATCGAAATGAGTCTGGGCGCCGCCATAGGCGCTATCACTTTCTGCGGGTCGATCATCGCTTTCGCGAAATTGAACGGCAACATGTCGGGCGCGCCGATCATTCTGCCCGCACGGCATCTTCTGAATCTGCTGATCCTGGTGGTGATCGCCGGGCTGATCATCTTCTTCACCATGAACCAGCCGCATTGGGCCTTTTGGTCCATTACCGGCCTGTCCCTCCTGTTCGGCATTACCCTGATCATTCCCATCGGCGGCGCCGACATGCCGGTGGTGGTGTCTATGCTGAACTCCTATTCAGGTTGGGCGGCGGCCGGCATCGGCTTTACGCTGGAGAATACGGCCCTGATCATTACCGGCGCACTGGTGGGTTCATCCGGTGCGATTCTCTCGTACATCATGTGCAAGGGAATGAACCGAAGCTTCATCTCGGTGATTGCCGGGGGCTTCGGTGGCGAAGTGGCCGCGGCCGGTGCCAAGGAGACGCGCCCGGTCAAACGAGGATCGGCCGAAGACGCGGCCTTCATCATGAAGAATGCCGGCAGCGTCATCATCGTGCCTGGATACGGCATGGCGGTGGCACAGGCGCAGCATGCGGTGCGCGAAATGGCCGACCGGCTCAAGGCCGCGGGCGTGAAAGTGTCCTATGCCATTCATCCGGTGGCGGGTCGTATGCCGGGCCATATGAATGTGCTGCTGGCCGAAGCCAATGTGCCCTATGACGAAGTCTTTGAGCTGGAAGACATCAATTCGCAATTTGCCCAGACCGATGTCGTCTATGTGATCGGCGCAAACGACGTCACCAATCCTTCCGCCAAGACCGATCCGACCTCCCCCATTTATGGCATGCCCATCCTCGATGTCGAAAAGGCCAAGACCGTGCTGTTCGTCAAACGCGGCATGGGTTCGGGCTACGCGGGAGTGGACAATGAGCTCTTTTTCCGCGACAACACCATGATGCTGTTTGCGGATGCGAAGAAGATGACCGAAGAAATCGTCAAGGCCCTTGCCCAATGACCCAAATCAGCATTAAGACCCGTGACGGCATCTGTCCAAGCTATGTGTACCAGCCGGCGGGCGAGGGGCCTTGGCCAGGAGTATTGGTGTTCATGGACGGCCTCGCCATTCGTCCGGCGATGCTGGAACTCGGCGAGCGCCTGGCGAGCTCCGGGTACTACGTGCTGCTGCCCGATCTTTTCTATCGATCGGGTCCCTATGAGCCGATGGATCCTCATACGGTATTCAGCGATCCTGAAAAGCGCAAGGTGCTTATGGAGAAGTTCTTTGCACCGGCAACTCCGGCGAACATCATGTCGGACACGAGTGCCTTCCTCGAGTATCTGGCGGCGCAACCGCAGGTGCGGCCGGGCGGTATCGGTACCACCGGCTACTGCATGGGCGGGCTGATGTCGCTGACTGCGGCCGGGACCTATCCCGAACAGATTGTGGCAGCGGCCTCCTATCACGGTGGGCGGCTCGCAACCGATGCCCCGGACAGTCCTCATTTGCTGGCACCGAAGATGCGCGCGCGTATCTACATCGGCGGAGCGATCGAGGACCAGTCATTTCCGGATGACATGAAGCAGCGACTGGAGCGCGCCCTGACCGAGGCCGGAGTCGATCATACGATCGAGACTTACCAGGCCAAACATGGTTGGGTGTTCCGCGATACTCCTGTCTATGACGCGGCTGCTGCCGAGCGTCACTGGCAAAGTCTGCGCGAGCTGTTCAAAGCGAAACTCAACCCGTAGCCACGCCGAATTGGCGCGACCTTTACCGGCCCGCGCCGTCGCGAGGCGGACCGGTGATGGATCGCGGTGCGCCGGCAGGAACAGCACCCGCGGGCCAATGGTCGGGTCCATATTGCGGCAGCGGCTGGCCATACTCGAAGGCACCAAGATCGGGGGCGCGTCCGGTAAAGCCGTCCGTGACGCTCGGAAGCACAGTGCCTTTGTCGATCGCGGCCGAGCCACGCACCAGGGTGAAATCATAGTCCTCAGGTTTGAGCAGACGCTGCGGATCATCCGGGTCAGGCGGGCTGACTTTGCGGAATATTCTGTAGTCGACCAGCACGCTGTGCTTGTCCTGGCCGGTGGCCTTGCTGTACTCGGCCAGAGTGGCGAAAGGCCGCTTCACGAGCGCGTTGGCGTAATCGGCCGCAACGCCGAAGGACGGTGAGTTCCAGCCAAAATTGTTCGGGACGCCCGGATTGGGCCGGAATCCGTTGTAGTCGGAGTCGGAATAGTTTGTGAAGGTGGTGTAGTTGAACACCGGCTCCTTCCAGTTGTCACCGATAAACAGATTGTTGCGGAAATGCAGGTTGCTGGCCGGTCCGGTCAGCCGCCCCTGGCCGATGAAAGTGTTCTGATAAACGAGAACGCCACTGGGAGTGTCGATCAGCTTTAGCGGACCTCCCGTGGTGCTGCTGAAGACGAGATTGCGGTAGAAGTAGAGCGGGCCACCGAACAGCGGTTGGGCGCTCAGCGCGCCACCAACCGAATTGAAGCAGCGGTTGGTGAAGACGCGGATGTTTTGCGCGCCACCATCGGCCTCGACGCAATTGTCCGCCATGTTGTAAAAATCGTTGTTGTAGATATCGATGGCGCTGGGATTCAGATCAGGATCCTTCTCGGGCGTGCCATAGGTCGAAATATCGATGCCGTCGTGCCAGTTGGCGACATAGTTGTGAGCCACCACATGGCCCTGGCCATAGACCTTGATCGCGTATTCAGAGGTGATGAGGGCCGGAAAGCCCGGGTACTTGGACCACACCTCCGGGCGGTAATACCAGGCCAGCAACCGAGAGGGATCGTGACGGCCGATGAACACATTGTCGGCGATGTAGAAATCCTTGGAACCGGCCCATTCGTCCTGCACCACCCGGCCGACATTCTCGACGTGTGAATTGACCAGGGTGAAACCACTCGACCCGATGATGTGCTTCCAGCCCAGCAGGAACGCGACCGTCGTGTTGCGTACCGTGATGCCGTCAAAGTAATTGTAGTTGGCGGCCAAAAGATTGAAAAGATTGTAGTTTCCATCTCCGTCGAAGATCACTTCGCCATCACCAGCCGCTTTGATCACGATAGGTTTGTCGGGCGTACCACTGACGGTAAGGTAATAGGTGCCATCGAACGGTGTGCCATACGAGGTCGCATCGGGATCGAAGCCGGAATAGTCGAAGCGTGCGTCCTTGTAGACACCTGCATGCATGAGGATGATGTCGCCGGGCTGTACCCGCGGCGCATGCGCTATGGAGTGGTCTGACTCGTCACTGCCCATGTAATAGGCGGCCAGGAGGCTACGAAAGGCGGGTTGCTGCATGGGGCCTTTGAACCCCACGGGATAAACGTGATAGGTATGCCCGCCGACTGCGGGAGCTGGCGCCTTTCGGGTATGCACCGAGACGTTTTGTTCGGTAGTACCGCTGGTACCTTCCGGATCGCTCAACACAAAGCGGCATTCATAGGCGGTGTCTGGCTCTAGATTGAGGATGCTCCCCGCGAACATGTTGGGGGCCGTGTAGTTGAACATGGAGTTCGTGCGCGCCGCTGCGCGACCGTCACCGCCAAGACCCCCGTTGACCTGTTCGCCATCGATGCGCAGCATCGGCAGCGCCGAGCGCCATTTGGTCTCGCCCTTTTTGCGGTAGAACACGGCGACCGACGCATTCCGGTTGTCATCGCCCGCCATGCGCCATTCGAAACCCAGTGACACGAGGGTCGGCCGGTCCACTGTGAATGCTGCAGCGGTAACGGCATTCTGCGCGGTCGCCACTCGTGGCGCGACCGATGACAGCAGCGTCAGCGCCATCGCAGTCAGTAACGTCTTCAACTTCTCAATTTCCTTGAGGCAAGTGAGCGGAGTGGGGAGGGGAGATGGGCGCCATCGGCGATAGATGGACAGTTACCTACCGGTGCGTGACGTATCGGTTTTGCGATCTGCAACGTTAACGCGATCCATTGCACCGGTGCGACGATCCACCTCATACCAACCCACCAGATTGTCGCAAGTTCGCGCACACTGCCTGTGTGAACGCACCGCAATAAAAAGCCACTGTGAATCACGGTTGTCGTGAAATCGTCCGAATTCGCAGTACCAGTCCGAGCCTATGCGGTTGCCCTCTACGACATGCGACATCGACGAGAGCCGTGACCGGAGCAAACCACACGCAGCATCTTGTGACATCGTCTGCTCAGGCGTAGCTGAGTCCGTAGCCCCGACTGCCATAAAGGAAAGAGCTGCGAGAAGTAGCGGTGCCCGATTCATTCGGCACGATGCGAGTGCAAACTTGAAAGTGCGCGGTAGATGGAGCCCTTGCTGGAATCACGAAGATCTTGGGCGATAATCTTTTGCACGAAACTGGCTTGATCTGGCCGAATCAATTTGCCCAGTAGCAACTCTTCCACGGCCGACGCTGCGGCCTTGTCACTCCAAAGCAGCCACGCTTCATTGGTCCGCTGCATGTGCTGCCTGACACTTTCCATTTTTGCGATGTGCCGCCTTATGGCTTCCATCTTCGCTTGTTTCTCATCCGCGTTCATGGGTCCCTCTGTTAGCCAGTCCCTTCCGCGCCCGAACGCTACCAAAGGCCCAATTGAACTAACCCCAAACTACTTCTCAGGGCGCAGGCACGTCGGTGTCACCGAATTAAATCAAGCGCGATCCTTGCGGTTCCAGACACTACGAATCACCACAAAGGTCATGACGAGAAACACGATCCCAACGGCCAGTGAGATTATGGCAATGACTGCCGGCAACGACTGTCCCGGAACCTTGGAAAATAAGCTGCCGACCGAAGCCGCGAGCGTCACGCCTCCGCATAGACTCATCAAGAATCCCACGAGACCCACCAGGAGCATCACAACTGTAACGACTACGCGCATCAGTTAATCGACCATTCCGCTTGCGGGGTGCCCGGCTTGGACGGACGAACTTCACTGCGAAGTTCTCGCAACCGCTGTGCATTGGCGTCACGATATAGGAGATTGAATGCTTCGAAGGGTATCAGGCGCCCGTCCGGCTGAACGATGTGGACACAGGATTTCTTCATGGCACGGACATCGAAATTCCAGGCGTCAATGAACTGCATGAGCAACACCCGGAACACTCGATCATAGGAAAGCTCAGGGGAGGTGACGTGGGGCAGGCAACACAACAGGTTGCCCAATGCGTGCGCCTGTCCCTCGGGACTGTGATTGGTGGAGAAGAGCTCGAACAGACGGGATTTCAACTGTGGATCTTTTTCGAACACAATCGTATTGCGGGAACCAGCGAGCAGGACCTCCGGCGGCACCAGATGCGTCAGCCCGACCAGTCCATCGGGGGTTTTCAAGGCATAGGCCATCGCCAGGGCGTCCGGATTGCATGGCACCGGGATGATGTCCTCAGGAGAAAATAGTGATGACTGGTCGAGAATACGCTGGCGGACCTCGGTCAACGTCAGCCGCTCCGAAGCCGGATCGGATTGCTCCGTGCGACCGGCGTACTGAACGGGTTGAACGGTGACGCCCCGGACAGCACGCTGGCGGCTGGCGAACATGATGGTGTCGCCGAGTTCGTGGTCATTGACTCCGCGCGCCACGGTAACCACCAGCGTGGTCGAGAGATTCAGCCGGTTGAGCTGTTCAAGGGCGCGTAATCGGGTGCTGCGCAGGTCGACGCCGCGCAGGCGTTCCAGTACACCGCTAGATAGTGAATCCCATTGCAGGTAGACCTCGAAGCCCGGCCCGTACGTGGCAAGGCGGTCTGCAAAATCCGGTTCATTGGCGATACGGATCCCATTGGTGTTGAGCATCAGGTGGCGGATGGGTCGCCGTCGTGCCGCATCGAGAATCGCAAACAGGTCCGGGTGCAGCGTCGGTTCGCCACCGGAGATTTGCACGACGTCAGGTTCGCCCTCATTGGCGACGATTGCATCGAGCATGCGTTCGATGGTGGGCAGATCGCGATAGCCCGGCCGGTGCGGGCCGCTGTCCGCATAGCAGACGGGGCACTTAAGATTGCAATGGTCTGTGATCTCAAGAACCGTCAGGCAGGCGTGCTGCATATGGTCTGGACAGATGCCGCAATCGTAAGGACACCCCCAATGCATCGTCGTATTGAACTGCAGCGGCATTTCAGGAGGCTTGATGTAGACCTCCCGTCCGGCGCGCCAGTAGGCGGCATCGGTCGCAATCAGAACTTTGCTCGACCCGTGTGTCGGACACCACTTGTACATCCACACCAGATCATCTTGAATGACAAGCTTCGCCTCAATACGCCGTAGACATTCGACACACAATGAGACGGCGGTATCGTAGAACAGGTAAGGGCGCGACTTAGCCAAATGCCCGCTCCAAACGCCGAAGGCGTCCCAGGATGGACGGCAAATAGTACAGGAGCCCCGCGCAGCACGCCCACTGGATGGGCGTCAACCCGAGTACGAGTTGCGGCACGAGCAGACCCTGTGCTGCTGCACCATAGGGAGGTTTAAGGAAATCCAGCAGCAGACGCAGCAGCAGATAGCCAGCTGCGAAGAATCGAAAGCGATCGCCGGGAGCTGCACTTGGTAGCGGTCTGCGAATGGTCAGCGCGAGCATGCCGACACCCAGCATCTCGTACAATGCGGTGGGATGCCGGGGTACGCCGTCGCCGTAATTCCATCCCCAGGGCAGCGTTGTCGGATCACCATAGGTGAGATCCTGCAGGCCGGACAGCTGGCAACCGAGACGCCCGATCAGGATGGCAATGATGAGTGGCCACACAAAGCCATCGCCCGTGGATGCCTGCCAGCGCAGGTGCTTCTTAACGATCTCGATGCCGGCTATCGCCCCGAGAAGGCCGCCGACAATGGTCTTTCCGGACAACCAGGAGGAGAGAGGCTGCCCGAGCAAGTCCGGCGCGTACTGCAGCATAAAGAGGAGTCTGGAACCGAGCGCACCGCCGACGGCCGCGCCGGCCAGCAACATCCATCGCGCCAGAGTTTCTGGCGGCTGGGTCGCTGTTTCACTTGCGCGCCAATAGATTAGTCCTGCGACGATGAACGCTAGTATCTCAAGCGCCCAGTGAGCCGCGACACCCGTCTGACCCGGCAACGATTGCAGCATTGGCGAGGATAATTAATCTATGGAAGCGCGGGCAGAGGCACGACCGCGTCGACATGATAGGCCTTAGAAATAGGCTCAATGCGGACATCGCAAGATCAGTTCGCATAATGTATATTATGACAAATATAGAATCAACCAGGATTGATCCCCTGAGATTCCGGAACTCTGCCGCTTCGATCTCGCCGTAGCCCCGCGAATCCGATTTGATAGTCCGACACGCCTACTCCAAGTTTTGCGGGCAAGGCCTGCGGGCCCAAAAGCGTCAGGCACGTTGCTAGCCGGTCAAGCCATCGACCCCCGACCCAGGAGCTTGCCAGCGCGTGCAATTGGTGGCACAGAAGCAAGCAGCGCGATTCCAAGAGCCCAGGTCGCACCGATCGCGAACTCACGCCCCCCGATTGCCAGCGGAAATGTCAGGGACCGGGTTGTGATCAGCGTGCCGCTCAGGAACTTCCATATGACGAGGTAGCCTAGGCATGCGCCAAGGAGTGACAGGAGAACCCCTTCGACTACGACGGACGTAGCAATTGAAGCCATTCCAAAGCCGATCGCCCTCAGCGTACCGATCTCGCGGCGTCGGGCATTGACCGCCGCATAGCAACTGTTAATGGCCGCGCAGGCGGCGGCGGCGGCCAGAATCGTCCCAATGAAGTAGCTCACAAAATCAAGGAAGCGGCGTGTTGCGCCAAAGGTTTGCTCTTGAAGCTTCTCTTCGCGATAAACATCCAGCATAAGAGTCGGCTCATGCTGGATTCTGTCCGCAAACAGATTGAATTGCCCGGCTGACTTGAGAATCACGACAACCTGCTGGTACGTGCTGCCCCCGATCGCCGCGAGGAGCGTATCCGCGTCTGCGAATACTACTTGGTCAAATAAGGACCCTGCACTGGCAAAAGTGCCGACGATAGTCCATGGAGAGCCCCGAATGAGCACTCGGTCGCCGAGATCCAGGCCCTTATCGAGCCGCTCGCTCTCGGAACTCGCCAATAGCTCATTCAGTCCAGCGCGCGGCCAACGGCCATGGACAAGGTGAATTTCGGGGTACACGCCGGGGTTGGTGATCCCAAGAACCGCAACATATGCTCCCTTATTCGCGCGCGTCTGCACGTACAGCGAAGCGGTGGCGATTGCCGCGACCAGAGGATGTCCTTGCAGGTCCTTCTTGATATCTGGATCGCCAGAAACGGTGGCAAACACCTCGCGTGAAATAACGCTTACGTTGGCGGCAGAGGCACCTCCGCTCAGCAGCACGGCCCGATCCGCGCGGGTGCTTTGGGTCGCCCAAACTTGCAGTCCTTCCCCCATCGACAGCAGTGCCACGAGCACCATAATGGCACAGGTCATACTGACGATAGTCGTCAGCGGCGCACCAAAGCGTGCGGGCAGCGAGCGCAAGGCCCATACGGAAAGGACGGCGGCCTGTCGGATCACAACCATACATTCCTTCCCTACTGCGTGGCCAGCAGCTCTGCGACTCTCAGGCGAGATGCCTGCCAAGCCGGTATGGCGCCGCTCACGAGTGCAAACGCGACAGCGGCGAGACACGCGATCAGCCCCAGGGATGGCGGAACCGATAGCGCTAAGTCCCCGGCATTGAGGAGCTTGCGAGCGTGGGGCAGGACAATAGCCGCAAGCGACATTCCCAAAAGCGCGCCGCAGATCCACGCCACCGCAGATTCCGTGAGCACCAGGCACAGAATACGTGGGGATGAAAATCCGATCGCCTTCAGAACGGCAAGCTCACCTTGGCGCTCGCGCACCGATTGCATCATCAGCGTCCCTGTCGCAACGAGAAGAGACAGAAGTCCGATAATG
>DASYER010000038.1:0-34960 GCA_036498905.1 Steroidobacteraceae bacterium | reverse complement strand
GCGAGCCTGCACGGAGGCCAGCATGAAGTCATCGTAGTTGCCCGGATAGATCGTCAGCTTCTGGAAATCGAGGTCGGCGATATGCGTGCACACCTGATTCAGGAAGTGGCGATCGTGGCTGATGATGATCATCGTGGCGTTGTAGTCGTTGATGATCTTCTCGAGCCAGCGGATGGAGTTGATGTCGAGATTGTTCGTGGGCTCATCGAGCAGCAGCACATCGGGCCGCGAAAACAGCGCCTGGGCCAGCAGCACGCGCAGCTTCAGTCCGGGTGCGACTTCGCGCATCGGTCCGTTGTGCAGGCCCTCCGGAATGCCGGCGTCGGTAAGGATGCTGCCCGCACGCGCCTCGGCGTCGTAACCGCCGTATTCGGCGAACTTGCCTTCCAGTTCGGCGGCCTGCATGTAGTCCTCATCGGTGGCATCCGCGTTGGCGTAGATGGCATCGCGCTCGCGCATCGCCCGCCACATTTCGGCATGACCCTGGATGACCACATCCAGCACCCGCTCATCCTCATAGGCGAACTGGTTCTGGTTGAGCTTGCCCATGCGCAGGCCCGCCTGGAGCATGACCTCCCCGGTGCTTTGTTCGAGTTCGCCGCCGAGCACCTTCATGAGCGTGGATTTGCCACTGCCGTTGGCGCCGATCAACCCATAGCGGTTGCCGTCGACGAACTTGACCGTGACCTGTTCGAACAGCGGTTTGGCGCCGAACTGGATGCTGAGATTCGATGTGGAGAGCATGGGAGTGTGATCGTCGCGACAATGCGACTGCCGCGGCGGCGACATCGCTGCCGAGATCAAGTCGTGTAAATTGAAAGGCTCGTGACCCGGAACGGGGGTCCGGCCGGTAGCCGTTATTCTATCAGAACTGCCAGGCCAGACTCGCCCACACCCGGGTGTCCTGGCTGGCGCCGGTCAGGCCGCTGTCCGGGATCTCGCCGGAGGCGTCACCCCCCACTTTGCGCACGGCCGTCACCGAAAGCGTGAGTTTTCCCGGGACCGTGCCGTAGGCACCGATGCCCAGGCCCTGCAGAAAGTAGGAATTGGGCTCCGGCGCGAGCGGAAAACCATCGTTTGCGTTCAGGCGAATATGTCCTATGTCATAGAGCAGCTTGAGCCCGCAGTTGCAGCGAGGCGACTTCAGGATCGCCCAGCGCAGCTCCGTCGTCAGCACCTGGCCCGTGGAGCCGCCATTGCTGGAGACGGGGTAGGCCCGCACGCCGCCCGGCCCGCCCAGGTAGAACTGCTCGGAGGGGTCCAGGTTCTGATAGCTGAGCTGCCCGCTGAAGGACGCGTAGGCAGAGAAGGAACCCCACAGCTTCTGGGTGCGGTCGATCCGGTAACGCAGCATCCCGAACTGTCCCTGGGTATCGGCTCCGAACCGGTCGTCGGCTTCCCCCGGGGATCCGGCCATGCTGACCCAGCCGCGACCCACGCTGACCTGCACCGTACTGACCGCCCCGCCGCCGAACTGATCGTAGATATTGCCGTCTGCATACAGCAGCGCGTCATAGACGTGATAGTCACTGAGGCGACCTGCATTGTTGTCGTTGTAGAAATTCTTGCGCACCAGAGTCAGCCCGACGGACAGGTTGTGATTCTGCGTTCGCACCAGCGCGTACTCAATATCCGGACCGAAGCTGTCTGAGCTGCCGCGTGGAGCGCTTGGCGTCCACGCCGGGGCATGCACCTCATAGTTGAGTCCGGCCGCATTCAGGCCCAGCGTCAGGCCGTCATCATTCAGCGGCAGCCGGGCACTGAGCCGGCCGAACTGCAGTTCCGGAGTCAGGATGCCCACGACGCCGAACTCCTCGCCAAAGCCGAAGACACTGTTGAAATCGAGCCAGCCCGTGGCACGTTCGGACCCGATGCTGGCCTGGCCATAGTTGTCGATCGAAAACTGACCCGTCACCAGTGGCTGGTTTTCGACGCTCAGCACGACGTTCGTCAGCCCGTTGTCCTCGCCGCTGGTCTCGTCGGCTGCAACGGTGATCCCCGGCAGATCCGCGGCCAGCAGCACGCCGCGCGTGAGATCATCCAGCGACAGCGGCGCACCCGGCGTCAGCCGCGATTGCACCCGATCGACGATGCGCTGGGGCGCCACATGCAGGGCCTGCAGGTCGGTGTCATCGGGAAACACGACTTCGCCGAACCGGCCCTCGACGATCTGCACGCGCACGATTCCGGCGTCGACGCGCTGCGGCGGCACCAGCACACGCGCCAACCAACCCTCGTGACTGTAGAGGCGGGCGACCGAATCGGTGGCCTGGCGCAGATCGGCCGGTGACAGATCCCGGTTCACGTAGCCGGCCAGCAGGCGCTGAATTTGTGCCGTCGCAATAATGTGATTGCCTTCGATGCGAAAGCCGCGGACGTGCAGGGACGGACCGGACGGCGCCGTCTCGGGAGCAGGTTTTGCAGCGCGCTGCTCCTTGAGCGCTGGTAGGCTGGGGGCTTCGGGTTCCAATTGCCGCAGGATGCTGCCGGCATTCGGAACCTGCTGCGCCAGGACGGGCTCGCCCAGGCAAAGCATGGATGCCGCCAGGGCGGCTAACTGGGCAAGTCTTTTCGGCATCGGTATCCGACAGATTGTACCCTTACCCCGTTGCAACTGCCGATCACCAGAATCTCAAATGGGAGGCATCATGAGCGAATACAAAGGAAACTGCTTCTGCGGTGCGGTGTCTTTCACGGTCAGCGGTGACCCCGTGGCCATGGGCTACTGCCACTGTGAATCCTGCCGGCAATGGTCCGGTGGTCCGGTGAACGCCTTTACGCTGTGGCAGCCGACGGCCGTGAGCGTCACGCGGGGCGCGAATCTCATTGGCACCTTCAACAAGAGCGCGATGAGTTTTCGCAAGTGGTGCACGGTGTGCGGCGGACACCTGTTTGCCGAGCATCCGCCATTGAAGCTCATCGACGTTTTTGCGGCCGAACTGCCGGGCTTGAAGTTCGTGCCAGGGGTGCACGTCAACTACCAGGAGACCCGTCTGCCGATGAAGGACGGACTGCCCAAATTCAAGGACTTTCCCACCGACTTCGGCGGTTCAGGCACGATGGCCGCGGAATAGACCGTGTCATCCGCCGCGCCCCGGCGTGCGTTATTGCCTGAACTTCCCGAGCGGGATGCAGTCCGAATACTACTCAGGCAATGCGGAGGGTCGCAGCATGGCAACACGAAAGACAGCTTGGATCGTGGGACTCACTTTGATCAGCAGCGCCGTCTCGGTGAGTGCCATGGCCGAAGGCCCTCTTTTTGGACTCTACAATCCGCTCGGCGTTTACGTCGGTGCCGGAGTGGGCCGGGCCACTATCAACCAGACCCAATTCGATCAGTTCAGCAACTCGTTTCATCACGATGATGGCGAGCCAGTCGGCTGGAATGCCGTCATCGGCTTAAGGCCGATTCCGGTCTTCGGCGCCGAGGCCGAATATATCGACTTCGGGCACTCGCACCTGGGCCCCGGTTTCCCCTACTCGGCGGGCTCGACGACGCAGCAGTTTCTTGGCGGCGATGTCCGCGACCAGGCGGCCGCGCTGTTTGCGGTCGGCTATCTGCCGTTGCCGATTCCCTGGATGGAGCCATTCGCGAAGCTTGGCTGGGCGCAGATCTGGGATCACAGCCATTTTGAGTCCGCCACTCTCGTCAACGGCTCAGACATCGATCAGGTCACGGCGACTGAAAGCACCCATACCAGTGGCACGGCTTATGGCGGGGGCATCCAGTTCCACTTCAGTCAGCTGGCAGTGCGTGCGCAGTACGAGCGCATCAGCGGTTCCAGATCCTTTGGCGAATGGAACAATCCGGCGCTGGTGTCGGTAGGACTGAACTGGACCTTCTAGGCTCCGGCATATTCGCGCGTCACGGTCGCGACCTGCACGCTGTACGTCGCATACCAGCGCTCACGGCCGCCCTGCTGCGCCAGCTGATGCTCCGGATGCGCCCGCCACGCGCGGATGGATTCCTCATCTGGCCAGTAGGACAGCGCGACTTCGCGGTCCCCTTCGGTGACGGAGTGGAACTCCAGGCAGCCGAACTGCGACAAGGCCAAGTCACGCAGCCGCGCGGCGGTGCGCACATAGTCGGCATCGATGACGCGCATGCGGGCGCGGAAGATCACCACGTACATGCCTACAGGATACGCTCCCCGAATCGCTCCAGGCGCGGCATCCAGTTACCCTTGAAGTTTGCCGACACCAGCACGTGATGGGCACGACCGATCAGCAGGTGCCGTGGCACGAAGCCGATGTAGCGCGAATCACCACTGTCATCGCGGTTGTCACCCAGGAAGAAGTAGCTGCCCGCCGGCACCACCACCGGCCCGAAATTACGCCGTGCGGCGACCTGCGGCAGGTACTGGATCTCGCGCCGGCTGCCATCGACGCTCTCGGCAATTTTCACCGCCGCCGTGGAACCGGCATAGTTCCGGGGTTCCTCGTACGGGGTCGGATCTGCATAGCGCGCCTCCACACCGTTGACCAGCAACCGGTCCTCCCGCAGCTCGATCACATCGCCTGGTACGCCTACCAGGCGCTTGATGAGACGCGTGCCGTCCGTGGGCGAGTGGAAAGTGATGACATCACCGCGACGCGGTTCACCCAGGCGCACCACCGAGATATCCGTCAGGGGCAGTTTCAAATCGTAGGCAACCCGGTTCACGAGCACCACGTCCCCATCCAGAAGGGTCGGATGCATCGATTCGGAGGGAATCGGGTTCCAGTCGGCGAAGGCGGTGCGGAATACGCCGAAAATAAGCAAAAAGGCCAGGAATGACCGGTTTTTCTTGAACCACAGTTTCATGCGGAACCTCGGAAGTGGACCATGGGGTCAGACTCTTCGACTGCAGGATCTGGCCGAGGTTCCGGTGCTGCGCCGCGGCAGCGCGCCCTATTCGGGCTGGCTTTAGGAAGCGCGCTTGCGGGCCTTCTTCTTCGGAATGCGAGCGCCGGCCTTGCGGGCTTCCGACAAACCGATGGCAATCGCCTGCTTGCGGCTTTTGACTTTCTTGCCGGAGCGTCCACTGCGCAGGGTGCCTGTCTTCATCTCATGCATGACCTTTCCGACCTTGCGGGCAGCGGTCGACTTGCTCTTCGTTGCCATACCGACTCCTTTAAATCACGAAGATGCAGGCTACGGACTATTCAGCTCCGATCCCGTCGGTTAAGCGCGCGGCATGGCGTGGGAATCTACCGATGCATCGGCCACAATCGGGTTTTCGGACTCACGGGAGACGCATTCATGCATACGTACCTGCGCCGCGCTGCCATCGCGCTACTGGTTGGCCTGGCCGTCCCTGCCAGTTGGAGTGCCGGTGCCGAGAACCCCGCGACGGTCTCCTGGCAGGACTCCTTCACGACCCGGCTTGAGGCGCTCGCGCTGCTGCAGTCCCTCAACGCCGATCTGCTCTCACACGACAGTGCGACCCTGACCCTCGACCGTTGGTGCGCCTCGCATCACTTGTCGACGCCGCCGACGATCACCGCCGAGCGGGTGCATGATGTCGACAAACCCGCAACCGCCGCGCAGCGGGAGCTGTTGAAGGTCAGTGCGACCGAGCCCTTGGGCTACCGCCGGGTACGGTTGCATTGTGGCGCCCATGTATTGTCCGAAGCCGACAACTGGTACGTACCCTCGCGCCTGACCGCGCAGATGAACGAGGCCCTGAACAGCACCGACATTGCCTTCGGCCGCGCGGTTCAGGCCCTGCAATTCCATCGCCGCACCCTCTCCGCCACCTTGTTGTGGGCACCCCTGCCGCAGGGCTGGGAAATGGGCGCGCCGGCAGGCGCGGCCCATTCGGCCAAGCTCGCAATTCCAGCCTACGTGCTGCAGCACACGGCCATGCTCACCCTGCCCGACGGCACGCCGATCAGCGCACTGACCGAAACCTATACCTCCGAAGTTCTCGACTTTGCGCAACCTGCGCGCAGATAGCGGCCCAGGCACAGGCTGACGCCGACGGCCGCCAGCGCCAGTGCGCGCAGCGACGCGACGGCGGCGGCGTTGATATAGGAGCCGTCCAAGTGCTCCAGCACGTCGAAGCCGACAGCGCATACCAGCGTGGCGACTACGAACGCCAGCGTCCAGTGACGCCGCTGCGCCGCGCTCAGGGCACGCGGACCGGTCTCAGCGCTGCCGCCGCGGCATAGCGCATACGCCAGCGTTAAGAGGACGAGCGCAAGACCCAGCAGCGAGCTGCCATCCTCGGCCAGCCGCGCGCCGATCAGATGATGCCCGTGCAGCTCGAATCGCCAATCCTCAAGCTCGGGCATCATCCGCATCCCGCGCGCGCCCTCATGCGTAAATCCGTCCCAGACAAGGTGCGTGACCGCGCCCGCCAGCACGCCGCCGGCCGCCAGGAGCCATTGGCGTGGGCTATCCAAGGCCGCGGGTGTCGCGAACGGGCGCCAGCGCACATAGGCCCGGTCGGGCAGGAGATTGAACAGCGGCACTTTCATCCAGCACTGGAAAATCCAGTAGGTCAGCAGGCCCAGTGGCACACTGAAGGTCACCAGGCTCACGGCGCTGTGAGTCATTGCCCGGATCGGATGGATCGGCAACAGATAGCCAAAATCGGGCACCATGCTGCCGATCGCCACCGCCGACAGTATTCGCAAACGCGCCAGCAGGCGCGAAAACGGCAGCACGGCGGCGACGTGGGAAAGGGTGTACGGCATTAAAGGAGGATACGATGGAACTGAAACGCGCAGGCAGCCAACCTTCCCAGAAGGGCCCGGCCGAGTACTTCACCGGTAGCGTGCGGCTCGATCCACTGAACATGGCCGTGGCGCCCGCGCGCGCCTCGTGTGCGAGTGTGACCTTCGAGCCCGGGGCCCGGACCGCCTGGCACACCCACCCCCTGGGCCAGACATTGGTCGTAACCAGCGGATGCGGCTGGACTCAATGCGAAGGCGGGCCGCGCTATGAAATCCGTCCGGGAGATGTGATCTGGTGTCCGCCGAATCACCGGCACTGGCACGGCGCCACGGCGTCCACCGCCATGACGCATATCGCCATCCAGGAGGCGCTCGATGGCCGGTTTATCGAATGGCAGGAACACGTCACCGACGCTCAGTACCTGGCGGGTCCTCTGGAACGGTAGCCAATGCTTCGGCGATGATGTCGGCCGGATATCCGAGCCGCTCGAGCACGCGAATGGCATTGCGCTGGGTGCTCGCGCCGGGATGCAGCGCATGGTCGAAGAACCCCTCGACAGCGGGATTTTCCTGGAAGTAGAACAGTTCAAACTTCGACCCCAGCAGATGCTGCAGTTCCACATCGTGCGTGGTGACCAGCGCCTGCGAATTCGCGCCTATCGCTCGCAGTACGGCCTTCGCGACCGCGATGCGCTCGACGGTATTCGTCCCGCTGAACGGCTCATCGAGTATGAAGATCCGGCAGGCCCCGGCGGCCGATTCGGCGATGAAATCACGTATGGCTTCGGCTTCGGCGAAATAGCGGCTCTTGCCCTCGGCGACCGACTGGTCACCCCGGATCAACGCCCGCACGGGTGAGCGCGGCAGAGTCGCCCGGTCGGCCAGACAGATGCCGAGGGTGTGTCCGAGAACCACGTTTATCGCGACCATCTTGATGAATGTCGTCTTGCCCGTCATGTTCGAGCCCGTGATCAGAGCGGAGCGGCTCTCGAGCCTGATTGAGTTCTTCACGGGTTTCGGGATGAACGGGTGATAACCCTTCTCGATGGCCAGCACGGATTGGCTCACGTTCGGGCGGCAATGATCCGGGTAGCGACACAGGAAGCTGGCAACGGCAATGGACGCATCCAGCGCTCCGACCAACTGAAACGTGGACAGCCACCGGTCACGGCTGTGTGCGAAGCGGTCGATCGAACGCGCGTAAAGGGCGAATTTCAGCAAGAACAGCGCGTTCATGATGACGGCGACACCGCCGATCAGGTCGACCGAGCGGCAGCGCTCCGATGCCGCGAGCCATTTGATCTGCGCGCCCAGCTGATTGCGCTTGCCGGATTCCGCCGCCAGCTCCCGCAGCACGGGCAGGCTTGAATCACTGCCTGTTTTGGCGATTCGATTCGCCACGCCCAACAGTCGCGCCAGACCCATCAGCGCATCGACGTTGCGCCCGAGTTTCGCGTCGATCCTCATGGCAACGATGAGATTGATCACGACGGGGACGCCGCCCAGCCAGATTGGCACCACATGGGCGAGCGCTGCGACCACGATGACGAGACTCAACAGCGTCCAGGGGAGCAGGAGCCGCCCGTGCCGCACTGTGCGCGGCTGCGGGCCGAGCAGCAGATCGGCGACGAAGGCGGCCGCGTCCGCTGCCAGTGGCCGCAGCGCCAGTTGGATGCGTTCCCGAAGCGGCTGGTTGGATTGCAGAACACTGCAGGCGTGATGACGCGCCTCAAGTTCCGCTGGATCGAATTCGAAGATCCGCAGCTGGGCAAAGAGATATTGCCGGCCTACCAGGGAAATGGTCGTGTCGAGGGTGGCGAAGAAGCGTGGGAACTCAAGATCCGACCAGGTCTTATCATCAACCACCGCGGTGGCGCCCAATCGCTCCCGCAGCAGGTCAAAGTACCAGCTCGCGGCCCACCCATTGTCATCCCCGGGCTGCATCCAGCGCGCACGCAGTCGCGCCCGCCGCAGCAGTGCCGGAAAGAACATCCCGGCGAAGGCGATCAATCCGTCGAGCAGACTCGAATAGCCGGATTTCTTGACCGTGGAGTCCGTGTTATGCACGGAGATGATTGTCGCAAGAAAGGCGAAACTCAGCGCAGTTTCTTGGCGAAGCGGTCCGCGCCGGGAGCATTCAGCGCCAGGCCATCCACCTCCCCTTTGCTGTTTTCCAGGACCGTGAAGTCGACCTCGCTCCCGCGAATGAAGAACGTATCTTCCGACTCCGCCAGCAGCTCAAGATCCGGGCTGGTGCCGTCCTTGGCCCTCGCATGGAGATGTCCGTCGCGCAGGGTCAGGGTCCAGATCACCCCCTCGAGATTATAGTCACCGGCGTAGCGCTGCAGCACTGCTTCGGGGAGCTCGACACTCTCACGCTCGTATGCGGGGGTGAAGGGCTCTTTGAAGACCGCCGACGCCAGGCCCCGCGCCACCTGCGGTGGATCGGCGCGCTGGCTGTTCGACAGCACGATTACGGTGAGCTTTTCGGCTTCGAAACGCTGAAACTCGCTCACGAATCCCGGCAGCGCGCCGCCGTGCCCAACCTGCCGGCGATTCAGGGTGAACGGGGAGACCTTCGGGATCGACCAGCCGTAGCCGTACTCGGGCGTGACGGGCGTGCGCATGCGTTCGAGCGTCAGGCGCGGAAGCAGAGTGCCATTGTCCAGAGCATCACTGAACTTCTGCAGATCAGGCGCCGTCGAATAGATACCGCCGTCTCCAGCTGACCAGCTGCCATCGACGACCGGCGCGCGCTCGATCTTTCCCTGCCGCGACATCCAGTAGCCGATTGCCGCGCGAGGCGTGGTCGACCAGTCGTGCGTGAGGCCCGAGTCATGCATACCGGCCGGCTCGAAGATGCGCCGCTGAAGGAGCAGCTCATAGGACTGGCCCGTGACCTTCTCGATCACCCGAGTCAGGAGCCAGTAGTTCGAATTGCTGTATTCGAATCTGGCACCGGGAGCGAAGGCGAGGGGTTGATGAAGGAACCGCGCGAATATCGCCGCCGGCGTGTATCGGGACGCCAGCATCCGTTCGACCGGTTGCTCACCCGTCGTCGCGCTGGTCAGATTGTAGATACCCGAGGTATGCGACAGCAGATGGTGCAGCGTGATGGCCGTCCAGCCCGGCGGACACTCCGCGATGTATGAGCAAATGGAGTCACTCAGCGCCAGCTTATGCTCGCCCGCAAGCTGCATCACGAGAGTTGCCGTAAAGGTCTTCGTGATCGACCCGATGCGGAAACGGGTATCCAGCGTATTGCGCGTGTGGCTCTGCGTGTCCGCCATGCCGTACGCGTGCTCGAAGAGCACTCTGCCCGCCTTGCTGACCAGGACGACGCCGCTGAAACTCCCGCGGCTGACCTGACCCTCCATGATCTTATCGGCATCACGCGCCACAGTGCCGTGCGCGTAGAATGCGAGCCAGGCGCAGCTGGCTGCAACCACGCCGGCCAGGAATACCCCGCCCGGAACCCGGATCCTCATCCGGCAGCTCTTACGCGCAGGGCACGATCCGGCCGGCACAGCATCCAGTCGATAGAGGCCCACCGTGACTTGGCCGCCGAACGCAGCGCCAGGGCACCGGCAGCGAGCACGGCCTCCAGCACGATCACGAGCACGATATCCCTGCCGTTGCCCCCCGACCGCGCCGCAATCACGGCAATCGCCATCAGCGCCAGCATGACCAGAACCGCCAGAACCCCTTCCGCAAGCCGCATGCTGCGCGTCACCATGAGACCCAGATACGTGCTCAGCACGGTACTGATCAGCAGCAACGGCAGGCCGGCCGCGAGCAATGACACCGGCAGCGCCGCGTAGCTGCCGATTACGATCATGAGCGCGATGAGCGATCCGAGTACGAAGCTGTTGTGACGCCAGAACGAACGCTCCACCAGGACGAACAGATCGGCACGCGACCAGCCGCCACGCAGCCACAACACGCGACTGCGCTCGGCTGCCTGACAGGCGATGGCGCCCGCCACGGTACTGAAAATGGTCAGATAGAACAGCCATATGGCCGGCGAATAGAAGCCGATGGTGGTTGCGAATGCGATGGGCACCACTTGCGCCCCGATGAGCAGCCATGGATTGGCGGTACCGAGCACCAGATCTGCCTCGCGGCCGGCAACCGACCTGCCCAGCACGCCGGCGATGGATGCCTGCGGTGAGAAGCCTAGTCCCGCAGTCAATGCCTGCCATCTGGGCCACATCAGGAACGCGGCCCCGAACAGCAGGCACACGGTGCCCACTTCGGTGAGGCTGCCCTTCATCGTCTGGGTGTACTCGTTGAGCTGATGCGACGGGACATACGTCATGAAGAGAATGACCAGCAATGCCTTCACGTAACCGGCAATCGAGCGCTGGCTGGTGATGAACCACATGACGAGATATAGGCCGACGGTGGTCAGGAAGGATGCAGACACCGTCAACCAAAATGACCCGATGGCGCCCTGGCGCATCCTTTGGATCGCGGCGGCGTGCAGCGCGATCTGCGTCGGCGTCACGGCATGCGAGTTTCGGATGTAGAAGTTCGTCGCCTGATGAAATCCGATCAGTTCGAGCAAGGGCGTGGGCACCGCCACGAGCACGACGGTGATATAGACGCTTGCCAGCAGCTTTGCGCGGCCATAGGGCAGCACGCGGACCAACCGTCCCCGTGCCATGCGGCCGAACATCAACGGCATCAGCGCGCTGCCGAGGAAGAACACGGCGACGCCCCAGAAGCAGATCGCGAGCGTCCAGACCGACTGCGGCAGGTACAGCAGCACGAGGAATGACAGCGCGATGGTAGCCACGCCCGCCATGCTGAATGCGCGCAGGATGCGCGTTCCCAGCGTATAGGCCATCACCAGCCGGAAGATCGCCTTCATCGGTGCAATTCCACGAAAATCTCCTCCAGTCCCAGCGGCTGTACCTCCACCGAGCCGTCGATCCGCCCTTCGAGCTCGCGCTGCGCGGCGTCCGACCAGTCGCGCACGATGGCGGTCGGAAAAGTGTCCTCGCGTCGAATGGAGATCGCGCCGGGAATGGAGGTTTCCGCAGGAAACGGCCTCGAGCCGCGCAGATGGATGCGGACAATTGATTCCTTGAGGGAATCGAGGTCGCCCTGC
Source organism: Steroidobacteraceae bacterium (assembly GCA_036498905.1). Lineage (GTDB taxonomy): Bacteria > Pseudomonadota > Gammaproteobacteria > Steroidobacterales > Steroidobacteraceae > DAIDKA01. The sequence goes on along the minus strand of DASYER010000038.1, from coordinate 23,187 downwards.
CAGAAGAGGCGTCCTTCCTTGAGGATCCAGATGCGGTTCGCGAGTCGCTCGATATCGGAGACGATGTGCGAGGAGAAGATGATGGCGCGCTGTCCCTCGGATGAGATCTCGACCAGCTGCTCCAGGAACTGACGGCGCGCAATCGGGTCCAGGCTCGCAACCGGCTCATCGAGGAGCAGCAGATCCGGCCGGTGTCCAAGCGCCAGAAGGATCGAGAGCTTCTGGCGTTCGCCGACCGACATGCTCTTGATGCGCGCGTTGCCGCGGATGCCCCACTCCTGGCACAAGCGCGTCATCAGTTCGCCGTCCCAGTTCTTGTAGAACGACGCGATGACGCGCAATTGATCGGCGACGTTGAGGTGGTCGAGCAACTCATCCTGCTGGGGTACGAATCCCACGCGCGACTTCGCCTCTCCGGGCATCCGCGTGCTTTCATGCCCGAACACGCGCACCGCGCCTTCGGTGGGCAGCGTGAATCCGAGCATGAGCTCTAACAACGTGGTCTTTCCGGCCCCGTTCTTGCCCAGTACCCCGATGACATCGCCCGGCTCGACACTGAACGAAATGTCGTGCAGGACGCGCGTCGCGCCATACGCCTTGCCGAGACTAGATGCTTCGACGGTCGTGCTTTTCATCTGTTTCCTCCCACTTGCGGTGCAGAGCCTTGGCAAGCTCGCTCTCGCTCAGTTGCAGTTGGCGCCCCGCCAGCACGAGCTGGTCAACGAGGTGGTCTATCTGTTCGAGGCGCTTGTTGATCGGTGACTGCCCGCGCACCGAATTTCGTACATGGCCGGCGACCGTCATGAGCTTGCCGCGGTTGCGCACCAGCAGGCCTTCGGCTTCCAGCAGCGAGTACGCCTTCGAAATGGTCATCGCATTCACGGCGTGGGCGAGTGCGAGTTCGCGTATCGACGGCAGTTCTGCGCCGGCTCGTAGCTGGCCGCTCGCGACCATCCTGCGTACCTGCTCGAGGATCTGCCGGTAGATCGGTACGCCCGACTGGGGGTTGAGAATGAACACCTGGGTATCGACCTTCCGCCCTGTGCCTTAGTGCATTAATACTATGATGCACATGGGCAGGGATGTCGAGACGGCCGTCACAAATTCGTCGCGAATCGTACCCAAAGGCGGCTCGTGGTAATTTGCGGGTCATGCAAACCCTGGATCAGCATCTTCGCGAAGGAGTCGTTGCGGCGTGCCAGGAGCTGGCACGCACCGGCCTGACGCACGGCACCTCGGGCAATGTCAGCGTGCGACGCGATGCGTCGAGCTTCTTCATCAGTCCCACCGGCGTGGCCTATGAGACTCTCGATGCCAGCGACGTGCCGCTGCTGACCTTCAACGGGCACTGGTTCGGGCACCGCCGACCCTCGAGCGAGTGGCGCTTTCACCGCGACATCCTCAAGGTGCGAAGCGATGCGGGCGCCATCGTCCACACCCATTCCCCGTACGCGACCGCGCTGGCCTGCACGGGCCGCGGCATTCCGGCATTTCATTACATGGTGGCGGTCGCCGGCGGCAATGACATCCGCTGTGCCGCGTACCACACATTCGGCTCCCAGGAGCTTTCCGACGCAGCCGTTGCCGCCCTGGAGGGCCGGCGCGCCTGTCTGCTGGCCAATCACGGCCTCATCGCGATCGGCGCGGGGCTCGCCGCGGCACTGGCATTGGCCACCGAGGTGGAGAATCTGGCGGTGCAGTACTGCGCCGCCTTGTCGGTCGGGGAGGTGCGCCTGCTCGATGAGGCACAGATGCGGCAGGTGGTGGAGAAATTCCGCACCTACGGCCGCCCGGATGCGGCGGACCCCGAACTGGTATTCGGCGGCGCAAACCTTGAGGGCTTCCAGGCGTGAGCATGAATACAGGTAACGATGGCCGGCGCGGCGGAGCATCCGTACTCGGCGTGATCGGCGGCAGTGGCGTCTACGACATCGATGGCCTGAGCAATACCCGCTGGGAGCGGGTCGCTTCGCCCTTCGGCGAGGCATCCGACGAATTGCTGTTCGGCGAACTGGCGGGGCAGCAACTGGTGTTCCTGCCGCGACATGGGCGCGGTCATCGGATCCCACCGACGCAAATCAACTTTCGCGCCAATATCGACGTACTCAAGCGCGCCGGCGTGACCGATGTGATTTCCGTCAGCGCCGTGGGCTCGCTGCGTGAGCATCTCGCTCCCGGCACGTTCCTGATCGTGGATCAGTTCATCGATCGCACCTGCGCGCGCACTTCGAGCTTCTTCGGTACCGGTCTGGTCGCGCACGTATCCATGGCGCATCCGGTCTGCGGTCGGCTCGGCGGCCATCTGGAGATCGCGGCACGGGAGGCCGGCATTGCCGTGGCCCGCGGTGGCACCTATCTGGTGATGGAAGGCCCGCAGTTCTCGAGCCTCGCGGAGTCCGAGCTGTACCGCGCCTGGAACTGCGATGTAATCGGCATGACCAACATGCCCGAGGCAAAACTCGCACGCGAAGCGGAGCTCTGCTATGCAACGGTCGCCATGATCACCGACTATGACTGCTGGCATCCCAACCACGATGACGTGACCGTCGATGCGATCGTGAAGGTGCTGCTGGCCAATGCCGACAAGGCCCGCAGCCTGGTGAAGGCGGCCGCGCCGCACGTTGGTACCGATCCGGCGGCAGCGGCCTGCAGCTGCCGCTTCGCATTGGATCACGCCCTGCTCACCGCCCCGGCGGCCCGCGATCCGCAGATGGTCCGGCAGCTGGACGCGATCGCCGGGCGCGTACTGCGCCCACGAAGTTCAGTATGAGCGACAGTCAGACCTTCGCCACGCTGCGGTGGGTCGAGGATCGGCTGGAAATGATCGACCAGAGGCTGCTGCCGGCACGCGTCGAGTACCGCAGCTATGACAGCGCCGCCGACGTTGCCGAAGGAATCAGGACCATGGTCGTGAGGGGCGCACCGGCGATCGGTTGCGCGGCCGCTTACGGCATTGCCCTGGCGGCACAGCAGCTGCGAGGCTGCGCTCAGACTGAATTCACGACCGGCATGAACGCGGCGTTTACACAGCTGGCGGCCAGCCGGCCGACGGCCGTCAACCTCTTCTGGGCATTGCAGCGGATGCGACGCCGATGGGAGGAATGCGGGGAGCGGGAGCCCCTCGCAGTATCCCGGATGTTGCTGCGCGAAGCGCACGAAGTCCTGGCCGAAGACGTCCGCATCAACCGCTCCATGGGCGGCCACGGCGCGGCACTGCTCAAGGATGGCGCGCGGGTGCTCACTCACTGCAATGCCGGAGCACTCGCAACCGGCGGTCACGGCACGGCTTTGGGCATCATCCGGTCGGCGGTCGCGGGCGGCAAGCGGATCAGTGTGCTGGCCGATGAAACGCGCCCGTTCCTGCAGGGTGCGCGTCTGACCGCATGGGAGCTGATGCAGGATGGCATCCCGGTTACGCTCATCACCGACAGCATGGCGGGCCATCTGATGGCCACGGGTCAGATCGACGCGGTCGTGGTCGGAACCGATCGTGTCGCGGCGAACGGCGATGTGGCCAACAAGATCGGCACCTACATGGTCGCGGTGCTCGCCCACCGCCACGCCATCCCCTTCTATGTCGCCTGCCCGCTGTCGACCATCGATCTGAACACCGCGGACGGTTCCCGGATCCCCATCGAAGAGCGCTCCGGTGACGAAGTATTGGGGTACGGCGCCGTGCAGTGGGCCGCCGCAGGCGTGTCGGTGCGCAATCCGGCGTTCGATGTCACGCCCGCCGAGCTCGTCACCGCGCTGATTACGGAGAAGGGAATCGTGCGCGCCCCGGATCGCGCCAAGCTTGCAGCTCTGTTTGCGGCATCATGAGGATGCGTTATGGCGGAACTTGAAGCCATCGAACTGAAGGCACATCTTCCCGCGCGTGACTTCGCGCTTTCCAAGCAGTTCTATCAGGATATCGGCTTCACCTTATGCTGGAGCAGCGACTCCCTCGCCTATCTGCACTACGGTCCTCATGGCCCCCAGGGCAAGAGCGGATTTCTGCTGCAGAACTTTTACGTCAAGGAGTTCGCCGAGAATCTGCAGATGCACCTGCTCGTCAAGGACGTCGACGCCTGGTGGACGGATATTCAGGCAAGAAAGGTATCCGAAAAATACAGCACGCAAATCGCGCCGCCGGAAGACCGGCCCTGGAAGATGCGCGACTTCGTACTGACTGATCCTTCGGGCGTGCTGTGGCGGATTGCCCAGGAAATAGCGGGCAGCGATTAATTCTTGGTAGGACGCAATTCGGTCGAGACTCTGCGCACTGCCCGATGCGCGGGCACCCGCTTGCCCGCACGCGCCGTGGTCGCTTCGATGTGCGTCCTGGCCCCCGGGGCATGTGCGGGTTCATGCTGGCGGGCGACGAAGGGGACGGCCGTGGCGCGCGGCTCGCCCCTCTCAGGCGCACTGAACGATGCGGATTCGCGAGTGGGCGCGGACTGATACACGCTGACGGGCGTGTGGTGCCCGAGCCCGGGCGCCGGCGCGGAAAAATGCCGCTCCCGTTCGACCGCTCTTTCCTGTGCCGTGATGAGTGAAGGCGAACCACCCGGACCGTTGTAGCTCACCCGATTGATCCTCGCGGTGTTGACGGACTCGCTGTACAGGTTGTGGATGACACGTCCATCCACATTGCTGACCGCACGGTTGTAGGCGAACGAATGGTTCGACCATCGGCCGCCGGAGAAGCCGGCGCCGAAGTAGCCGAAGCCGTAGTTGATGCCGCCGTAGTAGCCGATGTGTTCGGCCCAATAACCGCGGTGGAAGACATAGACGGCGCGGACGAACTCCCAATAACCGGGGGTCCACAGCACATCGACCTGCGGCGGCTGAACCCATGCTCCCGGTACCCAGTAGAACGCCGGAGCGTTCCGGGCCCAATACCCCGGCGTCCACAGATATCCCTCATCGGGGCAAGCGGGCTGCTCTTCATCCGGCAACGGCGGCGGTGCCTCGCTGGCCTGCACTTCATCGTCCACGACCGGATCGCTGCTCTGGATTTGCACCGGCGTGTGCACCCCGGCGGACGGATCGAACTGATCGGAATAGACCACATGCCCTTCGGCATCGACGGACTTGTAGATCTCGCCCGCGCGTGGCGCCAAGATCGGACTCGCAAGCAGGGCAAACGCAATCAGCCGAAGCCGGGAGTTTGTGCGCATGTGATTGATTTAACTAGGACGTCAGCTTCCCTGCCGCGAAGCATGTCACAGTGCGCCGCCGCGTAGTGGCCGCGCGCATTAAGTCCTCGACATCTGTGCTGCGCGCCAGCCACAGCTGCAGGCGACATAGTCAAATTGAGCTCGCGCGACCTTCGCTATAATGATGCGTTGTTGCACGGCAGCGAAGGAGAGCGCGTTGGACCGCCGAACGATGATACTCAGCACGGGGGCCGTGGTAGCTCTCGCCACGAGGCCGGTGCACACGCTGGCGCAGGGCACTTCCAGTTCTCGCGCTCTGAATGCACTGTTCGATCAGTTCATGAAGGAGAGCCTCGATCTTTCGCCGATCACCGTGACAGGCTTAGGGCTCGATACCGGTGAGCGGGCGGCCCAGAAGGCCAGGCTTGATGACGGGTCAGAGGCGGGAATCGCGCGCCAGAAGGCGCTGATCGCCAGCCAGTATTCCCGATTGAAGGCGTTCAACCGCGCGAGTCTGGATGCCGCGGATGCCATCAGCTATGACGTGGTGATGTACGGGCTGCGCACCAGCGATGCCGCCAATAAGGCGTTTCAGTACGGCGCCGTCGGCGCCGGATCGCCGTACGTTCTGAGTCAGCTGACCGGCAGCTATCAGTCGATACCGTCGTTTCTGAACACCGAGCACACCGTCGAGTCGAGCGCCGATGCCGATGCGTATCTGCAGCGCCTTTCAGGCTTTGCGGCCCTGATGGATCAGGAGATCGAGGTCGCGCATCATGACATCGCACTGGGCGTCGTACCCCCGGACTTCATCCTGTCGAAGACGCTGACGCAGATGCGGCTGTTGCGTGCGCCGGCTGCGCAGAAATCCACGCTCACCGATTCGATTGCACGCCGCGCGCAGGCACGCAAGATCCCCGGTGACTTTGGCCGCCAGGCTGCGTCTATCGTGGCAGACAAGGTCTACCCCGCGCTGGATCGCCAGATCGCCCTGATCGAGCAAATGCGCAAGGGCGCGACGCACGAGGCCGGAGTGTGGCGATTGCCGAGCGGAGCCGACTATTACTCGGCCTCGGTCCTGAGTCAGACCACGACCAACCGCAAGCCCGCCGAAATACATCGGCTCGGTCTTGATCTGGTGGCTGAGCATTCGGTACGCATCGATGAACTGATGAAAAAACAGGGCATGACGCAGGGCACGGTGGGTGCGCGCCTGCTGGCGATGTTCGTGGATCCGAAATTCCAATATGCCAATACCGACGCCGCCAAGGCGACGCTGTTGGCGGACCTCAACCGGCGCGTGCGCAGCGTCCGCGCGAAACTGCCGAAGTACTTCGGGACCTTGCCGAAGGCGGGAGTCGAGATCAGGCGCGTGCCGAAGGAGGTTGAAGCCGGTGCGCCCGGCGGCTACTACAACACTCCTTCCCTGGACGGTAAGCGCCCGGGCATCTACTGGATCAATCTGCGCGACACTCGCGAGAAACCAAAATGGCTGCTGCCGACCCTGACCTACCACGAAAGCATCCCGGGCCATCACCTGCAGCTGTCCATACAGCAGGAAGCCGGTCTGCCGCTGATCCGCAAGGTCTCCGGCTACACGGCCTATATTGAGGGCTGGGCCCTCTACGCCGAGCAGCTCGCGGGTGAAATGGGCGAGTACGACGATGATCCGCTGGGGCAGATCGGACAACTGCATGATTCGATGTTCCGGGCAGTGCGGCTGGTCATCGATTCAGGGATTCACAGTATGAAATGGAGCCGCGAGCAGGCGATCAAGTACTACACCGAGACCCTGGGAGATCCGGCCAGCGGCGCGGTCAGCGAAGTGGAACGCTACTGTGTGTGGCCGGGGCAGGCCTGCTGTTACATGCTGGGGAAGCTCAAGTTCCTAGCGGAGCGCGAGAGGGCGCAGAAGACCCTGGGGCCGCGTTACGACATCCACAAGTTTCACGACGCGGTGCTGCTGCCCGGCGCGGTCCCGCTGGATCTGATGAATGGGATCAGCGGCTCGGTGTAGCGGCACGCGGCGCACGATCACCCACGACTGATGTCCAGCTCACGTCCCGCCCAGGTGGCAGCCGCCGTGCAGCCTGATGGCCTGCCGGTGCCCCGCCGCTATTGGGCCATTGCCGCGATCATCCTGGCGATCACGATGTCGGTGCTCGACAGCACCATCGTGAACGTCGCCCTGCCCTCGCTGGCCCACGATTTTCGGGCGAGCGACGCGGCCTCGATCTGGGTGATCAATGCCTACCAGATCGCGATACTGGTCGCAGTGCTGCCGCTCGCCTCCCTCGGGGAGATCGTGGGCTATCGCCGGGTCTCGCAGTGCGGGCTGGCGGTGTTCACGATCGCCTCCCTGGCCTGCGCCCTGGCGCCGACGCTGACCGCTCTGAGCATCGCGCGCGTCGTGCAGGGCCTGGGCGCTGCGGGGATCATGAGCGTGAACTCGGCGCTGGTGCGCTTCACCTACCCGCACCGTTTATTGGGCCGCGCGATCGGTATCAATGCCTTCGCGGTGGCCATCGCCGCGGCGACGGGACCCACCATCGCTTCGGCCATTCTGGCCGTCACTCAGTGGCGGTGGCTGTTCGCGGTCAACGTGCCGATCGGCCTGTTCACCATCATCATCGCCGTGTTCGCGCTGCCCGAAACCAAGCGCTCTTCGCGCCGGCTGAATCGTGTTGGCGTGGTGCTGCAGGCTGGAGCCTTCGCGTTGCTGCTTGGCGGCCTGCAATCCTTCGCGCACGACGCCACGACATGGCTCGGCATTGCGGAGATCGCGGCCGGCTGTGTACTGGGCGTGCTGCTCGTGCGTCACGAAATCGCGCGCGATGCCCCGCTCATCCCCTTCGATCTGCTGCGCCTGCGGTTATTTTCGTTGTCGGTCCTCACCTCAATCTGCTCATTCATGGCGCAGACGACCGGCCTCGTCGCCCTGCCCTTCGCGATCCAGCATATCGGCCACAGTGCAGCGCAAACGGGCCTGCTGATGACACCCTGGCCGGTCGGAGTCGCCGTGGCTGCACCGCTTGCCGGACATCTGGCCGACCGCTACCCGGCCGGGATTCTGGGCAGCCTGGGACTGCTCGCGATGGCCACCGGGCTGTTTCTTCTGGCGGTGTTTCCCCCGAACGGCACATCCATCGACCTCATGTGGCGCATGGCCCTGTGCGGGTTGGGATTTGGTTTCTTCCAGTCACCCAACAACCGGACGCTCCTTGCCTCCGCGCCATATGCACGCACGGGTGCCGCCGGCGGCATGCTCGCGACGGCCCGCCTGCTGGGACAAACGCTCGGCGCCGCCGGTGTCGCGATTCTGTTTCGGGCCTATGCGCAGCGCGGCTCAAGTCTCGCATTGATGATAGCGGCTGCCATCGCACTCGCCGCCGCGGTCGTGAGCGTATCGCGCCTGGCCGGCAATCCCGATGGGCAATCGGCGTGGGCGAATCGATCGGAGTAGAATTTGACTCTCCCTCCCCTGGAGAGCGCAGTGAAAGCAGTTCGACTGTACGAATACGGTGGTCCCGAAAACCTGAAGTACGAGGAGAATGCGCCGGAGCCCACGCTGGATGCCGACTCGGTACTGGTCGAGGCGGCCGCGGCAAGTGTGAACCCCGTGGATTGGAAAATCCGCTCGGGTGCACGGCAGAAGGATTTCCCGATGACGCTACCGGTCATTCTCGGCCGGGACGTGAGCGGGGTGGTGCGGGCGGTGGGCGCCAATGTTCGCGCCTTCAGGGCGGGGGATCGCGTGGCGGCAACTACCACCGAGACCTACGCCCAGTTCGTCGCCGTAAAGGGTTCGATCCTCACGCATCTGCCCGATGGCGTGAATCTGGTCGACGCCGCGGCGATACCGATGATCGCGCTGACGGGGGATCAACTGGTACGACTGGCGAGCAAGGCTCAATCCGGCCAGACATTACTGGTGAGCGGGGCGCTCGGCAGCGTCGGCCGCGCCGCCGTGCACGTCGCCAAGAAACTCGGCCTCAAGGTGATCGCCGGAGTTCGCGCCCGCCAGGTTGCGCAGGCGCGCACCCTCGGAGTCTCCGATGTCCTGGCCATTGATGATGATTCGGCGATCGCCGGACTTGCGATGGTGGACTGCGTCGCCGATACCGTAGGGGGCGAGATAGCGGCCAAACTGTTTGGCAGAGTGAAGAATGGCGGCAACTTCGGTTATGCGTCGGTGCTGCCGGAAGATGTGCCGCAACGCAATGCCACCATTACCGTCACGCGGGTCTTCGCGCGCCCCGATGCATCGAAAGTGCGGGAGTTCGCCGACGACATCCGTGACGGGAAATTCGTATTGCCCATCAGTCGCCGCATGCCACTGCGTGAAACGGCCGAGGCGCACGCATTGATGCAAAAGGGCGGCGCCGGGAAAATCGTGCTGGTGTCCCGGGACGATCTCTGATCGATGCCGAGGTCACTTCTTCGGCATCGGAGCGAGTGTGCCTGTGTAATGAACGATCAGCCCTGTTATCGGATGGCTAATCTGGACATCGAACTTGAACAAATCACCAAGAGTGCTTTCGAGCGCCCTGGCCCTAGGTCCCCACGCCAGTGGCAGTGAAATCCCAAATAGCGCCCATCTGCGAATGACATAGCGCAGATGGGTGCCCTCGACCAATAACGCAGAGTCGACGCAAACCGGGCCGAACTGTTCGCGAACCAGCCACTTCGACGAGGCCTTCCCAGGCTTCTGCGTGCTGGAGAAAATATGCCGATTACAGGTGCGGACCCAAAGCTCGCCATCACCCAAGGGATCAATCCGCACCAGCATGGGCATATCGACCCCTTGAGTCGGAAAGCCGCTAAGTCGCGCAATTAGCCGCGCCAGAATATTGCGGCCGCGACGTAAGGTACAGTTGCCGGCAAATGCCTGCCCCGCACCTGTTGAATGAAGCTGCTGGATTTGCGGTGCCAGTTGCGGCCACGATTCCCCAAGGATGCGTTGGAAAAGTGGTAGATTCTGGACCGGCACCTCATTCCGAGCGCCGATGGAGATGGCGCGCGCTTTGAAGAGGGACTCATAGTCCGCCAGGCTGACGTCGCCAATCGCAGTTCGGGCACCACTCTCGGGCCTTTTGCCGGACAACCATTTGCGAATCACGGCTTCGATCGCCATGCAGGGAATCAATGGGCCGTCGTCTCCCTCTGCCAGCAGGTGCCATTCCCTGACCACGGGCTGGCCTTGTGCGTCGCAGCCCTCGACTCGGACAAACATGCCTCCGCGGTGTTCGCCCCAGCGAACATGTTCCGTTACGAAATGCATCGGTGTCGCCAGCCAGGTAAGACTTGGAAGGAGGCGCACTTTCACCAGCCAGGCAAATAGATTGAGCGCCCGATGCAGGATGAGCGGAACCGGCCCCGCGCCCATCCAAACATTTTGGACGGAGGGCCACAGGTCTGGCAGCACCGCAAGATCAGGGACGTCTACCAAAGAGAACCTGCGTTCCTCCAAAGGAATTCGGCCCGGAACTGAGACTACAAATCGGATCGACTCGACGAAAGGGCGACCCTCCTCTTTCCTCCCCTTGCGACGTATGCCGATCGGCTTTCCGGAATAGCTGGCTATCGCACGGATCACATTCGTCCCCACCCCGGCAAAAGCCGAGGGTGCGATGCCTCCTACAATGGATTGGATGGAGGCAATGCCGCCCGCAAAGTGCCGAACGACTGCCGCCGTCAGCACGGGAAAGCTCGAAACACCTGACAGCACGAACACGCCAGCAGCCTTCGCGGCCTCATCGTATCTAGCGACTCCATTCACAAAGTCGGATCCGTCTGCCAGGTCCAAGTAGGAAACCCGGCACTCCAGACACCGCTCAACCAGACCGTAAGGGGTCTCGCCGTACGCCTGGAATGGTCCGCTGGCATCCACAACTACGTCCGGCTGGAGGTCATTGAGTTCCCGGGCACTGGAGCCGCTCCGATCAAAGCTCGCGGGAATGAGTTTCGCGGCTGCCCTGGTGCGGCTTGCACAATACGCGTGGGCTTTCTCAAGAGATCGGCCGGAAATAATTAGGCTCAAGCCCGGCTCATTTTCCAGCAGCTCGACCAGCCTTCCGCCGAAGGTGCCATATCCACCGACAATCAGGATGCGCAACGGGTCAATCCAGAAATCTGTCACGGTGCGCAGGATCGACGAGGAAGCATTGATCTCGCCTTCCAAACCATTTCATGCGATTGCGGGCGACGATGTCGTATAGATGATCAAGGAGACGCAGGGGAACAGCTCGTAACAGGATTGCCGTCGACCAGGGGAACCCAAGTAAACGAAACATCTGTAGTGACCCATTGGACTTGAACCACGCCCGACCCTGATAGAGCAGGATATTCGTCTCAAAAGTTATTGGGTCGAGTCCCAGATACCGGTAGAGGGCCTGCCCCAATGGGGATTGTCCTGGCGCGAGCCGGAAGACTCCGCGTTTATCGTGCTTCAGGACGAAGCGCGCAAACCCGGAACAAAGAACACAGTGGCCGTCGAAAACGATAATAGGGCGATCATCCGGAAAGCCGGGGACGGCCGGATCATCCCTGTAGCCGTAGGGCCGCGCCGATTTGACTGCCGATCGGTTCGATGTCATGGCAATTATCTGTGCCCCTGCTGTCGACCTAGTGTAACGGCTTGCATATGCACTGGCAGTCGATATAGTTTCGCCAGCAGTGGCGGCTTCGTCTGAGAAATGCTGATCGATGCGTACGATTACATCGTAGTCGGCGGCGGTTCCGCAGGCTGCGTGATTGCGGCGCGGCTTTCGCAGAATCCGCGCGTGCGCGTCTTGCTCCTCGAAGCAGGCGGGTCGGAGCTGGGCCGCCTGAAAATGCGCATACCGCTGGCGTGGCGCGATACCTACCTGGATCGCTCGGTGAGTTGGGGGTTCATGACCGAACCTGAGGGGCATGCGGACAATCGCGTGGTGCCGGCGCCGCGCGGCAAGGTGCTCGGCGGCTGCGGCTCGGTCAACGGCATGATGTACTCGCGCGGTCGGCCCGAGGATTACGACGAGTGGGCCAGCGCCGGATTGCCCGATTGGAGCTATCGGCAGGTGCTGCCCTATTTTCGCCGCTCCGAGACCAACTGGCGGGGCGCCTCCGAATGGCACGGCGACTCCGGGCCGCTGACGGTGACCAGGCATCGCACCGATGATTTCATCTATCCGCGCCTGATCGAGACCGCAGGCAAGCTCGGTTACCCTCATCTCGATGATTTCCATGGAGCCGATTTCGAAGGCTTCAGTGCGCCGGACTTCAACGTGCATCGCGGCGAGCGCGGCAGCACAGTGACGCGCTACCTGCGCCCGGCGATGCACCGGGAGAACCTGACGGTCAGGACCAACGCACTGACACGTCGAATCCGCATCGAAGCCGGTCGCGCGCGTGGAATCGAATACGAAGTCGCCGGCGAAGTACTGTGCGCCGACGCCCGCCTCGAAGTGATCGTATGCGCGGGCACCTTCAATACTCCGCAACTGCTGCTGCTATCGGGAATCGGACCGGCGCAGCAGCTGGCGGCCCACGGCATCACCGTCGTCAGGGATGCACCGAATGTGGGCCGCAACCTGCAGGATCATCAGTCGATCGGCATGGTGTTCGACGCCAGCGGGGCTTTTGCCTTCGAGAAGGAACTGCGCCTGGACCGCCTCGCGCGCTCGATGCTACGCTGGCTGTTGTCACGCACCGGAACGCTTGCCGAGCAGGCGGTGTCTGCCCAGGGCTTCGTCCGCAGCGGCCCTGATCTCGACAGGGCGGATTTTCAGATGCTGATCATTCCGGTGTCGATGCTGGCGAAACCCTGGTTTCCGCTATGGCGCAGGGGCGTGGGCCACGTCATGGCCACCGCCTGCGTGTTGCTGCGACCGCAGAGTCGCGGCGAGGTCACGCTGCGCTCGCCGGATCCACACGATCCGCCCCGCATTCGTCTGAACCTGATGCAGGCAGAGGCCGACCGCGTCGCCATGCGCCGCATGGTCCGCTTCGTGCGACGCTTCTTTTCGACGAAGCCAGCTGCCGATCTGGTGCGGGCCGAACGCATGCCGGGGGCGGCCGTACAGACGGACGATGAAATCGACGCCTATGTGCGCCGGATCGTCGGCACGGCGATGCATCCGACCAGCAGTTGTGCGATGGGCCCCGGCGAGGATGCGGTCGTGGATGCCCAGTTGCGGGTACGTGGCGTCGAATCGCTGCGCATCGCGGACGCTTCCGTGATGCCCACCATCGTGAGCGGCAATACCAATGCACCGGTCATCATGATCGCCGAAAGAGCAGCCGACCTGATCAGCGGCAAAGCGGAGTAAATCAATGGACGAGAGCACCCTGGCTTTACGCCACGAACACGCCTTCGACATTCGCATTAATTTCGACAAGCGCTGGATGTCGGGGCCGGTGTCCGGAGGTGCCCAACAGGGCTATACGTCGATCGGTGAGGGTTCGACGGTGAGCGGTCCCAGGCTCAACGGAAAATTGGTCGATTACAGTGGCGCGGATTGGCCGGCCGTCAGGACGGATGGCGTCGTGGAACTCAACGCCCACTACATGATCCAGGCCGATGATGGGGCGCTCATCTACATCCGCAATCTGGGCTATGTGCATGGACCACTGCGTAGCGCAGGTCAGGCACCCGACGAGCCTGCGAATATTCCGGCGTACTTTCGCTGTACGCCTTATTTCCGTGCGCCGCAGGGCGTCCACGAATGGCTGAACCGCACCGTAGTGGTCGGTGTCGGACGACGCGTACCGAAAATCAAAGCCGATGATCCGCCCGACCACTCGCTGTTTCGCTACTACGTCATCCTCTGAAGGGCCGTTCGTCACCCCGGCAGCTTAGAACCCGAGCGTCATTTGTGTCTGGTCAGTGGGTGAAGCGGGAGGTTGGAACAGGTCGGTGCGAAGCTTGTAGCGGTGCTCGGAATCCTTGAAACCGAGCCTGTCCCTGGCAAGCTCGAAGCGCTTGCGCAGCAGTTGCGCGAACACGCCGGTGCCGACCATGCGCGTACCAAACTCGGCGCTGTAGTCCTTACCGCCGCGCGACTGGTTGATCAGGGACATGACGTGCTTGGCCCGGTCAGGGTAGTGCTCGGCAAGCCACTCGCGAAACAGATCCTTCACCTCATGCGGGAGCCGCAGGAGGACATAGCCGGCGCTGCTCGCACCCGCCTCACGCGCAGCTTCCAGAATGTGTTCGATTTCATGGTCGGTGAGGGCGGGAATGACCGGCGCCGCGAGCACACCGACGGGAACCGCGGCGGCCGCCAGCTTTTCGATGACCTTCAGGCGTGCCTGCGGTGAGGCGGCCCGCGGCTCCAGGGTACGTTTCATGGTCGCATCCAAAGAGGTGATGCTGACCATGACCGAGACCAGATGATCCCGGGCCAGATCCTGCAGCAGGTCCAGGTCGCGCAGGATCAGCGTGCTCTTGGTGACGATGGTCACCGGATGCCGGCACTCGGCCAGCACAGCCAGGATACCGCGACTCACCATCATGTCGCGTTCGAGCGGCTGCCATCCGTCGGTATTGATGCCGAGCGCGATGGGTTTGCATCGGTAACTGCGCTTGCCGAGCTCGGCGCGCAACAGTTCCACTGCGTTGTCCTTGTAGAAAAGCCGCGTTTCGAAATCCAGTCCGGGCGAGAGGCCGAGGTAGGCATGCGTCGGGCGTGCAAAGCAATACACGCAGCCATGGCTGCAGCCTCTATATGGATTGATCGACTGCTCGAAGCCAACATCCGGAGAGCTGTTGGTGGTGATGACGCTTTTGGCACGATCGGGAAGCACGATCTGCGGCAGCGAGGTCGCCACCTCTTCCTCATCCTGCCAACCATCGTCGGTTTTTTCGACGCTGGTTGATTCGAACCGGACGGGCGGGTTGGACAAAGCCCCGCGCCCCTTGAGCGACTGGGAACCTAAGAAACGGCGTGCCATGCGCTCATAATAGGACCCGCAGGAAGCTCGCGTAAATCCAGTATTCACCCTGGCGGAGTGCTGTATAAACAGCGGCGGCGGCCGTCTACTCCCCGATCAGATGCAGCGCGATTTCGCGCACCTGGCCGCGCCGACGGTGCTCGAACAGGTAGATCCCCTGCCACGTTCCAAGCAGCATCCGCCCCTGCGCGACCGGAATCGTAAGCTGCACCTGCGTGAGGGCCGTGCGCAGGTGCGCCGGCATATCGTCCGGGCCCTCGGCATCGTGCGCATAGCGTGTCGGGTCCTCCGGAGCCAGCTGCTCGAAGAACGCCTCGAGATCTGAACGCACTTCGGCCGCGGCATTCTCCTGGATCAGCAGCGACGCCGACGTATGCCGACAAAAGAGCGTGAGCACTCCCGTCGCAACCGCTTGCGCTTCCAACCAGGACTGTACGTCCCGGGTGATCTCCATCAATCCGCGCCGCCGCGTACTGATGTTCAGAATGGTCGTCGCCTGATGCATGGGTACCTGCCGCAATCAACTATGGGTTAGCTCGACCGGTACGCCGATACGTGCGGATCGATAAATCGCCGTCATGATCGCGACATCCCGCAGGCCCTCCTCGCCCGCGACGATGCTGGGCACCCCCTCCTGGATACAGCGCGCAAAGTCGTCCATTTCGGCCGCGAACTGATCGATATCCGGAAAATCAAAGGCGTGACCGTCGCTGCACGATCCGCGGATGCCCGAATAATTGAAGGCCGGATCGAGTGCGAACCAGCCCCGCTCACCGACGGCACGGATGTATCCGGCGGAGGCAGACGCGAAGCTGGCGCCGCATTGAGCGACCGTACCGCCCGGGAACCGCGCCTGCCAGAATACGGAAGCCTCGACTTCTGAAAACCGTGCGGCATCCCCGGGGGTCGTGAATCCGGAGACCCAGGTGGGTTCTTCACCCGTCAGATAGCGGGTGGCCTGCAAGGCATAGATGCCGACATCCAGCAGCGGACCACCCCCGGACAGCGCGCGCTTCAGGCGCCACCCCGAAGGTTGAATGTTGAAGCCGAAAAACGAATCGATCATCCGCAAAGCGCCGAACCGCCGCGACTTTGCGAGTCGGATGGCTTCGAGATGATGCGGCTCGAAACGACAGCGATAGGCCACGCCAAGTGTGCGCTTGGCAGCCTGGACGGTGTTGATGAGCGCCCGGCAGCGCTCCACCGATATCTCCAATGGCTTCTCGCAGAAGACATGCTTGCCGGCCTTCGCGGCCGCGGAGCCGTGCTGCAGGTGCAGGGCGTTCGGCGTGACGACGTAAACGACGTCGATGTCCGGGTTGTCCGCCATGCGGGCCATCGTATCGTAGGTGTAGACGTTGCGGGCCGGAATGGCGTACTTGCTTTGCCAGGCGCTCGCCTTCGCGGGCGAATCCGTAATCAGGCCCGTCAGCCTGCAGCGACTGGTTTTCAAAAGTGCCGGCGCAATCTGATGCTCGCTCAGGTCACCCAGACCGCATAGCGCAAAGCCGAGCTTGGGCTTCGAAGCGGCGGCCAGTGCGCGCGTGACCCGCGTGCTGATGAAGGGCAAAGCTGCGAGCGCGCTACCCTGGGCGATGAATCGGCGGCGGCCTGTCATGTGCGGGACCCTCGCATTGGCGCACTCGGCTAACGTACCGGATCGGAGGCAGTAAAAGGCGAGCAGCATGGCTTGCCGATGGCATGCAGTTCCATGATCTCGGCGCGCGTGCCGTCCGGATCGTGCAGATTCAATTGCCACTTGGCGTCCCGGCCGATCTTTGGCGTGCCGTCCTGCCCGGCAAGCCGCCCCTCATTCCACAAACGCGTATAGACGGTCTCGATGTTGGCTACGCCAAGTGAGAAATGATTGAAGATGCCCAGCAGCGTCTGGCTCATATCCCCCGGGATGCCCCGGCCTCGCGGCGGATCGACCAGCATGTATTCCAGCCAGTCGCGGCCGTCCGGTACCTGCTGCGAAATCCAGGTCGGCCTCGCATTTTCATTACCGCCGAACCAGTACGGCCTAAAGCCCAGGATCCTGCGATAAAAGCCGTCCTCGAGTGCGCGGTCATGCACGATGAAGCCGACGTGGATGATGTGATCGGCGAAGCGTCGTGGCGACAGGGCGACAGCGGAATTTGAGCGTGACTGCATGAACTGGACCCGATTGCCTTCCGGATCCTGCACCTCGAACCAGTTGTCCGACAGTGTCGCATTAACGGCATCCGGAACGCGGATGCCGGCGTCAGCCAGATTGCGGCGCATGGCTTCGGCGTCCGGGGTCGCGAAGGCGATATGGTCGAGTCTATTGATGGATGTCGGACCCTTGGGCAGGGGCAGTACTTCGACAAACTGCGTGGCGCTGAAGTAGTAACGCACGCCGGAGCTGCTTTCCGGGTCGGATCCCCGGGTTGCCCCCAGATCATGAACATAGAAATGCTCTGTGGCGATTCCGTCCGTCGCATAGATGGCGATATGAGACACACCGAGAATTGCCGGCCTGGGACTCGCGGCGAATGTGGCAGACGCCACGGCAGCCACCGAGATCCACAACGCGAGGCGACGCAAGGCTCGCGGACGGGGGTGCAGCCGGATTAGAATGGTAGCGCTCCCAATTGAGATTGCATACCTTATACCACCGCATGGGCTCGGATCGCACCCACCTACTTCGGGCGCGTTGCCTTTTGGCGCCGGGTCGCCTTCCGTTTGCTCCCCCCGCGCTTGGCGCGCGACTTGGGAACTTTGCCGATACGAGGATCACGCGCAATGATGAGGTCGCACGCATGAAGCGCGGCTGCCTCAAAATCAGGCGCATCGGCGGGCAGCACCTGCCAGTTTGTTGTCTTTATGCCGAACAGCCGAATCGAGCGCATCGAGGGAAAATCGCGTTGCAGGCTTGCATGATGCCCGGCAGCAGTTGCCAGCCAAACGCCGTTGTCTTCGGGTGAGTCACCCCTGTCGCGCAGGATGAGAACGATTTTGTCCTCGAAGTACACCGCGAGGCAGCCGAACATCGTCCGCGTCGTCGGCGCGAGAACGGCCAATGCGTCGAGCACGAACTCATGCGGCGCTATCCGGCGCCGCTTGACCACGAACTGCGCCTCGCCGAAGGGACGCCGGCCAGGGCTGCGGCGGGCTTTCGGCACTGCGGCTGCCTAAGGGCTACTTGCCGCCAAATTCCAGATGCTTGGAGAAGAACGGGATGACGTTCTCTTCGAAGCGCTGCGGAATATGATCGACATGATTGCCTTCGTAGGTCTCGTAGGTATGCGGGATGGAGAACTCCGTGAGGAGCCGATCCATTTCCTTGTTGTCCCGGAACAGCGGATCCTGCAGCCCAACGTCCATCTGGATGGCCCGATACTTCTTCAGGCTGGTCACATACTGGGGCAGCATCGCGTGCGGCGAGTTGGCTGCGTAGCGTGCGATCACGCTCGGATCCGGCATTCCGTTCTTCGTGGGCAGGTCCAGATAGAACGGCGGATTCTGCGGGTCGGGTGCCCAGGCCGCCGATGAGGCCAGCGTCGTACGCGCACCCATCTGCAGCTTGCCCGCCTCCTCACGGGTCTTGATCTGCTCGATCGCAGGATCCGCGGGCGTCACGCCTCTTGGTGACAGACAGCAGGAACTCATCGGATACAGGACGGAGAACACATCCGGGCGCTTCATCCCGATGCGGAAGGCGCCGTAGCCGCCCATCGAGTGCCCGGACAGCCCGCGCGAATCGCGCTTCGCGAGGGTTCGATAGTGACCGTCGATGTAGCTCACCAGATCGTGTGCGAGGAAGGTTTCCCAGTCACCCGTGGTCACGGAGCTGGAATACATCGAACCGTTGTGGATGCTCATGGCATCCGGGAAGACCACGATCATCTCGCGCGCCTTGCCCGCGGCGATGTCCCGGTCGATGGCCTCGCGCGCCTTCAAGATGCCGACCCAGCGCTCCGCGGTCAGGCTATAGCCATGCAGGTCATACAGGACCGGATAGCGGCGCGATTTTGCGGCCGAGTAGCTGGGCGGCAGGTACACGAAGACCGCGCGATCGGCTGAGTCACCGGACAGATTGCCAGCCAGGCTCTCGCCGTGCACCGTGATCTGGTTCATTGTCCCGGCCGGCGCAATCGGCGCATCCGCAGCCGCGGCAATACCGAACGCCAAAAATGCGCCCAGTCCGAGGGCGGCTGCGATGCTTGCGTGACGCAGGTCATGGAGTGCTGATCTAGTCATTGTCCCTCCAACTGAATTCGAGCAACTCGCCGCGTAGCTTACTCCGTCAATTCCGAATCCGGCATGGGCGCCTCGATATAGTCCTGGTGCAGCGCGGTAGGCCGCGTTCGGTCGATTCGTGATAGGCAATGCGATTAAAATGAGCGCGATGCTGACAGTCTTCAATTACCCAGCTTCGCGAAACGGCTGGAAGATTCGCTTATTGCTTCAGCATCTTGATCAAGCCTACCGGACCGTGACGGTCAACATTCTCGAAAATGGGGAGCAGCGTGCCGAATACCGGCGTATCAATCCGACGGGAAAGGTACCGGCAATTCAGCTCGAAGACGGGCGCACGCTGGCTGAATCGAATGCGATTCTTTTCTATCTTGCCGAGGGTTCGGCGTATCTCCCGACCGACCCCTTCGGGCGAGCCAAAGTATTGCAATGGATGAGTTTCGAGCAGGAGCAGGTAGAATCCACTGTCGGCACATTGCGGTACTGGATGCTCACCGGTGAGCTCTCGGCCCATTCACCGGAGGAAGTCGAGCACAAGCGCAAAGCCGTACAGCGCGCGCTCCTTCTGCTGAACAGTGAGTTTTCGAGACGCGCCTTCATCCTGGGCGATGGTTACACGATCGGCGACATGGCTTTGTATGCCTACTCCACTTGTGCCGATATTGTGGGCGTGCAAACAGATCCCTACCCTCACTTCCGGTCCTGGATCACGCGTGTGGAGGCGCAGCCGGGATTCCTCACTCCGCCAAATTAGCGATCGCGGATGTCCGGATGAGTGTCCGGTGTCCGCTTCGGGCGGACACCTTGAGGGCTTCAGCACGCTGTACCATTTGTGAATTCCTTGCCGTACATGGACTTACGGATGAAGGCCATGCTGGTACGCGCTGTGCACTGCCGATGGGCCCGGCGGATGTCGTAAACCAGTGATCTTCAATTTTTCGGAGCCAGGATGTTCGGCCACTATCTTGAGCTGGCGGTACGCAGCCTCAAGCACAATGTCGCGTTGACGGTGCTCGTCGTCGCGGCGGTGGGAATTGGCATTGGTACTTGCATGACCGAGTTCTCAGTCATGTATGCCCTACTGGGCAATCCCGTCCCGGACAAGTCATCACGACTCGTGGTGCCGCAGATTGATGTATGGGGTCCGAGTTCGCGAGGCGCCGGCCACGGCGGCATCATCGACGAGCTTCCCGATCAACTCAGCTATCGCGATGCGCGGGCCCTCATGGAGGCCCACAAGGCCGTACGCCAGACGGCAATGTATGGCATAGGGCCGAATGTGACGCCGCCCGAAGGAAGAGCCTTCCACGCTTCGGGGCGCGCCACATATGCAGACTTCTTCACGATGTTCGAGGCACCGTTCCGCTCGGGTGGCCCCTGGACTCAAGTGGATGACGCGAAGCACGCCAATGTAGTGGTTCTAAGTGAGGGGCTTGCTGCCAGGCTCTTTCCGCATTCTGACGCCGTCGGCAAGACGGTTACTCTCGATACCCGAGACTATCGGGTCGTCGGTGTGCTCGCGCCGTGGCAGCTGGTTCCACGCCTTTACGACATGTCGCAGAGCGCCCTCATGGAAGCCGAGGACCTCTATCTGCCGTTTTCCACGGCGATCGATCGCCAGATGCGACACTTCGGCCATGACAGCTGCGATTCAGCCCCTGCCCCGGGCTGGCTGGGACATCTGAACTCCGATTGCGTGTGGATTCAGTTCTGGGCGGAGCTGCCCAGCCCCAGAGCGATCCGTGACTATAAGCAGTACCTGCTTGGTTATGCCGCCGAACAACGTGAGGCCGGACGCTTTCACTGGGCGCCGCTCATCCGGGTTCATACGGCGCGCGAGTGGATTGCATTGAAGAAGGTGATCCCGGACGCAGTAAAGTTAAGCACGCTCACCGCATTCGGATTCCTGGTCGTGTGTCTGATCAATGCAGTGGCGCTGATGCTGGCGAGATTCGCGAGCCGCGCCGCTGAGCTCGGCGTGCGCCGCGCCTTGGGCGCCAGCCGTTGGGATATTTTCTGCCAGTGCATGATGGAAACCATCGTTGTCGGAGTACTCGGCGGTGCTCTCGGTATCGCACTGACCGCCGTTGGTCAGGCCAGCCAGCGGGACCACGGTCCTGTCGCTCAGCTTCTCTATTCACTTAATACGCAGATGGTGCTCATCACAGTTGGCGTAGCGGTGGTCGCAACAGTGTGCTCCGGGCTGTATCCGGCGTTGCGCGCTAGCCAAGTGCAACCTGCTCTGCAACTCAAGACGGACTGATGACGCCATGGAACTTGCGCTAATCCTTCGTTCGCTGAGTCGCAACAAGCTCGGCGCGGCGCTAATCGGACTGCAGATTGCCTTTACTTTGGCAATCGTCTGCAATTCCCTGTCGATCATTCAGCAGCATCTGCAACACATGGGCCGCCCTACTGGCTTTGACGAGGCAAATATCGGGGTATTGCGCAACCAATGGATCGGACACCCGGAAGATTTGAAGGCTAAGGTCCTCGAGGATCTGGCGGCCTTGCGCAGGGTGCCCGGCCTTACCAGCGTTGAGGCGACTAATTCCTTCCCGCTTGAGGGATCCGGTTGGGTCACCGGGCTGCATTTGAGTTTGAATCAACGCTCCGCTTCTACCGATTCCGCCGTTTATTTTGTCGATGCCGGCGGCCTGGCGGCCTTCGGGCTCAGGCTGACGGCGGGACGCTGGTTCGAGGCCGGCGAGATTGGCGAGGTGAGCGAAGACGAGACTAAGTTTCCGGCCACGATCGTAGTGACCCGCAGTCTCGCCAGGAAACTCTTCCCGGCTACCAATCCGCTGGGGCAAGTCGTGTACTTTGGCAAATCCGAGCCTTCGCGGATTATCGGGATCGTGGAGCGTGCTCAGACTCCGTCCGCATCGCAGACCCGGGACCGTGGGCGAGCGGAGAATGCCACGTTCTTCCCATACCAATACCTCAGCAACGATACCCTTTATGTTGTGCGAGCAGCGCCGGGACGACTTGCTTCGGTCATACCCGTTGTGCAGGACAAACTATTCAACATCACGTCCCAGAGAATGGTGATGTGGGCGCGCACTTTTGCCGAGATGCGTCGCAATGCGTACGGATCTGAGCACAAGGAAAGCGTCGTGCTCGGCGTCGTGTGTGGCCTGCTGCTGACGGTCACGGCGCTCGGCGTCGTGGGACTGACCTCGTATTGGGTCTCGCAGCGGACGCGCTATATCGGCATGCGCCGTGCCCTTGGGGCACAGCGCCTCGACATCCTCAGGTATTTCCATTTGGAAAACCTCATCATCGCCGGTACCGGCGTTCTGGTCGGAGTTGCCTTGGGCGTGTGCGCGAATACCTGGTTGGCCGCAGATTTCTCCATTGCGCGCATGAGCGCCGCACTCGTCTGCAGCGGCGCAGCCATCGTTCTTACTTTGTGCCAGGCAGCAGTGGTCTGGCCGGCGCTTCGAGCTGCGTCGATCTCCCCGGCCATGGCATTTCGCTCTCAATAGGAGGAGCTCACCCAGCCGTCACGACCACGACTCACTCGAGGGTGCGAAGCGCAACCCGCCGGCGATCCGATTCCAGGCATTGATCAATCCGATCGCAGCGGTCAAGTATGCGATTTCGGATGCCGAGAAAACTTGCCGCAATTCTTCGAAGATCGAATCTGCCACTGACTGTTGCGCCATCAGCGTCAATGACTCCGTCCAAGCTAAGGCAGCACGCTCGCGCGCGGTGAAGACATCGACTTCCCGCCAGGTCGCTATAAGATCGAGCTTGGCTGGCGCGACTTCGGCGCGGCGGGCGCCGGCCAGATGAAAGTGCAGGCAGTAGGCGCAGCCATTGAGCTGGGACGCTCTGACCTTCAATAACTCGGTAAGAGGTTTCTCGAGTCCGGAATCATCTACCGCCG
>DASYER010000037.1:0-42737 GCA_036498905.1 Steroidobacteraceae bacterium | reverse complement strand
GGCAACCGACGCGGCCGGTGAGCACGCCGAACTGGCGGCGATCTACGTCGGTCGCGGGCTGACACCGGCGCTTGCCGAACAGGTCGCCACACAGCTGGCCGCCAAGGACGCATTGGCCGCTCATGCGCTGGATGAACTGGGTATTTCGGATCGGGGCCGGGCCCGTCCGATGCAGGCAGCGCTGGCGTCGGCCATCTCATTTGCCTGCGGTGCCGGGCTGCCGCTGCTGGTGACGGCGTTGGCACCCATGGGTCTCATGATTCCCGCGATCGGCATCCTGTCACTCGCGGCCCTGGCGCTGCTCGGCGCCGTCGCGGCGCGGGTCGGCGGCGCCCGCGTCATTGTCGGTGTCCTGCGGGTGACCGTACTGGGGGTCCTCGCCATGGGACTGACCTTAGGCATCGGCGCCGTGGTGGGCCAGTTCGACCGCTAGAACTTCGGGGTTTTCCGATGCGGCTTGCGTGGGCCGCCCGGCTTGAATCCCCCCGGCTTGCGGGCCGGCGGGAAGGGGCGCTTGGCGCCCCCCGACGGCCCGCGATCTTCGCGAGGCGCGTGGATCGGGGATCCGCCAGTGCGCGGTGGCTTCGTGGCGCGGCTGATGCGCAGCGGGTTGCCACGAATCTGCACAGCCTGCAATTCCTGGAAGATGTCATCCGGCATGCCGACCGGCAGGTCCACGAAGCTGTGGTCCTCGCGGATGTCGATATGACCGATGTGCCGACCATCCACTCCGGCCTCATTCGCGATAGCGCCGACGATGTTGCCGGGGAGTGCGCCATGCGCATTGCCCACTTCGATTCGAAAGGTTTCCAGCGGCGGCGCTGATTCGCGCCGCCCACGACCGGCGGGCTCGCGGTCGCGTTCGAACCGCGCTCCACGCTCCGGGCGCTCATCGCGGGCAAAACGCTCGGGGCGATCGCGGGGAGGGGAGTCGCGAGTGTCGCGCTCGCCGGACGCGCGGGCGCCGGAGTGCGCCGGCTCGGGGCGGTTTTCGAGCAGGAATGGGGTGGAGCCTTGCATCAGACTCGCCAATGCCGCGGCGATTTCGATCGCCGGTACGTTCTGTTCAGACTCGAACTGTTCGAGCAGCGGCTGGAATGCCTTCGCTTCGCCATTCTGCAGCGCGGTCGCGATGCGCTCCTTGAAGCGCGCGATGCGCTGGTCGTTCACGTCCTTGATCGTCGGCAGATTCATCGCCTCGATCGGCTGGCGCGTATGGCGCTCGATGATGCGCAGCATGTTGCGCTCACGCGGTGCCACGAACAGGATGGCATCGCCGCTGCGACCGGCCCGACCGGTACGGCCGATGCGATGGGTATAGGTCTCGGAGTCGTACGGAATGTCGTAGTTGACGACATGTGAGATGCGTTCGACATCGATGCCGCGCGCGGCCACATCGGTGGCAACCACGATATCCAGCTGCCGGTTCTTCAAGCGTGCAATCGTGCGTTCGCGCTGTGCCTGGGGAATATCGCCGTTCAGTTCGGCCGCATTGAACCCGCGGGCGCACAGTTTCTCGGCAAGTTCTGTGGTTTCAAGCTTGGTGCGTACGAACACGAGCATGGCATCGAAGCGCTCCGCCTCGAGCATCCGTGTCAGGGCGTCCAGCTTGTGCAGGCCGCTGACCAGCCAGTAACGCTGGCGGATGAGCGGCGCGGTGCTGGTCTGCTGCCGGATCGTGATTTCGACCGGCGCGCGCATGTGCTTGCCGGCAATGCGCCGGATGGCATTCGGCATGGTGGCCGAGAACAGCGCGATCTGCCGACCCGGAGGAGTCTGGGTCAGGATCCATTCGATGTCATCGACGAATCCCATCTGCAGCATTTCATCGCCTTCATCGAGCACGACGAAACGCAGGGTCGACAGGTCCAGCGTGCCGCGCTTCATGTGGTCCATGACACGGCCCGGGGTTGCCACGATGACCTGGGCGCCGCGCTTCAGACCCTTCAGCTGCGGCGTGTAGCTCTGGCCGCCGTAGATCGGCAGCACATGAAAGCCCGGCATACGCACCGCGTATTTCTGAAACGCTTCGGCGACCTGAATCGCAAGTTCGCGCGTTGGCACCATCACCAGTGCCTGCGGGGTGTTCTGCGAGACATCGATGCGTGCCAGCACGGGGAGGGCAAATGCGGCCGTCTTGCCGGTACCCGTCTGGGCCTGGCCGAGCACATCCTTGCCCTCCAGCATGCGTGGAATGGTCTCGCTTTGGATGGGCGAGGGGGTTTCATAGCCCACTGCGGCCAAAGCCTCGAGCAGGAAATCGGGAAGTCCCAGCTCAGCGAAGCTGGTCATTTTGGGGTCGTCTGTCACTGTCGGAGGGTGCTCGGGGCGAAGGGGGGCGGGATTGTACGCTCATGCGGGCATTTTCGGCATGAAAGTCGCGTCAGTGATGCACGGGCAGGTCGAAATATGTCCCGCTGCCCCAGCGGATCCGCACCGGGATCCTCGCATCGGTGATTGATTCGGCGCTGACGTCGCCGCCGGTGCCGTAATTGATCTGCCGGTCGGGACGCTTGACGACGCCGAGTGCGATCACGATGCGGCTGCCGGCCTGGATGCGCCGCCCGAGCACGCGGTGCACTGTGACATCCAGCTGCTGCTCCTCACCCGCCCGCAGCAGATGGCGATGGGCCAGGTCGCGGGCGTAGCTCGCGCGGAATTCAAACTGCGGATCGAACAACTGCACGTAATCCCCATTCGCCAGCTGTTCGTAGATGGTGACGAACAGATCCACGTCAAACTTGTTGGGCGTAAAGTCCAGGTGCAGCTTCGGGGTACCCACCAGGTCCGTCGCCTTGGCCACAGGATCACTGACCAGGATCAGCGTGTCGTGTTCACTGAGGCTCTTCGTGACGAGGCTGGGTGGAGGAGTCCAGTCGGCATCCGTCCGGTCCGCCAGCTTCACCATCTGCGTCACGGGGAGTTTGCGGGCGCTGCGGCGGGTCAGCAATCGGTACCGGCCGCCGCTCGCCGGTGTGACCTTGCCGGCCGTTTTGGGTACTGCCGGGTCCAGGCTTTCGGAGTCCAGGAAATAACGCAGGCTGCCGTTCGCCAAAGTATCGAGTGTCGTGCCGTACAGCCAGTCATTGGCTCCGGCCAGCTGGACATTGACCCGTCCCTTGATGAACGCCGCCCAGGGCGCGCGTCGGAAGATCTGGTCGAACCACTGGTAGCGCAGATCATCCAGGTCCATCTGCGCCACGGCATCCAGCGGCACACCGCGCAGGTCCGGCATCGGGCCATTGTCGATACTGCCATCGGTCCACGGTCCGATGATCAGGGTGTGGTTCGCCTTGGGGTTGGCCTTCATTTGCTGGTCGAAGTAGTAGATCGATCCCAACTCGCCCGACGCGTAGTAGCCTGTGATG
This sequence comes from Steroidobacteraceae bacterium, assembly GCA_036498905.1. Taxonomy (GTDB): domain Bacteria; phylum Pseudomonadota; class Gammaproteobacteria; order Steroidobacterales; family Steroidobacteraceae; genus DAIDKA01. The sequence continues at coordinate 39,369 of DASYER010000037.1, read as the reverse complement.
CTCAGCACCGGAATCTTCACGCGCGCGAATTGCGCGCCGAAGGGCACCATGCTGTGCCAGTAGGAGTCGTAGCTCGGATGGCTCAGCCAACGTTGGAAAATGGGGCTCGGGCGACCCGCCAGGTGGTCCAGTTCCCGGAATGGGCTGCCCATGGTGTACCAGCGCTTTTCGAGCTGGTGCCAGGAGGCTTCCTCGCTGTCGCTTGAGTAGTCGGGTACTTCGGAGTTGGTCGCATCCTGGATCCAGCGGTAGGCCTGCGACATGAAAATGCCGTTGTGCATCGGGAAGTCCACACCGGGAGCGGTCGCATCGGCGGTGGCAACCGCCAGCAGTCCCGGCGGCAGTTCGCGCAATGCCGCCCAGGCGGCGAAGGCGCTGTAGCGCATGCCGAACATGCCTACGCGTCCATCGCTCCAGCTCTGATGGGTGATCCAGTTGATGACCGCAGTCGCATCGGCGCCATCATGCTCGAATACCAGCACTTCGCTGGGTGCGGGGCTACGGACGTAGGCGATCACCGCCACATAACCGTGCGCTGCGGTCTCGCGCAGGTCGCTGTTGGGATCATCGCCCAAGGTGAACTCCAGCAGGGTCGGCAAGGTTGCCGGGCCAGCGCGCGGCCGGATGAGACGCGCCGCCAGCCTGGCACCGTCCGGTGTCATGATGGTCACCTTGTCGTCCATGACGTAGCGGCGCTGGTCGTCGTTGCGGATCAGTCCGGTCGCGAGGGTCGAGAAAGTGCGGTACGAATCGAAGTTCAGATAAGTCCAGATCAGATCGACGGCGCGCTCGGTGGTGATGCGCGGCTGCTGGCGCGACTGATCCAGCGCGCGCTGCAGAGCATCGCGCAGCTGATACACCGGGCGCGCGAGCCACTTGTTGAGGGTGAAGGCGTCCAGATCCGATAGCGGCTGCACGGCCTGCTGGTAGGCCTTTGCATAGGCCGCGGCGAACGGCTGTGAACCTGCGAGTTGCCGGGCATGCAGATACAGATCAAATATCGCGGCCTGGCGGATCGGCTTGCCGGCATCCTGTGCCCGTCGTCGATCGAGCAGCGACTGGCGGGTATTCCAGGCCGACTCGACGTTACCTGACACCAGCTGCAGCGCCGAAAGATTGTTCAGGTAACGATTGCCGTCAGCCTCCTGGTAGACAGGCAGCACCCTGACGGCCAGATCGCGCATCGCGGCGGCCAGGCCCGGATCACTGGTGCTGGCCGGCGCATGAAAATCAAGCTCCTGCGCCTGTGCCGGAGCAAACCACAGCAGCAGCGACAGGCATGCGAGCAGGCCGTGCAGCCAAAGCCTTCCGGCGCGCGTATCGTTGCGTTCAGCGCGCATCCGGGGACTCCGGGGTCAGTGCTTTGACTTCGGCGGTCGGGGTCGGGACGAAGCCGGTCAGCTTCACCAGATGCACGACGCGGCGGAACAGCGGATCCACCGCCGGTGCCACCGGCCCGATGTGCACCACTCCCGTATAGCGCAGTTCATTCTCGAAGGCCTCGGTGACCCGCTCCAGCAGATCATCCGGCATGGATGAGAGTGTGCTGTCCATCAGTACCCAATTGGGTACGTGGACGACCACGCGCGCGAGCGCCAATGCGGTCTGCTCCTCCTGTCCGAGCTCGCGGTCCCAGCGGTGTACCTCATCGAGCATCGGCAACAGGCGTTTGAGTTTCATGCGGCGCAGAGCCTGTTCGAATGCATCGGCTTTGAAATCCGTAACCTTCATCGGATAAGCCAACACTTCGCGCAGGGTGCCGCGCGGCAGATAGGGCGATCCGCGCGGCAGGAACAGCACCGGCTCGTCGTGCGGCCGGGTCACCTGCCCCTGACCCCAGGGCCACAGGCCCGCGAGCGCGCGGAACAGCTGAGTTCGGTTCGTGCCGGGAGCGCCCGCGACGATCACCCGCTCCCCGGAGTGCACCACCACGTGTGCCTCCTGGATGCCGTCCTGACCGCCACTGGATTCAATGACCAGGTTGTCGATCGTGACCATACCGGGGTCGCCGTAGTCGTACTGGATCTTCGAGGTGTACAGCTGCTGGATGCTCGGCTTGATGAGCGCGTCGCGGAAGCTGGCCACGCGCAGCAGCGTGGCGCGCCAGTCCGCGATCGTGCTGAAATTCGAGACGAACCAGCTGAGCTGACTTTGCGCCTGCGTAAAAGCCGCGGCCGCCATCATCAGGCCGCCGAAAGAGATTTTACCGGTGAAGTACAGGGGCGCCGCGACCAGGATCGGCGCCACGTTCATCACCCAGCCAAAACCGGCCGACACCCAGGTGATGTTGGTGAGGCCCGAGACGATCTTGCGGGTCGCGGCGAGAACGTTGGTGAGATGGGTCTCGATGCGGCGCAGTTCGTCCGCCTCACCGGCGGCGAGCGTGATGTCATCCAGGTGCTCGTTAACGCGCACCATCGCCACGCGAAAATCTGCTTCGCGCGCGTAGCGGAACGCATTACGCGCAATCAGTGAGCGACCGACCCAATAGCTCAGCAGCGAACCGGTCAACGCATAGATGATCGCGGCCCAGAGCATGAAGCCGGGTACGGCATAATCGTGTTCGCCGATGCGGAATACGAACGCGCTGGACAGTACCCACAGCACGCCCGAAAACGAAATCAGCAGGATGGTCGCCTGCAGCAGGGCCATGCCTAAGTCGGCGGTCAGTTCGCACAGGTGGCGCGCGTCCTCGTGCATGCGCTGGTCGGGGTTTTCGCCCAAGGCGCCGGCGTTGGCCAGCCAGAACGCGCGCCGTGGCTGCATCCAGTGCTCGAGCAGGTCCTTGGCGAGCGCCTCGCGCATTTTGAGCTTGAGCATTTCGCCGACCCAGCGCTGCGTCACATTGAGGATGGTCAGCCACGCGGCAAGGATGAAGAACACGCCCAACTGCACGATGAAGTCATGCAGGTCACGGCGTGAGAGGGCATCGTAGAAGGGCTTGTTCCAGATATTGAGTTTGATCTGGACGTAGGCCGTGCCGGCGATGACGACAAAGGCCGCCAGCATCAGGGCGATGATGGTTTTGCCGACGGGGCCCGCGAAGGTGGCGCGCGTCAGTGCGAGCTGCTGGCGTACCAGCCCGGCGTCGGCGTCCTCCGGGTCCTTGTCGCTATGCGTCGGGCCATCCATGGGCCGTATAATGCATCAGGACGCGCCTTGCCGGCGTGTAGGACTTGGCGTACCGAGATTTACCACACTGTCCGGTGGCAATTTCCGCGTCAGTCTTGTTTGAATGACGCGGCGTGATTGCTCAGCGACGAACCCACCCGCCGCCGGCCAGGTGCCAGCCGTCACCCCGACGTTCCCAGCGGTGGGGCGCCCAGCGATATCCTGGACGCGGTGCGGACCAATGCCCACCGACCCAGACATGCCGGCCATTGACCCAGTTCCAGTAGCCGCCGAGCCATACATATCCTGCCACCGGAGGGGCCCCATAGACTTCGACCTGCGGTGCCGGCGGTGCGATGGTGACCGCACCGGTGTAATAGGCGCCCCCGCGGTAATAACCCCGGGCCGGAACGACTACGCAGGCGCTGACGCTGAGCGCTACGGCAGCCGCCAGGACCAGATTACGGGCAGAAGGTGCAAATTTTCGCATGGCAGGACCTCGATGTGACCCGACGCACCCTTTGGTGCGCCTCGTACTGCATTAAACGCTGCTCCTAAAGGATGGTGCACGGACCAGGTTCAAGAATTTGTAACGATTCGGTCCTGGGCACGGCTGCGGGCGGCGGTCGCACTGATAAAGGCGGCATAGCTCCATGTGAGGTGCCGGGCCGAAGTTTGAGCCCCGGTTTTTTGATCAAACTGTTCCGACAGGTCGCCCCCGGGCGGGGTGAAGGCACGAACCGTTTCCAGAAATGCATCGCCGCGTTGCAGCCAGGGTTGAGCGGCTTGCGGAGCCAACCGGCATGCGGTGAGATAACAAAATTCCGCCGCTCCCAAAGTTGAAAAATAGTATGCCCCGCCGGAGTAGTAGACATCGGTGGCATAGCGACCCATGGCAGGCCCGGCTCCGGCCGGCCGTTCGGCATTGATTGCATACTGAGCCGCGAACAGCTCTTCGAGCCGATCCAAGGTCGCATGCAGATGCGGATCGCCCGGCGAATGCCGCCCTCCCGGCAGATCCGTGTGCACGGCCGCCAGAATCACTGCGATATCGAGCTGCTTCGGGGACGCCGCGCCGCTGTGCAGGGTGCGCGATCGGTAGTAACCCTGCGCGTTGTCCCAGAAGTCATCGAGCATGCGATAGATCGCCGGGCAGGCCGGATCATCACCGAGCGCCGCAGCCGCGACACACAGCGTGTAGTAATGAGTTCCCAGGTCCTCCTCCCAGATGTCGTAGGAGGGCTCGGCCCAGTGCCGCCGGGTGTAATGCAGATCCGTCTTCAACAACCGGGTGGCGGCCTCGCGCACGGCCGCCTCGAGTGACGGCAGCTTAAGCCAGCGCATCAGCGTCAATGCCCGGGTCGCGATGCCATCATGCTGGGGTCGCGGCCAGCTGGAGATGTCCAAGGTGCCATCGGCATTGAGGCGCGTTTCCCCGCGGATGCGCTCGCCATGCGCGAGGTTCAGGTCCGTATCCTGGCGCAGGTACTGGACGAAGTCGGGCCGGACGCGCTCACGCCATTGCGGTTGTTCCACCAGTGCGCGCCCGTCGAGCTGATCCGCAGCGAGAGAGAACTGCACGAACTCTGCGAACAGCTGCGGTGCCTCATCCCCCAGCGTCCCGCGTTCATACAGGATGCGCAGCGCATCCATCACCACCGAGGAGTCGCGGTACCAGTGGAAGAAGTAGTCCGGGTCCGGATCGTATGAGGCGAGCACCGGTGAGGCCACCACCGAACCCACACCGGCCTGTACGGCAAGCCCGAAGCCGGGGCGCTGCTTGATGATATCCGTGGCCGAGATGCTGCGCAGGATCTGGTGGGCGCAGTGATGGTACTGGGCCTCGATCCAGTCTTCGAAGGTCACCGTGGTATTCAACTTCTTGCGCTGATTCGCGGGCTGCTGAAGCCCAGTTTTCTCAAGGACTGCTGAATTTCCGGTATCGACATGAACAACCGCCACAACAGTCCCGAACGGTGATTCTCAATCATGATGATGATGGGGCCTTGATCGATGGCGATGAAAGTATCCGAGAACCAGTTGCGACGCTCACAGAAGGCATCCACGAATCCATAGCGACCCCACACCTTGTTGCCGTAGCGGCGCAGGAAGTGGCGCATGGCAGCGAGGGATTCATGCGGAGTGTAGGGTAGGCTCGCGAGCGCCGCGGTGGGGGAAATCGTGCCATTGTCATTGGCCGGATCGTGCACGGCATAGCCATCCGGATCGTCACTGGCGGTCAGTCCCCAGCACTCCGTGCTGTATCCGAGGTGGCCGTGCGGATTCGCGGCGCAGTGGGCATGGTTGATGCGCACGTGCGCCAGGTTCTGCTGCCAGTAGTCTGCGTACCGGTCTTTAAGACCACGCGGATCCAGGCCGCAGAAGGAATATTGTGTGAAGAACAGCGGGCCGCCGAAGGGTGCGCCCAGTGGCAGCTTGATGTTGTAGTAGGCATTGCCGTTGACAAAATCCCGCCCCCCCGCGAAACCGCGGTGGTACACCAGGGGCTCCACCGCGTAACGCGGTGCGGCCGCCGCCAGCACATAAGTAATGAGGCATTCGTTCCAGCCGCGGATCTCATGATCCATGGCCCAGCCGTTGTTGGGACTCCAGTGCCAGTACAGCAGGCGGCGCTGATCCTGGGTGAACCAGTTCCACTCGACTTCTTCCCACAGCCAGTTGACGCGCCCGCGCAGCTGCCCCTCGGCGGCCGTTTGTGCATCGAAGTACTGGCGTGCACACAGCAGACCCATGCACAGGAAGGAGGTCTCGACCAGGTCGGCCGCATCGTCCTTGCGGAAAAAAGGGATCGTGGCCCCGGTGCGTGCATTCAGGAAGTGCGGCAGGGCGCCGTGGTAGCAGGTCGCGCGAGTCAGGACTTCCAGCATGGCGCCGATACGGGTGACCGCCTGAGCACGGGTGATCCAGCCGCGTTCGACCGCCACGATGATGCACATGAGGGCAAAGCCCGTGCCTCCGATGGCCGCCTTGTCATCGACGGGCCCCGGGCGGGTGCTGTGCCGGTCGGCGCTCAGGCCACTGACGGGGTGACCGCCTTCCCAGAAGAAGCGAAAGGTCTGACGTTGCACCTGTTCGAGCAACGCATCATCGGGCAAGGCCGCCAGCTGCGACGGGCTCAGGGCACGCGCGCCGCGGGAAGCACGGGCGGCGCGGGTGGATCTGGCGGCGGGTGGCTTGGGCAAGGGGGGCATCCTGTATCCTAAGGGTTCATTTTACTGCATGCAGCGGGTTTGGAACTCATGAGCCGCATCGAAACCCTGATCAGCAGCATGACCCTGGCCGAGAAACTGGGCCAGCTCACCATGACGGCATCCTCATTCACCGTCACCGGTCCTGTTATTGCCGGGGATTCCACGGACGCCATCCGCAGCGGCGCCATCGGCAACCTGCTCAACATGGTGGGTGCGGGCCCGGTGCGGGACATGCAGCGTCTGGCGGTCGAGGAGTCGCGGCTGAAGATTCCACTGCTCATCGGCCTGGACATCATCCATGGCCACCGCTCCTTGTTTCCAGTGCCCATAGCCGAGGCCGGGGTGTTTGATCCTGCCTTGTGGGAGGCCACCGCGCGCGAAGCGGCCATCGAAGGTTCTGCGGATGGTCTGGCCATGACTTTTGCTCCCATGCTCGATGTCTCGCGCGATCCGCGCTGGGGACGCACGGTCGAGGGCGCAGGGGAGGACTCGTGGCTGACACAGCAGATGGCAACCGCCAAGGTGCGCGGCTTTCAGGGCGCGGATCTGGCCGCGCCGAATGCGCTGGCGGCCTGCGCCAAGCATTTCTGCGCCTACGCGCCCGTGACGGCCGGCCGCGAATACGCCTCCGTGGACATCTCGGAACGCACGTTGCACGAGGTGCATCTGCCGCCCTTCGAGGCCGCGGTGCGTGCCGGGGTTGCCACCATCATGCCGGCCTTCACCGATCTGGCCGGCATTCCGATGACGGCGCATACCCGGCTGCTGCGTGACTGGCTGCGCAGGCGCATCGGCTTTGTTGGCGTGATTGTCAGCGACTACAACGCCATCCGTGAGCTGCTCAATCATGGTATCGCGGCCGATTTGCCTGAGGCCGCGGCGCTGGCGCTGCATGCGGGCGTCGACATCGACATGATGGCTGATGCCTATCGGCACGGCCTGCCCGCGGCGCTGGAGCGGGGCCTGGTCAGCATGGCGCAGATCGACGCGGCCGTACGCCGGGTGCTGCGTCTGAAGGAGCAGCTTGGACTGTTCGCCGACCCCTATGGCCGTTGCGTCACGCATGAGTCCGCCGCAACTGTCGCGCGTCGGCGCGCGCTGGCGCGCGACGTCGGTGCGCAATCACTGGTATTGCTCAAGAACGAACATGACGTTCTGCCATTCAAGCGTGAGCTGCGTTCACTCGCCGTGATCGGACCACTGGGTGATGCGCCCGAGGAGATGCGCGGCCCGTGGCCGGCGGCCGGTATCGCGGACAATCATGTGAGCGTGCTCGGTGGCATGCGTGCGGCATTGCCGGATGCGCAGGTGCAATTCGAGACGGGGGTGGGCATCGAGGGCGACGATGCCAGCGGTATTGCCGCGGCGCTGGCCCTGTGTGAGCGTAGCGAATGCATCCTGCTGTGTCTGGGCGAGGCCGCCATCATGAGCGGCGAGGCGTCAAGCCGCGTGAATCCCGGTCTGCCCGGGCAGCAGCCGGCATTGGCGACCGCGGTGCTCGCGCGGGCGCGGACTCTTGCCAAACCCTGCGCCGTGTTGCTGTTCTCGGGTCGGCCGCTGACGGTATCGGCGCTGCTGGAGGATTGCGACGCGCTGATCGCGGCCTGGTTTCCGGGCTGCGAGGCCGGAAACGCGCTGGCGGATGTGGTGCTGGGAAGGGTGTCTCCCAGCGGGCGCACCGTGATGTCCTGGCCACGCTCGGTCGGACAGATTCCGATTTTTTACAGCGAACGGCGCACGGGACGGCCGGCCAATCCCGCCGACAAGTTCACCAGCAAGTACCTGGACTCATCCAATGACCCATTGTTTGTCTTCGGCCATGGACTGACCTACGGACGGTTTCGCTATTCGAATCTGCGCGTATCGCCCACCGGTGTGACGGTGCGTGACGTCATTCAGGTGCAGGTGGATCTGACCAATGAAGGCGCGCGGACGGCGCGTGAAACCGTGTTCGTGTTTACGCACCCCGTGGCGGCCAGCGTGGCGCCGCCGCTGCTGCTATTGGCGGGGTTCGGGCGCTTGGAACTGGCGCCCGGCAAGACCGGCACGGTCACCGTCGCGCTGTCGGCAAAACAGCTGCGAATCCTGGATCAGGACTTAAGTGCGGTATTTGAATCCGGCATTGTCGAAATCCTGGTCGGACCCCGCGCCGATCGTGCCGACCTGATGGTCGCCAGGGTGCAGCTGCAATCCCAGCCGCCTTGATCCCTAGCGCGGAAACTTCATGAAGATGGCGTTTACCGCGGCGCGGATACGCTGATTGGCGGCATCCCCTTCCAGTCCGCTCAGACTCTGCTCGGCCGAGGCATGCCAGATCGGCTGCTTCGAGGCGGAGTCATACAGATCCACGGTGATGAAGCTCTGATGGTAGACATAGGGTGCTCCCCAGCCCCATCCCCAGCCCGGTCCCCAGCCACGTCCCCAGTAGCCCCCGCCGTAGCCCCAGCCATCCGGGTAAACCTCATCGACCTGCCGCTCCATGCCGATGCCATAGCCGATGAGACACTGCGCTGTGGGGGGCGGGCTGCTGGCGGCGGCACGCGCGCCGGCGCCCCCATTTGGCGTATCCATGAGGGTTATGCCGGCGGTCTGCAGATTGGCTGCAATGGCATCGCGCAGGCGGGCCTCATTCAGCGGGTTCGCAATGGTATTGCGCAGGGGGCTTGCCCCCTTGAAGCCACCGGCCCAGCCCACGGATTGGCAGTGAACGGTGGCCAGTAGCCGGGAGTTCTGGTCGGTTCTGACCGCAATACCGGCGCATCCCGCCAGGGCTACCCCTGCCGCGAGGATCGGAATAAAAAGCGTAATCCTGCCCATGGGTTACTCCTCGCCACCTTCGCCGCCTACCGGCAATAGAACGTTCCAGCGAGCGTACGGTTGACTGCCTGATATGCTCACCTCAGGGGTCGCCAACCACCATTTTATGATCCAGACGCTGCAATTGCTCGTCGTCCTGCTGGCTGTGATTGCCGGTATCGAAGCCGTCGCCACCCGGTTGAAGGTGCCGTCCTCGATCCTGTTGGTCCTGACAGGCATCGTCCTGGCCCTGATCCCGCGGCTGCCGTCCGTGACCCTCGCGCCAGAGCTCGTGCTGCTGGTCATCCTGCCGCTGTTCATCTACTCGACGGCCGTCTCGATGAGCTGGAAGGATTTCCGCGCCAACCTGGGCGGTATTTCGCTGCTCGCAATCGGCTGTGTGGTATTCACCACCGTACTGGTGGCCACGGCCTGCCACTTATGGCTGCAGCTTTCCTGGCCGGTGGGTTTCACGGTGGGCGCCATCGTCTCGCCCCCCGATGCGGTCGCGCCGTTGTCGATTGCCCGACGGATGCAGATCCCGCGACGCATCCTCACCATTCTGGAAGGTGAGGGGCTGGCCAATGATGCGACGGCCCTGATCCTGTATCGGTTCGCGGTGGTCGCGGTGAGCATGGGCAGCGTCTCCATCGGCCACGCCTCGGTGCTCTTTGCCGTGATCGTGCTCGGTGAGGTGGCGTGGGGGGTCGCGGTGGGCTGGTTGATGCTGCATCTGCGGCATCTGGCGCGCGACACACATATAGAGGTGACGCTGTCGGTGCTCACCCCGTTCTTGGCGTTCTGGCCGCCCGAATACCTCGGCGGCTCGGGCGTGCTGGCCACGGTGGCCACCGGGTTGTACGTCAGTTGGAACGGCCAGCGTCTGATCAGTGCCCGGACCCGCCTGCAGGGCGTGTTCTTCTGGGACTTCCTGGTCTACATCGTCGAGGGCGTGGTGTTCCTGGTCACCGGCCTGCAGGCGCGGACCATCATCCAGGGCATCCACGGTTATTCAACGTCAGAGCTGGCCATTGCCGCCGGCATCGTCAGTGTCGTGGTCATCGGCGCCCGGTTCCTGTGGATATTCCCCGCAGCCTATCTGGCGGTGCTCGGCCGACACGCGGAGGCTGCGGACGAGGAGGCGATCTCGTGGCAGCGCGCCTTCGCACTGGCATTCACCGGAATACGTGGCGTGGTGTCCCTGGCCGCCGCCTTGGCATTGCCGGCACTGATGGTCGACGGTGCGGAGTTTCCTGCCCGCGACCTGATCCTGTTCCTGACTTTCGCGGTGATACTGGTGACGCTCGTCGGGCAGGGGCTGGTGCTACCGGCGGTCATCAGATGGCTGGGCCTGGCCAATGCCGGTCAACGCGAGCGCTTTCGCGACCGCATGGAAGAGTTCCGGGAGCGCCGTGCCGCCATCACGGCGGCCCTGCACAGGCTCGAGCAGTTGACGCGGGAAGGCAAGCTGGCCGAGGAGGTGGTGGCGCCGGTTCGCCACTTGTACCGTGAGCGCCTGCGTCACGTCGAACATCGCGGCGATGGGGATGAAAAGCACGCCGCCTTGGTTCGGGATCGTGACGCCGTGGAGTATCAGCTGATCGCCATCGAGCGTGAGCATGTCAATGCGACCTATCGCGACGGCGCGTTGAAGGATGATGCGCGTCGACGTGTCGAGCGCGAGTTCGACCTGCGCGAGGCGTATCTGGGCAGCGTGGGCGGCGAGGAAACATGAAAGGGGGAGAAGCGAACGTGGGAACAAAGGCAAACACGCCGCAGCCGGCGCGCGGCGCGCGGCGTGGCGAACAGATCCTGCAGCGGCTGCGCGCGCGGCCACCCACGCTGTGGTATCAGGGCAAACAGATCAAGGATGTGACCACGCACCCGGCGCTGCGCGGAGGCGTCGAGACCCTGGCGAAACTGTATGACCTGCAATGGCAGAAGCCGACCGTCAGCCTGTTTGATTCCCCCACGACTGGCAACAAGGTGGGCCGCTCCTTTCTGATTCCACGCACAATGTAGGATCTGCGCAGCGTGACGGCCGCCATGCGGGTATGGCAGGAGCATACCCATGGCATGATGGGTCGGGCGCCGGACTACATCAATCGTGCCATCTCCGGCTATGCCGGTGGCGCCGCCTTCCTTGCCGAATCCGACCCGCGCTTCGGTACCAATGCGCTGCGCTATCACGAGTACCTGCGCGAAAACGATCTGTGCCTGACCCACACCCTGATTCCACCACAGGCCAATCGGGCTGCGAACATGCAGCAGCTGTCCGATCCGTACATCGCGGCGCGAGTCAAGGACGAGACCGATGCCGGGATTGTCATCCGCGGCTGCCGCATGCTGGCGACCTTGCCGATCTCCGATGAGATCATGGTCTTCCCCTCGACGCTGCTGAAGAACGCGGTCGAGGACGCACCCTACGCATTCGGATTCTCCATTGCGAATGACACTCCGGGCCTGCGGTTCATCTGCCGGGAGAGTCTGGACTATGGCCGCTCCCATTTTGACCATCCGCTGGGTTCGCGCTTCGAGGAGATGGATGCCGTCGTGGTCTTCGATGACGTGCTCGTGCCCTGGGAGAACGTGCTGCTGTACCGGGATGTCAACCGCTGCAATCAGGCTTATTCACGCACGGGTGCCGTGGTGCACATGACCCACCAGGTCGTCGTGAAGAACATCGCGAAAACCGAATTCCTGCTGGGTCTGGCGGCGATGCTCGTCAATGCCATAGCCGCGGAGTCCCTGCAGCACATCCAGGAGAAGCTTGCCGAAATCTGGGTAAACCTTGAGACCATGCGCGCCTTCCTGCGCGCCGCCGAAGCCGATGCCCAGTTGGATGAATGGGGCGTCATGCGGCCCGCCTGGGATCCGCTGGATGCCGCGCGCAACCTGTATCCGCGCCTGTATCCCAGAATGGTCGAGATCATCCAGCAGATCGGCGCGAGTGGCCTCGTTGCGATGCCCGGCGCCGATGATCTGACCGGCCCTTTGGCCGAGGACATCCGCAAGTACTACCAGGCGGCCCGCGCCGAGGCCTTCGAGCGTGTGCCCATGTTCCGACTCGCCTGGGACGTGGCGGTCTCGGCCTTTGGCTCCCGCCAAGTGCTGTACGAGCGCTTCTTCTTCGGTGATCCGGTTCGTATGGCCGGCGCCCTGGTGACGGGCCACAACGCCCAGATCCATCAGTACGCCGAGAAGGTGCGCGCCTTCGTGAAGGAGGGACGCGACGAATTGCTGGGATAGGCGGGCGCCGGCGGCCTAGGGGACCTCATTCGGACCCGGGGTCGCAAGCCTTGCATCGTGTACGGCTGCTGCGCCATCAAACAGATCCCCATGGATTTCAATGTGACCGATGCTGCATACCGGGATGATGAACATGAGCATCGCGCACCGGTCATTCAAGTGCAGCACCGGCAATGATCCACGGGTGTCGATGCGATGGATCCCGGCCTCGTCCCAGCGGAAGCTGCTCGCGGGCGCGCGCCCCGGATTGCGCGGGTCGGGGTCCACTTCAAATTTGCGAGTCACTTGCCGCAGCTGTTTGCGGGCCTTGTCTTCCCGATCGATTTCAACGCGCGCGGTTGCTTGAAGCTGAGCCGGCCAGTCGATCGGGCCAGAGGGAGTTGCGGGGAGGGTAATGGCCGTGGTGGCTTCGGCCACCTGGGGTGCCGGTACCAGGTGCGAGCGCACGGTGCGGTCTGCCCGAGGTGCGAGGGGTGTCGACGCCGGTGCTGTCGGTCGCGACGGCGGCTGCGGCACGAAGAACATCACTGAAGCAAAAGACTCGATTTCATCAGCCACCGGCGCGCGCGCTCGCCAAATACACCACAACATCAGCCCATGTACGACGGCCACCACCAGAATAGCGGCGGTGCGGGACTGAGTGCGCGGTCCAAAGACGGACATGCCGGTACCCGATGGTTTTCAGTTCTGACCCCAGCGTGGGGCAAACGTTCCGTGCCGTGGCGAAGTCGCGTTGAAACAGCACGCTATATATGTTGAAATACAACGATCGATGGCGCGGCAATATCGGCCGCGCACACAACATTGTCGTTCAGAGCACACAACCGTGCGGCAGGCGCCGCCGGTGCGTGCCGTCTCTACATATGTATTGCGAGGAAGAGTTGATGAAGTCGGTTGGAATACGGTTCGCGATCGGGTTGACTGTGGCCACGGCAAGGGTCGCCCAGGCGGCCAATCCTGACCCCGTACCGCAGCTCGAGGAAGTAACTGTCACGGCAGCCGTGATCAATGGCGATGGCGCCTCGCTGGGCGGCACCAGCATAGCGCGCGAGGAGATGCTGAAGTTCAATCGCGACACCCTGGATATGGCCATCCTGCTGGCGCCCGGTGCCTCGGTGAGCACGGTCGGCGCCCGCAATGAAACCAATGTGTGGATTCGTGGCTTTGACCGCTGGCGGGTGCCGCTGTATCAGGACGGCATCCCGGTATATCTGCCCGTCGACAATCGCATCGACTTCTCGCGCTTCAGCACGGTCGACATTTCCCAGATCCAGGTATCGAAGGGCTTCGCCTCGGTGATCGACGGACCGGGCGCGATGGGCGGCTCGATCAACCTCGTGAGTCGTATCGCGGACAAACCGCTGGAAGTCGATGTGCGCGCAGGGGAGCAGTTTGATTCGACGGGCTCCGCGGAAGCGACCATCACGGATTTCTTCCTGGGTACCCGGCAGAACCAATGGTTTGCCCAGGCATCCGGCTCCTATGACCGCCAGACCCATTTCAGGCTATCCGATGATTTCACGACCGGCACGCTGCAGGGGTCGGGCGATCGCATCGATTCCTACCATCGCGACTACAAGATCAATCTGAAAGCCGGCTACATTCCCAATGAGAACGCCTCCTACAGCATCAACTACATCGATCAGATGGGCACCAAGGACAATGCGCCCCCGGACAGCATCATTCCTGCGAGCCTGTTGAATACGGTGAAGTACTGGACCTGGCCGCAGTGGGACAAGCGCAGTGTCTACCTGCTGTCCAAGAACGTGATTGACGCCGAAGGCTCCTTCGTCAAAGTGCGCCTGTACTACGACAAGTTCTACAACTCCCTCGACTCCTACGACACCATCAACTACGACACCCAGAACACGCCGAAGTCCTTCAACAGTGCCTACGACGACCAGGCAGCCGGTGGCAGCGTGGAGCTGGATGAGAATCTCTTCGGTGGCGCCGACACGGTCCGGGTATCGGGCACTTATCGCTGGGATGAGCATCGCGAGACCGAGAGCACGCGCAACATTCCGTTCGGTGTGTTCTATCAGCAGCCCTGGGAGGATGCGCAGGAATCCACCTACTCGATGGCGGTTGAGAACATCTATCGCCCCACCACGGCCTGGCAGCTGATCGCGGGCGTCAGCTACGATGTGCGCAATATGGTGGGTGACAGCCAATGGGTGGCGAACGGCAACATCGCGCCCTACGGGAGCTCATTTGCCTACCCGGTGGAGGACAAGCATGCGCTCAATGGCGAATTCGCGGCCATCTACAGCTACAGTCAGGACGGCTCGGTGCATCTGACCTACGCCGACCGGGCGCGGTTTCCGACCCTGTTCGAAATGTATAGCACGCGCTTCGGCAGCTTCGTCAACAATCCTGACCTGCAGCCCGAGCGATCGCACTACCTGCAGGCGGGCATTTCCGATACCTACCTGCAGACGCACATTACGGCAGATGTTTTCCTGGCCCGGATTTCGGATGAGATCACGGCCGTCGCCGTGTCACCGACGGTGAGCACCGATCGCAATGTGGGGACGGGCCGCAATACCGGCTTCGAGTTCGACCTGAAGCGCTCCCTGATACCGGACGTTCTGGATGCCGGGTTGAACTACTCCTACCTGGTGCGGGACTTCCTCGAGGGCGGCGGGGTGCCCACGGACACACCAACTGAGCACTTCTTTGCCTATGCGACCTGGCATCCGCTGGCCAGCATTTCGGTGACCCCGACTTTCGAAGTCGAGGGTCGTCGCTGGCTGCAGAACGCGGTCAATGCCACGGTGTACTACCGCTCGGGTGCCTATACCCTGATGGGCCTGAAGGCCGCCTGGCAGCCGACAGAGCAGCTTAACGTCGAGATGGGTGTCAAAAACATTGCCGATCGTGATTATCTGATCGAGGATGGTTACAACGGCCCGGGGCGCGAGTTCTTTGTGAACCTGCGCTATACGCTATAGCAGGAGAATTGCATGAAGCGCGAAACACGGCTTGGGCCGCAACGACTTGGATGGCTCGCGATCATGGCCTTCGGTACCGTGGTCACCGCCATGGCGAGCCAGGCAGTCCTGGCAGCCGATCCTTGTGCGGGATTTACCTGGAACGTGGCGCATGAGCGCGCGCTGTTTGCCACTGCCCCGGTCGCAGTGACCGCCGCGGCTGCCGCAGGCCCGGCGACGACTCTTGATGTGGACAAGCTCTATGAGATCACTCTCACGCCGCAGGACAAGGTGAGCTTTGTATTGCCGCCGGCCAAGAAGGCCCTCGCGGACGGTGCGTTCGCCGGCATGGTCACATTGCACATCCCGAGCCCGGGCAAGTATCGCGTGTCGATGAGCGAGGGGTTCTGGATCGACGTGATTGCGGACGGCAAGTTTGCGCCCACCGATGACTTCACCGGTGCCCATGAGTGCCGCGCGCCGCGCAAGATCGTTCAGTATCCCTTGCCCGCGGGTAATCTGACCCTGCAGTTCAGCAATACCAACAGCGCCACCGTGCGAGTTACGGTGACAGCGGTACCGAAGTAAATCCGCAGGCCGTCCGGGTGAGATTACGTGCAAGCATCGCGGGCCTGTGCGGCCTGCTGTTCGCTGCGGGGGCCGCACAGGGTGCCGCACCCATTGGTTCGATGCCATACGTCGACCATCGCAATCAGCCGCCGTATCTGCCGCTCACGCTGGCTGTGGCCGACCAGTACCAGTTGGGCCACGCCGTCTTCAACACCAACTTCCTCGCGGTCGGCACCGCCGGGGCGGGACGGCGCGCGGGTCTGGGGCCGATCTTCAATTCCTCATCCTGTGATGAGTGCCATAACGAGGGCGCTCATGGACGCGGCCCGATCGCGGACGGCCCGATACCGAATTCGATGGTCATAGAACTGGAGGCGCTGCCGACAGCGGACTCGGCCGCACCCACCGAAGTGGCCGATCCGCCCGGGGACCCGGTGTATGGCCGTGTCCTGAGCCCGGCCGCCGTCGAGGGCTTCATGCCCGAAGGTGAGGTCATTCTTCACTACAAGGTCATTCAGCGTACCTACCCCGATGGTGCGGCATGGACGCTGCGCCAGCCAAGCTATGAACTGACTCAACTCAACTACGGTGCGTTGGCGACAAACATCGTGATCAAGCCGCGCCTGGCACCGGCGCTGTTCGGTCTCGGATTGCTCGAAGCCGTGTCGGCACATCCTGCCCAGGCCGGACCAGGTCGCTTCGGCTGGCAGGCTGCGGCCCTGTCGGTGCGTGACCAGACGACCCGTGCATTGGCGCGCGAGATGGGTGTGACGAGTACGGATCGTCCCATCGATGATTGCACAGCAGCCGAAGTGCAGTGCCTGCAGCAGCGACACCCTGAGAAGGCCGAAATCGCACCTGATCTGCTGGCGGCGCTCCTGACCTTCGAGAAGTGGCTGTCGGTTCCGCAAAACCCCAAGCCGGCGACAGCGGCACAGCAAGCATCGGGATTGAAGCTTTTCAAGGCCACCGGTTGTTCGCGCTGTCACCAGCCCGAGCAACTCGTGACACTGATGCAGTCGCAGGGACAGCCGCTCACCGCGATGATTGCGCCGTATACGGATTTATCAGTGCATGACCTGGGACTGGGCCTGGCGGATCACGAGATCGGCGGCGCGGTGCATCCCACGCGCTGGCGCACCGCGCCGCTGTGGGGCATCGGCTACCGATTGAGCCGGGAGAGCAGACCGACATTTCTACATGACGGACGCGCGCGCTCGGTGGAAGAGGCCGTGCTGTGGCATGACGGCGAGGCGGCCGTGGTGCGGGAGCGGTTCGAGCATCTGCCGCGTGCGCAGCGCGAACAGCTACTGAGGTTTGTCGGCGCGCTGTAGCGCATTTCTGGCCGTTCAGATCGCAAACTGCACTGGTCCGTGATCAGGACCTCTGGTGACATGGTGCCCACACCCTGTCACGGAGTTCGCTGATCATGATCTCGAACGCATTCATCCGATCAATGCCGATGCGCAGTCGCTGGCTGTGGGCGGCGCTGCTGATGAGCCCGGTGATAAGCCGCGCGCAGGAGTCACCCTTTCTGACCGGCGCCACGGCGCTGCAATCCAATATTCTGGCGTGGATGACTCCGCTGGCGATCATTTTGGTAATGGTCCTAGGCGGGATGGCCATGGCAAATCGGATGTCGTGGGCCTGGTGCCTGTGCGCGGTACTGGGAATTGCGATTGTCTTCGGGGCACCCCAGATCGTGACCTGGGTGCGTTCGCTGTTCGGCGTTTGAGCGTGGCGATGGCATACCCTGCGACGCGGCTCACTTCGGACACCCTGTTCGTGGGTGCAACCCGGCCACCCATGCGTTGGGGCGTGACCTACGCGGCGCTGATCTTCAATCTGGTGTTTACCCTCGAGCTGTTCCTGGCGAGCCGCAATCTGCTGGCCCTGGTACTGGCGCTGCCGATTCACGGCGTCAGCGCACTGCTGTGTGCTCACGATCCGCGATTCTTCGATCTTTTGCTGCTGTGGGTACGCACCCGGTTCCTGACCCTGCTGGGCAATGGCATTTACTGGAAGGCGTCAAGTTACAGCCCGCTGCTGCTCTCGATTGGACAGCCATCACGGCAGCGGCCCGAGCCGACAGCCTATGTAAGCGTGCTGCCCGCGGAAGGCGCCTGAATGACGCCGCCCAGCGCAACACGAATGCGGCGCGAGCGACACACATCCAGTCACGTGCCGTACCTCGCGCATGTCTCGGAACATATCGTCAGCACGCGTGCGGGAGATTACGCCCAGGTATTCAGGCTGGGAGGCGTGGGCTTCGAGACCACGGACGAACCGAAGCTGAACAACTGGCATGAGCGGCTGAATGTGCTGTGGCGCAATCTGGCGAGCCCCCATGTGGCACTGTGGACGCATGTGATTCGCAGGCGAGAGCGGATCGCGGATGTCCCGCCGGAAGCAGGCTTCGCCGGAGCCTTGCATACCCGGTACCGGCAGCGGCTCGCAGGCGAGCGGCTGATGGTCAATGAACTGTACCTCACCGTGATGTTTCGCCCGGTCGTCGGTGCAGCGCCCGGGCTGCTGGCCAGGCTGCTGGCGGGGCCCGGTAAGAGCGACAATGCCGGTGTCGCGGACGCCGTCGATGCCTGCGACAAGCTGGCCCAGACCATTGGTGCATCCTTGCAGGTGTGCGATCCGGAGCGGCTCGGTCTGTATCAGATCGGGCCGAAGTCATATTCGCGGGTGCTGGAATTCTTAGGATTGCTGCTGGATGCCGAGACTCACGCGATGCCATTGCCAAGAGCGCCACTGGCGCAGGCGCTCGCAACGAGTCGTTGCCTGATTGGTAGCGAGGTCATCGAATATCGTCAGCCGGCCAATACCCGTATCGCCGCAGTGTTGGGTGTGAAGGAGTATCCGACGCCCACGGTGGTCGGCATGTATGACCGGCTACTGTCGGCGCCGTTCCCCTATATTTTGACGCAGTCATTCGCGTTTCTCTCGAAGAGTGCCGCACAGGGTCTGCTGCAGCGGCAATACAATCGGATGACGAATGCGGGAGACTTCTCGGTGTCCCAGGCGCAGGAATTGAAGGTGGCCCTGGACGCACTCACCAGCAGCGAGTTCGTGATGGGAGATCACCATCTGACCCTGCAGGTGTTCGGCGATGCCCCGGAGGACGGCACTCAGGCGACGGTGCAACGGCGTTTTCGCCTGCTCAATGACCATGTTGCCCTGGCCCGCAGCCTGCTCGCGGACACCGGGATGGTCGTTGCGCGTGAGGATTTGGGATTGGAGGCGGCCTACTGGGCGCAGCTACCCGGGCATTTCAGCATGCGACCGCGCAAGGCGCCGATTACTTCGCGCAACTTCTGCGCCATGGCGCCCTTTCACAATCATCCCGCGGGCAGGGCGAGCGGCAATCATTGGGGTGATGCGCTCGCGCTATTCGTGACCAGCGCCGGCTCGCCTTTTCACTTCTCGCTTCATGCCAGCGATCCGAAGGATCCGGACGGCGGCAGCCGTAAGGACACCGGGCACACGCTGATCTGTGGGCCGACCGGATCGGGCAAGACCGTGCTGATCGGCTTTCTGTTGTCGATGCTGTTCCGCCAGGGAGTCACGCAGATCGTCTTCGACAAGGATCATGGGTTGGAGATTCTGGTACGGGCGTTGGGCGGCCGTTACTTGCCTTTGCGTACCGGCATTGAGACCGGCTGCAATCCCCTGCAGCTGCCGCAGGATGCCGACAATGAGGCTTTCCTGAAGGGCTGGCTGCGCGTCCTGGCCCGGCCGGGCAGCGGGCGGGCCTTGAGCGCCCGTGAAGAGGCCGATCTGGATCAGGCGCTGAAGGGAACTTTGGCCCTGGCTGCGCCGGCGCGTTGCCTGTCGAGGCTGGTCGAATTTCTGGATCCCACCGATCCGGAAGGCATTCATGCGCGACTGGCACGCTGGACCCGTGTGACGGCAGGGGAGTACGCCTGGGCATTCGATAACCCTGAGGATCACGTGGCCGCACATCTGTCCGCGGCGCCATTGGTTGGATTTGATGTCACCGACTTCCTGGACCAGGAGGCGATCCGCGGACCCTTGACGCTATATCTGTTTCACCTGGTGCGCAGGATGCTCGACGGGCGGCGTCTGGTGTGCTGGATGGATGAATTTTGGCGATTGCTGTCGGATAGGGCCTTCGAGAGTTTCGCGACCGACGGGCCGCGGACCTGGCGCAAACTCAATGGCGCCATGTGCCTTGCGACGCAAAGCGTCAGTGATGTGCTGGCCGCGTCGATCAGCCGCACCCTCATCGAGCAGACGCCGACCAAGATCTTCTTCCCGAATCCCGACGGCTCACATGCCGAGTATGTCGAAGGTCTCGGGCTGACGGAGAAAGAGTTTCGACTGGTCAAGGAGCAATTGACGGTCGGATCGCGCCAGTTCCTGGTGCGACAGGGGAATCACAGTGTGGTGTGCCAGCTGGATCTGAAGGGTCTGGATGGCGAGCTTGCCGTGATTTCCGGAAGAGCGCAGTCCGTCGAGCACCTCCATGCGCTTATTGAGCAGCTCGGTGCTGACCCGCAGAGCTGGCTGCCGACCTTCATGACGAACCCGGAAGGATCACATCCATGAAAACTCTGCGCGCATATCTGTTCGGTCTCATCGCCTGTGTGTGCTTGGGCGTCGCGCCCAGGGCGCACGCCCAGTTTGCGGTCATCGATGTTTCGGCGCTCGCACAGCTGCTGCAGCAGGTGCAGACGCTGAACCAGGCATTGACCGCGGCGCGTGGACAGCTGGCTCAGGCGCAACAGGAGTTCCAGTCGATCACCGGCAGTCGCGGCATGCAGAATCTGCTCTCCGGCACCGTGCGCAACTACCTGCCGAGCAATATGGCGGATCTCACCTCAGCCCTGTCGCAAGTCAATTCAGGAAATTCGGCGCTGTCAGCGGCAGTGCAGGCGGCGGTTCAGGCCAATGCCGTGCTGACGGCGCAGCAGCTGGCCGCGCTGCCGGCGAATCAGCAGGCAGGCATTGCCGCGGCACGCTCGAGCATTGCACTGTTGCAGGCAATTACGAGCAGTGCCTTGAGCAACTCGAGCAGCAGGTTTGCGGCAATCCAGCAGCTGATCAGCGCCATCGGCACGGCCACAGACCAGAAGGCGGCACTGGATCTGCAGGCACGGATCGGCGCCGAAGCGGGGATGCTGCAGAACGAACAGACGAAGCTGCAATCGCTCTACCAGGTCGCACAGGCCCAGCAATGGGCAACTGCACAGCAGGAGCGCGAGGCGGTGATTTCCGGTCACGGCCAGTTCGCCCAACGCTTCGAGCCGGCTCCGTAGGCTGCCATGGGATTCTTCGCGACTTTTTCATCCTGGCTGGACTCGCAGCTGACCAGCTACATCGGCGACAACACCGCACGCCTGTCGGCAGCCCTGGAGCCGGCGGTCGTGACGCTCGGGACCGTGTACGTCATGGTGTGGGGATACCTGCAGCTGACGGGAAAGATTGAGGAACCGTTCCTGACGGGAATGCGTCGGATCATGCTGCTGGTCATCGTGCTGGGCGGCGCGTTGCAGTTGTGGCTGTACAACGCAGTCATCGTCGATACCTTCTACGATGCGCCCGCGCAATTGGCGGCCGCCGTGGCCGGAGCGGCATCACCCGTCAGCACCCTGGATGTGGTGTGGCAGGCGGGCGGCAATGTAGCCAGCCAGCTATGGAACCGGGGCGGGATGTGGCACTCCGACTTCGGCTTCTACATCGCCGGCGTCCTGGTCTGGATCATCATGGGACTGGTGTGCTGCTACGCCATGTTCCTCATCGCGCTGTCGAAAATCGCGCTCGCGGTGCTGCTGGCGTTAGGTCCGCTGTTCATCGTCTTTCGCCTCTTCGAGGGGACCCGCAGGTTGTTCGATGCCTGGCTGATGCAACTGGCGAACTATGGATTCATTACGGTCCTGACCGTGCTGGTCGGTGCATTGCTGCTGACGCTGATACAAAGCTACGCCACGCAGACGGCGGCGCGTGGCGCCGCCCTGGCCACGGTCGATGCGCTCGATATGTTGCTGGCGGCGGTGATCGTGCTGCTGGTGCTGCGGCAGATCATGCCGATCGCCGCCAGTCTGGCCGGCGGCGGGTCACTGAGCACCATGGGGACCTGGAGCCGCGGTGTCGGGGGCTTTGTCCGCGCACTGCCCAGTCGGATCATTCGTTGAGGAGTCGCCTATGAGCAGTTATTGCAGTCGAGGCGCCCTATGGGTGTTGTGCCTGATTGCCGTCACCGGCCTTGCAGCCTGCGCGGCCTCGCCGGCACCGAAGGTGCGCTGTGATACGAATCTGCGGCCTATCAATCCCGCGCAGCACCCCCTGCCATGAATACGGCAAGCGAGCTGGCCGGGTATTGGCAGGAAAGCGCCTCATGGGAGTCCGACCGTACCCATCAGTGGCGCGAGTCGGCCCGGGTCTGGCGCTGGGTGGCCGCAGCCGGCTGGAGCTGTGCGCTGGGCATCACCGTGGCAATCGTGGTGATGATGCCGCTCAAGCGCGTCGTCCCTTACGTGATCCGCGTGGACAGCTCCACGGGGATCGTCGATGTGGTCCCGGAATATGACGCGCGGGTGCCGGCCACTGAAGTCGTGACTCGCTACCTGCTCACCCACTACGTGAGTGTCTGCCAGCGGTTCAATTTTGCGACGGCGCAAAGCGATTACGCGGAGTGTGGGGCGTTCCACGCAGCCCGTCGCAATGAGCTGTGGTATGCACAATGGAAGCGTAGCAACCCCGAATCGCCGCTCAACCTGTACAAGGACGGATCGGTGGTGCAGGCGACCGTCACCTCCGTGACCTTTCTCAAAGGCATCGATCGTGATCCCGGACTGGCACAGGTGCGCTACCTGCGGCGCATACAGCCGAACGGGGAGGCGGCCGAGCAGATCAGTCATTGGATCGCCTCGATACGATACGAATACGTGCAGCCGGCTAAGGACACCCGGCAGCGCACCCTGAATCCGCTGGGATTTCGGATCGTGGATTTCCGTGCGGAGCAGGAGGCAGCCCAATGATCCGCAGTCTCATGCTGATGCTGTGCCTGCATGTCGGAGTCTGCGCGGCAGCGGTGGTGCCGGCTGCCGCCGGAGTCGATCCCCGGATCCGGGTGGCCGACTATGATCCGGGGCAGGTCTACATCCTGCAGGGGCGGGTCGGCTACCAGATTGATCTGCAGTTTGATTCCGCAGAGACTTTCGTCGGCTTGGCGGCCGGTGACATCGAAGGGCTGACGTTCGTGTCTCAGGGAAGCCATCTTTTTCTCAAGCCCAAGGCGACCGGTGTCGCGACCAACCTTACGGTTCTCACCTCGACGCGGCAGTATCAATTCGAATACTCAGTACAGGCGCCCGGATCCCCGGCGGGGACGCCAGGCATGTATGTGGTGCGCTTCCGCTATCCGCAAAGCATTGCAGCGGCCGTGGCCGCCGGCGCGGCGGCGAAGGATCTGGAGCGGCATCTGGAGGAGGCGCCGCAGAACCGCTCACACAATACCGACTACTGGTTCTGTGGCACGGATTCATTGCGTCCGGCGGCCGCCTGGGATGATGGGGTGCAGACTCACCTGCTGTTCGGGCAGCGTGCCGAGCAGCCCGCAATTTTCGTACTCAATGACGATGGGAGCGAATCGCTGCTGAACTTCAGCATTGAATCCGGAGAGGTGCTCATCCATCGCATCGCCAGGCGCTTGATTCTGCGCCGTGGCGCGCTGACGGGCTGCATCGTCAATAAGGGTTTCTCCGGAACCGGCGCGCGCCTGCCGTCGGGAACAATTGCCCCGGACGTGAGACGTACCTCGAGGCAGGAACCATGAGTGAGGAATTCGAGGCGGAGCGCGGCGCAGCCTCAATGGCGACAACCCGCTCACTGCAATCCCGGCTCAGCAGTGTGCTCGCATTGTTACTCTGCGGTGGTATCGCCGTGGGCGTGCTGGTCTGGTACTACGGCGGAATCATTGCTCACCGCCATGTCAGCGCCGCCACCCGCCATCCGGCGCCGTCCGCGATAACCGACAGCGCGCTGCCGCCTTTGGGTCCGGTCGTGGATCCTCGCTCGCTCATCGTGGCTGCGAACTCAGCGCCGACCGTCACGCCCATCAGTCCCACCGGCGTGCCCCCGTTGCCGCCCGACACCGCGCAGCTAAGTCCGGTGGCGCTCATGCCCTCAAGCGCCGGTTTGTCGAGCCCCGCACCGCCGCAGCCCGTACATCCCACCGCAACGGATCGTCGCCTGGCAGGGCCGGCGTTTGCCGGCGCTGCGAGCGCGGTGACAGCGATCGCGCGAGCGGATGCGCCAAATTCTGCCGAGGCAGCTGCGGGGCTGACGGGTCTTTTGACACCGACCGCGACACCGCCTGCGCGCGCGAGTGAGCTGCCCTCGCAGCGGTTGCTGCTGGCCAAGGGTGCCTTCATCGATTGCACCCTGGAGACCGCCATCGATTCCTCGCTCCCGGGGATGACGACCTGCATCACGGCAACCGATACCTTCGGTGTGGATGGAAAAGTCGTGCTGCTGGAACGAGGATCGAAATTGATCGGCGAGACGCGCGGCCAGGTTCAGCAAGGCAGTGCCCGGCTGTTTGTGCTGTGGACGCAGGCGCGCACGCCGACCGGAGTGATCGTTCCGCTGGCCTCTCCCGGTACGGACGCGTTGGGACGCTCGGGCCTGGACGGGGAGGTGGATCGGCACTTCTGGCAGCGGTTCGGTGCGGCAATCCTGATTTCGCTCATCGATGGTGGCGCCGAAGCGGCGCAGCGTTCCGGAGGATCGGGCACTGTCATTTATGACCCGTCAGCATCCACGGGGGTGGCCACGGAGGCGCTGCGCGGTTCGATCGGCATTGCCCCGACCATCACCAAGCACCAGGGCGATCGCATTCAGATCCTGGTGGCACGGGATCTTGATTTCAGGCAGGTGTATCAGCTGCGCGATTCGGATCCCTCCCATCAGCAGTGAAGTGGCCGCGGTGCTGCAGGAACGCTCGGCGCTGGTCCTCACCCTGCGCGATCTGGAACTGCCGCTCGCCGCCGAGGGAGTGACGGAGCTGTGCATCAATCGTCCCGGGGAAGGCTTCGTCGAATCATTCCGCGGCTGGCAGCAGGTGCCTCTGGCGTTTGCCTCCTATGAGTGGTGCCTGCGCCTGTGCAAACTGGTTGCCAACGCTACGGCACAGCGCATCGATGAACAGTCACCCCTGTTGTCGGCCGCGCTGCCCGGCGGGGAGCGAATCCAGCTGGCCATGCCGCCGGCGACACCGGCGCACACGGTGTCCATCACCATCCGCAAGCCCGCGCCGCAAAACTGGTCGCTGGCCGAATTGGCGCAAATGGGAATCTTTGCGCGAACTCAACACAGCGGTCGCAGCGCCGACCCGTGCCGGGAGCAATTGCTCGCGCTGCTGGAGCAAAGCGACTATGTGGGCTTCATGCGCATGGCGGTCGTTACGCGGCAGAACATTCTCGTATCCGGACCGACCGGTTCCGGCAAGACCACCTGGACCAAGGCCCTGATTCGCGAAATCCCGGCCCATGAACGGCTGATCAGTATCGAGGATGCCCAGGAACTGGTGCTCGACCGGCACCCGAATCATGTCCGGTTGTTCTACAGCAAGGGAGGGCAGGGGCGCAGCACCGTCACGCCGAAGCAATTGCTGGAGGCCTGCCTGCGCATGAAGCCGGATCGGATTCTGCTGGCCGAACTGCGTGCCGAGGAAGCCTTTGACTATTTGCGCAATGCAAATTCCGGTCATCCCGGCTCCATAACCAGTGTTCATGCTGCCTCGGCCGATCTCGCGTTCGAGCAGCTGGTGCTGCTCGTGAAACAAAACGCGGCGGGACGGGAGATGTCACGCGCGGACATCCGGCAGTTGCTGGGGACCTTGGTGGACATCGTGATCCAGTTTGGAGTCGAAGGTCATCGCCGCTACATCAAAGAGATCTGGTACGGGCCGGCCCGCATCCATCCCGTTACTACCCTTGCAATGGACGATGCTCACGCCTAGGCTACGCTAAAAAGGTAGCGCTCACATTGCGCTTCGGGGCAGGCGGTCTTCGACCAGGGAGTGAACGATGACCAGGGAGGACAGGGATACGATAACTCCGGCGGGTTCTATCATCGGTTGAACGACCTGTGGAAATACTCGCCCTCGAGCGGTGAATGGACCTGGTCCGGCGGTGCCGACACATTCGATGCGGCAGGGGTCTATGGTACTCAAGGCCTCGCTGCGACCACGAATGTCCTGGGCGCACGTGCCGCCCCGTTCAGGTGGAAGGACGCCGGCGGCAACGTGTGGCTGTTCGGGGGATATCAATATGACGATCCCACCAACACTCGTTTCGAAATGAACGATCTGTGGATTTACCCCGCAGCGCAGTGACTCGTGTTTCGGTCCGCGCGGTGCAATAGTGCGCGGATGAGTCAAAACCTTGCGCTGGTTCTCGGTGGCGGAGGCGCGGCCGGGAATGCATGGATGATCGGCATCATCGCCGGCCTGGCCGAAGCGGGTCTGGATATGACACAGGCCGCCGATCTGGTTATCGGCACCTCCTCGGGCGCCACCGCGGCGGCGCACGTTTGCAGCGGCAGACCGGCAGCGGAGCTCTTGGCCTTGGTCCTGTCCGAGCCGGTTCGAGCGGGCGGGCCGAACCGGCAACCGCCACCCTCTGCGCCCCCGTCCCGGCCCCCCTCGCTTCCCATGGCGACGATATTCGAACGGATGCGTGCAATCGGCGCCGCCGCGAGTTGCGCCGCCGATCTGCGACTTGCCATGGGCGCCTTCGGATTGGAGTGCGATCCCTTACTGGATCCGGCCGCGGCGCCACGACGGCGCGCCTTGGTCGCCTCCCGCCTGCTTCGCCCCGAATGGCCGGAGCGGCCGATGATCGTAGTGGCCGTCAACGCCCACACCGGCGAGTTGGCCGCATTCGACCGCCATTCCGACGTCGAGCTCGCGGACGCGGTCACCGCGAGCACGGCCTTGCCCGGTGGGCCCACCCACAGTATCCACGGCGTTCGCTACATCAATGGTGGCGTGCGTTCGGCAGACAACGCCGACCTGGCCGCGGGCTTTGCCAACGTCGTGGTGCTCACGCCGTTCAGCGAACGCAGCGGGCCGCTGCCGGAAGGCCAGTTCGAGGGCCTGCGCCGGGAACGGGAATGGGGCACTGACCTGGCCAGCCAGGTCGAGAATTTGCGCGAGCAGGGCGCCCGCGTCGTGGTGATCACACCCGATGCCGATTCCCGGGCCGCCATGGGCACGAACCAGATGGATCCGGCGACCCGCATTCCGGCCGCCCTTGCCGGTCATGCCCAAGGCAAGCAGGAAGCGAGCCGCGTGACGGGATCCGACGACGGACCCCCGTACGGAAGGTGACCCTCGCCGCCTTGAATAGATTTCCATTGACATGGCCATGCAATTCGGTTTTTCATCGCCCGGCGGTCCATGGCCTTTCGTTCGCGAAAGTTCGGTGGCACCATGCTCCAACTAGAACGAAAAGCCTCTTAAAATTGCGGTCGCGTTACACCGCATAAATTCGTCGGGTCAAAGATAAGTTAGGAAGCGAGAACGCCAATGCAGTCGCACTTCCACCTGCTGTTTACCGTCTTCCCTTCGGTGGGGCTGATATTCGTCCTGGCACTCTACGTGGCTGCACTGGTGACGAATAATCAATTGTTCACGAGAATCTGTCTGTTTGTATTCGGCTGCCTGGGCGTGCTGGCCCTGCCGAGCTATATCACCGGCGAGGGCGCTATGCCCCAGCTGGCGGGCCGATCCTTCATTTCCAAGTATCAGGTCCACGAGCACTACGAGTGGTCGCTCGCAGCGATCGCGGCCCTGGCCGTGGCTGGTCTGATAGCCTGGATCGCGCTGTGGCGCGCCCGGCGCGCGCCGAAGGTTCCGGGCGCCGCGCTCATCACGGTGCTGTGCCTGGAGAGCGTCACCCTTACTGTGACGGCCGCAGCCGCCTGGATGGGTTGGGATATCAACCACCGGGAATTCGCCCTCCCGACGCCGGACATGGGCACCCCGATGACCTGGGCGCACATCCACGTCATTCTCAACCACTTCCCGACCGTCGGCTTCGTGTTCGCGCTTTTCGTCTTCGTCGTCGGCCTGGTTCGTGACAACGCGGGCATGAAACGCACGGGCCTGGTGACCTTCGTCATATGCGCCATCCTCGGCGCGCCGACCTATGTCACGGGCGCCGCGGCGATGTTCGCCCTCACCGCGCCGCCGGTAGAGGGCATCTCGAAGGCGGTGATCAACGCCCACCGCGACTGGGCCGTGATTTCGCTGTTCGGCCTGGGCGCTACCGGCGTTGCCGCCTGGCTCGAACTTTGGCGCTATCGCTATCTGGCCCGCTTCTCCAAGACCGCGCTTTCGGTGGTTCTGGTCCTTGCCCTCATTACCCTTGCGGTCCTGACCGTGACCGGCATTCGCGGCGGCCACATCAATCACCCCGAGATCGTGGCAGGCGACCTCATGCCTACCGATCCGACCATGGGCTGGAGCGTATGGATCGAACAGATGATCAACAACGTCATCTGGTTCGTGCCGTGGCAGACCATCCACTTCTTCGGTTACACGCTGGTGTTCGCGACAGTACTGGTGGTGTGCCTGCGCATTCTGGGCGCGTTCAAATCCATGTCGTTCGCGGCCGCTCATCGGCTGCTGCCGCTGGGCGTGGCCGGCGTGGCGATGAACGTGTTCACCGGCATGTTGATGCTGATGGCCGATACCGGACGCTATGTGAATGAGCCGTCCTTCTGGCCCAAGATGTTCTTCCTGCCGATCGGCGCCATGGCGGTGCTGTATTTTTCGGTGTCGAATGACCTGTGGCGCGTGAAGGCCGGCGATGATGCGGCGGTCGGCGCGAAGGCCATTGCGGTGCTGGTGCTTACCTCCTGGATCATTGTGATTATGGGTGGCCGTCTGCTTCCTTATGTGACGCTGTAGGCTTCACCGCTATTCAACAGACAAGGTTCGTAGAGGGGATAACGTGCAACATTTTCTGCATTCCCTGCAGTTTTCTTCGCTGGCGCTATTCTTCCTGGTGGTCATCGTCAGCGCGTGTGTCTTGGGCGGAGTATTTTTGGCCATGCGCTCTTTGAATCGGGCCGTGGATCAGGCTGACCGCTAGGCTTCGCCCCGATTTAACAGACAAGGTTCGTGGAGGGGATGACGTGCTACATTTTCTGCAAATGCTGCAGGATTCGGCCTATGCGGCGTGGGTCCGCGAAGGGTGGGGCTGGGCCTTTGCCCTGACCGTCCACGCGTTCGGCAACGCGACCGTGGTGGGCCTGATCTTCATCATAGGTCTGCGCTTGTTCGGCTTTTTCCGGACGATCCCCCTCAAATTGGTCCAGGCCTTCTTCCCATATATCTGGGTTGCCGTGGCCTGCCAGGTGCTGAGCGGCATATCCTTGTGGCTGACCAAGCCGATTCGCTATGTGACGGATGGCGTGTTCGACGTGAAGTTCTCACTGGTGGTGATCGGCGTTATCGTCACTATCTACTACCAGCGCTTCCTTCGCCGCGAGATCCCCGCCTGGGAAACCTCGGGCACGGTTTCGACTTCCGGGATACGCTTTGCCGCCCTGGCCTGTCTGGTGTGGGCCGGCGTATTGATCATGGGTCGGCTGACCGCCTATCTGGGCCAACTCTACGGCTGATTCGCCTCGTGAATCACGCGCCTCATCGGCGCGTGTTCAGATAGGCGATGACGTCCTCTACGTCCTGGGGGCTTTTTAAACCCGTGAAACTCATTCGCACATTCGGCACGGTCTTCTGTGGCTCGGCGATATAGCGGCGCAGCTGATCCACCGTCCAGGTAAGGCCGGACGAGCGCATGGCATAGGAATAGACGTAGCCCTTTGAGGTTCCCGCCTTGCGGCCAACCACACCCCACAGGTTTGGCCCGATTCGCGTAGCCAGGTCCGCGCGCGAAGCGTCACCGCGTGCCATGTGACAGACACCGCAGGTCGCACTGAAGATCGCCGCGCCATGGGCTGAATCCGCCGCATGCGCCTGGCTGAAGAGCGCCAGGGTCAGGGAAACAACTGATATCCGCATTTTTTCTCCACGCCGCCAGTTTGTGGACAGCGTATCCAAGGCGCCGATGTGAGGGCAATCCATTGACGAGCATGCAATTGATTGTGCACGGAACATGATCGCAGCGCCCGTCCAGAACGTCCAAAGAGTCTGATCCAGTCGTCACCGTTGTTCAGGGTCAGGGCCACAGCCCATTCGGCGATAGGTGCGCAGGGATCAACGGGCAGGTAGAATTTGCGCCGCGCTGCCCCCGTAGCTCAGTGGATAGAGCGACCGCCTCCTAAGCGGTAGGTCGTCGGTTCAACTCCGGCCGGGGGCGCCAGCCACCTTTTCAGGCGGTAGCAATCCGTACCAACACAGCTCACCGAATGCCGTAAAAACAAGGCTATTCGTGCGTATTTCGCCTCGCCGCGTCTCAAGGCGTCGCAGCCGATATCAGGGGGGTACGAAGAAAAAGGTGGGTACGAGAGTGGGTATAATGTAACCAGCGTGGGTACGACACTGGTTAAAACATGACCACTACCAACAATCTCACTGATGCGCGCATCCGGGCCGCGCGCCCCGGCACCACCCCGTACAAGCTGCGCGATGGCGGCGGCCTAAACCTGCTGGTCACCCCGCGGGGCGCCAAGCAATGGCGGATGCGCTACAAGACCGGTGGCCGCGAAACGATGTTGAGTCTGGGTAGCTACCCGGCGACCTCGCTTAAGGCGGCACGTTCGAAGTGCGCCGAATTGCGCTCGGTGATCGAGGCAGGCCGCGACCCCTCGCTGGAGCGGCGGACCTCGCGCAGTAGCCTGGCCAATACCTTCCAGGCCGTTGCGCGGGAATGGCTCGAGCGACAGCAGTTTGCGCCCAAGACTCTAACGAAGGCGCAATGGATGTTCGAGGATCTACTGTTTCCGTATATCGGCTCTCGACCCATCGCGGAACTCACGGCGCCGGAACTCCTGGTCGTATTCCGAAGGCTCGAGCGTCGCGGGAAGCACGAAACCGCCCATCGCATCAAGCAGCGCGTGGGGCAGGTGGTCCGTTATGCGATCGCCACCGGACGAGCGGAACGCGATCCGACCGCGGACCTGCGAGGCGCGCTGGTGGCTGTCAAGGTGACCAATCGCGCAGCCATTACCGAGCCGCGCCAGGTGGCCCATCTCTTGCGCCAGATCGACGGTTACCAGGGCTCATTCACCGTGGAGCGCGCACTGCAGTTGGCACCGCTCGTTTTCGTTCGACCTGGTGAGCTGCGTGGGGCGGAATGGAGTGAGTTCGACCTGGAGGCTGCGGAGTGGCGCATAGGTGCCCATCGCATGAAAATGCGCCAGATGCACATCGTGCCCCTGGCGCGGCAGGCCGTGGCGATCCTGAGGGAGATTGAGCCAGTTACCGGGAGGGGCCGATATGTCTTCCCGTCACTGACGAGCAAGAACCGGCCACTGAGCGACAACGCAATTACTGCGGCGCTGCGCCGCATGGGCTACACGGGCGCCGAGATGAGCTGGCATGGCTTCCGGGCGATGGCCTCGACGCTACTCAATGAACAAGGCTACTCACCCGATATCATCGAGCTGCAACTGGCACACCAGGAACGAAACGAGGTCCGTGCAGCCTACAACCGCGCGACTCGGATGGCGGACCGCAGAACGATGATGCAGGCGTGGGCCGACTATCTCGACGAGCTGCGAGGTGGGGCGGCCGTGCTGCCCTTCACATCGGGCCGAACAGATGCAAATGTAGTGGCACTCAAATCGATGAAGCCCACCGCACAATCCGTCTCAACGCGTAAATAGCTCGAAGCTCTCCCCGCGCACGCCAGGATTTGAGCCTCCGGCCTTGAGCGGGGCAACCGGACGGGACTTCGCCCAGCGCGTCAGATCCGCCTCCAGCCACGCAACCGAATTTTTGCCGATCTGTCGCCGGCGCGGAAATTCGCCGGCGACCTCCATCCGATAGATCGTCATCCGGGATAGGCCGGTGAGTTCCGTTACATCGCGAATACGCAGAAATTTCATGGTCCCATTCCCGTTCCACATCAGGCAAATGCTCGGCACAGTTTCGCCCCGCTATCTGTCTGTGTCGAGTTCGAGACGCCATGGACACAGGTGCACAACTGTGGACAGGTGCGCGCGCGTGTCACGTACTTGTGGCAGCGCCTCCAATCCCCACGAGGGAGAATCCCAATGATGCTCGATATCGTACTCGCGTTCCTCGCAATCGCTCTAGCAACTGTCGGTACTTTGACCGAGAAGCCGTCTCTACGCGTCAAGACGCTGCCAATTTCGTTGGCCGTTCTCGTCGCAGTTGGAACGGTGTTCAAATCCCGGTCGGATGATGTCGATAAGTCCCCTATGGAGGCCGCTTTGCTAACCAGTCTCAATCCGCCGGCCGGATTCTACGGAAAGTTGGATGACGAGATTGGAAAGGTGGGCATTCCGCGCGCCTAGAATAGTGCCCAGTGTTTTCACTACAGTGACGGAATGACATGTTTTTTGTCCAGCGAAGACAGGAGCGCACTGCGGCTCGGCTTCTTCTTCATGAAATCCATCTGGTACAGAGACTAGGACCTGGAGGGACAACATCTCGTCGGCGCACCGGACTGCGGGGAACAGGCCGACGCACTCTTGTTCCATGATGCATCGCTGGGTGTCGACCTATGCCAATCTGCTAAGATTCCTGCACAGTCGCTCGCCTAGGTCACCAGGGGAATTGTATGTCTGTATCGCTGTATGACGTATCCGTGCCCATCTTCACGCTGGGCCTGACCAATCTCTCGGCAATTCTTGATAAGGCCTCCAGCTTTGCCGATGGAAAGAAAGTGGATCCCAAGGCTATCCCGGCAGCGCGATTGATCGTCGACATGTTGCCGCTGTCTGCGCAAATTCAAATTGCCTGTGACACGGCCAAAGGTGCCGCGGCGAGGTTGGCCGGCGTGGAAGCGCCCAAACATGCAGACAGCGAAACCACGATCCCCGAGCTGAAGGCGCGTGTAGAAAGCACATTGGCGTTCATCAAGACAATCAAGCCTGAGCAACTGGTGGGGGCGGAAACACGGGAGATCGTGCTGCAATTCCCGCAAGCCACTCTTAAGTTCAACGGCTTAAACTACGTCACCAATTTCGCGCTGCCGAATTTCTTCTTTCATATGACGATGGCCTATGCCTTATTGAGAAAGAATGGCGTTGACTTGGGCAAACGCGATTTTCTGGGCGCAATTCAGTAACGAAGGCAGCGCCATACTGCGAGAACAGCTAGATTCCTGAACGGATGAGTTGGCTTGCCGTGCAATAAGGAAGTTGCAGCGGGCCTACGGCCCTCGCGGAACGTCTTGGTGAATCCGGACGCTTGCCAATGTCCCAAGGGGTCGTGCCGAGCACGAAGCCCCTGGCACTTCTAATTGTCGCTGACCAATGCGACGCTGACCTAGGCCTGAGCCGTTCCGATTTGGTATGTTTCGGGATGCCAAGCTATGGACTCAGGGACCAGAACAATGACCGATCCATTCAGGGGTACTCGCGCGTGAAACTCCACGGAGCCGGCCTGCCGGCGAGGCTGCTTTTAGCCGCCGTATTGGTGGCCATAGGCACGGTCGTAAACGCGGCGCCGGCGGACGATTCTTTCCGAATCGGCTTCTCGGTGCCGGCCGGGCAAGGCGTCGTGACGTTGCGGGCCGTTACGAATCGGCCGACCACTCTCTTCGGCAGCCACTGGAGCGGATCGCTGTATGTGCGCAATGTGGAGACACATAAGGAATACCGAATCATCGATCGGGCGCCCGTCTACTTCTTCGAGTCGCTGTACATGGGGCCGCTGCCGCCCGGCGGCTATGAGTTGATCAAGTTCGAGAGCACCCAGGGCAGCTCGATGTTCAACCTGACGACGAAGGTTGCAGTCGACCCCAATCCCGGGGTTTTCCACGTCGCGTCCGCCAGGGTCACCGATCTGGGCACGGCTGCCTTCGTGTGGTCTTTCCAGACGGGCAAATTCGCCATGGGCTATGAGCCGGGTGCATTGACGCTGCCTCGGGTGCGCGAGCTGATGGATCCCGCTCTGACGCAAGCGGTTCAAGGTGAACCGCTGTCCTGGGATCCGCCCGGCGCGGGAGTGAGGCGGCCGCGGCTCGATGAGCACGCTCGCCAGGTTACTCTGGATCTGCTGCACGGCAGCCACACACCCACGGGGATCCTGTTGTTCGGTGAGTCCTTCGGGCAGGTTGGGATGCGAAGTCCTTCAGGTAGCTGGGGATTGCAACAGACGCCTGCCATCGACCTCATCACCAGCGTGGCGTGGGCAAAGGATGGCGCGATTGCCGCCAGCTCAGAGGAAGGTGGAGTTTGGCTGCGTTCCGGCGCGGCGTCGTCCGCTTGGCAGGCTCACTGGCTACCGCGGGCCGACGTTGCAGTGCACTACGTGGCATTCGATAGCACTAACCGGCTGTTGGCGGTTGCCGAGACGCGGTCGGCAATGATCGTCTATGCGCTGACAGCCTCGAGTGATAGCTGGGACGAGCTCCATACCTTTGTGCTGGGGGGCAGCTTTGGCGTGGGGGTTCCCCGTTTTTCCGACGCCTCTCTGGACGGGGA
Source organism: Steroidobacteraceae bacterium (assembly GCA_036498905.1). Taxonomy (GTDB): domain Bacteria; phylum Pseudomonadota; class Gammaproteobacteria; order Steroidobacterales; family Steroidobacteraceae; genus DAIDKA01. Next base: position 4,880 of record DASYER010000037.1, on the reverse strand, counting down.
CACGCTGAGAATAACCACGCGCCGGACCGGTGCCTTCAAGATGGAGTCCACCGTCGATACATTATCGCTTGCGGACGGAAGCGTTCATTCCAACACGATCAATAGTCTAGGCATGATAGGTGCCGGGCCTGGCGGCATGCTCTACTCGATGTCAGGTCCGAATCCCGCGCAGTCGCTTTTAGTCTCCATGGATGGGAGCAACTGGGAGAAGCGCGGCTCGCCGGATTGGACGCGGGTCGTGCGGTTCCGGACGAGCGAAAAAGGATATGTGTTGCGTCCCGACCATGCGCTCGTGGGCACCGGACCGGAAAAGACCTCACTCTGGATTACCGCTGACGGCGGTCGCACCTGGACACGAACCCGTGAGGCACCGGACAACAGTGTGGATGTCATCCTGCTGGAGGATCCGAGTTCCTTATTGATAGCCACCCGGGATGGACGGGTGTTGCGCTCGAAGGACGACGGCAATACCTGGCAATTGGAATTCCAGGTGCCCTGACTTCGCACGGTCGGAGTGTCTGCGCGGATGTTTCAGCGAGTCGCGCGTAACGGTGGTCCACGCCGCAGTAAGCAGACATTGCGCAGTGGCGGCAATAGGTCGAAGGACTAAACCGCTCGCGCGGTAGGCTCTGCCTGTCAGAGAAGATTTCTTCGGCTCCACTTCCAGCGAGTCTAAGTACGTCAGAAGTTCCGTGCGGAATTGGGGCCGACTGTAAAGGCTGGAGCGTTCATGGTCTCGATATCGTTCACCGACCGGAACTCCCTGTGGACGTCGGTAGTGATTGAGAACACGATCCTTGATTGTATGGCGAAGGACTGCTACCGGCGTTTGGCCGTTTGTACTCACGAAGACTCCAGCCCGTTGAAGTCGGTTCCAAACTCCAAGGCGCCGCGGATGTCTCAGTGATTGGTTTCTGCGATCCATGCTTGTAATGGACGGACCCATTGCGATAGCGGCTGAAAGAACGCCCCATGTTTCCTGCCTGTAGAGATGGCGATCTCCTTGAAGGAAACGAGGTGGCTGCGGGCGGCCAGCTTCGCGCACGATCCGACCTCGTCCGAGGTTTCGTAGATCGAGAGCAAGTTACCTGTGAGGATCAAAGGCGGTTCGCGCTCGAAATCTCCGTCGCTGCAAATCGCCAGCAGTGCGGTATTGATTCCCTCGGCCGCCAGATCGCTCGAAGCATAAGCGGTCGTTTGACCCCCGCGGGAAAATCCCACCAGCGTGATGCGGCTCGAAGGTACCCCCGCTTTGCGCAGCGCTTTCACCCACGACTTGAGCGTTTCAACATAGCCGTTGAAATCGGAGTTCTTCGGGCGCTGATAGGCGATGAGGTTGAAGTCACCCGCGCGGAACAGCGCCTGTTTTATTGCTGGGAAATCGTACTGACCGTATTTCGGTGAGATTGGCTTTGGGTCGTTCCCTTCGACGATGAGCCCGTGGGAATAGATCACATACCGCTCGTCCGCATGGACCACGGCGGGAAAGTGATCGTAGAGTTCAACTGCGTTGCAGCAGAGCGGAGTCAGCATTGCAACCGCGATAGTAGCGAGTCTTCCGCCCATATCAATCAGCTTCCAGCAACTTTAAAGATGCGACCGATCGAGGATCGGCTTCTCATAGGTATCATCTTCCCCTGGAAAGCGCAGGCCCGGAATCCCCTTCTCTTTGGCGAGTGCCCATAAGATGCTTTGGCCCGCCGGCAACGTGTTGGGTTGTAGCGCATAAACAGGGTCTTGGAAGGCAACCTCGGAATTGATCAGCGTCCAGCCCTTGTCGCGAAACATGCGAATGACGTCAGCCAAATAAAGCGCGTTGATCAAGTTATGGTGCAGTAACAGCACGTGGGAGACCGATCGACCGAGTACTAGGCGAGACAGGCCATCGTAATACTGAGCTCGATCATAGAGATGCCGAAGGTAGGCGTCTCGGTAGGCTGTGGTATCGGCACCGGGCTGCTTTTTAAGTCGAGCGATCAGGCGCTGGCTATAATACCAGTCGCTGGTATCGATCGACACCGCGCCGCTATGGTAGCCATGGGTAGCGAGGAACGCCCTAAACCCATCGCGTTTCTCAACTGTATCGCCCTCCTTGAGATAGGGGAACCGAAAGCGCCGAGTGAATCCAGGAAACTTCTGGATGGCCTTCTCACACGTCAACAACTGCTGCTCGTAGTCGGCAAGACTGACCTCATCGAAATCCGGGTGCGTTGCAGTGTGGTTGCCGATTTCATGTCCTTGGGTGCCCCATTGCCGAATCAACTCGTTGCGGTTCGGATCGGTGTCGGTCCGTGTGACAAAAAGAATGGATTTGAGGTGCGCATCAGCCAACTGCTTCAAGATCGCCGCATTACGATCCGCAGGGCTCAGCCCAACCTTGTCCGACATATCGGGTCCGTCGTCGAAGGTCAACGCGACACTCTGACTCTCGGCCAGACCGGACGACAGGCCCGGGAGTACCACTTCGTTCGTCAGATCGATGACCGTAGCGCCGGAGGGAATGGCGATATTCGGTCCGATGGCCTTGATGCTGTGCCCTTCGACCAAAATCACCTGCGATCGTGTCGCGGTTCCAGTATCAGGATCAATGATTTCCCCGGCACGAATCGCGGTGATCTGAGCGAATGAAATGCTCCCATGGAGGCCCAAGCTGCACAGCAGCAGCAGGAGGCCCATCGAACGAACGTTCATGCGTGTCATTCCTCGGTTAACGAAATTCTTAGTTACTTATAGCGAAGACTTTAGTTACAATGCAAGGGCAATGAAGACAAAGCGCAAGAAGCCCTCGTCGCCCCGCTCGGCTTGATGCAGACCGAATGAACATTTTTAAGTTATCACCCGCGGCCTTGGGACTTCTGGTGCTTTGCGGGCGCGCGCAACCAGAGACTATGGTTTGGCAGCCGGCGTCGGGGCATCAGCAGATCGGAATTTGGCCGGCGGCAATCCCGAACGCCCAACCCGAACCCGGTCCGGAGAGTGTGACCGTGAGCAAAGACCTATTGGCAGGCAAGCCAGTGACCAGTGTGACCAATGTGGCCCGGCCCACGATGACCATATATGCGCCCGCTGGTAAGAACACACGGGCTGCAGTCGTCGTGATTCCGGGAGGCGGGTTTCAAGAACTCGCCATCGATCTCGAAGGTACTGAGGTCTGTGACTGGCTGACATCCAGAGGCATTACATGCGTGCTGCTGAAGTATCGCGTGCCGAGCGAGCCATATGATTGGAAGTGCGATTGCCGTCCGCACAATCTGGCGATATCAGTGCCGTCGTTGCAGGACGTGCAGAGAACGATGAAGTTGGTACGCTTTAACGCCGCCCAGTGGCACATCGATCCGCACAAGGTCGGTGTGTTGGGATTTTCTGCCGGCGGATTCCTGGTAGCGGAGATCAGCACACTCTTCGAGCGCCGGCTCTATCCACCGGTAGATGCCGCTGATAAGCAAAGTGCTCGTCCGGATTTCGCCATGCCCATCTACCCGGGGCATCTCGCCACCGCGGATGGCGCCTTTAATCCCAATATTCCGGTATCCAGCAAGACACCACCCACCTTTCTGGTACAGGCAGAAGATGACTACGTAGACGGCGTCAAGCAGTCGCTTGTCTACTACGCCGCGCTGGCCAAAGCGCATGTACCTGCTGAGATGCATCTCTATGCAAATGGCGGCCACGCATTCGGTCTGCGGCGGACGAAGCTGCCAATCACCGGCTGGACCGACCTGGCTGAAGTCTGGCTGCGTACGATCGGCATCGTCCAGAATTGAGGATATCGAGTTTTGGGCTCCCAAACCTTGACGGAAACCGCGGATGGTTGCGGTGATCGGGGAGGAGGCCACTTATCGGATGTCGCCTTGATCTAAGTCGGAGTGGCCACTGTTCCTGAGATTTCCTGAGGCTCCTCACGGCGGCTTGGCGGCCTCCCAGCTTCTGCGGCTTTGCGGGAAGGATTGGCGAGCGAGGATTACGAGGTTCCTGGGTTCCTACGCGTGATGTTTGAGGGGCTGCTCACGGAGATTCAGCAGCTCGACGAGCGAGTGGTCGCGCTCGAGGTGCAGCTTCAGGAGCTCGCGCGCCAATCACCGCAGTGTCAGCGGTTGCAGAGCGTGCCCGGCGTCGGGCTGATTGTATCAACAGCATTCGTTGGCACCGTGGGCGACATCAAGGGCTTTCGCAGCGCACGGCGTTTTGCTTCCTGGCTTGGGTTGACGCCCCGGGAGCACTCCTCTGGCGGAATTCGACGGCTCGGCGCCATCAGCAAGCGCGGCGACTCGTACCTTCGGATGTTGCTGGTCCAGGGAGCCCGATCGGTGTTGTATTCCGCCGACGCGAGTATCAGGGCCGGTCGACCACTGGGTCCATTGGGACATTTTGGTGTCCGGGTGCGCTCCCGCAGTGGTCACAACAAAGCGGCGGTCGCCGTGGCAAACAAGCTCGCGCGGATTGTGTGGGCGACTTGGCGCAATGGAACAAAGTTCGAAGTGCGGCCGCCAGCCATGGCAGCTGCGTGAATAGTTCGATTGACCTTACCAGCGAGGTGCGAGAGTTCCTATCGAGTTCATGAGAGACCGGTCGGACCGGCGTAGTGGCAAGCCGATATCCTGCATGGGCCTAAAACCCCCTGGAAACGAATGGCTCCCTGCGCGCGAATTTCATGATGGCCCGGGAAGCGAAGCTCTTCCCACCAATTGAGGCCGGATGTACGACTGCATCCGACATGGTCGACTCAAGAACTCGGAAGGTACGGGTAGACACCTATGGACACTGCAGAAGTAAGTTCACACAGCGGACAGAAATAAAAATGTGAGGTTTTCCGACAAAATGATCATGTATGCAGGATAGGCGGCCGGCCGCTGTTGTCACACACTGCGTCTCATGTCCGC
>DASYER010000036.1:0-22785 GCA_036498905.1 Steroidobacteraceae bacterium | reverse complement strand
CCAGAGCGTGGTCACGCATGGCGGCCGCTCGGGCCTCGTGGAGGGTACTGCGACCACCGAGCACGAACTGATTCTCTCCACCGAGCGCATGAATGCCATCGAACGGGTGGACGTCATGGGCAGGACCATGCGCGTGCAGTCCGGCGCGATCCTGCAGCGGGTGCAGGAAGAAGCCGAGCGTCACGATCTGATGTTCGCGCTGGATCTGGGTGGCCGCGGCACCTGCACGATCGGCGGCAATATCTCCACCAATGCCGGCGGCGTGCGCGTTCTGCGCTACGGCATGATGCGCTCGCTCGTCCTAGGCGTGGAGGCGGTGCTGGCCGACGGCACGGTGCTGAAGTCATTGAACCGGATGATCAAGAACAACGCCGGCTACGATCTGAAGCAATTGTTCATCGGCTCGGAGGGCACGCTGGGTGTGGTAACCCGTGCCGATCTGCGGCTGTTTCCCCGGCCGCGCAGTACCAACACCGCCCTGGTGGGCTGCACCGACCTTGCGGCCCTGGTCAAACTGCTGGGCCTGCTCGATGCCAGCCTCGGCGGCCAGCTCAGTGCCTTCGAGGCCATGTGGCCGGAATTCTACGAAGCGACCACGAGCGCATTTGGACACCATCGGGCTTTGCTGCCGGCCAACTATGGCATTTATGGTCTGGTCGAGGCATCCGGCGCCGATATCGACAGCGACGGCGTGCGCTTCGAGGAGGCGCTGGGCGAGGCCATGGAGCAGGGCCTGGTGCTGGATGCCGTCATCGCCAAATCCGAAGCCGAACGCAGCGAAATCTGGGCACCGCGTGATGATCCGTGGCTCATCACGCAGCACTACGGTGCGACGCTGAATTTCGATGTCAGCATGGCAATCGAGGATATGGCCGGGTACCTCGCCAACCTGCGCCAGGCCGTCGCGCAGCGCATCCCTGCGGGGCGCGTGTTCGCCTTCGGCCATATCGCTGACGGCAATCTGCATGTGATCGTGGCCCCGGGCACCGCCGATCCTGCGGTGCTGCGACTGGGCGAGGAGATCGCCTACGAACTGCTGCGCCCCATCGACGGCAGCATTTCCGCCGAGCACGGCATTGGTCTGGAGCGCCGGCATTTCCTCAACATCTCACGCACGGCGCAGGAGATCGATGCCATGCGTGCGTTGAAGCGCGCCCTGGATCCGCACGGCATTCTCAATCCCGGCAAGGTCTTCGAGTGAGCACGACGCCGGCGCATCTTGGCAGCAAGGCCCGGCCGGTGAGCGTCGCGGCCGTGCAGTTGAGCTGCACCTGGGAGCGTGATGCGAACATCGCGCATGCCGAGAAACTGGTGCGCGAGGCGGCCGCGCGCGGGGCGCGCATCATCCTCATTCCGGAACTGTTCGAGACGCCGTACTTCTGCATCGAACAGGACTCGCGGCATCTGGCGCTGGCACAACCTCTCGAGCACAACGCCGCGGTGCGGCACTTTCGCGGCCTCGCGCGTGAGCTGGGCGTGGTACTGCCCATCAGTTTTTTTGAGCGCGACGGGTTGGCCTACTTCAATTCCGTTGCCGTCATCGATGCGGATGGCACTGTACTGGGCGTTTACCGCAAGACGCACATTCCCAATGGCCCGGGGTACCAGGAGAAGACCTACTTCTCTCCCGGCGATACCGGCTTTCGGGTCTGGAGCACCGCGCACGGGCGCATCGGCGTCGGCATCTGCTGGGATCAGTGGTTTCCGGAATCCGCACGCATCATGGCGCTGATGGGCGCGGAGCTGCTGCTGTTCCCGACCGCGATCGGCAGCGAACCGCCGCCGGCCGTGACCGTCAATTCGCGCGAGCATTGGCAGCGTATCCAGCAAGGCCACGCCGCCGCCAATCTGATGCCGCTGATCGCCGCCAATCGCTACGGGCTGGAGCGCTCACTGCAGGATCCGCAAGGGCTGTACATCCGCTTCTACGGCTCCTCATTCATCACTGATGCGACCGGCGCGAAGCTCGCTGAGGCGCCGGAGGAAGGCGATGCCGTGCTCCTCGCCAGCTTCGATCTCGCGCAGCTGGCCGCGCAACGCGACAACTGGTACGTGTTTCGCGACCGCCGCCCCGACCTGTACGGCCCGCTGCTGCAGCTGGGGCAAAGCGGAATCTAGCCTGGCGGGCGGGGCGGTGATTTCAGCGCCAGTTCCTTGGCAATCGCACGCAGGCCGATCCTGGCCGCGCGCAGCTGCGCGTCCGACAAGGAACGGATGCATCGATCGAGCGCCCCGGAGGCGCGTCCCGCGGTGGAGCGCAGCAGCTGAGTGCCGGACTCGGTGAGACGCAGCTGCACCGAGCGCCCATCGCCGCGGTCCCGACGCCGACTGATCCAGCCGTGCTCTTCCAGTGATTTCAGCGTCTGGCTCATGGCCGGTCGATTCATGTCCAGTTGCTGGGCGAGAGCCGATGCACCGATGCCGGGAGCGGCCGCAATTGCCGCCAATACTCTGTGGCTGGTGATCGGCGCGCCGCTGGCGCGCTCCAGCGCGCGATAGTGTTCGCGCATCCGATCGATGATGGAACGCATGGCATGCAGCGTCTCGCGACGCCGAAGGTCCCGTTGTAGGAGATTTCCGACAGCCATTTCCCGAATGTCTCGCATTCACGGACAATGGTTGCAGCATAGCAAACATTGCGCGAAGTGAAATGATGAGCCATGGGAATCACCATGGGCGAGAGCGCGTCAATTGCAGCACAGCAGGTGCTGCCACGGGGACTCGCGCCACCGTTGTATCGGATCGCGGACCACTGCGCCGTGTTCCTTGATTTCGACGGAACCTTGATGAATCTGGAGCGACGTCCCGACCAGGTGGTGGTGGATGGATGCCTGCTGTACCTGCTGGACGATCTGTATGTCGCCACCGCCGGTGCGACCGCGATCATGAGCGGCCGAAGCCTCGATGACATCGACGCGCTGCTGGCACCGTTGCGCTTGCCGTTGGCGGGCATTCACGGCGCGCAGCGGCGCCGGGCCGATGGCGCGGTTGAGAAATGCGCCATTGCCTCGACGGTAGTGTGGACGACGCGGATGTCGCTGCGGATGCGCCTGCGTCACTACGAAGGCTTGTTCATTGAGGACAAGGGCAGTGCGTTCGCGGTTCACTACTGCGCCGCTGCGTCGCTGTCGCTGACGCGGTTGCGCGCGGATCTGGAAGCGCTGGCCAACGCCTCGCGCGGTGTCTTTGAGGTAGCCGAGGGCGCCGGTGTCCTGGAATTGCGACCGCGAAGCTGTGATAAGGCCGCGGCGCTGGAACGCTTCATGACCGAAGCGCCCTTTGAGGGTCGCTTCCCGATCTTCATCGGTGATGATCAAAGTGACCAGGCCGCATTCGCGGCCGTCGCCCGTGTCAACGGCATGGGGATCGCAGTCGGCCCCGGGGCAACAGCGCGGTGGTGGTTGCCGGATCCGGCCGGGGTGCGTACGTGGTTGCGCACCTGTCTGGGCTTGGGTCATTGAGTCGCAAACCCGATCGGAATTCCTTCATCACCCGCAATCCTGCGCCAGATAGTCGCGGCGCCACGCCCTGGCTTACAATTTGAAAAGATCGACGGAATTCATCCGCGACAGGGGGATAGCGATGCGCATTTCCAGGCCGGTTCTCGGTGCCGGCGCGGCAATGGCCGTACTGGCGATCTTTGGCGCAAAGGTCATTGCGGTGGCGGATGACAAACCCGCCGGTGAGATGTGGCATCAGACGATGAGCATGGAGATGGCCGGCATGACCATGCCGCCGCGCACCATAGATGTCTGTGTGCCGCCGGGAAGGGCTCAGGAGCAGCTCTCCAAGCCCCAGGGCCCGGGCATGGGTGATAACTGCAGCGTCCAGGACGCCAAACGCGAAGGCAACAAATTCACCGCCAAGTTCAGCTGTGCCGGCAAGCAACCCACGCAGGGCACGATCGAAACCATCGTTGATGGCGATCACATCAAGGGCACGATCACCATGGCGGTCAGTGGCCAGCAGATGACCATGAAAACCGACTCGCAGAAGACCGGCACTGCCTGCACTCCGCGGGCCGCGCCGGGCCCCCGATAGGGGCGTGGCAGCCCGATATCCGCAGAAAAATCAAGTGCTTTGGGCTTGCCCACAAGTGAACCCGCACTTGGCATAAACTCACACCCCAACATTGTCGAGGGAGTGGCCCATGGCTGGGACGGAAGCGGTTGTTTCGCAGCAGGATCTGCTGCGCCTGTACGAGCAGATGCTCTTGATCCGGCGCACCGAGGAGCGGCTGCGCGATGAGAACAAGGCGGGGAATCTGCCGGGCGCGGTGCATCTTTATATCGGTGAAGAGGCGATCGCGACGGGCGTGTGCGCGAACCTGCGCGAGTCGGACATGATCACCAGCACTCATCGTGGCCATGGCCACTACCTGGCCAAGGGTGGGGACCTCAATGCCATGCTGGCAGAGATCTGGGCGAAGAGCACCGGAATCTGCAAGGGCATGGGCGGCTCGATGCATGTGGCCGATTTCTCCAAAGGCATCCTGGGCGCCAACGGCATCGTCGGCGCGGGTTTTGCGATTGCGACCGGCGCGGCGTACTCGGCGATGCTCTCGGGCGAAGGGCGCATCGTGGTCGACTTCTTCGGCGACGGCTCCTCCAATCAGGGCACGCTGATGGAATGCCTGAACATGGCCGCGCTGTGGCAGCTGCCGCTGGTGTTCGTGTGTGAGAACAATACGTTCAGTGAATTCAGTCCGGCCAAAACCGTCACCGCCGGCGTCATCGCTGATCGTGCCCGGGCCTTCGCGATTCCCACCGAAGTGGTCGACGGGAACGACGTGACGGCGGTGTGGAAGGCCGCGAAGACGGCGGTCGAGCGCGCGCGCAACGGCGGCGGACCGAGCTTCATCGAGGCGCACACCTATCGGATTCAGGGGCACCTGGAGGCCGAGGATCTGTTCCTGGGTGGCCAGCGCTACCGCGAGCCGGAGGAGATCGAGAGCTGGAAGAAGCGTGGACCGATCGAGGTCACGCGCAAGCAGTTGGAGGGCGCAGGTCCTGCGGTCGTCGCGCAACTGCAGGAAATCGAGAAGCGAGTGATGGCCAAGGTGGATGCGGCCGTACGGTTCGCCGTGGAGAGCCCCCCCGCCGATCCGGAGCTGGCATTCACACTCATGTTCGACGGACAAAGACCGTAAGGGGAGCAACTCACATGGCCAAGAAACGCTATATCCAGGCAATCAATGAAGCGCTGTTCGAGGAAATGGAGCGCGATCCGAAGGTCATCCTGTTCGGTGAGGACGTGGAACTGGCGATCATGGGTGATTGCCGCGGACTGACCGAGCGCTTCGGTCGCAACCGCATCCGCAATACTCCCATCAGCGAACAGAGTCTGACCGGCATGGCGGTGGGCGCCGCGGCTGCCGGTCATCGGGTGATCCTGCACCTGATGTTCTCGAATTTTGTTTATACCGGCATGGACGCGATCGGCAACCAGATGGCGAAAATGCGCCTGATGTCGGGCGGCCAGGCGAAGCTGCCCATTACGGTCATCGCCAGCTACGGCGGTGGCGGATCCAATGCTGCCCAGCATTCCGACACGGCCTACCCGCCGCTGATGAATCTGGGCGGTATCAATGTGCTCACGCCGGCGACGCCGGGCGATGCCAAGGGGTTGCTGAAATCGGCGATTCGCGGCAACAACCCCTCGTTCTTCATGGAGGCCGGCGGCCGCGGCGGCGAGCAGGGGGAAGTGCCGGAGGGCGAGCACCTCGTCCCGTTCGGCAAGGCGAACATCGCCCGGGCCGGAAAGGATGTGACGATCGTGGCCATCGGCTCGATGCTCAAGCCCGCCCTGCAGGCTGCCAAGGACCTGGCCGCGGCCGGCGTGGATGCCGAGGTTCTCGATCCGCGCACGCTGGTGCCGTTCGACGACGCCGCGGTACTGGCCTCGATCAGAAAGACCGGTCACCTGGTGATCTGCGACGAAGCGCGCGAGCGCTGCAGTGCGGCCAGTGAGATCGCGGCGATGGTGGCTGACCGGGGCTTCGGCTTGCTGAAGGCACCCGTGAAGCGCGTCGCCGTACCGAACGTGTGCATCCCCTATGCACCGAACGCCGAGGGCCGCGTCATTCCGAACGCCGAGACGATTGCCCGTACCTGCCGTGAGCTGACCGGTCGCGCTGCGGCCGCCTGAAGAGAGTCGAGATCAAGAGTCAAGCATGAAGATCACTTTGAAGTTGAACCGGGTCGGCATGAACATGCAGGAAGCCACCATCGCCAAGTGGCACAAGCAAGTGGGCGATACATTCGCCAAGGATGAGGCGCTGTACGAAATCGAGACCGAAAAGGTCACGCAGGAAGTATTGGCCCCGGGTGCCGGCAAGATGCTCGAGATACTCGTGCCTGAGGGCGAGAACTCGCCCGTGAACGGCGGGGTGTGCGTCGTGGACCTCAGCGCCTGAAGTGTGACTTGCTCCGGCCTCAGCTCATGAGGCCGGAGCCGACTGCGCCAGCAGGTTCCAGGTTTCGATGACGCAGTCCGGATTCAGCGATATTGAGGCAATGCCCTCATCGGCAAGCCATGCGGCAAAGTCCGGATGATCGCTCGGTCCCTGGCCGCAGATCCCGACGTACTTGTTCGCCGCCGTGCATGCCCTGATCGCGCGTGAGATCAGGGCTTTGACGGCCGGATCGCGCTCATCAAAGTCCGCCACCAGCTGCGGCATGCCCGAATCCCGATCCAGACCGAGAGTCAGCTGCGTCAGATCGTTCGAGCCGATGGACATGCCATCGAAGAATTCCAGGAACTGCTCCGCGAGCACGGCGTTACTGGGTACCTCGCACATCATGATGATCTTCAGCTCATCCTTGCCGCGTCGCAGGCCGTGGTCCGCCAGCATCTGCGTCACGATCTTTGCCTGCGTGAGGGTGCGCACGAACGGCACCATGATCTGCACATTGGTGAGGCCCATTTCCATGCGCACGCGCTTGAGCGCCTCGCATTCCATGCCGAAGGCCTCGCCGAAGTCGCGGCTGATGTAGCGGCTGACACCGCGGAATCCGAGCATCGGATTCTCTTCCTCAGGTTCATAACGGGTGCCGCCGATCAGCTTGCGATACTCGTTGGATTTGAAATCCGACAGCCGCACGATCACGGGCTTGGGCCAGAAGCTGGCCGCGATGGTCGCAATGCCCTCCGCCAGCTTGTCCTGATAGAACGCGCGTGGGCTCGGGTAGCCCCGCGACAATGACTCCACCGCAAACTTCAGATCCGCGTCGATCCTGGGGTAATCGAGGATGGCGCGCGGATGCACGCCGATGTTGTTGTTGATGATGAATTCCAGTCGCGCGAGACCCACGCCGGCGTTCGGCATCTGCGCGAAATCAAATGCCAGCTGCGGATTGCCGACGTTCATCATTATCTTGACCCGGCACGGCGGCATTTCACCGCGGCGCACCTCGGTGACCTCGCTTTCCAGTCGGCCCTCGTACACGTGTCCGGTATCGCCCTCGGAGCACACCACGGTGACCACGGTGCCGGTGGCAATGCGACTCGTGGCATCCGCGCAGCCGACCACCGCCGGAATACCCAGCTCGCGCGCGATGATGGCAGCGTGACAGGTGCGACCGCCCCGATTCGTGACGATGGCGCTGGCGCGCTTCATCACCGGCTCCCAGTTCGGATCGGTCATATCGGTGACCAGCACCTCGCCGGGTTGAACGCTGTCCATGTCGGCGATGCCGCTGACCAGGCGCGCCGGGCCGCTGCCGTTCTTCTGGCCGATTGCACGGCCCTCGGCCAGCACCGATCCGGTGTCCTTGAGCCGGTAGCGCAGTTCGACCTGGCCGCCGGACTGGCTCTTCACGGTCTCGGGCCGCGCCTGCAGGATGTACAGGCGATTGTCGCTGCCGTCCTTGCCCCACTCGATGTCCATGGGACGGCCGTAGTGCTGTTCGATGAGCATCGCGTAGCGGGCGAGTTCCATCACATCGGCATCGGTGAGGGAGAACCTGTTGCGATCGATCAGTGGGGTGTCGGTCGTGGTCACCAGCGCACCGGTCCGGGCGCGCTCTTCGGCCGTCGCGAAACTCATGCGCTGCAGTTTGGAGCCGAGGCTGCGCCGGATGACGCTGAACTTACCGGCCTTGAGAATGGCCTTGTGGACGTAGAACTCGTCCGGGTTCACCGCCCCCTGCACCACCAGTTCTCCCAGTCCGTAACTGGCGGTGATGAACACCACATCGGGAAAACCCGATTCGGTATCGAGCGTGAACATGACGCCGGCGGCGCCCAAGTCGGAGCGCACCATGTACTGCACACCCGCCGATAAGGCGACCTCGGCATGCGCGAAGCCCTTGTGCACCCGGTAGCTGATGGCGCGGTCATTGTAGAGCGAGGCGAAGACCTCCTTGATCTTCAGCAGCACCTGTTCAATGCCCTGCACGTTAAGGAAGGTTTCCTGCTGTCCGGCAAAGGAGGCGTCGGGGAGGTCTTCGGCGGTGGCCGAGGAGCGGACCGCGAAGCTGGCCTCGGGGTTCCCGGCCACCAGTTCCTCGAAATGGCTGCGGATGGCCGCCGCCAGGTCGGCCGGAAACGGCGTTTCGACGATCCACTGCCGGATCTGCTCACCGGCGGTTGCCAGCGCGCGCACATCCTCGGTATCCAGGCTCGCCAGCCGAGATTCGATGCGTCCGGCAAGGCCGTTGTGCTGCAGGAACTTGCGGAACGCATGGGCCGTGGTGGCAAAGCCGCCGGGAACCCGTACGCCGACGCCCGACAACTGGCTGATCATTTCCCCCAGGGACGAGTTCTTGCCGCCGACGAAGTCAACATCGCTCATCCGCAGCTGACTGAAGGGCACGACGAGCGAGTCCGCAGCGGACGCAATGGCCATAAATTCGCTCCAGATCGGTTAAAAAACGGGCTGGCGGGCCCCGCAGACATTATTATCATCCGATGCCGAACAGAACAGTCTTTTTTGTGTCAGATGGCACCGGAATTACAGCCGAGACTTTCGGCAATTCAATCCTGGCGCAGTTCCCGGGAAATCCCCGACACATCCGCCGTCCCTTCGTGGATACGGTGGACAAGGCGTGGGGCGTGGTGAAGGAAATCAACCAGGCCGCGGAGCGCGAGGGCAAACGCCCGATCATCTTTGTGACGCTGGTGGATGAAGACGTGCGCGACGTTCTGACATCCGAGTCCTGCAAGGGCATGGTGCTGGACATGTTCCGCACCTTCGTTGAGCCGTTGGAGGAGGAGCTGGGGTACAAGAGCAATCACCGGGTGGGTCGCTCACCTGACGTCAGCACCAGCCAGGCATACACCGATCGCATTGATGCGATCAATTTCACCCTGGCCCATGATGACGGCCAGTCGGCCGAGAGTCTCAAGTCCGCGGACGTCGTGCTGGTGGGCGTCAGTCGCAGCGGCAAGACGCCGACCTCGCTCTATCTGGCCATGCAACACGGCATCAAGGCCGCCAACTATCCGCTGATACCGGATGACTTCGAGCGCGGACAGTTTCCGAGCTGCCTGTCACCCTACAAGCGCAAATGCTTTGGCCTCACCATTGATCCGATACGCCTCTCGCAGGTACGCAACGAGCGCATGCCGGGCAGCAAGTACGCGACGCTGGAGAACTGTCGCTACGAGGTCAGCCACGCCGAATCGATGATGCGGCGCATGGGCATCGGGTGGCTGTCCAGCACCCACAAGTCGATCGAGGAGATTTCCGCAACCATCTTGCGGGATATCCGACCCGACCGGCTCATCTATTAGGGCTTACCCTTCGACAGATACTGCGCGATGCTGGCCAGCTGCGCGTCGGAGACATCACCGCGCGTGATGGGTGGCATGTTCGCAATCCCGATCCGGGCGGCGCGCTCCACGTAGGCGGCCGACAAGTCCTCGCGTTTTTCCAGCAGCGCAACCTCCGGCTTCATCCGTCGCGCCAGCAGGCCCGTGCCCATGCCGGCCGCTCCATGGCACATTTCGCACTTCTGATGGAACAGCTTTTTGCCATCGAGGTCGGCCGCGTGCGCGGCCACGGTCAGCAGCGATGCCAAGCCGATGAGCACCAGGCGCTTCATGCCTTGTCCCCTTTGCGGTAGGCGGCGGGCCAGATGCCGCTTTTGCCTGGTGCGAGAATACCGGCCGGATCCAGGGCGTTCTTGACGCGCTCGCTCAGGCGACGCAGGGCATGATTGTTGTAGTCGTAGCAGTCGGCCACGGTATCCATGTAATCAATGTGGGCGCGGTATTCCCCGTAACCATGCTGACGCGCGTCCGCAATCAGGGTGCGCAGGAACGGGTCGACGCGTTTCATGAACTGCGGATCGTCCAGGTTCAGCAGTATCGCGTTGACGTTGAGCATGTGCCGTTCGCCGAAAGCGAAACTGGCCTGGTAGTCCATGCCGAATTCCTTGTAACGGGCGTAGGTGCGATTGAACTGCTCCATGGCGAGTTTTCCGGACTGGGTGAGCACCGGTGAAAACCCGATGTGTCCACCGCGCCCCCCGAACCAGTTGGCGCTTTGCAGAGGGAAGGTCATCGGCACCCCCATCCAGCCGCCCTGGGTGGGGGAGAACGGCTCGCCCGGACGCCAGCTGAAGGGTTTCATGCTCATCGGCTTGATGGCGGTCAGGGCCTTTTCCAGGATGTCCAGATTGGCCTGGACGACACTCTCGCGGCCGTAGAGCCGCAGGCTCACACCCCACCAGCCCAGGCCGAACTGCTTGCGTATGGCGGCGATCACATCATCCGACAAGGACCTGGGATCATCGGTCCACTGCTTGCGGGTGGTGAGGATGTTCGCGGCGCGGAACCAGTTACCGATGGTCGGGGATTGTTGCAGCACCCCTTCGCGGCGCAGGGGACCAATCACGTCGATAAGAGGACCCAGGTCCTCCATGCGATCCATCTCGACGTCAAAGCCGCGCACGATCTGCGGCTGCGGCATCAGCCACATGCCGGCCTTGGTCACGATGCCGAAATTCGACTGCACGAACAGCTGGTCCCAGGCCGGTCCGTAGCCGTACTTGTGCAGCTGCCAGCTCGGGGCGTTGGGCATTGCACCCATGCCCGTACGGATCATGTCGCCATCCGGCAGGACCACTTCCATGCCGCAGATGTTGCGAGTGTGTTCACCATAAGGGGTGTAGCCCAGACCGCGATCGAGCGCGTTACCGATGACCGACCCCCAGCTGTTGCCCGGGACTGACATCCACAGCGGGATGTTGCGGGTCTGCAGATAGTCATACAGGTCGTAGAACCCGACTCCAGGTTCGAGCAGCACCGTGGCGTTTTCGACATCGACGCTGATTTTCTGCATCCGCGACAGATCCACGACGATGGAGCCGGCGACGACCGGTGCCGCGGTTCCGTAGCCCAGATTCTTGCCCCGGCTCACCGTCCAGATCGGTACCCGGTGGGCGGCGGCGATTTTGACCAGGGCCTGGACCTGTTCGGCGGAGGTGGGTGCGACTGCCGCAAACGGGCGATGCCGGTGCGGGTCGATGGGGAAGCGATCGCTGTAATCGTCCCGGTCCTCTTCGGAGGCGAAGACTGCGGCGGCCCCGACGACCCCGGCCATGGCCTTGAGCGCCTTGTCCAGGGTGGCGGTGGAGACAGGTGCGTGGGTTGCGTCCAATGGCTTTCCCTTCTTGTAGTGACCCGTGGGGCATAGTACCGCAGCTGCAGCAATTGCCGAGGCGCCTTGACCTGAGGCATCGGGCGCCATCCATTTGGCGTACAGCGTGATCTAGAATGCTAAGCTTGACGAAAGCCATAGCCTCGGCAACGGCTAACAAAAATAAGAAATTTCCGCGTGGGGTTTCAATGCGTCTGAAGATGTTTGCTGCAACTGTTTTGTCGTTGCCATTACTGGCCAGCGCCGGGACCAACAGTTGGACCGCCATGGGGCCTGCCGGAGCCAATATTCAATCGATCGTTTTTGGCGACAGCGCTGGCACGGTGTTCGCCGCCGGCGGCAGTGGCGTGTATCGGTCGTTGGACGATGGGGTGGACTGGCAGGCGATCAAGACGGATTTCCCTGGCAATTCGCCGCGTGGAATGGCCATTGATCCGTCCGATCCCAGCCGCCTCTATGTGGTCGCGCCCACATGGCCGTCACTGTATGTGAGCACCGACGGGGGCGCGACCTTGCAGGCTGCCACCGGTCTTCCGACCGCGGTTTCCGAGGCTGAACAAGTGGGCGTCAGTCACGACGGGCGAACGCTGTATATCGCGAACGCCGGCCAGATTTTTTCCAGTACCGATCGAGGCGCGACCTGGGTTCAGCGAACACCCATTTCCACTGACCCCGTTGCAACTACCTACAGCCTCGTCGTCGACCCGACAGATGCCAACTCCGTCTATGTGTCCATCCAGCTGACAACGGCCGCTCTGGTCCAAGTACAGGCGACCCACGATGGCGGGGCGACATGGCAGGTCCTGAGTTCGGATCCGACCAGTCTGGTGCCGGTGCTGGCGATCAACCCGGCGAATCCAGCGCAGCTGTGGTCCGCGCGAAGCGATGGGCTTTCAACCAGTGTCGATCGCGGATTGCATTGGTCCAACCTCTTGCCTGGTATCCCGATCGTGGCTGTCGGCTTGGCTGCGCAAAATCCCAACATCGTCTACGCCGTCAGTGTCTCAGGCGTCGTATATCGCAGCGCTGATAATGGCGCGCACTGGACCAGCGCGACGGCCAGCATCAGCGCAGGTCAGCCGACCACTCTCGCCGTTGATCCGGCGCAGAGTGTCAGGGTGCTGGTAGGTGGCCTCGCAGGTGTGGCAGGCAGCAGCGATTCGGGTAGCACCTGGGCGGCGCAGGAGGCCGGCATGCTCGGCAGCACGGTGAGCGGATTGTCCGCGGATCCGACCACCGACCGCATTTACGCCAACGTAAGCGACCAGGGTCTTTATGCCTCGACGGCTGGGGCCGCAAGCTTCCTGCCGGTGAACAATGCGGGCCTCTACGCGCTGCAGTACGGTGGCGTCAACCCGCCGAATACGAGCCTGGCCATATCAGCAATGCTTGCGCGACCGGGCGGGTTGTTCGCTTCGCTGGGCGCCGGGCTGGCCACTTCGCAAGACGGCGGTTCCAGCTGGGCGCTCACAACCGTCGTTCCACCCAATAGCGGCAGCCTGGAGCTTTTCTATCTCGCCAGTTCCGCCGCCGCACCGCAGACAGTGCTGGCGGCCGCGAACTCATCGCTTTATCGATCTGTCGATGGCGGCAGTCTGTGGACGGTGATTGGCGGGCTGCCGGCCAATAGCGCCGCTGGCAATCTGATGCTAGCCCAGTCGAATCCCCAGGTCGCCTACAGTTTCGTGTACATGATCGGATCCGGGACCCTCCTTGGCATCTATCGCAGCGCCGATGCGGGCATCAGCTGGACGGCCCCGACCTCAACGCCTGCGGGGCTCAACCTCCTGCTTGCGGTCGATCCGACATCGGCCACCACCCTTTATGGGGCTACGGACACGCAGCTGTTTAAGAGCACCGATGGTGGCAATACCTGGTCGGCGCTGCCTGCGAATACAGTCATCCGCGGTGGCCCCAGCCAGCTTCTGGTTGATCCGGTACACCCGCAGATTCTCATCGTCGCACGGGTAAACGCGATTGCGCGCTCCGTCGACGGCGGCGCGACCTGGGAGTCGTTGCAGCAGCAAATGCCGCTCGGGGGGCTGATAGTCTCAGGTCTGCTTCTTGATCCGGTACGACCCGGGTCGCTGCTGGTCGCGACGGCGTACTCGGGGGTTCAGCAGATGACCATCGCGCCCGATCTGTCAGTGACGGGCACCGTTCCGACTGGTCCGCTTGCCAATGGTGCGCCACTGACATTGACGCTTACGGTAACCAATCTCGGGCCATTTGACGCGACAGGCGTCACGGTCAACTTGCCGTTGCCTGCGATGACTCAAAGCACGACGGCGAGCGCACCCGGGGCCACCTGCATCACGAACACTTCAAACGTATCCTGCCAGATCCCGATCCTGCGCTCCGGCACATCGGCCGCGATCACCGTCACGGCGAACGGAGTTCCGGCCGGTGCGGTTCAGGTGATCGCTTCGGTTGCGGCGGATCAGCCGGATGCGAATACTCAGAACAATTCCATCACCCTGACGACCTCGGTGGCGGCGGCGCCTGTATCCACTCCCGTCACAGCTGCTCCAGTTGCGGTTACCGTCGCCGCCAAGAGCGGCGGTGGTGGCGGCTTGTCGCTTTTCGATCTGCTGCTGTTGGGTTTGACGATCGGCGTGGCGCGGATGGCTCACATCCGCCGGCTGACAGGTTCCCCGAGCAGCCCGGCGGGGGAGACGGGCTGGTGTTGACTAGGCTACGGCGGCTCAACAGAGCTATTCCTGTGCCCCCGGGGATGCGCTCTGTACAATAAGCCGCTACATGCGCCAAGCCCGCGCTGGGAGTTCCTTTCATGCGTAGCCCGATTCTTGCTCTTCTAGGTGCCACGGCGCTTGCCTTGGCGGCAGGTTGCCAATCAGTTTCCGGCCCCAGTGCCGATGGCGCCACCACGGCGAGCAGCGACAATCCCGCCATGCCAGAGGCCAGCGAGTGGCCCTCCTATGGCCGCAGTTACAACGAGCAGCGTTTCAGCCCGCTGAAACAAGTCAACACCGATACCGCGAGCCGGCTGGGACTGGCTTGGTTCGGGGACCTAAGCGAACGGGGCGGCAGCTACGAGACCACGCCGGTGGTGGTCGATGGCCGCATTTTCGTTACCTCGCCCTGGAGCAAGGTGTATGCCTACGATGCCAAGACCGGCAAGAAGCTGTGGAAGTACGATCCACACGTGCCGGGTGAATACGCCGTCAGACTGTGCTGCGGCATCGTCAATCGCGGCGTGGCGGTCTCGGAGGGCAAAGTCATCTGGGGCACGCTGGACGGGCGCCTGATCGCAGCCGATGCGAAGACCGGCGAGAAGGTCTGGGAGATCCAGGCCACGGATCCGAAGAAGTGGCTGTCCATCACCGGCGCACCGCGTGTCGCTCACGGCCTCATCTACATCGGCGAGGCGGGGTCGGAGTTCGAGGAGCGCGGCTATCTTGCCGCCTACAGCGTCGAGACCGGTAAGCAGGTGTGGCGCTGGTGGGCCGTTCCCGGCGATCCGTCAAAGGGTTTCGAGCAGCCCGAACTGGCCATGGCGGCGAAGACTTGGAATGGTGATTGGTGGAAGTTTGGCGGTGGTGGTACGCCCTGGGATGCCATTACCTATGATCCGGTCACGGACTACGTTTATATCGGCACCGGTAACGGCGCCCCCTGGCCGGCGGAGGTCCGCTCCCCGGGCGGCGGCGCGAACCTGTTCACCGCTTCGGTGGTGGCCCTGGAGGCGAAGACCGGCAAGTACGTGTGGCACTACCAGGAAAGCCCCGCCGAAAACTTCGACTACGACAGCACCGCGCAGATCACCGTTGCGGACCTGACGCTCAATGGCGTGAAGAAGCATGTGGTGATGCACGCCCCGAAGAACGGCATTTTCTATGTGCTGGATGCGAAGACCGGCAAGTTCCTCTCCGGTCATCCGTTCGTGCCGGCCGTGAACTGGATGCTTGGCTTCGACAAGAATGGCCGGCCGATTCCCAATCCCGACGCCAACTATGGCAAGACCGGCAAGGGCTGGTACCTGCTGGGCTTCCAGTCGCATGTCTGGAACCCGATGTCCTACAATCCGGACACCGGGTTCGTCTACATACCGACCAGCTATCGCACCTTCGGCTATGTGGCCGAGGCGGGCATGAAGATGGGCAATCAGATGCTCTCCATCAACATTGCCAAGAAGCCGCAGGTCCCGATGCCGAAGATCGAGGGCCCGGGTTCGTACCTGCTGGCCTGGGATCCGGTCAATCAGAAGGTGGGCTGGATACAGCCCGAAGGCACCGGCCGTGCCGGCACGATGACCACCGCCGGGAACCTGGTGTTCCAGGGCACCGGGGCGCACGATTTCACGGCCTTCCGCGCCGACAATGGCCAGAAAGTCTGGTCGGCGGATACGCAGGCCGGAATCACGGGCGGTCCGTCGACCTACGAAATCGATGGCGTGCAGTATGTGGCCGTGGTGGCCGCCGGACAGTCGGGTTTCGGTGGCGGCTACTGGGCGCCGAACTACGCGCGTCTGCTGGTCTACAAGCTCGATGGCAAGGTGACGCTGCCGCCGGCAACGCCCTACACCCCGCCGCCGCTCAATCCGCCGCCGCAGTTCGGCACGACGGCCCAGATACAAAACGGTGAACGCGTGTACACCGCGCACTGCGCCGGCTGTCACGGCAACAACCAGCCCGGCGGCCGTGGCGTGAGCAGCCTGTTCCCCGACCTGCGCTACGCGGGTGGGCTGTGGAGCGCGGATGCGTTCAAGGCAATCGTCATCGATGGAGCGCTGCAGGATAACGGCATGGTGTCCTTCAAGAAGGACATCACGGCGCAGGATGCGGATGACATCCGCGCCTA
Source organism: Steroidobacteraceae bacterium (assembly GCA_036498905.1). Taxonomy (GTDB): domain Bacteria; phylum Pseudomonadota; class Gammaproteobacteria; order Steroidobacterales; family Steroidobacteraceae; genus DAIDKA01. The sequence goes on along the minus strand of DASYER010000036.1, from coordinate 6,359 downwards.
CGTAGTGCAACAGGCGATACTGGCGAAGAATGCGCCGCCGCCGCCCCCGGGAGCGGGACGCGGACGAGGCGGCCGGGGCGCCGCTGCACCGGAAGCTGCGCCTGCAGCGCCGGCACCGGCGCTGCATCAGTAAAGTCAGGCGGCGGTCCAGCGGATGACGCTGAACCGCCGCGTCCGGCCAGCAGGACCGGGACGATACCGCTGGGTCATTTGCGGGCTGCTGCTCGCGGCGATGGCCATCAACTACATCCAGCGCCAGACGATCGGGCTGCTCAAAAGCCCGCTGCAGCATGAGTTCGCACTCGATGAGGTCGGCTACGCCGATATCGTCTTCTGGTTCCAGGCTGCCTACGCCATCGGCTATGTCACCTTCGGCCGCGTCCTGGACCGGGTCGGGGCCAGAATCGGTTATGCGATAGCCTTCATTCTCTGGAATCTGTCGCATGTGGCCGCCGGACTTGCGGCTACGACGGTGCAGTTCACCCTGGCCCGGGTCGGTTTGGGTCTGGGTGAGTCGGGCGCCTTTCCTTCCAGTCTCAAGGCCATCGCGGACTGGTTCCCGCAGCGCGAGCGGGCGCTCGCGGTGGGCATCTTCAATGCCGGGACCAATCTTGGCGCCATCATCGCGCCGGCGCTGGTGCCGGTGGTCACGGCCCGGTGGGGCTGGCGCTCGTCGTTCTTCTTCACCGGCGCCATCGGCCTGATCTGGCTGATCGCCTGGCTCACCTGCTACCGTCGGCCCCAGGAGCATCCGCGGGTGAGCGCGCAGGAGTTGGCGCTGATTGAGTCGGATCCCGCCGATCCGGCGAGTGCGGTGTCCTGGTGGGCACTATTGAAATTGAAGGAAACCTGGGCCTACGGCAGTGCCAGGTTCCTGATTGATCCGATCTGGTGGTTCTACCTGTTCTGGCTACCCGATTTCCTGAATAAAACCTACCACCTGGATCTGAGCAGTTTCGGGCCCCCGCTGATCGCGATCTACCTGATCTCGGATGTGGGATCGGTGCTGGGCGGATTTTCCTCTTCGACCCTGATCAAGCGCGGGTTCAGTGTGAACGTTGCCCGCAAAGTCACGCTGCTCGTGTGTGCTCTGCTGGTACTGCCGGTACCGATGGTCGTGGGTGTCGGGCAGCTGTGGATCGCGGTTGTGTTGATCGGCCTGGCCGCTGCGGCGCATCAGGCCTTCTCGGCCAACATCTACACGTTCCCTTCAGATGTGCTGCCGCGTTCCGCCGTGGCCTCCGTGATTGGCATCGGTGGCATGATGGGAGCGGTGGGCGGCATGCTGTTCACCTGGTTTGTCGGTCACGATCTGCAGGCGACGGGGTCGTACCGGATATTGTTCATCATCGCCGCATCGGTCTACCTCATGGCGCTTCTGGTGATTCACATCCTGAGCCCCAAACTTGAGCGCGTGACGCGGGTACTGGGATGAAACGGCGCGGATTCACCTTAGGCCTGATGGCCCTCGGTCTCGCGTCCCCTTGCTGGAGCCGCTGCGAGTCGTCATTTCCGTCGTGGGCCACGAAGCTGGATTCCGATCTGCAGGCAATGGCCGCTCGACTGCGCGCCCACCTTGCGCCCTGGCGCGGTCCGAATCGCATCGCACGGCCCGAGCAGTTCGGGTTCGCGGCCGGCCAGCCCCTGGCAACCGGATCTATCCAGGCCGCGATCGATTCGCTCGCGCGGCGCGGAGGCGGCACGGTCGATCTGGCGCAAGGCGACTATGTCAGCGGCACGCTGGAACTGCGCAGCCACATCCGGCTAAGGGTCGCCAAGGGCGCGCGCCTGCTCGCCAGCTTGGATCTTAAGGACTATCCGGCGCGGATTGCGCGCCGGCCGACGGTCATGGACAGCAACATGGGCGTGAATCAGTCGCTGATTTTTGCGCAGGGCTGCCGCAATGTCGCCTTGTGCGGTGAAGGCATCATCGATGGTCGTGGCACGAAGACAAATTTTCCGGGTCTGGAAACCATCGGTGCCACGCCCGGACGGCCGTTTCTGATCCGCATCATCGATTGCCAGCAGGTGCACATCCAGGGACTGTTCCTGAAGGACTCGCCGTGCTGGATGCAGAACTACCTGCATTGCCAGGATCTGCTGATCGAAGACATCCGCGTGCAGAATCAGGCCAACTTCAACAACGACGGCTGCGACATCGATGGCTGTCGCAGGGTCCTTGTCCGCAACTGCCGGATCAACTCCGAGGATGACGGACTGTGCTTCAAGGGGGCGGCCGAGCGGGCGACCGAGGAGGTGCTGGTCGAGAACTGCCGCATCTACAGCACCTGCAATGCCGTCAAGCTCGGCACCGATTCGCAAAGTGCGTTTCGCAATGTGCTGATCCAGAATCTGCAGATCGGCGGCCCGGCCGCCGACATGCCGGCCATCAACCGGCGGCGGGCCGAGTCCGGCATTTCATGGGAAATCGTCGATGGGGGTGTCGCGGAGAATGTCTATGCCCGGCATATCGACATCGCGCGTGCGGACACGCCGTTGTTTCTGCGCCTGGGGGATCGCGGTCGCGTGCGTCCCGAAGAGCGCAGGCCGCAGCCCGGAAGGCTGCGTCGCATCGTCTTTGACCAGATCAGCGGTGCGGACAATGGCGCGCGCGGCTCGTACTTCATGGGGCTGCCGGAGCGGCACATACGGGATGTCGCGCTGCGCGATGTGACGCTTGAGATGGCCGCGGCCGACAAGCCCGTTCCCGGCCAGGACAGCATCGCGGAAATGCGCGACACCTATCCGGATGCGCCCATGATCAAGGATGTTGCGCCGGCGTACGGACTGTGGGCACGGCACATCGACGGGCTGACTTTGACGTCGGTCCGATTTGCAGTTCGCGGCCATGACCCAAGGCCCATGGTCCTCGCGGATCTGGATGCCCGGAATGTCTGTATCGGCCGGACGGGGTGATGTTGCGCTGCGCGAAGCTTGCGGTGAGTGTGGCGCTGATGTGCGTGGCGGTTGCACTGTCGGTTCGCGGCGCGGCGGCGGAGGGGGCGACGTATCACAACCCGATTCTCTACGCGGACTACTCTGATCCGGATGTGCTGCGGGTAGGCAAGCGTTACTACCTGGTGTCATCGAGCTTTCATTTCTCGCCGGGCATTCCCATTCTCCAGTCGCTGGATCTGGTCCACTGGCGAATCGTGGGGCACGTTCTGCCCCGGCTTACTTTCGCGCCCGGCTACAACATGGTGCCGCCGTTTGCACTCACCGACGCCACTGCCGGTCCGGTCGGCGCGGGCCTGCGGTATGGGGGCGGGGTCTGGGCGCCGTCCCTGCGCTACCACGATCACAAGTTCTATGTGTACTGGCCGACACCGGACGAGGGCATTTTCGTCAGCACGGCGACGCATATGGAAGGGCCGTGGTCGGCGCCCGTCACGGTGCTGTCCGGACCCGGGTACGAGGATCCCTGTCCGTTCTGGGATACGGACGGCAGTGCCTACCTGGTGCATGCGAAGGTGGGTGCGGGTTCCCTGATTCTGCATCGGCTGAGCCGCGATGGCATGCGCGTACTCGATGAGGGGAAGACCATAGTCGAGGACCGCGTGCATCTGCCGGTGATCGAGGGGCCGAAACTGTACAAGCGCAATGGCTGGTACTTTGTCTTTGCCCCGATCGGCGGCGTCGGCACCGGCGGTGAGGCAGTGCTGCGTTCGCGCAATATCTACGGACCCTTCGAATCGCGGGTCGTGCTGGTCCCGGGTCAGAGCGGCATTCTGGGGCCGCATCAGGGTGGGTATGTGGAGACACCGGCACACCAGGGTTGGTTCGTGCACTTCAACAGTACCGGGGCCTTCGGCCGCATCACCTATCTGGAGCCGGTGCGCTGGCGCGATGACTGGCCCGTCATCGGCGATCCGATCGGCAAGCAGTTACAGGGTCAGCCCGTCGTCGGGCACGCCGTGCCGACCCAGGACCCGCAGGCGCCGCAATACCACCTTCAGGACGCGGATGAATTCAACGCGCCGACCCTCGGGCTGCAGTGGGAGTGGAACCACAATCCGGATGACCGCCGGTGGAGCCTGAGCGCACGCCCGGGCTACCTGCGGCTCACCGCCGCGCCGGCGCAGTATCTGGTGACGGCGCGCAATACCCTGACGCAGATACTGCAGGGGCCCTCGATGACGCTCACCGCTCGACTTGAGATCGCTCATCTTGCCGAGCAGCAGCGAGCCGGGCTGGTTCTGTTCGGGTTCAGACCAACCTGGATCGGCGTGGTGCGCGATGCCGGCTTCACTTATCTGACCTTCGCGTCGGCCGGCGTCGAAACACGTGGTCCGAGCCTGACCGAGGATGCGATCGAGCTTAGGGCGCAGGTCAGCGCGGATCAGGCGGTGCGGTTCGCCTATGCGCAGGGCGCTGATGCGCCATTCGAATCGTTCGGGCCGGCGACTGCGCTGAGCAAATTCTCGTGGTGGAAGGGCAGCCGCCCGGGTCTGTTCACCTTCATCAAGACCCCGCCGCAGCCCACGGACACGTCCGCCGCGGCCGGCTATGTCGACGTCGACTGGTTTCACGTCGGGCACGACGAATGAATCGCCGCCGCTTCATGGCAGCCGGTACTGCGCTGGCCGCGGGCGCAATGGCGCGCATTGCGCCGGCCCGCTGCGCCCCCGAGCAGTCCGAGGATGCACCCGAATTCAACACGCAGGATGCCGCGTGGCAGTTGGCCTATGACAAGGCCCTCGGGGTACTGGCCGCGAACGTGCAGACCCTGCCGCGCTACGCCAAACCTGTGTTGATCGAAGGCGCCGCGTACCAGGGGATCTGGCTGGAGTGCGGCCCGCATGAGTCGCTGGTGTATCGCAAGTTCAGACCCGATGTGGCCCGCGACAGTCATCGCTGCTTCTTTGCCCTGCAGCGCGCCGATGGCCAGATTCCCTGCAACAACAAACGCTCGCAAACCGGCTTCGGCCAGATACAGATGGTGGTGCCCATTGCCGCGACCGCCTGGGAGCTCGCGCTGGCCACGGGCGATGATGAGTTGCTCCATGAAGCCTACGACGCGGGCGTGCGCTGGGATGAGTGGTTGCAGCGCTATCGCAATTTGCGCGGCACCGGCTTGACCGAGGGCTTCTGCACCTTTGACACCGGCCAGGACAACAGCCCGCGCTGGCGGGGTATTCCCGTCCAATGCCCGCAGGGCGATGCGAAGCAGTTCGCCCCGGGTCTGAAGTTGCCGCGGCTGTGTCCGGACCTGTCGGCGACCACATATGGTGCGCGCGTCGCCCTGGGACAGATGGCGCAGGCACTGGGGCTGGCGAGTCAGGCCGCGCATTGGCAGGAGCAGGCGCAGCGCCTGCGCGCCGCGATGTTCGCGCGTCTGTATCGACCGCAGGATGCGGCCTTCTACGATCTCGATGCATCGGGCGAATACGTCAAGATACGCTGTGACATTCTCAGTCGCGTGTGCGGTGAGCATGTCGTGGATCAGGCGACATTCGAGAATCTGTGGTCCCGGCAACTGCACGATCCACGCGCATTCTGGGCCCCGCTGCCGCTGCCATCGGTGGCCCTCGATGACCCGTTGTTCGTGCGGCCGATTCCGGCCAACTCCTGGGGTGGCGCGGCGCAGGCCCTGACGGCCTTGCGTACCGGAAGATGGTTCGATCACTATGGAAAATCAGCTGCGCATGCGCAGCTGATGAACAATTGGTGTGAGGCGCTGATGAAGGACGGGACCTTCAGGCAGCAGGCCGATCCGCTCACCGCCCGATTCACTGCCGATGGTGCGCCCGGCTACTCACCGGCGGCACTGGTGATGGTCGATTTCACCTGGCGGCTTGCCGGGGTGTGCGAGTCGGGTCGGCAGCTGAACTGGCAGGTGCGTCCCGGTCACCCGGCAGCAAAGGGTGCCCGTTTCACGCTTCGCACCGACACGCGGCACCGCGCACAAATGGCTTATGACTCGCAGGGCGCCGATCTGCGACTGGATGGAAAATGGCTGGGGCGAATCGAGGGTGGCGCGGCGCGCGTGATCACGGGGGAATCCGGACAGTTCCTGTCCCTCCTCAGCATCGATGCGCGCGTTCAGCAGCTGCGGCTGCTGAGGCCGGGCAGGCCGGTGCGGTCATTGCGGCTGGGGCCCGAACAGCGGATCAGTCTGGTATGAAAAGTAGGATTCGATCGGTCATGGCTCGCGGGCTGATCGCGGCCGGCCTGCAGCTCCTTGCCGGCCCGGTGCTGCTGGCGGCCGCGCCGAATGCTGGCGAGGGCGCCTTCAAAACCCATCAGTATCAGGATCTGTTCACGCAGCGCTTGGGGCGCAGCGACGCCGAGACGCACGCGAAGATCGAGCAGGCGTTTGCCCAGCTGTTCCACGGCGACGGCCAGGAGCAGCGCGTTTA
>DASYER010000035.1:0-59166 GCA_036498905.1 Steroidobacteraceae bacterium | reverse complement strand
ATCCACTCGACCAACCCGCTCGAGCGAGTCAATGCCGAGATCAAACGTCGCACCGATGTCGTGGGGATCTTCCCCAACGAAGCGGCCATCACGCGGCTCGTCGGAGCATTGCTACTGGAACAGAGCGATGAGTGGGCGCTGCAACGTCGCTACATGCAACTTGAAGGCTTGCAGACTCTGACAGACAATCAATCCGCTCGGCTGTCCGCAGTGGTCAGCTAAGCACGAGTGCAACCGAGCCAGAACTCACGACTCGTACACCACTTCCCGGGACACGATCTCCGCCATCATTCGATCAAGCCGATGGGGCGCTGCCCAGAGACTTCTCATAATCCGCATTGTTCACCTCTTCGCAAGGCCGGGCTGCCGGCGCCGGTAGGACTCACTCACTCCGTTGGGCAAGAAATTGCTAAAGACCGTTGAAGAGAATGGCCCGCTGGGCCGCCATGAATCGCAAGGACATCGAAGGAGCCCGTGCCGATTTTGATGGTCGCGAGGCAAAAGGACCTTCAACGCACCGCCTGAGCTCGATTCGAAGGTAGGGGACGTACCGCAGTGTCCGTGCTCAGCCTTCAGCGAAGTTCGTAACCAAGTGCACGACCGGTCATTTTGTAGGCGTCACACGCCCACTCAATCCGTCCATGCGGATCTACCGATGTCTACCGGCAGCCAAATCCATACTGCCAACATACTGCCCATGAATGACTGAGTCAGATTTTGTGCGAGGCTTGAAATTTGCCTAAGTGTTTGATTTAATTGGCTCCCCGGGTTGGAATCGAACCAACGACCAACGGATTAACAGTCCGACGCTCTACCGCTGAGCTACCGAGGAACACTGAGGTGAAATCGAAGAGCGGCGGATTTTGCGGATGCGCCGCGCCGCCGTCAAGCAACCCGGACTGGAACTTGGCCTGAGCAGGGGCCCAGGCCATTTCCCGGTCGAACTTAGCCCGTCGCAGCCATCGGCGCCTGTCCGGCCGGAACCCCGCCGGTAATGACCCGTCGCATGCGCTCCAGCGCCTGCTCTAGCGTTGTCATGCTGCAGGCGAATGACAGACGGATATGCCCCGGGGCGCCGAAGCCGCCCCCCGGCACCACCGCAACGCCGCCCTGCGTGAGCAGCAGCTCGGCGAACTCGCCGTCATCGCGGCATCCGAGGCTCGCCATCGCCTTGTTGACGTCCGCGAACGCGTAGAACGTACCGGCGCCGGGCACGCATGACACCCCGGGCAGGCTGTTCAGCCCCTGCACGATGAAGTCATGACGTTCCTTGAAGGCATCATTCATTTTCGCGACGCAGGCCTGATCGCCATTGAGCGCGATGGTCGCCGCCTTTTGCGAAATGCTGGAAGCATTCGAAGTCGACTGGCCCTGGATGGTGGACATCGCGGTGATGATCTCGCGCGGGCCGCCGCAGTAGCCGATGCGCCAGCCCGTCATGGCATAGCCCTTCGACACGCCGTTGATCGTGACGGTGCGGTTGTAGAGCTCCGGCACTGCCGTGAGCAGGCTGCAGAACGGTTCCGCATCCCAGAAAATCTTCTCGTACATGTCGTCGGTGCCGATGACGATGCGCGGATGATTGAGCAGGACCTCTCCGAGGGCGCGCAGTTCTGCGCGCGAATACGCCGCGCCGGTCGGATTGCAGGGGCTGTTCAGCAATACGAGGCGGGTCTTCGGCGTGATCGAGGTGGCGAGCTGACGCGGGGTGATCTTGTAGCCCTGCGCCGCACCGGCGAACGGCATGACCGGCAGACCGTCGGACAGCAGCACCATGTCCGGGTAGGACACCCAGTACGGGGCCGGGATGATTGCCTCATCGCCCGGATCCAGGATGGCCATGCACAGGTTATATAGAGTCTGCTTGGCACCGCTGGAGACCAGAATCTGCGGGCGCTCGTACTCAATGCCGTTATCGCGCTTGAACTTGGCGATAATCGCGTCCTTGAGCTCATTGGTGCCGTCGACGTTCGTATAGCGCGTGAAACCGCTCTTGATGGCATCGATGCCAGCCTGGGCGATATGCACGGGCGTGTCGAAGTCCGGCTCACCGGCGCCAAGGCCGATGACATCGTGACCCTCGGCCTTGAGGCGCGCGGCGCGTGCCGTAACCGCCAAAGTGGGCGAGGGCTTGACGCGCTGCGCGCGTCGTGAAACTTGTAGGCTCATGAATTCCTGAAGGCGTCGCGAAGGTGTGCAGGCACACGTATATTACGGGATTGCGTCCGTGGTCACCAATGCCACACGACTTAAGTGACGCACACCGGGAAATTCGATGGAACGCTTGCCGTTCAAACTCCGTTCTGATTATGAGCCGGCGGGCGACCAGCCCGAGGCCATCGAGAAACTGACCGACGGTCTGACCAGCGGACTGGCGCACCAGACGCTGCTGGGAGTCACCGGAAGCGGGAAAACATTCTCAGTGGCCCAAGTCATTGAACGGGTGCAGCGCCCGACGCTGGTGCTGGCGCATAACAAGACGCTCGCAGCGCAGCTATACGGGGAATTTCGCGACTACTTTCCGAACAATGCGGTCGAATACTTTGTTTCTTATTATGATTATTACCAGCCCGAAGCCTACGTACCCTCGACCGACACCTATATAGAAAAGGACTCCTCGGTCAACGAGCACATCGAACAGATGCGCCTGTCGGCCACCAAGGCGCTGCTGGAGCGCTCCGATGCAATTATTGTCGCCACGGTCTCGGCGATATACGGCCTGGGTGATCCCCAGGCCTATCTGTCGATGGTGCTGCACATCGTGCGCGGCGATCGCATGGATCAGCGCCGCCTGCTGCGGCGGCTGGCGGACATGCAGTACACGCGCAACGAACTGGACCTGACGGCAGGGACGTACCGGGTGCGCGGCGATGTGATCGACGTGTTCCCGGCCGAATCGAGCCGTGAAGCGGTGCGCATCGAACTATTCGATGAGACCATTGATTCGATATCGATTTTTGACCCGCTGACGGGTCAGGTCTCACGCAAGACACCGCGTTTTACGATTTATCCCGGCACCCACTACGTCACGCCGCGGGAGCGGGTGATCGGCGCGGTCGACCAGATCCGTAACGACCTGCGCGAACGGCTGGCGCAGCTGCGCGATGCCAGCAAGCTGCTCGAGGCCCAACGTCTCGAGCAGCGCACGATGTTCGATATGGAAATGATGCAGGAGGTCGGGTACTGCGCCGGGATCGAGAACTATTCTCGATATCTGTCGGGGCGCAACCCCGGCGATCCGCCACCCTGTCTTTTTGATTACCTGCCGCGCGATGCGCTACTCATCATCGATGAGAGCCACCAGACGATCCCGCAGCTCGGAGCCATGTACAAGGGCGATCGCTCGCGCAAGGAGACGCTGGTCGAATACGGATTCCGGCTGCCCTCGGCGCTGGATAATCGCCCGCTGAAATTCGAAGAGTTCGAGCAGCTCGCACCCCAGATGATTTTCGTGTCGGCGACCCCCGGCAGCTACGAGAAGTCGCATGCGGCACAGGTAGTTGAGCAGCTCGTACGGCCGACCGGCCTGGTCGATCCGCAAGTCGAGGTGCGACCGGTGCGCACCCAGGTGGATGATGTGCTCTCGGAGATCAATCTGTGCGCGGCACGCAACGAGCGCGTGCTGATCACGGTGCTCACCAAGCGCATGGCCGAGGATCTGACCGATTACCTGCATGACCACGAGGTGCGGGTGCGCTATCTGCACTCGGACATCGAGACTGTGGAGCGCAGCGAAATCATTCGCGATCTGAGACTTGGCCGTTTCGATGTGCTGGTGGGCATCAATCTGCTGCGGGAAGGCCTGGATATGCCGGAGGTGGCCCTGGTGGCCATCCTGGATGCCGACAAGGAGGGCTTCCTGCGCTCGGATAACTCCCTGATCCAGACCATCGGGCGGGCGGCCCGCCATATCAACGGACGGGCGATCCTGTATGCGGATCGGGTGACCGGCTCGATGCAGCGGGCGCTGGATGAGACCGAGCGACGCCGCAACAAGCAGCTCGAGTTCAATGCGCTGCACAACATCACGCCTCGCGGCATCGTCAAGGGCGTCGCGGACATCATGGAGGGTGCGCGCTCCTCGGCACCCCAACCGGCCGGCAAGCGCCGCGGTAAGGAGCGGGGCGTGGCAGCGCAGCAGGGGGGGGCTGCGGTGAATCTTGGGCCGGCGGCCATCGTGCGGCAGATCAAGCAGCTGGAAACCCGGATGTTCGCCAAGGCCCGGGAGCTGGAGTTCGAGGAGGCGGCCCAGCTGCGCGATCAGATCGAAAAGCTCAAGCAGATTGAGCTGGGGTTGGCGGGATGATGCGTAAGTGCTTGGAAGTTCGGTAGTTCGCTTGCCTACCCCGGCAGGCTTCGGTATCGTGCCGGTCCCCTTCGCTCAGACCGCTTCGGCGAAGGAAACAGCAGGCGCGTAGCTCAGTGGTAGAGCATCACCTTGACATGGTGGTGGTCGGTGGTTCGATCCCACTCGCGCCTACCAGATTTGAACCGGGGCGCCGATGAATATTGGGCGCCCTTTTTCTTGAGACGGTTGGAACATCCATGCCTGTCGTGACATTGCCGGATGGCAGTCAGCGCCAGTTCGACCACGCGGTGACGGTGGACGAGGTGGCGGCGAGTATCGGGGCGGGGCTGCGCAAGGCCGCCCTGGCCGGTCGCGTGGACGAGAAGCTCGTCGATACCTCCTTCGTCATTGATCACGACGTGAAGCTGTCGATCATCACCGCGAAGGATCCGGCCGGCCTGGAGGTGATCCGTCACTCCACGGCGCATCTGTTGGCGCAGGCGGTCAAGCAGCTGTTCCCGGAGGCCCAGGTCACCATCGGCCCGGTGATCGAAGACGGGTTCTTCTACGACTTCGCCTACAAGCGTCCCTTCACGACCGAGGATCTGGCGGCGATCGAAGCGCGCATGACGCAGCTGTCGCAGGCGGATGAAAAGGTCACGCGCCGGGTCATGGACCGGGACGCGGCGGTCGAGTACTTCAAGAGCTTGGGCGAGCACTACAAGGCCGAGATCATCGCCAGCATTCCGGCCGGGGAGGCGATCTCGCTGTATGGGCAGGGCGACTGGGTCGATCTGTGCCGCGGGCCGCACGTGCCCTCGACCGGCAAGCTCACCGCCTTCAAGCTCACCAAAGTCGCCGGTGCCTATTGGCGCGGCGATGCGCGCAACGAAATGCTGCAGCGGATCTACGGTACGGCGTGGGCCGACCGCAAGCAGCTCGATGAGTACCTGAAGCGCATCGAAGAGGCCGAGAAGCGCGATCACCGGCGCATCGGCCGCGAGCTCGACCTGTTCCACACCCAGGAGGAAGGACCGGGCCTGGTGTTCTGGCATCCGAAGGGCTGGGCGATATGGCAGGCCATCGAGCAGTACATGCGCGGCGTGTACCGCGATTCGGGTTATCAGGAAGTGCGCGGCCCGCAGGTACTCGACGTATCGTTGTGGAAGAAGTCCGGACACTGGGACAACTACCAGGACAACATGTTCTTCACCGAGTCGGAGAAGCGCACCTATGCGTTGAAGCCGATGAACTGTCCGGGCCACGTGCAGATCTACAATCACGGCCTGCACAGCTACCGCGATCTGCCGCTGCGTTACGGCGAGTTCGGCGCCTGTCATCGCAACGAGCCCTCGGGTGGCCTGCACGGCATCCTGCGCGTGCGCGGCTTCACCCAGGATGACGGGCATATCTTCTGCACCCAGGAGCAGATCGAGGCGGAAGTGACGGCCTTCCACCGTCAGGCGCTGGCGGTTTATGAGGACTTTGGCTTCAAGGACCTGCAGATCAAGATCGCGCTGCGGCCGGACAAGCGCATCGGCTCGGATGAGTTCTGGGATCTGACCGAAGGCATGCTGCGCAAGGCGCTGGCGGCCGCCGGGGTCCACTGGGAGGAGCTCCCGGGCGAGGGCGCCTTCTATGCGCCAAAGATCGAATATCACCTGAAGGATGCGATCGGACGCACCTGGCAGCTCGGCACCATCCAGATCGACTGCATGATGCCCTCGCGCCTAGGCGCCGAGTATGTCGGGGCCGATTCGAGCCGCCACGTGCCGGCCATGCTGCATCGGGCCATCGTCGGCTCCATGGAGCGATTCATCGGGATTCTGCTCGAGCACCACGCCGGGAAGCTCCCGACCTGGCTGGCCCCGGAGCAGGTCGTGGTCCTGAACATCACCGAGCGGCAGGCCGATTATGCCACCCAGGTCGCGGAAACTCTTAAGAAACAGGGGCTTCGGGCCATAACTGACTTGCGGAACGAGAAGATCGGCCTTAAGATCCGCGAGCACACGCTTCAGCGTGTCCCATACTTGATTGTTGTTGGCGACAAAGAAGTCGCCGCAAACCAGCTTGCAGTGCGCACACGTGGCGGCAAGGATCTGGGTGCGATGTCTGTGGAGACGTTCCTCGAACGCCTGCAGGTCGAACTCAGCAGCCACGGTCGCCGAACTTTGGAGGATTGACGCATCGCTATTGCATCCAAGCGCGTCCGGCGCAACGACGAGATCACTTCGCCCCAACTGCGGGTGATCGCAGCGGACGGTTCCCAGGCCGGCGTAATGACCCGATTTGACGCCCTGGCGATGGCCACGGCCGCTGAACTGGACCTCGTCGAGGTGTCTCCGACGGCTGAACCGCCGGTCGTGCGCATCATGGACTATGGGAAGTTCCTGTTCGAAGCGAACAAGAAGGCCCATTCGGCGAAGCGCAAGCAGAAGCAGATTCAGGTCAAGGAAGTAAAATTCCGACCGGGTACGGAAGAGGGCGATTATCAGGTCAAACTGCGTAATCTCACCCGCTTCCTGACCGAAGGTGATAAGGCCAAGGTAACCTTGAGGTTCCGCGGCCGTGAAATGGTGCACCAGGATATCGGCCGCAGGCTTCTGGCGCGGGTTTCAGCAGATCTGGCTCCCTTGAGCACGATCGAGCAGAACCCGATGATGGAAGGCAAGCAGATGATCATGGTCTTTGCACCGAAAAAGAAGTAACGCCACGAAGCGTGACGGCTCGTAAGGGCCGCATGCCAGTGTCGTTCGCCCGCCAGTGGGTGCCGCAAGGCGCCTTACGAACGGGGCTATACAAATAGGAGTTCGAACATGCCCAAGTTGAAGACCAACCGGGCTGCGGCCAAGCGTATTCGCAAGACTGCGAAGGGCTACAAGGCGTATTCCGCCGGCCGCCGCCATAACCTCGGTCATAAGGACCGCAAGCGCAAGCGTCACCTGCGATCAGGTGGCAGCAGTCTCATTGATAAGGCCGATGCCGGGCGTTTGCCTGCGCTGCTGCCGAATCACTAGTCATTTCGCTTACGGAGAGAATCCATGGCACGAGTCAAGCGTGGTGTGACGGCGCGAGCCCGCCACAATAAAGTTCTGGGAAAGGCGAAGGGCTACTACAACGCCCGTCGCAAGGTTTTCCGCGCCGCCAAGCAGGCGGTCATCAAGGCCGGTCAGTACGCCTATCGCGATCGTCGCGCGAAGAAGCGTGAGTTCCGCGCCCTGTGGATTGCGCGCATCAATGCCGCGGCCCGCATTTACGGTCTCAACTACAGTCGCATGATCGACGGCCTCAACCGGGCCGGTATCGAAATCGACCGCAAGATGCTGGCGGATCTCGCCGTGCACGATACGGATGCTTTCGGTGCGATCGCTAATCAGGCCAAGGCAGCACTCGAAACCGCGAAAGCGGCCTGATCCGAGCAGCCGTGAGCGATCTGGCTGCCGTCGTGGAACAGGCGCTGCGCGAAGTCGCTTCGTGCAGCGCGCTGCCGGCCCTCGAGGACTGCCGGGTGCGCTGGTTGGGCAAGAAGGGCGGGCTCACCGAGCAGCTGAAGGCCCTGGGCGCGCTCCCCGCCGCTGAGCGTCCGGCTGCGGGCGCCCGCATCAATGAAGCCAAAGTGCGCGTGCAGGAGGCCCTGGAGGACCGGCGTGTGCAGCTGGAGCGCAGTGAAGATGAGGCGCGTCTGGCATCCGGGCGCATCGATGTCACCCTGCCGGGCCGCGGCGAGCAGCGCGGGGCGCTGCATCCGGTGACCCGCGCGCGCCTGCGCATCGAAGCTTTTTTCCGCAGTGCCGGTTTTGCGGTCGCGGAAGGTCCGGAAATCGAGGATGACTTCCACAATTTCGAGGCACTGAACATCCCGGCCGATCATCCGGCGCGCGCGATGCACGATACCTTCTATTTTGCGGACGGCCGGCTGCTGCGCACCCACACCTCGCCGGTGCAGATCCGGGCGCTGCTGGCGCGCGGCGCGCCATTGGCCGTGATTGCCCCCGGGCGTGTCTACCGCAGCGATGCGGATGTCACGCACTCGCCGATGTTCCATCAGCTCGAGGGGCTGGTCGTGGATGAGAACATCAGCTTCGCGAACCTGAAGGCCATCCTGCATGGCTTTGTCGAAGCGTTTTTCGAACGCGACCTGGCGATGCGGCTGCGGCCCTCGTACTTCCCGTTTACCGAGCCCTCCGCCGAAGTCGATATGTCCTGTGTGTTCTGCGACGGCGCGGGTTGTCGTGTGTGCAAACACACCGGCTGGCTGGAGATCTGCGGCTGCGGCATGGTGCACCCGAATGTGCTCAAGGCGAGCGGCGTGGACCCGGAGCGCTACAGCGGCTACGCCTTCGGCGCCGGCATCGATCGCCTGGCGATGCTGCGCTACGGCGTCAATGACATGCGGTTGTTCTTCGAGAACGATCTGCGCTTCTTAGAACAATTCCCGGCGTTCTGACGCAACCCATCATGAAAGTCCCGATTTCATGGCTGAACGAGTGGGTCGACGTCCCCTGGACGGCGTCCGAACTGGGCGCGCGTCTGACCATGGCCGGCTTTGAGCTTGAATCCCTGACCCCCGCGGCCCCCGCCTTCACCGGAGTGGTCGTGGCGCAGATCGTGAGCGCGGTTCCGCATCCGCAGGCGGACAAGCTGCGGGTGTGCCAGGTAACGACCGGAGCACAGTCCACGGTGCAGATTGTCTGTGGCGCCAGCAATGCGCGCGCGGGGCTGCGCACCGCACTGGCCACCGTGGATGCGCAACTTCCCGGTGGCGTGACGATCGGCACGGCGAAACTGCGTGGAGTGGAATCATTCGGCATGTTGTGTTCGGCCAAGGAGCTCGGGCTCGCCGACAACAGCGTCGGGATCCTCGAACTGCCGGACGATGCGCCGCTCGGCGCCTTGCTGCGCGAGTATCTGGACTTAGATGACGTCACGCTGGAATTGAACGTGACACCGAACCGCGGTGATGCGATGTCGATCATCGGGGTGGCGCGCGAACTGGCGGCACTGACGGATGCGCCATTGCGCGGCCCCGCCGGTGAGGCGGTGGGCAATGTGCTCAGTGACAGCCACGACGTGCGGCTCGAATCCGCGGCCGCCTGCCCGAAATTCGTCGGCCGCGTGATCCGCGGCATCGACAATACGAAGCCGACGCCGCCGTGGCTGCGCGAACGGCTGCGCCGTGCCGGGGTGCGCTCGATCAGTCCGGCCGTGGATGTCACCAACTATGTGTTGCTGGAGCTCGGCCAGCCGATGCACGCCTACGATTTGGCCAAGGTGTCCGGCGAGATCAGCGCCCGCATGGCCGGCAAGTCCGAATCACTCACGCTGCTCGATGGCCGCGAGGTAGCGCTCGAGGCCGACATGCTCGTGATCGCCGATGAGGCCGGAGCGATCGGAATGGCCGGAGTGATGGGCGGTGAGCGCACGGCGGTCAGCGCCCACACGCGCGATGTGTTTCTGGAGGTCGCGTGGTTTGCGCCCGAGGCCATCCGCGGCCGCGCACGTCGGCTCGGACTGCACACCGATGCGAGCCAGCGTTTCGAGCGCGGCGTCGATCCGTCCGGCCAGGCACGGGCCATGGAGCGCGCCACCGCCTTGCTGCTGCAGATCTCCGGCGGTCAGCCGGGTCCGCTGGTGGTGACCGAGGAAGCCGCGCGCTTGCCGGTGCGAGCGCCGGTGCAACTGCGTCGTGACCGGCTGACGCGTCTGCTCGGTATCGCGGTACCGGACGGTAAAGTGCGCTCGATCCTGTTGAACCTGCAGATGCGGGTGACGGTACTCAACGAAGGTTGGAACGTGGTGCCGCCTGCGCATCGTTTCGATATCACGATCGAGGAGGACCTGATTGAGGAGGTCGCGCGCATCATGGGTTTCGCGGCAATTCCAGAGCGTCCGGCGCTGCGCCAGCAGGCTTTCCTGCCCTTGCCGGAGGAGATTCCGCAGGAGCGCGCGCTGCTAGACGCATTGGTGGCGCGCGGCTACCACGAAGCCATCACCTTCGCCTTCATCGACCCGGCTCTGCAGACGCTGCTGTTTCCGAATGCCGAGACTTTGACGCTGACGAATGCGATCGCCTCGGATCTGTCGGTCATGCGTGTCTCGCTGTGGCCCGGCCTGGTTCGCGCGGCGCTTGAGAATCAGCGTCGCCAGCAGGATCGCATCCGGCTGTTTGGCCACGGCGCGCGCTTCCTCGTGCAGGATGGCAAGGTCAGCGAAGTGGATTCACTGGCGGCCATTGCCACCGGCAAGCGTCTTCCTGAGCAGTGGGGCAGCAGTGAATCCCGTGAGCCCCTCGACTTCTTTGACCTCAAGGCCGATCTGGAAGCGCTGCTGGCGGCGACCGGCGCGGCCGAGGAGTTCGGCTTCGAGGCCGCGTCCCTGTCGTGCCTGCACCCGGGGCGCACCGCGCGCGTCATGCGCGCCGGGGCCGTCGCAGGCTGGCTCGGTGAGCTGCATCCAAGGCTGGTGCGCGAACTGGGATTCACTCAGGCACCGGTGCTGTTCGAGGTTGACCTTGTTGCGTTGCGGGTGCGAGTACCGCAGGGAACGGAGATTTCGCGCTTCCCGCAGGTGCGTCGGGACCTCGCCTTGGTCGTACCCGAGAATGTCACTTTCAGTGCTCTTCGCGAGCGTGTACTCTTATCGGGGTCAGGCCCCCTGCGTTATGTGCGCGTATTTGACGTATATCGTGGCACAGGCATAGAAAAAGGGCGAAAAAGCATTGCCTTGGGCTTGATTTTCCAAGATATTTCTCGCACGCTAACTGACGACGAAGTAGACCGCGCAGTGGCGGCCGTGGTGGCTGATCTGCGTGAGAACCTGGATGCGAGAATACGAGAATAAGCCTATGACGGCTCTCACGAAGGCTGAGATGGCGGAGGCGCTGTTCAATCAGCTGGGCCTCAACAAGCGCGAAGCGCGCGAGCTGGTGGACCTGTTTTTTGAAGAAGTGCGTGCCGCGCTCTCAAATGGCGAGCAGGTGAAGTTGTCCGGCTTCGGAAACTTTGATCTCCGGGACAAGAATCAGCGCCCGGGGCGCAATCCGAAAACGGGCGAAGAGATTCCGATTACGGCACGCCGTGTCGTAACGTTCCGTCCTGGGCAAAAACTGAAAGCGCGGGTCGAGGCCTATGTTGGAGCCAAAGAATAACGACACGCTGCCGCCGATTCCCGGCAAGCGTTACTTCACCATCGGTGAAGTCAGTGATCTGTGCGGCGTGAAGCCGCACGTCCTGCGTTATTGGGAGCAAGAATTCCCGCAGCTGAAGCCCGTAAAGCGTCGTGGCAACCGCCGCTATTACCAGCGCCAGGACGTGATCGTCATCCGCCAGATCCGCAGCCTGCTGTACGAGCAGGGCTTCACCATCGGTGGTGCGCGTAACAAGCTTGGTGGCGAAGAAGCCCGCACCGACGTCAGCCAAAGCCAGCAGATCGTCCGGCAGCTTCGGCTCGAGCTCGAGGAAGTACTCAAGCTGCTGCGCCGCTAACGACGAGCCGCTATAATCCCACCCCCGCGCCGGCCGTCTCCACCGGTGCTTGAATCGGCTCTTCAGTCTTAAGTTCGGAACGTGGCGCAGTCTGGTAGCGCACTTGCATGGGGTGCAAGGGGTCCCGAGTTCGAATCTCGGCGTTCCGACCATACATTTTGACCATTCAGCGAACTGACCGTGTCCACTTTCGGTTTGACCTCGCACCTCGTCAGTCTTCGGTTGGTATTTCTCACCAACATCAGAGGTGCTGATCATGGCCACACGAGAGAAGTCTAACCGTTCCCTCAAGTCCCCAGCGCTGCCCGATCGCAGCATCCTGGAAAAGCGCCTCGATACGGCACAAGGCCGCATTTGTAACGTTTTGTCCTTCATGGCCGTCAGTATGCAAGCGGCCGCCGGCCTTGAAGACGCGGGCGACATACAAGGTGCTTTGGGGGCCGCGCACGAGATACTGAGCGCGGCCATGGGCGATTTGGACTGCGTCGCGATGCTGAAGGCAGAGGTGCAGTCATGAGTAACGACAACACCAATGGCCCCAACCACAACCACATTCGGGAACTATCCAGGCGCAGGGCCGCGGAGGCTTCGGGCAACGTCCGCCTGCTCCTTGAGAGCGGCCACGTCGAAGCAGCGATAAGACAGTCATGGCACGTATGGATGCATAATGAAATCGCCAATGCCGAGAATCCAGCAGAGTGCGGTGATCGGATTGAAGATCTAGTCCAGGGCCGGAATCCCGATCGCCCGCAGCGGCGCCTAGTCGTAGACAACACCGTCTTATGCCGCCGCACGATCGGCACGACAGCGCCGCCCTCGGGCGGCGTTTTCGTTTGGCCTTTGTGTCCATAGGCACGGCCATCCTGCGTGGCAGCGCGGATCACCCGGGTGTGCGCCTGTATTGGCGGAGGCTAGAGAGCGCCAAGCGGGCGACTTCTTTCAAAACCCGATGTATTCAGCGTAGTAGGCGCGCTGCAGCATGATCTCTTCCTCGCTGTCACAGGTGTAGCCGTAGTCGACCACGACAACACGCCCGTCCTCCAGTCGGCCCCAGTCCACAGGCTTAAACTCACACGTTACACAAGGATGGGTCTCTGCTTCTGAGATGGCCTCAATTTCCGCCGCCGTAACGTTTTGGATGGCTCGCTGCATGATCAGAATCTGGCCATCCGGATCCGACCAAACCACCGGACATAAATGCTGCCATCCAAATTGTAGGCGCCAAACTGTCCACATCTCCCGCTCCCAACGGTTAAGGCACATCGCAGCCGCACGGCGCTCCTCACGTGGAAGCTTTATCGCATAGCGTCCTTCCAGGATCACCTCGCGCCAATTTCCCGGCTTCGGGTGCTCGCGATGCGTAGGCCCCGTCATGGTCATCGTCCCAGGTGCTTTTTTGCCACGAACAGTTATTCCGGGCAGTCCGGGAGCGTCTCAAGCGCCGGCTGAATGTCCCGCTCCCGATAGTCGCCAGGCGACAGCACGTTTCTGAGATTGCCATTGTCGGCATTGTCGTCGCGAACTGCGACGGCGAAAACGACACCCGCTGTATCCCTCAGGACACAAAGGCCGGTATATAGCTTTGACATGGTGAGCGCACTTTACGGCGGCAAGTGCGATCTGAAGTTTGCAGCGCTGTAAGAATTCGCCACGGGCCATCATGGTACAAGCGTCGGCCCATCCCACCTGCCACGACAGCGCCGCCTTCGGGCGGCGTTTTCGTTTCTTTAAATCGGGCCGCGCGGCTAGGTCATTCGGACTCTTTTCGTTGTTCCCGCGACGCGCGTAGCATACGAGCATTCGCCGTCTTCTCGGCGCGGCGGAGGAGGTGGCGGCGGTGGGGGAGCGGGAGGAGTCTTCTTTTCCGAGGCTATGTGTGCTCTCCGCGTCTGCGGTCAACGGCACACATTGTGAGGCTCCCAGCACTGATCCGGCCGCCGCGCGAAGCGTGAGCGAATCCGATTCCAACTGGCTTCCGAGTGCAAATGTAGCCCAATCCCGTACGTCGCGGTCGGGATCTCGCGAGAGTTTTGCCAGTGCCTCCACTACTAGCGGTGTGTCATGGGGCGTCAATCCGTGAACCGCTGCATATCGAAAGTCGGCAGATGGGTGATCTTTTTCCCCGATCGCCTAGGCTTGGGCGGAGGCAACGACACCGGCAATGATGATGCAGAGAACAGCGAGTTCGCTCATCCGTAGCGCGATAGCACGCATAGTGACTTCCCCTGAATTTCGGGCGTATGGGTCGCCCGTTTCATCGGAAAACTAGCAGCTCGTTCGATTCTTGAGTGCGCGATTTGCCAATGCTCGAAGCAGTTAACTTTTTCCAGTAATGGCTCATGCATCCGTCGCGTTATGTTGGCTACTTGCGTCCGAGCTAAGGCCACAGCGTGGGCCGCGGCCCCACACCAAAACGCCGCCCGAAGGCGGCGCGATCGTGGGTTAAGCGCAGGCCCCAGCTGTCACGCATCTTGCTCGGGAGCATTCAGGCCAAAGGTCGCGAGATTGGTCAGATCCTCTGCAAGCTTTTCAGCACCTCGCATGCAGCATCCAATGTTCCTATTCTGTCTATGTCTTCCTCGGGAAGAGACGCGATCTGTATAGTGATTTTGGGACGCGGAATGCGGCAGTCTTGAATCTGAAATGATTGGAAGCATGGAGGCTAAATCGTGAAGGGTTTTCTTGCTTTTGTCGCATTGTTGGTTTTCATAGGCCCACTCTATGCGGATTCATCAAGCGCTCCTTCGCCAAAAGAGTCTCAATTAGTTGAACACGGCCACTACGTCAACAAGTCAGGCCATACCGTGCACTCGCCTGCGCACACGAAATCAGGGGAAGCGCCGCCTGGAGCCACTGCGAAATGCGGTGATGGTAGCTATAGCTTCAGCCAGCACCATCGAGGCACGTGCTCGCACCATAGGGGCGTTGTCTCCTGGATAGGATGATGCCGTGAGCCCGCGTAGTGGTCTGCGCCTCAAGGATCGGTCCGAAATCGGTACGCGCGGGGGTTTGCCCGGCCTCCAGGACATGGCTGTACCGATTCCGGCTTACAAGCCGTAGATACGCCTGAATGGCCCGAAGGGACTCCGATTGCCTCCGGCCAGGCGTCATGCCGGAAGTCTACTGCCTGCGTGGCGGCGTAGGATCCCCCCAAATTCAGTAACCGCAAGGAGCGACCGGTGAAACGGATAACGATGGCGGCAGTCTCAACTGTTGTGCTCGCTGCCTGTGTCACAGGCGCGCCTAGGGCAGAGCATGCGGGGAAGTCTAGCGACGGGAAACCCCAGTGGGCGATTGAGTGCGTCGATCAGGATGAATCGCAGCCGGCATGCAAGGCGGCTATCGCTAGAGTTTGTCCGGCCGGATATTCGATTTCCGGATATACCGATCAGGTGGTCATCATCAACAATCGGCCGCAGCGGCGATTTCTTTACTTCGTTTGTGGTAACCGCAACAAGCCCCAATAGACTTCGATTGGCGTGGCTCGAGCCAAAGAGTCACAGGCGGGGACTATTTCAGCAGCAGGATGAGCCCACCAATTGCCACACCCAAAACGATTATTGTTCCCTGTATGAGCTTGGTTGCACCCAATTGGCGGGCCGCGACGAGGACCAACCCGGTCACCAGGATTACGGCAAAGAACCGGTCGAAACCGAAGAAGCGGTTGTAGAGGACGCCGTGGGAGTTCATGCGCCATCTCAACTGTAGGACCAGCGCCCGAGTGGCTGTACCAAGCACCAAGGCTAGGATAACGTGTTACCCATCAATCGGGATGAGCACAAATGTTTTTGGAAAAGGAAAGCCCGTGAACAATCCCAGCCCGTTCTCGTCCGAATGCCCAAATTGCCACCAGGATCGCGTGCTGTCCGGGTACACACGGGAGGAGCTGGGACAGTTGCTCAAAGCCGGCGCCGAAATCGAGGCGTACTGCAGCAGCTGTGACGAGCACTGGCCGATATCCGTGGAGGATAGGGCCGATATTGCGCGGGGGCTCGGCGCAGGAAAGCCATGAAGGCCCCGGATTGAGGTTGTAGTTTGCCCAGTGCAGCCGGCGGGAATAGACTGCTCCGGGTCCGAACTGCAGGAGTGCGCCATGCGGCAAGTCATATGGGCGGCCTTGAGCACAGCGATCATGGTGTCGACCTGCAATGCGCAGGCCATGGCGGTTCCTGGTCCTCCGATCACCGTTGACACAACTCCGCGGCACCCCGATCTGATGTCCCCGCCGTCGGCGCATCTGTGCCTCATCAACGGTCGCCAGCAGGTGTGTCCACCACCCGCGGATGCGAAGCCATGCCTGATAGGCACTCAGCGCTGCTCCAATCCGGCAACGGAAGCGGTCCGGAAAGTTCCGCTTTAGGGTCGTAGCCGCGTAGGGGCCACGCGTATATAGCGCTTCGACTTACAATCCGGCCGGCTCAAGTCTCGCCCCCAGGGCGCCCCGCCGCGCAGGATTTCATTTAGTGAGCGACGCCCACTCACGCACTCAAAACCGCTGGAATCGAATGGAGTGGGCCGGTGCCTTTGGCGATCTGGGCACGCTAATTCCTTTTGTCGTCGCGTACATCGCGGTCGTCAAAATGAATCCCTTCGGCATCCTTTTCTCCTTTGGCATCGCCATGATCATTTCGGGGCTGCGCTACAAGACCCCCTTTCCGGTCCAGCCGATGAAGGCCATCGGGGCAGTGGCCGCGACCCAGGCGGCGCAGACGGCAACCATCACCCAGGCAACGGTCTACGGCGCGGACCTCGTGACCGGAATTGCCTGGTTGATCCTGGGAATGACCGGAGCCGCGAATCTGGTCGCGCGATGGGTTCCCCGCTTCGTGGTGGTGGGGATCGTATTGGGTCTGGGCATGGGCTTCATGCTCGATGGCATCAAGCTCATGAGCAGCGGTTGGCTCATCGCCGCAATCGGCCTGATCGGAACGCTGCTGCTGCTGACCAACAAATCCGTCCCGGCGATGTTTCTATTGCTGCTGTTCGGCGCCGTCTGCGGGATCGCACAAGATCCAGTAGCGGTTGGTGCCCTGCGTACAATCCGGCCGCACCTACAGTTACCGACGTTCGCACTGGCCAACCTGACCTGGCATGACCTGCTCATCGGCACACTCTTTCTCGCACTCCCGCAACTGCCTCTCACCCTCGGCAATGCGATCATCGCCATTCGCGAAGAGAACAATCGGCTGTTCCCGGATCGGACCGTGACTGAAAATTCCGTCGCCAGCTCGACAGGCCTCATGAACTGCATGAGCGCCGTTGTCGGAGGGGTTCCGATGTGCCATGGGGCAGGGGGCATGGCGGGCCATGTGGCCTTTGGTGCACGCACCGGTGGTGCTCCGATCATCCTGGGCACCATCCTGCTGCTGATGGCGATCGGATTCAGCGACTCGGTCGGCATCCTCTTCGCGCTGTTGCCGCACGCCATCCTGGGCGTGATTCTGTTTCTCACCGGCCTGCAACTGGCCTTGGGTTCCTGTGACTTCGGCGCGAACAAGAGTGAGCGGTTCATCGCGCTCGCAACGGCCGCATTTTCAATGTGGAATGTCGGACTTGCGTTCGTGGCAGGGATGTCCCTGGCGTACCTGCTGCGGCGGGGAGGCCTGAAGCTGTAAGGCCCCCGTGCGTGGCATCAACCGCAATTCAGGCCGCCGCACCGGCCTACACGTAGTACATTATTGACCTGCTTTGTGATGCCAAGCGTGCGGGTCCGACTACCTTAAGGAAACGTAAATTGCGCGAAGACCTTAATAGCGCATCGCCAACCTCTGGCGAGAGCGCAGCCGACATTGCGCGCGATGTCAGTGCGGTCGCGCGCATCGAGCCATTGCCCACGATTCTGGAAGTCCTGTGTGATCTGACCGGCATGCGCTTTGCGGCGGTCGCACGGGTGACGGAGACCAGCTGGACCGCTTGCGCGATCAAGGATTCGATCAGCTTCGGACTCCCCGTGGGTGGTCAGCTTCCGGTCCAGACCACTTTGTGCCTGGAAGCGAAGCATCGCGGTGAGCCGATCGCGATCAACAGCGCCAGCACTGATCCGGAATACTGTAATCACGATACGCCGCGTCTGTACAAGATCGAGAGTTACGTGTCGGTCCCGATCATCCTGAGGTCGGGGCGTTACTTCGGCAACCTGTGCGCCATTGATCCGGAACCGGCTGACGTGAACAACCCAAAAGTCATTGGTATTTTCACGCGCTTCGCCTCGTTGATCGCACTTGCGTTGCACAACCAGGAAGTACACGAACGCGAACTGGCGACCTTGCAGGATGAGCGCGCAACCAGCGAGCTTCGTGAACAGTTCATCGCCATTCTCGGCCATGATTTGCGCAATCCTCTTCAAGCCGTCATGGTCGGCAGTGAGCTGTTGAGCAAAAATCCCGATGACCCGCAGTTCGTTCTGCAGGTGGCAAAGCGGATCAAGAGCAGCGCGAAGCGGATGTCATCGCTGATCGATGACGTATTGGATTTTGCGCGTGGCAAATTGGGTGGCGGAATCGGCGTGCAGCTCGCGGAGGTCGCTGACGTCGATGCGGGACTCAAATCAATCGTCAAAGAGCTTCAGGATGGCCAGCCCGACAGACAGATTCTCACCAACATCAGCGTTACCCGCAAGGTTCGCTGTGATCTGGGGCGCGTCCAGCAGGTGGCTTCGAATCTGATCGCCAATGCGCTCACCCATGGAGCGCCTGACAAGCCGGTGCGCGTGAGCGCCCATACGGATGATGGGGAGTTCGTCTTTGAAGTCTGGAATGATGGCGAAGTCATTCCGCCCGAGAGCGTGGAGAAGATCTTCAAGCCATTCTGGCGAAGCTCGACCTCCAATGGCAGGGAAGGGCTTGGACTGGGGCTGCACATCTGTTCGCAGATCGTGCGCGCTCACAACGGGGAACTGTCAGTCGTCTCCTCGCCGCAAAGCGGAACGAAGTTCACGGCGCGCCTGCCACTGCAATAGGTCAGCGCCGCGCATTCTCGGCTGGGTCAGTGTTTCCTCACAGCACGAGTCAGTGCAGCCCACTGACGCAACGGGGTCGACCTGACCACAATCCAAGTTCCATGGTGTTGGCTTGGAGGACATCGACATGCCAGAGGGCGCGCTAAGTGGATTTCGGGTGGCGATTCTCGCGACCGATGGTTTTGAACAGTCGGAGCTGCTGGAGCCGAGAAGAGCCCTGGACGCGGTGGGGGCGACCACTGAGGTCATATCCCCAAAGAACGGTGATATCCGTGGCTGGAGTCACAAGGAGTGGGGCCAGAGCGTGCGGGTCGATCAGGCCGTCCGCAACGCCAATCCGAGCGAGTATGACGCGCTCGTGCTGCCCGGGGGGGTCATGAATCCGGATGCATTGCGGATGCAGTCGCAGGCAGTCAGTTTCGTGCGCTCATTCTTTGAGGCGGGCAAACCCGTCGCGGCCATCTGTCACGGGCCCTGGACCATTATCGAGACGGGTGCGGCCAGGGGGCATCGCATGACCTCATGGCCTTCATTGCGGACCGACATTACCAACGCCGGCGGCGAGTGGGTCGATCAGGAGGTCGTGGTGGACGGCACTCTCATCACCAGCCGCAAGCCCGATGATCTCCCGGCCTTCAATCGCGAGGTGATCGCGCTTTTCTCCCAGCATCACGCCAAAGCCAAAGGCGCCAAGCCCACCTAGTTGCCGCCCGCGTCTCGTGCCGGCCGCGTCAGATCGCCGCGGCCGTCGCGCAGCAGCGTGACAAACTCTGCTGCCGGTACGGGCTTGCTATGCAGGTAGCCCTGGGACTGGGTACAGCCGAAATTCACGAGCATGTCGAACTGCTCCCGCGTTTCGACACCCTCGGCAACGGTCTGCATCGAAAATGCCTGGGCCAGGGATATCACCGTCTGGACCAAAGCGATGCCCTGGGCACTTTCGGGCAGCTTCATCACGAAGCTGCGATCGATCTTAAGCGTGTCGACGGGCAGGGAGGAGAGACGACTGAGGGAGGAGTAACCGGTACCGAAGTCGTCGATGGCGATCTTGATGCCACCGCTGCGCAACACTTCCAGGCGGTTGATTTCGTCGGCCGAGTCTCCCTGCAGAGCCCCTTCGGTAATCTCGATATCGATACCCGCATACTTGGTGGCCCAGGCACCGGTCGCGTTCAGGAATTGGGTCGTAAAATCCGACTGCTGCAGCTGCAGCGGCGCGATGTTGACGGCAATCCGCACCGGCGGCAGTCCGGCCCGCAGCCACTCCAGGCAGTCGAGCGCGGCCTGCTCGATGACCCACGACCCAACATCGACGATGAGGCCTGTGGATTCCAGAACCGACAGGAACGCGGCCGGGGGGACCAGTCCGACCTGAGGATCCTGCCAGCGCAGCAGCGCTTCGGCGCCGCAGATCCGCCGCGTGGCGAAATCAACCTTGGGCTGGTAGTGCAGCACGAACTGGCGGCGCTCCAACGCCACGCGCAGCTTCTGCTCCATCGCCAGGCGGCTCATCATTTCCGAGTGTTTCTCGGCGCTGTAGTTCAGCTGCCGCGCACCGGAGGCGCGTGCATCCTGCAGTGCAAGTTCCGCATGCTGCACCAGGGCATTCGCGTCCTTACCGTCGGTGGGGTGCAGTGCCAGTCCCGAGCGCACGGCCACCGAGACTTCATGCTGTTCGATAAGGAAGGCGCGGCCGAACAGGGCCGCCGCGTGGGCCCGCATCAGCGCAATCAGCTCCTCGCCATCGCGTGAGTTGGCGTTGGCGAAGACCGCAAAAGTACCGCCGCCAAAATGCGCCACATGTTCACTTTTGCGAAAGCGACCCCGCAGGCGGTCAGCGACATGTTGGAGCAGCAGATCGCCGATTCTGCGACCGAATGAATCGTTGATCAGACTCATGCGCTCGATGTCGATGACGCTGACCGCGAAGCGTGCGTCCTTATTGACCGGATCGCTCAATACCCGCGACAGGCGATCGCAGAACAATGAGCGCTTGGCAAGGCCGGTGCGCGGATCAAAGTGCGACAGCAGCCGCACCTTGGAGTCCTTCTGCAGGTACTGCAGGGCAAACGACAGGTTCCCCGCGATTTCGCGCAGGGTGCGCAGCTCCTCAGCGCTTACCGCATCGGACTCCCGGGCGGCCAGCAGTAATACACCCATGGGCGTCCCGTCCACCACCAGCGGCAGGCCTACGACTGCCGACAGCTGCCCCGCCAGCATCGCTGCGCGCAATGCGGGCGGAATCGCCGGATTCGCCGGGTCGTTGCACAGGAATACTTTTCCCGATCGGACGATCTCGCCAACGATATCGGTTTGGGTATCGAAGGGCTCCGCCAATGCACTGCGCAGCGCATCATCCCCGTTCCAGGAAACGGCCGAGAACCTGGGGGTGCCGGACACCTTGGAATAGATGACGGCGCTCAGATAGCCGCCGGCGCGCACCGCGAGGCGACAGGTCTCCTGCAGCAGCTCCTTGCGGTCGCGCACCCGCACGACCAGGGCGTTGACTCCGCTCAACATGCCCAGCACGCGCGCCATACGTGCGATCTGCGCCTCCTGGCGCGAGCGCTCGAGGCGCAATTCGGCATCTGCCAGCGCGCGCCGCACGGCCGGGGCGAGCCGCAGCAAGTTGTTCTTCAACACATAGTCCGCAGCCCCGGCGTGCAGTGCATCGATGGCGCGCTCCTCGCCGATGGTTCCGGAGACGAAAATGAAGGGTGATTCGGGCGCGACCGCACGCACGACCCGCAATGCGGAGATGCCGTCGAACTGTGGCAGGTTGAAATCCGAGAGGATGATGTCCGGTGAAAACTCTGCCAGATGACTACGCAAATCCTCCTCGGTCTCCACGCGCCGCCAATCGAAGCGCAGACCGGCACGTCGTAGGTTGTTGATCACCAGTTCGGCCTCATAGTCCACATCCTCGACCAGCAGGATGCGATACGCCTTTTCCTCTGACACCTGCATCATCGTTCCCGTCCCACGACAAACATAAAGGTAGCCCCCTGGCCGGGAACGCTCTCGGCCCAGATGCGGCCGCCGTGCCGTTCTAGAATCCGTTTCACAATCGACAGCCCGACGCCGGTCCCTGCGAACTGGTCCTGTGAGTGCAGGCGCTGGAAGACCCCGAACAGTTTGTCGGCATATTGCATGTTGAATCCGGCGCCGTTGTCGCGCACAAAGTACACGGGCTCGTCGGTCTCGTCCTGCTCGTCCTGCGCGTCACGCCGCTCCTGCGTGCCGGCCTTGACCAGATAACTTCCCAGTTCAACGCGTGCATCGCTGCGATTCTTGGTGAACTTGAAGGCGTTGGAGAGCAGATTTGACATCACCTGTTCGATGAGGCCCGGATCGGCCTGGCAGTCCGGCAGCGGGTGAATACGCAGATCGATCCGACGCTGTGGATCGGCCTCCTGAAGGTCCTTGATCACGCGTTCGGCCATTACATTCAGGTCGACGCGATGACGGTTCGGCGGCGTACGGCTGAGGCGGCAGAATCGCAGCAGGTCCTCGATCATCTGGTCCATCCGCTCCGCGCCGCGAACCACTCGGTCAAGACGTGCACGACCGCTGGCGGGCAGGGCATCGCCGGCCTCTTCGAGATAGATGTCGGTCATGCCACGGATGGCGCGCAGCGGGGAGCGCAGGTCGTGGGATATGGAATAGGAAAAGGCTTCCAGATCGCGGTATGCAGCGGCCAGTTCCAGTGCCTGCTCACGCTCGCGGCGTTGGAGCGCGGCGTTTTCAATACGCAGGTTGCGGATTTCGAGTGCGCGGGCGATGACCGGCAGGATGACATTGAGTCTGAAGGGTTTCAGGACGTAATCGAGTGCACCGATCTGCAGGGCTTCCACCGCCGTATCGATCGTGCCATGCCCCGTCATGATGATGCCGGCGATGTCCGGATCGGCGACCCGTGCGGCCTGGAACAATTCGATGCCGTCCATTCCAGGCATCATCAGATCGGTGAGCAGCAGGTCGTACCGTTTTTCACCCAGCGAATGCAATGCGTCATCGGGTGAATGGAATCCCTGGACCTGGTAGCCCTCGAACCCGAGCGTGTCGCACAGTGCGCGCATATGCGCAACCTCATCGTCGACGACGATCAGGTGCGCATTGTTCAATTTGGATCCCCCTGAGAGACCCGCTTCCGGGGTGCCGTGGCGGTCAGCTCATTGAGCGCCGCGCGCAGGTCCATTAGGCGCGGTGGCTTGTTCAACACCCGATCCACATGCGGCGGGATATCACCCTCGGAAACGAGTCGCTGGCCCCAGCCGGTGAGCAGGATGACCGGCGTGGTGACGCTGGCGGCCTTGACGGCCGCAGCGACGCGGCGACCGTCGACGTAGGGCATGCCCAGGTCGGTGACGACGATCGCGAAGGGCTCGGCGGTGAGGCTTGCCGCGACGAAGGCGTCGATACCGGCCTGTCCGCCATTGGCGGCCGTGACGTCATGGCCGTCACCCACCAGCACTTCCTGCAAGGAGGTGATGAGCAGTGGATCATCATCGACCAGCAGGATGCGCAGCGGCTGTGGCCCGATCGCGATCGGCGCGGCCTCCGGTTCCACCGTCAAGGCGCCGGCCGCATTGAAGATCAGCCGGAAGGTGCTGCCGCGACCCGGAGCGCTGTCGAGCTGCAATTCAGCGCTGTGTCGAGTGATCATGCCATAGACCATCGCCAGGCCCAGACCGCTGCCGCGCTCGCCCTTGGTCGTGAAGAACGGCTCCAGGCAGCGACGTTGGGTGGCCTCGTCCATGCCGATACCGGTGTCGCCGATCTCGATATGCACGCGCGGAGTCTCCTGATCTGAGGACGGTTCCACGCGCCGGGTTCGGATCGTGAGCGTGCCGCCTTCCGGCATGGCGTCCACGGCGTTGAAAATGAGGTTGGTAAGGGCGTCGCGCATTTCGCCCTCGGCAACCATCACCTCGGTCGGCAGCGGCGCGAGGTCGGTTTTCACCTCGATCATGATGCCCTTCTGCTGCGGCAGATCGCTCCAGCGCGCCTGGGTCAATTGCAGCGCCTGCTGCACGGTGACGTTCAAATCAACGCGCGCGAGCGACAACTGCGGTTCGCGCTGGCGATAGAACTCGCGCATGCGCGCGACGGTGCCGGCAACATCGCCGATGGCGCGCTGGATGGTCGTCAGATAGTTGCGGGCGCGCTCGCTTAAGTTCGGTTCCCGCTCCAGCAGTGATTCGGTATACAGCGAGACGGGCGAGATGGCGTTGTTGATGTCATGAGCGATGCCGCTGGCGATCTGGCCGAGGGCACGCAGGCGCTCCTGCTGCATCGTGGTCTGTTGACTGCGACGCAGATCGTCATAGGCCATCTGCAGGGCGTTGTTGAGCTCGGCCTGCTTCGCCGCGAGCGCCACATGTTCGCTCAACTGCTTGAGGAACTCGCAATCCGCGCTGGTAAACGCGCCGACTTCACAGCGGGCCGCGATCAGTACGCCGAACAAGGTTCGCTCTGCGACCAGCGGGGCGATCACCATCGAACCCAAGTTCCGGGCCGCCATGCGCTGCAGCAGCGGCAGGGTGACCTTATGGGTGTCCGGCTCGTGAATCAGCTGGCCCTTCAGGCAGGCCGCCAGCAGGTTTTCGTCCAGGCCGATCTCGGCCCCTTGCCCTAAGGCGAGCTGCTCGCCGTGAGCCTGGCTCGCAGCGCCGGCGGTGGTCACGGTGAGCGTGTGGGCGGTCGAATCGTAGCGGGCGATACAGCCGAACTGCAGGGGCATGCTGCGTTCAAGCGTCGTCACGACGACCTGGGCGATGCTCGCGAGATCCTGGCGGTCCCCGATGGCACGGGTGATATGTTGCAGCAGATTCAGATGCCCCAGCTGCACATGCAGGCGGGCTTCTGAGCTTTGTACGGTGCCGAGCATGTGGTTGAAGGCGTCGGTGAGCTGGTCCAGCTCAAAGGCGCCGACATTGTTGGCGCGGACCGAGTAGTCATGGCGCGTGGAGATGGCAGTGGCCATCTGGGCGAGCGCCAGAATCGGACTGGAAATCCGGTGCTGCAGCCGGCGTGAGAGCGCGTAGGCGAGCAGCCCCGAGGCGCACACGACCAGCGCGACGATGCCGGCGTACAGGCGCATCCGATCATAGATGGCGCCCAGATCCGACTGGACGAACAGTGTGCCCATGCGCCGGTGGCCTTCGATCACCGGCAGGATGCCGACCAGGTCGCTGCGCCCGAAGCGAAATCCGGTGCCATCAGGTTTCAGCTGCGCCGGAAATTCAGTCGCGGCGGCACTGCTCGGATAGACGGCGAAGCGCACACCGTCGAGCTGGTACAGGGCCGCATGGGTGATGTGCGGATCCACCTCAAAGGCCGACAACACCGTCTGCGCGTCGTCGGAGTTGTTGAAGGCCAGGGCGGCCGTGGAATTCGCGGCGATGGCGCGGCCGAGGGTGTCCAACTGACGCTGGCTGCTTTGCCTGAAGGTCAGGAAATCGTAGGCGAACAGAGCGATCACCGTCAGCAGCAGCACGGCGCCGCTGGTGAACAGCACCATCTGTATCAACTGCCCGCGGATTGCCGGACTTTTGGTATTCATGCTCATTGCACCGGTATCGTGCCGATGACTTGCGCGGGTCGAAGCAGCTTTGAGCTGATCGTCAATCCGGCGGTGCGCGCGAAATCCACGTTGATGCGCAGGCGGATCCGTCGGTCCTCGTTGAGGAAGCGAATGATCACATCCTCCGGCCCCGGCACCGCAACGTCGCTTACAGTCAAGGTCCCGCTATGGGAGACGCTGCCGATGATGCGATTCGCGTCGCTGACCGCAGATCGGTCAATGAACAGGATCTGGCACGGACTCATGTCAGCCGCCGCGGCAAAGCGTTTCACCACCAGCGGATGGCCATTTACGGTCTCGCCACGCACGGCGTCATCCAGGGCAGTGCCGAAGGGATCGCGACCCAGAACACCAATGATGAAGGGCGCATGGGCGTCGCTGAAAGCGTCCGCGGGCCAGTCAACAAACTGCGTGAAATGCAGCAGAAAAACCGCTTCGACTTGGTACGCATCAGGCGCAGCCGCGCCCGCTGCGGTAGCGCACAGCAGCGCAAGGAACACGCCAGCCTGCCTAACAAACTTGGGCATCCACTTCTCGAACCCGGTTCAGACCCACCAAATGCTATCGATCGTATTTTCAGCGGACCTTAGCATGAGTCGCACTGAGAACTTATAAATGGAAGTTAATGTGCAAACCGTGAAGCGAGGCAGATTCCGCGGGGAGGGGTGCCCTTATGCTCATTACATAGCTCACGCTGGTGAAAACTCCTACATGTAGCTTTTATGAATTCGTTTGCGCCGATTTATTCGAAGTCATGGGCGGCAGTGCTTCTGCTGCTGCTTGCCACGGGCACTGACGCCGCGGTGGCGCAGTCTTCGAATACGACCACCGATGCGTTGAAGCATCTGAGCCTCGACCAGCTGATGGATGTCGAGGTCACCTCGGTATCGCGCCATCCTGAGAAGCTGCTGCAAAGCGCCTCGGCCATCCAGGTCATCACGCGCGAGGACATCCGGCGCTCCGGCGCGACCAGCATTCCCGAAGCGTTGCGCCTCGCCGACAACCTGGAGGTGGCGCAGAAGAACTCCCACGACTGGGCGATCAGCGCGCGCGGCTTCAATACCGCGCTGGCAAACAAATTGCTGGTCATGATCGACGGCCGTACGGTCTATACGCCACTCTTCTCCGGCGTCTTCTGGGATGTCCAGGATTACCTGCTGGAAGACATCGACCGCATCGAAGTCATCAGCGGTCCCGGCGGCACCCTATGGGGAGCGAATGCCGTCAATGGCGTGATCAATATCATCACGCGCAAGGCGACCGATTCACAGGGCCTGTACGTCGAGGGTGGCGGTGGCAACAAGCTGCAGGAGTTCGGCGGCGCCCGCTACGGGGGCTCGTTCGGAGATTCGACCGAGTTTCGCGTCTATGGAAAATATTCAGACCGCGGCGATGAGTCCATCGCCGATGGCAGTGCAGCGGGGGATTCGTGGCACCAGGCGCAGGGCGGCTTTCGCATGGATTCCACCCTCTCGGCGCGGGACACCTTAAGTGTCCATGGGGACTTCTATGACGGCCGGGAGAATGAGACGGGCGGGGACACCGCGCGAACCGGCGGGGGGAATCTGGTAGGGCAGTGGACCCATCAATCCGACAGCGGCTCACAGATGAGCCTGCAGTCCTACTATGACCGCACCCATCTGGCCGATCCGATCGCCGAGTCCTTTATCGGCACTATTCCGATCGCGCCGGCGGGCTTTCTGATCGACGATCTCACCACCCTCGATGTGGATTTCCAGTACCAGCTGCAGGCCGGATCGCTGAATCACCTGGTGTGGGGCATGGGCTATAGGCGCACGCACGATGTGGTGCAGAACGCGCCGGGGTTGGGGTTCTTTCCAACTACCCTGAACCAGGATCTGGTCAGCGCGTTCCTGCAGGATGAGATTGCATTGCGCGCTGATTTGTCGCTGACGGCAGGCTCGAAGATCGAGCACAACGACTACACCGGCTTTGAATTCGAACCCAATCTGCGACTCACCTGGAGCGGGTTGCAGAATCAGGCCTTCTGGGGCGCCATCTCGCGCGCCGTGCGCACCCCCTCGCGGGTGGACGAGGACCTGAAGGAGGCGGCACCGCCGCGGCTGGTGATTCTGGAGGGTGCCTCGGACTTCAAGTCGGAGGAGGTGATCGCCTACGAGCTGGGCTATCGCGCCGAACTGGATGCCCGCACGACCGTGTCACTTTCGACCTACTTCAATGACTACAATGATGTGCGCAGCACCAGTTTCACACCGGCGACGCTCATCCCCTTCTTCTTCCAGAACAACCTGGAAGGCCACACCTATGGGGCGGAGCTGAGCGGCAACTACCAGCCGCTGGATAACTGGACACTGCACTTAGGCTACGATCTTCTGCAGGAGCATCTGCGCGTGAAGCCGGGGCAGTTCGACCTCGACGCCGGGCTGAACGAGACTTCTGATCCCCAGCAGCAGGTCGCGTTGCGCTCTTCGGCGACGCTCTTCGGCAACATTGAGTTCGATTCGACACTGCGCTGGGTCGATGCATTGCATGCCAACAACGGGGCGTCGGTCGGAACCGTACCCAGTTATTTCGGGCTCGACGGTCGTCTGGCGTGGCATGGCCCGAAGGGTATTGAGTTGTCGCTGGTCGCCCAGAACATTCTGGACTCCCGGCATGTCGAGTACGGCTACCCCTCGGCGCTGCGCGAGCAGATCGACCGCAGCGTCTTCGCCAAGGTCGCCTGGCGCTATTGAGGGCCGCGCCGGGGCGCCTGCGGGCCTCCGCAGGGCGAAATTGCCAACTGGTGCCGCGCTTCTGGGGTCTCGGATGCCTATATTGCCTCCGAGCGCTTTTGGAGATTTTCGGCCATGCCCGCGGTGCCGCATTCGAGTTCATTGCCCTCACCCGGGCTATTGGCCACGGGTGCGGCTGCTCTTGCCACCGCGTTCTTTCATGGCGCCCTCGGCGCGACGACCTGTCCTCCCGCATCGATCGCGGGTAGTCCGAATTCCCTCACCACCAGTCGCCCCTCATCGGCCCCCAGTGCGGTGAGTTCAGCCCAGTGCGTCAAGTCCGCGAAAGTTGCGCCGAAGGCTAGGGCCAAAGTGGCGGCGGCCCCGGTTGCCGTCGCGGTGGTCGCGCCGGTTTCGGCCCCGGCGTGGAAGAGCGTGCTCGATCCGCTGCCGGCGGGGGGCTGGAAGTACATCTCGGATGGGCCTGCGGAAAATCCCAGCGCCGTCTACGCCTCAACGCATAGCATCATGCACAACGGCAACGTCGTGACGGCATGGATTCGCTGGGAATTCGCCCGTCCCCAGGCGGAAGTCTATCCGCTGCATTACTTGAGTGCGGTTACCCGCGAAGTGCTGGATTGCGACGCCCGTGCCTATCGACGCACCCAAGTGGTCTATTACACGCGCAATAATCTGCAGGAAAAGGGGCCGTCATTCACGGCGCTGAATGATGATACGAGCTGGAAGCAGGCGATCCCCGGCTCCGAACCGGACGCCATGCTGAATTGGGGCTGTACGCTGCCGACGGTGTCTGCGCACACCCCGGCGCCCGCCAAGGCGGCAAAGTCTCCCAAGTCTGAGGCGCCGAGCTCGGCACCTTCATCGGCACCGGCCGCCGTAGTGAGCGGTGGCACCGACGTGCATACCGTCCGCTAGACGAGCCTATCGGCTGCTACAGAGTTGGCAGGGGTACCGCGTAGGCCTTGAAGGGCCCCGGATCCTTGCCCTTCAGCGCCGGACTGATCAGGTACAGAATCTTACCTTCCAGCGCGTACACCGTATTCCCGACCAGCGTCACGGCCGGGGGTGATTGCAGTCCCTCGCGCAGCACGTGAATGTCGGCGTGCACGCCACTGATCGTCACCAGGTCGATTCGACCCGCATTGCCTTCGGCCAGCAAGAAGCGATTGCCGCCGATGCAGCGGAATCCATCCGGGCCGGCCACGGGCTGAGACAGCACCAATGGCGTGATCGGTCCGGCCATGCCATCGGGGCGGATGTCGACGATCAGCAACTGGTTGCGGCTGACGTTGTTGACGTACAAAACGCCGTTGCTGCCGAATACCAGACCATCGATTCCCTTCAGTCGTGCATCTTCGGCGAAGACGGTCAACGACTTGGCGCCCTTCGCCAGGCGCAGGATGCGTCCGTTCGGCGTATCGGAGGCATAGACGTCCCCGTTTGGGGCCACCGAGATGTCATTGCAGACCGACGCCGGCGCCGGGAATGGATAGTTGCCGCGCTGCCGGCCGCTCTTCAGATCGAAGGCCATCAGGGAGGCCGTGCCCGTGGCCGGTGGCGAGCGCAATGCGCCGGGGGATGAACACAACCACAGGGTGTGGGAGGGTGCGTCCACGAGCACACCCAGCAGAGTGAGGATGCCGTTTTGCGCCGTCGGCTTGATCCACGCCGTCGCCTTGTTTGAGCCCGGTCTGGCCCGAAACACGATGCCCTTCATGCTGCCGATGTACACGCTGCCATCAGGTCCGGAGCTCATGCTCTCCGGATACAGGTTCGTGCCATCCATGACGATGTCCGGCAAGGGCCGGTTCGGCGCCGCGGCGAGCAGCAGCAGCGCACAGGCCAGGAGGGTGCCGCGGTGGTGCAATTTCAGTTTCATGTCAGCGTTCGATTATATATCACCCGGCGCGCTGCCTTGCCCGCGCTTATGCACAAACCGGTTGATTGCGGTTAAGCTGCGCACAGTTGCGCAAGGACGTTAATGAAGGCTGTCATCCTGGCCGGCGGACGGGGAACTCGTCTGAGCGAAGAGACCGGCACCCGCCCGAAACCGATGGTCGAGATCGGCGGCAGACCCATTCTCTGGCACATCCTGAAGATGTACGCGCACCACGGCGTCAACGAGTTCGTGATCTGCTGCGGCTACAAGGGGTACATCCTCAAGGAATACTTCGCGAACTACTTTCTGCACATGTCGGACGTGACCTTCGACATGCGCTCTAATGAAATGCAGGTGCATCACAAGCGCGCAGAACCCTGGAAAGTGACTCTGGTCGATACCGGCGACAACTCGATGACCGGCGGGCGCCTGCTGCGGGTCGCAGACTTCCTGCGCAAAGAAGATGCGTTCTGCCTCACCTATGGTGATGGCGTCAGCGACGTGGACATCGCGGCGACCATAGAGTTTCATCGCGCTCATGGGAAAGCGGCAACGCTGACCGCGACCTATCCGCCGGCGAGATTTGGCGCTCTGGAAGTCAAGAACCGGCAGGTCTTGAGTTTCCAGGAAAAGCCGATGGGCGAGAGCGGCCGCATCAACGGCGGCTTCTTCGTGCTGTCACCCCGGGTGCTGCAGCTTCTGAAGGATGATTCGACCGTGTGGGAACAGGAGCCGTTGGCAACCCTGGCCGCACAAGGTGAGCTCATGGCCTACGAGCATGAGGGCTTCTGGCTGCCGATGGATACCCTGCGCGACAAACACCAGCTTGAGGAGCTGTGGGCATCGGGGCGCGCGCCGTGGAAAGTGTGGAGTTGATGTCATGTGCTCCGCACGCGTAAACACCGGCTTCTGGCACGGCAAGAAGGTCCTGATCACCGGGCATACCGGCTTCAAGGGCGGCTGGCTGGCACTGTGGCTGGCAAGTCTCGGGGCGAAGGTGTACGGCTTTTCACTGGCACCTCCCACCGAGCCGAATTTCTTCACCGCAGCGCAGGTCGCCGCGGGCCTCGCCGGCCATACGATCGGCGATATTCGTGATCTGGCGCAGCTCACCGACGCGCTGCAGAGTGCGGCACCGGAGCTCGTGTTGCATCTGGCGGCGCAACCCCTGGTGCGTGCTTCCTACGTTGATCCGGTGCAAACCTATGGCACGAACGTACTGGGCACCGTGCATGTACTGGAAGCGGTGCGCAAGTGCCCGAGCGTGCGCGCCGTCATCAGCGTCACCACGGACAAGTGCTACGAGAATCGTGAATGGGTATGGCCCTATCGCGAGTCGGACCCCGTGGGCGGTTACGACCCATATTCCAGCAGCAAGGCTTGCGCGGAATTGGTCACCAGCGCCTATCGGCGCTCGTTTCTAGCCGAGTCCGGCGTGGCAATCGCCAGTGCGCGTGCCGGCAATGTGATCGGCGGGGGTGACTGGGCGCTCGACCGGCTGCTGCCGGACTTCTTTCGGGCCGCACAGGCGCACAGGCCCATGCAGGTGCGGCATCCCCAGGCCATCCGCCCCTGGCAGCACGTGCTGGAGCCTCTGGGCGGCTATCTCCTGCTTGCCGAGCAGTTGCTCGAAAAGGGTCAGGTGGCGGCCGAGGCCTGGAATTTTGGCCCCAACGAGGATGACGCCCGATCCGTGCACTGGTTGTTGTCGCAGCTGGTCACCCGGATGCCGGGCACGAGCTGGCAACAGGAGGGCGCCGAGCAGGTCCATGAAGCCGGGATCTTGAAGCTCGACAGCAGTAAAGCCCGTGCTCGGCTGAAATGGAGTCCACACTGGACGCTGGCGCAGGCGCTGCAGAAGAGCGTCGAATGGCACCAGGCCTGGGTTGCCGGTGCGCCGATGCGAGAGGCCAGTCTGCGCCAGATCGCCGCCCATCAGCAGCCGATCGGGGGCGCATTGCCGTGAGCCGCTTCGGGTTGCAGGAAACGGCACTGGCCGGGCTTCGGGTCGTGCGGCGCCAGCGCGTCGAAGATGAGCGCGGGTACTTCAGTCGCTTCTTCTGTGCTCAGGAATTGGCGGCTGCAGGATTTGTATTGCCCATTGCGCAGATCAATCATACCTACACCACACGTCGCGGCTCAGTGCGCGGCCTGCACTACCAGGGTCCGCCGCACTCGGAAGACAAATTCATCAGCTGCCTGCGTGGCGAGATCTTCGATGTCGCGGTGGATCTGCGTCGCGACTCGCCGACTTTCCTGCGTTGGCACGGCGAAGTGCTGTCCGCGACCAACGCGACCAGCCTGCTGGTGCCGCAGGGCTTTGCGCATGGCTTCCAGACGCTGAGCGATGATTGTGAGCTGATCTACCTGCACTCACGCCCCTATGCCGCAGGCGCTGAAGCAGGTCTGAACGTGCGCGACCCGAAGTTGGCGATCAACTGGCCATTGCCGTTTGGCGATATCTCGGCGCGCGATGCCGCACATCCTCTCATTACCCGTGGTTTTATCGGACTCTCAACGTGAAATGCCGCCATTGCCATGCTGCCCTGACGCTGCCGTTCATCGATCTCGCAACGGCTCCCCCCTCGAATGCCTATGTCACGGCACAGCTGCTGCACGGCCCGGAGAAGTGGTATCCACTGCGGGTGTTCGTCTGCACGCAGTGCTGGCTGGTGCAGACCGAGGACTATGCGCATTTTGCCGAGCTGTTCGGCCACGACTACGCCTATTTCAGCTCGGTCTCCAGCAGCTGGCTCGAACATGCGCGGCGCTACGTCGATGATATGGTCAGGCGCTTCGAACTCACACCGGGTGCGCAGGTCATCGAAGTGGCCGCCAACGACGGCTATCTGCTGCAGTACGTGCGCGAGCGTGGCATCGCCTGCCTCGGAGTGGAGCCGACGGCCAGCACGGCAGCAGCCGCGCGCAACAAGGGAATCGAAGTCATCGAGGAATTCTTCGGTGTCGCGCTGGCGCAGGGGCTGGCGGCCGCGAATCGTTCGGCCGATCTGACCGTTGCCAACAACGTCCTGGCACACGTGCCGGATATCAACGACTTCGTGGCCGGATTCGTCCAGCTGCTCAAGCCGCACGGGGTGGCGACTTTTGAATTCCCGCACCTGGCGCGGCTGGTCGAATTCGGGCAGTTCGATACCATCTATCACGAACACTTCTCGTATCTGTCGCTGACGGCCGTCACGGGGATTTTCGAGCGCAATGGACTGGCGGTATTCGACGTCACTGAATTGCCCACTCATGGCGGTAGCCTGCGGGTGTTTGCGCAACGGCGGGACACCGGGACGCGCCGGCCAACCGTGGCGTTGGCGGATTTGCTCGCGCGCGAGCGGGCGCTGGGGGTGACAACAGAAGGCTACTACGCCGGATTCCAGGCGCGCGCCGATCAGATCAAGGACGACCTGATGCGCTTTCTCATCGACGCTAAGCGCGATGGCAAACGGGTCGGAGCCTATGGTGCGGCGGCCAAGGGCAACACGCTGCTCAACTACGCGGGTGTGCGCGCGAATCTGCTGCCCTGGGTCGTGGACCGCAATCCCGCCAAGCAGGACAAGTTCCTGCCCGGATGCCGGATTCCGATCGTCGGCGAGGATCGCCTGCGGCAGGAAAAGCCGGACTTCATTCTCCTGCTGCCGTGGAATCTGCGTGAGGAGATCGTCGAACAGCTTAAGTACGCGCGGGCCTGGGATGCGAAGTTCGTCTGCGCCGTTCCACTGCTGACGATCAGCTAAAAATGCCCCGGCGATGACTAACGCTATGAAGGTGGCAGTGACGGGCGCCAGCGGCTTCTTGGGTTCGCATGTGCTGCAGGCGTTGGCTGGGCGCACCGGTCTGCAACTGGTCACGGCCGCTCGAGGCCCCTTGCCGGTGGAGCGCATGCTGCCCGGCGCCCGACATGAGTGCTTTGACCTGGGCACCGTGGAGCCGGCAGCCGCGTTCGATCGGCTCGGGCAGCCGGATGTCCTAATCCATCTGGCCTGGTCGGGACTGCCGAACTACAAGTCTGCCCACCATCTCGAAGAGCAGCTGCCGCAGCAGTGCGCTTTCTTGAGCGGACTGGTGAAAGCCGGTCTGCGTTCACTGACCTGTACCGGAACCTGTTTCGAGTACGGCATGCAGTCCGGGCAGTTGAGCGAGGAGATGCCGACCCAGCCGACCAATCCGTACGGGGCGGCCAAGGACGCCCTGCATGGCCGGCTCGAGTTGCTGCGCGTCGGACAACCCTTCGCGCTCAACTGGGCGCGACTGTTCTACATGTATGGCGAAGGACAACCCGCGACGTCATTGTTTTCCCAGTTCATGGCCGCGGGTCAGCGCGGGGACACGAGCTTCGGCATGTCGGGCGGCGAACAATTGCGGGATTTCCTCCCCGTGCAGCGCGTCGCTGAACTCATCGTCGCCCTGGCGCTCGAGGCGCCTGGCGCGGGCACGGTCAATGTCTGTTCGGGTGAACCGATCACGGTGCGCGCGCTGGTCGAGCAGTGGCGGCGTGAACGCGCCTGGCAGATCGCACTGGATCTGGGACGCTACCCCTACCCGGACTATGAACCGATGGCATTCTGGGGTTCGAGCGCTCGACTGCTGCGTCTGCTGCCGCAGGCGGGGACTCACGAAGCGAAGCGGGCCCCGAGCCGGTAGCGCCAGTTGCGCACGGTGCGCAGCAGCTGCTTGCGCATGCGCACGATGATCTTGAGCTTCTCGAACAGGCGCATGAGAACCGGGGCGAGCAGGGGCGGAATCCCGGGTCGAAAAACGTGGCCCGCCTTGAGCATGCGGTAATGGCCGAGTTTTTCCGGGAACCGATCCAGGACGCTCTGCAGCTCCTGCGCCGGACTGACGCCCATGGCGGCCAGCTCCCGATACAGGGCGGTCGATCTGCCATCGCCCATGCGGGTGTGGTCCATGCTCACGGCGTCCAGCACATGCAGCGGTTGCTTGTCCCGCGACAGGTAGGCCCAGGACACATCGATGCCCCAGGTGCTGCGCGACCAGTCAAAGGTATGGACCAGTTGCTCAAGCGCCGCCATCGAGAAGCACGGCGCCATGGCTTCGATGAAATTGACCCGGCGCATCACGCACACCGGATTGCGCACCAGGACATTGATGGTCGTATAGGTGAACCAGTTCAGCGCCGGCTGCGACAGGTAGGTGCCGTTGCGATCGGAGAGTTCGAACAGTCGCGACAGGTCTCCGGGTCGCAGGTAGACGTCATCATCAATCAGCGCGACATAGCGCCAAGGCCAGGGATTGGGGCGCTGCTTCCAGAACTCCAGGAAGCCACCGAACTTGTTGAAGCCGCCCTCGCAGTAGTGCTCGGCCAGCTTCTCCGCGGGCCGTGGCACGTACCAGCTCACGCAGCAGTCCCAGTTGCGGTCAGGATTCTCGGCCAGCAGCCGCTGATGGGTGGACTTGTTGCCGGCGCGCACGAACGCCAGGTATGGACGGCTCATCGTGGGAACAGATCATACCCGGCTTGAGGATCGATCAGGTCGCCTCGAGCAAGGCGCGCCGGACGCGCTCGCAATGCTGCCGGCACTTTGCGTTCCCGACCAGGGAGAAGCCGACGCTGGGATCACAGATGCTGGCCACCAGCACTTCGTGCGGCCGAAACTCGATGGCAATGCGCTCACCCTCATCGAACATGGTGCCCTGGGTATGCGCGATGAGCCTGTGACCGGGGTCGCCGCTGGTGATCCGCCAGCCGGCCTCCTGCGCGAGCTTGTGAATGGCCTGCCAGGCCGCCTGCGGTGAAATGTTCAGCGGCACCGGGGTGTATCGCAACCAGCGCAGCTGCCAGTGCAGCAGCAGCCAGCCGGCCACGCCACAGGCCACGAGGCCCAGCAAACCGGTCACGGTGATGACAATGGCATCGCCCATGCTGCGCACGAAGATCGAGGTAGTGGCCAATGCCAGGCACAGCACGCCCAGAAACGCGCAGAAACCCACCGGGGCGAAATATCGGACCCGATCGCGACCGTGCAATTGCAGCATGGCATGGCTCATGGCGATAGTATCCCCGATGTGCCGCCATATCCATGCGCCACAGGTCACGACTTTGGCCGGCTGACCGACGATTTTTGCTATAATCCGCGCTAGAACTTTGCAGTGGAGACTTCGATGGCTGACCGCTTCCTTCGCTCGGGTAATCCGGGCCTGAACGACAAGACATTCGCCAGCCAGCCGCTGGTCGGATCCGGCGAGCGCATGACGGTACAGGGCGCAGTCAACAAGTCGTTCCTGCTGCTGGTGGTCCTGCTGGCGGGCGCGTTCTGGCCCTGGTCGCAGTACCTGGCCACGGGGGAGGCCGCGACTGTCGTGCCGGCGATGTGGATCGGCATTATCGGCGGGTTCATTGCCGCGCTCATCATCAGCTTCAAGCCGATGACGGCGCCGTACCTGGCCATTCCCTATGCCGCCCTCGAAGGCCTGGCGATGGGCGCCATCTCGGCCGTGTTCGAGCGTCGCTATCCGGGCATCGCGATCCAGGCCGTGGGCGCCACGTTCGCGGTGTTTGCCGCCATGCTGGTGGCCTACAAGACCGGTCTGATCCGTGTTACCGAGCGCTTCCGCGCCGTGGTCGTGGGCGCGACGCTGGCGATCGGGCTGTTCTACCTGGTGACCATCGGCCTGAGCCTCTTCCATGTGAGTGTCGGCGGCCTGTTCAATGGCTCGGCGCTGGGCATCGGCATTTCCCTGGCGATTATTTGCGTGGCGGCGCTGAACCTGGTCCTGGACTTCGACATCATCGAGTCCGGCGCCGCCCGTGGTGCGCCGAAGTACATGGAATGGTTTTCGGCATTCGGCCTGCTGGTGACCCTGGTGTGGCTGTATATGGAAATCCTGCGCCTGCTGGCCAACAGCCGCCGCAACTGATTCCGCACCTCGCCGACTCTCGCACTTCAGCTTGCGCGCCGCCCGACACGGGCGGTGAGGGTGAC
The DNA here is from genome assembly GCA_036498905.1 of Steroidobacteraceae bacterium. Taxonomy (GTDB): domain Bacteria; phylum Pseudomonadota; class Gammaproteobacteria; order Steroidobacterales; family Steroidobacteraceae; genus DAIDKA01. The sequence continues at coordinate 22,301 of DASYER010000035.1, read as the reverse complement.
TTTTATTCATGTGGTTCAGGAACCTGGTCCTCTACCGATTGCCTGCCGGCTGGTCCGTCAGTGCCGCGCAGCTTGAAGAGAAACTGGAGACACGCCCGCTGCAGGCCTGCGGCGCGCTGGAAATGCTCAGCCGCGGCTGGGTCGCGCCCTCATCCAGTGGGCGACTGGTGCATACCCTCAATCAGCAGCACCTGATTGCGCTGGGTGTCGAACAAAAACTGCTGCCGGCCGCCATCGTGCGTCAGGAGGCGCTGCGTCGTGCGAAACTCAAGGAGGACTCGCAGGGTTTTCCCGTGGGCCGACGGCAGATGCGGGATCTGAAACAGCAGGTCAGCGAAGAACTTCGGGCACGGGCCCTGACGCGTCAGCGCAGCACGCGTGCCTGGATCGCCCCGCAGGGTGGCTGGTGCGTGGTGGATGCGGGCAGTGCGGGGAAGGCCGAAGAACTCATCGACATGCTGCGCGACACGCTCGGGACATTCGCCGTGCAGTTCGTGCAAACCCAACGCTCGGCGCACACCAGCATGGCCGCCTGGCTGACGCATGGCAGCGCCCCGGATGGCCTCACGCTGGATCAGGATCTGACCTTGACGACGGCGGATGGCACCAAGTCGACGGTGCGCTACACGCGCCATGCGCTGGATTTACGCGAGATCCGCTCGCACCTGCAGGCGGGCAAATATCCGGCGCAGCTGGGATTGTGCTGGAACGACCGGGTGGCCTTCATGCTCACCGAGAAGCTCACCCTCAAGCGGGTACAGTTTCTAAATCTCGAGCCTGACGTGCAGGCGCCGGAATCGACCGCGGCGCAGATCGATCCGGCGGAGAAGTTCGACGCCGATTTCGCACTGATGACGGGTGAGCTGTCGTTGCTGCTCGAGGCTGTGCTGCAGTCACTGGGCGGGGAAGTGCCGATCGCCGCTGCTGCCTGACACGCGCGTCAACTGCGCCGCATGCGGCGCCACAGGCCCGTCATCACCGTGCCGATCACTGCGACCGCGGCAATGATTGCCAGCAGGTAGTCGCCGATCCAGTCCAGCAGGCGATGCGGGGAGAATCCGGTCGATTGCGCCCGCAGTCCCAGTGCCTGGTAGACGCGCGCATTCGCCTCGAGGAATTTCGGGTAATCCGCCGGTTCCACGTGATCGGACAGCGCCAGATAGCTGTGGGTGATCTGCAGCAGTCCTTGAGTAAGCCGCACTTCGCGCTCGTAGCGGAACGCTGCGGTATTGATCTGAAGTGTCCCGACCGGTGCAGCGAAGCGCTCCGGTAGGACGGCCGATATGTGTTCCTCCAGTTTCAACGGCCACGGGATGCCCAGCGGATATTGCCGGTGTGCTTCATCGCGGGGTGCCACGGCATCGGCAAGTGCTTCGGCGAAGAAATCAAAGTGCGGGTCATGCGTATCGCCAAGCGGGCGTGCAATCCGGAAGCGTGCGGTGAGCTGCAGTGTTTCCCCGCCCGCCAGATCCTGCGCTTCGACATCTCCCTCGCTGCTCGCCGTGGGGTAGTCCTGCGCGACGCTCTGGATCTGCATCAGCTGCCGCTGCGCACGGCTTTGGGTTTGCAGATCCGCGCGCATTGCCGCCGCCCAGCTGCCGTGGAACTGGGTCGTCATCGTCAAAGTGGCCGGCTGAGCGTTTCCGGCATGCAGGTCGAACTGTTCGGTGACGCGGCGCAGCCTTGAATCCGGTGCCGGGGCAGGCAGGGTGACGAGCTTGCCTGCGCCGGGGATCAGCAGCAGCGCATGGCGCAGATCGGTGCTGTCCGTCGTGCTCAACTGGGTTGCCGGTCCTGGCGCTGCGGGATTGAGCCAGTAATCGGTCGGGCCATTGCGCGCGAGCACCAGTGCCGAATCGAGAATGAAGGGCGAGGGCAGCCGGTTCTCAAGCACAGCACCGCGATGACTGTCCCCTAAGGCCACGCGGGCCTCGATTCCCACGCGGCGCAGCAGGCCGGCGAGGACGCGTGCGAGATCCCGACTGTCTCCGTAGCCTCGCTGCAGCACCACTGCCGGATCCGCCGGCAGGTAGGGTCCGCTGCCGGCACTGACCACACGCACCTTGGATTGCATCAGGCGCAGGGCCTCAAGAATCAGCTGGGGAACCTGCGGTGCGGCCGCTGCGGTGTGCGATGGCGCAAGGGGCTCACCGTACTGCGCAGCCAGCAATGCGGCGACCTGCTGCCAATCGGTAAAGTCACTCAGCTGAACCGTACTGCGCCGCTCGAACCATGGCGGCGTGTCCGGCTCCGTCACTGCGGCTCCCGGATTGCGCCACTGGATATCCAGTTCCCCGGGGTGACTCGTGACCTGGGGCGCGCCAACTCCGCTGACCCTGAACTGCAGCATTCGTTGCGGCGGCCAGCTCACGCGCAGCCGTTCCCATTGCACCGGCTGATCGGCATCTGCCGACCACTGCGCGGCGTAATGGCCGGCGAAGAGGCCTGGGAGCTGCGCCGTGCGTGACTCAACGGTGTACTCGTACTCCAGCAGATCACCGGGCTTGGCGTCGCGCAGCGCCAGGCTGATCTGCAGCCGCGGACTCAATGCCCGCTGCTGCGGGTTGGGCTCGGCATCCTGGCTGCGCAGCTGTGCGCCGATCTGCGCCGCGCTGAGCGCTTGCACGGTCGCGTCGCGGTGCGTGAGGCGCACCGAGTGGATCACGAACTGCTGGTAGCGCGGGTCGAGGTTGGTGGACAGCTGGGTCGCGTGTTCACCGCTCTGCGCTGCACTGAGGCGCTGGATCAGGTGTTCGTAGCGGTCGTCTCCTGCTGCCGTGATGTGAATCTGGCGGTCGTGCAGCGGCTCGCCCGCCGGTTCGGGCGACTCAAGCACCCACGCCTCGCGTGGCGCCACATGCCACGGCGGTGCGGCAGCGCAGGCACCACAGAAGAGCAGTGCCAGGGGCAGGCAGATGATGCGCAGCTGATTAACCGTGAAAGGCCGGGTGTGAAACCAAGGTCGGAAGACTAATGCGGCATCCGCCCGCGTCGCAACTGGAGGCAGGCAATGTGCCATGCTGTAATGCGCATGAGGCAAGGGCAGTGGGGAGCGTCGATGCGGGTTTGGCAGCGCCGGATGGCGGCGGGTTTTCTGGCGTCGTGCGTCGCGGTTGTGTCGCCCGCCCAGGTGCGCCATGCGCCCACGCGGCGCTTGGGCAATGACGCCAGAATCGCCATCTTCGGCGCCGATCAGCTGCCGGCACGCGCGCTTGATGCGGGCGCGCCGCTGCGGCGTCTGGATGGTTCGCTGCGGGGCATCGCGCGGGCAACGGCCGCCGCCGGCCGACCCTTGAGCGCGGAGTCCCTGCATGTGCTCAATCCGGCCGTTCACCTGCGCGTGGCAGCGCCATCGATCACTGTGGAAGTGCTGGTGGACGTGGTCGCGGGTACTGATCCGGCAGGTACGCAACAGGCGCTGCAGAGCCTCGGCATGCGCGATACGGCGCGCGCCGCGAACCTGATTGGCGGCTGGCTGCCGATTACCGCCTTGGCACAGGTCGCGCAGCTAACCGGAATCAACCAGGTGCGCGCCTCGATGCCCCGCACCCGGGCCGCGACCGGACCGGTGGCGGTGCAGGGTGATTTTGTTCAGGGCAGCGCTGCCTTGCGTACGCGCTATCCGACGCTCACCGGCAAGGGCGTCACGGTGGGTCTGCTGTCCGATAGCTTCAACTGCTACACCTACTACGCCGCCAATGGTCCCTCGAAGTTCGGCAACGGCTATAACGGTTACGCTCCCAATTCCTTCGCCGCGACGCTTTCGGATGATGTGGCCAGCGGCGCATTGCCCTCCGGAGTTGATGTGGTGGAGGAGGCCAATTGCGCCGACTACGGCGCGCCCCAGCAGCTGCCCTTCACCGACGAGGGCCGCGCCATGGCGCAGATCATTTACGCCGTGGCGCCGGGCGCCCAGCTGAGCTTCCATACCGCAGCCAACTCCGAGGCCGATTTTGCGGCGGGCATCACCCAGCTGCAGAAGCTGGGCGCAAACATCATCATTGATGATATCGGTTACCCGGATGAGCCGTTCTTTCAGGACGGGGTCATCGCGCAGGCGGTCAGTGCGGCTGCAGCTTCGGGGGTGGCGTATTTTTCCGCGGCAGGCAATGACGCGCGCAATGCCTACGAGACCACCACACCCGCGTTCGTGGCTCAGGGCGGGCGCAATCTGCTGAACTTCGATACCAGCGGGGCGACCACGACGACGACTCTGCCGATCACCCTGCCACCGGTTGCGCCCGGCGACTTCGTACTGCTGGTCGTACAATGGGACCAACCCTACGTGACGGGCGCGCCCGGCAGCCCCGGCGCCGCCAATACCCTGAACTTCTGCATCGAGAGCGCGAGCCCCGGCGCCGACTGGGTCGCACAGGCCACCGGTGCGGCGCAGATCGTCACGTATCCGGTGTGCACGGGCGCCAATTCGGTCGGTGCCGATCCGCTGCTGATTCTCGCGGTGGGCAATCCCGCCAACGCCACGGCGCCGACCGCCTCGGAGACCCTGAATCTGTCGATCCAGCTGGTCAGCGGTGTGGCCCCGGGCCGGGTGAAGTTCCTGCTCTCCGACAATGGCCTGGGTGCGAGCATTGACAGCTTCGCGACGCTAAGTCCGACCATCCAGGGCCACCCCAACGCGGAGGGAGCCGTGGCAATCGCCGCGGCGCTGTACTACCAGAGCCCGGCCTGCGGCACCGCGCCGGCGATTCTGGAGCCGTTTTCCTCCTACGGTGATGATCCGATTCTGTTTGATACCGACGGCAAGGCGCTGCCGACCCCGGTCAATCGGAACAAGCCGGACCTGACCGCACCCGATGGGGTCAACGACACCTTCCTGGGATTCCAGCTGGCGCACAGCAGCGCCAACTCACCGCCCTGGAATTCGAGCGGCCAGTTTCCGACCAGCATTGCCCAGTGCCAGAACGATACCCAGTACCCGAACTTCTTCGGCACCTCCGCTGCCACGCCGCATGCGGCCGCGGCGGCCGCGCTGTTGTGGCAGGCAAATCCGGCGCTGACGGCCGCGCAGATCACCACCGCGCTCAGGCAAACCGCACTGCCCATGGCGGCCGGCGCGTCGGGCAGCGGCGCCGGTTTCATTCAGGTGGATGCTGCCTTGGGCGTCATCGCCGTCGGCGCGCCGACCTTGACTCTGTCTGCCACCCAGATTCTGCTCGGCAGTCAGGCCACGCTTACCTGGGCCTCCTACGCCACCAGCAGCTGCACGGCCTCCGGCGCCTGGAGCGGTGCGCAGGCGACATCCGGCAGCATCCAGCTCACCCCGAGCGCGACGGGCGCGCTCAGCTACTCGCTGACCTGCACGGGACCTACGGGAACCGGCTCCACATCGACGGTGAACCTGATGGTGCAATCGGCCGCCGGCCACCATGGCGGCGGGGCGCTGGATGTCACGAGCCTCGCGGCACTGCTGCTACTTGGTCTGCTGCGACTTGGCGCGCGCAAATGAACGCATGATGTATTCCTGCGCTTCGGCGGCATCGCCCCAGCCGATCACCTTGACCCACTTCGTGGTCTCGAGATCCTTGTAGTGTTCGAAGAAGTGCTGGATCTGCTGCCGGGAGATTTCCGGCAGGTCGGTGTAGTTGTGCACATTCTCATAGCGACGGGTCAGGCGCGTCGTGGGCACGGCCATGATCTTCTCATCGCCGCCGGCCTCGTCCTGCATCTTGAGGACACCCACCGGACGCACGGCGATGATGGCGCCGGGCTGCACGCCGCGCTGGTTGCAGACGAGCACATCGCAGGGGTCGCCGTCTTCGGACAAGGTATGGGGGATGAAGCCGTAGTTGCCGGGATAGCGCATGGACGTATACAGAAATCGGTCGACCACCAGCGCCCCGGATTCCTTGTCCATTTCGTACTTGATCGGCTCCCCACCCACCGGTACTTCGACCACAACATTCACTTCACGCGGCGGATCACGGCCCATCGAAATGGCATCAAGACGCATTAGAACTCCTGGAACGCTAAGGGCCACAAAATACGAGCTTGCGGGGCCATTATATGGCTGAGCCCGTCTACCGCGAACGCGACTTCAGGCTTTTCCTGAGTGTCCGCATCGTCTCAACCCTGGCGGTGATGATCCAGTCGGTGGCCGTCGGCTGGCAGGTGTATGACATCAAGCGCACGCCGCTCGCGCTGGCGTGGGTGGGTCTTGCCGAGTTCGTACCCATGTTCCTGCTGACCCTGCCGGCGGGTGTCTTGATCGACCATACCGACCAGCGCAAGGTCCTGTCACTGGCGTTTTTCGTTCAGGCGGTGTCGGCGACCCTGCTGCTGACCCTGAGTGTGGCGCAGGTGCGGGTTGCGTGGCCCTTCTATGCGGTCATTGCGCTTTTCGGCATCGCGCGCGGCTTCTATGCCCCGGCGGCCCAGTCACTGCTGGCCTTCCTGGTGCCCGAGGAACGGCTGCCCAAATCGATTGCCCTGAGTGCCTCGGCCTATCAACTCGCCGTCATCGCCGGACCGGCGCTGGGCGGATTCTTGTATGCGGTGGGTCCGGTGCCTACCTACGGCATCTGTCTGGTGGCGTTCTGTGGCGCGGGTGCGGCGGCGGCTACCTATGGCGGTCGCCGCAACAAACCCCGCACGGATGGCCAGCTGACTGCGCTCGCCCGGGTGCGAGAAGGGCTTGCCTTTGTGTTCTCACGGCCGGTCGTACTGGGTGCGATCTCCCTGGACCTGTTCGCCGTGCTGCTCGGTGGTGCCACGGCGCTGCTGCCGGTTTTCGCCCGCGACATCCTGCATACCGGCCCGGTCGGGCTCGGCGCGCTGCGCAGTGCCTCGGCGGTCGGTGCGACCTTCGTGGCGCTGGTGCTGGCACGCAGGCCCATGGTTCGTGATGTCGGCCGGCGGATGTTCGCGGCAGTGGCCGTATTTGGGGTGGCGACCATCATCTTCGGTGTGTCACGCAATATGTACCTGTCGATGGCCGCCCTGATGGTGCTCGGCGCCGCGGACCAGGTGAGTGTGTTCGTGCGCTCCTCGCTCATCCAGCTGGCAACGCCGGATGCGATGCGCGGACGGGTCAGCGCCGTCAACATGCTGTTCATCGGCGCCTCCAACGAATTGGGCGAGTTCGAATCAGGCACGACGGCGGCACTGCTGGGTACCGTGCCCGCCGTGGTGCTCGGCGGACTCGGGACGCTGATCGTGGTGGGCCTGTGGATGCGGTTTTTCCCGGCGCTGCGCAATGTTGACCGACTCGAATCGGTGGTGCCGCGAAGCTGAGGGCGGGTCAAGCGTGTTGCGCGTCACGAATCGCGGGCGACCTATGCCTGCGGCACGCGCCGTGTGTGAACTAGCCGTAGGCTGATACACAAAGGCTCTGCTAGACTTAACAATAGCGACATTTTGAGCGCAACTGAGGCGAACCGGACGATGAGTGGTGGCAAATTGACGACGTTGCTCGCCGTGGCGGGCGTATTGGCCTTGGGTCTGAACGCTCCGACCTTCGCCGCAACCACCCACAAGACTCATCATCGCCGCCATGTGGCCGTGGTGCTGTCCGCGGATGACCCGGGCCTCAAATCAAGCGCCGCGTATGTGGTCGACGAGGATGATTCCTCGGTCTGGTACTCGCGCAATGCGACGGTGGCCTCGCCGATCGCCTCCATCACCAAGCTGATGACGGCCCTGGTGGTCGCGGATGCTCATCAGCCGCTGGATGAAGTGCTGCAGGTCACGGCCGAAGATCGCGCCATCGGCAAGGGCGCAGCCTCACGCCTGGCCGTCGGCACGAAATTGACCCGTGGCGAGCTGCTGCACCTGGCGCTGATGGCATCCGAGAACCGTGCGGCGCATGCACTGGGCCGCAATTACCCGGGCGGAATTCCCGCCTTTGCGCGTGCCATGAATGAGAAAGCGCAGTCCTTAGGCATGAAGTCCAGCCACTTCGTGGAGCCCACCGGCCTGTCCAGTGAGAATGTGGCAAGCCCGGAGGATCTGTCGCGATTGGTCATGGCCGCGGCCCAGAATCCGACCATTCGTGACTTCTCGACGGATACTGAACACAGCGTGAAAATCGGCCGGCACATGGTCGAATTTCGCACCACCGATGCGCTGGTGCGCAATCCGGGCTGGAACATCATCGTGCAGAAGACCGGCTACATCACCGAGGCGGGACGCTGTCTGGTGATGCAGGCCGTCATCGGCGGACGCAATGTGGTCATCGTGCTGCTGAATTCTTTCGGCAAGTACACAAGGGTCGCCGATGCGGTACGGATGCGCCGCTGGATCGAGGCACGCATGAGCGAACATGCGGCCCACGTCGTGGCCAGCAGCAACTCCTGATCAGGAGTCCGGGGCCATGTGCCCCCACAGACTGCGGAAGGCCATGTCGTTGAAGGTCTTCGCATCGCCCCACTTGGCTTCATATTCGGCCGCCGGGTTCTTGGCGACCACTTCGTCCACGCCCAGACCCTGACGCATCATTTTCTGCATGCGCCCGGCAATGGTGGAGTACATCTGCTGCTGTTCGACCAGATCGGCCTTGGTCAGCAGCGGACCGTTGGCCGGCACGATGCGGGTCTGATCGTTCGCGAGATTCCCCAGGGTGCGGATGCCCTCGATCATGCCCTGGATCCAGCCGCCGGTTTTGTAGTCGATGACCGGCCAACCGGCCGCCGATACCGGGCCGCCCGTGACCAGCACATTCGATTTGCGGAAGTACACGTAGATATCGCCGTCGGTGTGGGCCTGGCCTAAGTACCCGTACTGCACCGGCTCATCGCCAAACTGGGTCTGCACCGAGTCATAGAAAAAGGTCGAGGTGGGGCGTGCCTTGGGCGGCAAGGGGCCATAGGGGAGATTCTGGGGTGGCACGGGGTTGGCGTACTGCAGCCACAGGCGGGTGTTCTCGTGGGCGATGATTTTGGCCCCATCGCTGCCCAATTTCAGATTCGAGCCGGTCTGATCCGGGTGCCAGTGGGTATTGAAGAGGGTGTGCACCTTGCTCGTGCCGGTGGTCTCGCTCACCTGCTTCAGTAGCTCCCGTGAGCTGGCCGCAGGGCCACCATCGGCCAGGGCAATGCCCGCGGCATCGCGGCAGGCCACGACATTGGCGCCCCCGGAGACCAGTACCCAAAGGTTGTCGCTGAGCTTCTGCGCAGGCGTCACAGTACTGTTGGCGGCCAACGCGGGGTGCAGCCGGGCCATGGACGCCACGGCAGCCCCGGCGATAACGGTCTTGATAAAGCTTCTGCGGTCGGCAGAACGTGTCATGTTGACCCTTCCAGTCAAGGGGTTGTTGCGAGTCCTGTCGGACCTTATATATCTCAAGGGCGGCGGATAGCGCGCAAGCGCGCCATGGGGGCGCACGGTGACTGATCAAAGCAGGCTTGGCAATGGGGTAGGGCCGGGTAGAAGGCGCTTACGGAACCATCCATGGCGTGCGGGATGCAGTGCATTACACTGGGCGCACACTCCATGAAGTTGCCTGAGCTGCCTTGCGGTTTAAGGCGTTATTATAGCGTTGTGGAAGTCCCGGGCGCAGGTCAGTTCCGGGTGTGAAAACAGGACTTTAGGTGAGGCGAGATCGATGCGACACCCGCTCATTGCACGTGTTCGGCTGGCGGCTGGAATCTGTGGCATCACAGTTCTGGGGGGCGTCTGCGGCCTCTCCGTAGCGGCGGCTGACCCGGCCCCCGCGGCCCCGAAAAGCCACGATGCGGCTGCCGCTCCTGCTGCTGCGCCCCAGGATCAGCATTGGGCCTTCCTGCAGCAGTACTGCAGCAAGTGTCATAACTCCGAGGACTGGGCGGGCGGCATCGCCTTCGACACGATGTCCCCGCAGGAAATCCCCGGCGACGCGAAGACCTGGGAGCACGCGGTGGCCAAGCTGCGCGGCCGGCTCATGCCTCCGCCGGGAAACCCGCAGCCCCCGAATGACCGGATCCACAATTTCGTGTCCTTCATGGAAGACACACTGGACGCCGCGGCGACTCATAAGGTCGATGCGGCGCGGGTGGCCTTGCATCGCATGAACCGTACCGAGTACGCGAATGCCATCTGGGAGCTGCTGCGCGTGCGGGTCAATACCAAGACGATTCTGCCCCCTGATGATGAGAGCGACGGCTTCAACAACGTGGCCGACGTTCTGCAGGTTTCTCCTGCATTCGTGGATGCGTACGTATCCGCCGCGCGTCAGGTGGCGGTCGAAGCCTTAGGGGATCGCAATGCGAAGCCGGTCGGTGTGCAGTTCGGGGTCAACCCGGGCGTTGCCGGCAACCAGGAGTTCCACGTGGATGGGTTGCCGCTGGGCACCCGCGGCGGCACTTCGGTGGTGTATGACTTCCCGGCGGATGGCACCTACGAGCTGTCGGTGGGCAACCTCGCAGCGGCCCTGTGGGTGACGAATCTGGAGTTCAAGAACCATCTGATTGCGACCTATGATGGCAAGAAGTTCTTCGACACGAACGTCGGTGGCGAAGATGACCTGAAGGCGATCGACCAGAAGCAGGATCCGGCCGTCGATGCGATCAACGCCCGCCTCAAGCACGTGAAGTTCAAGGCGCAGGCCGGCCCGCACACCGTCGCGGTGACCTTCGTCCAGCGCACGCTGGCCGCCTCGGAGGATCGCCTCGAGTCACCGGTACCCGGCGGGATTCAGGATCGCATGCTGCGCATCGGCGGCTTTGAGATCAAGGGCCCCTTCGATGTGACCGGCATCAGTCAAACCCCGAGCCGCGAGCGCATTTTCGTGTGTCAGCCCAAGACTGCGGCCGATGAGACACCCTGTGCCCGCGAAATCCTCAGCCGCCTCAGCGAGCGTGCCTTCCGCCGTCCGGTGACGGATGCGGATCTGGCGCCGCTGCTGCGGTTCTACGAGGCGGGTCGCAAGAGCGGCGACTTTGATGAAGGCATTCGGCGGGCACTGACGGCACTGCTGGCCAGCCCGAACTTCCTGTACCGGGTGGAGACCTCCCAGAAGCCCGGCCAGGTCACGCAGACCGCCAAACCGGCGGCCCTGACGCAGGTCAGCGATACCAGTGCCGCCGCGGCCACGCCGCTGACGGACGGGGAGCTCGCCTCGCGTCTGTCCTTCTTCTTGTGGAGTGCGCCGCCTGACCAGCAGCTGCTGACCATCGCGAACGAGGGCAAGCTGCATGACCCGCAGGTGCTGAAGGCGCAGGTGAGCCGCATGTTGGCGGATCCGCGTGCCACGACTCTGGCGTCGAACTTTGCGTTTCAGTGGCTGGACGTGCAGCGTCTGGATGAGATCAAGCCCGATGCCAACCTGTTCCCCTATGTGCAGGACCCGCGTGACGACTACCGCGAGGAGCTGAAGCTGTTCGTCGACAGCGTGTTCCGCGAGGATCAACCGGTCACGAACCTGCTCACCGACAACTATAGCTACCTGAATCAGCGCCTGGCGGTTCTGTACGGCATCACGACCGTCAAGGGCGATCAGTTCCGCCGCGTCGCGCTCACGGACTCCGCTCGCTGGGGCCTTTTGGGCAAGGGTGCGATGCTGATGGGCACTTCCTATCCGAATCGCACGGCCCCCGTGTTGCGCGGCCAGTGGATTCTGCAGCGCATTACCGGCACGCCGCCGGCCGCGCCGCCACCGGCCGTGCCCTCGTTGAAGGAAAACAAGACCGGTGAAAAGGCAGTGACGGTGCGTGAAATGATGGCGCGCCATCGTGATCGTCCCAGCTGCTTTGCCTGTCATGGACTGCTGGACCCGCTGGGTCTCGCCCTGGAGAATTTCGACGCCGTCGGTCGGTGGCGCGTCAAGGACCGGATGGCCGGCACCATGATCGACGCTTCCGGAGTGCTGCCGGATGGCACCAAGATCACCGGTGTCGATGACCTGCGCAAGGCGCTGGCCAGCAACCCGAATCAATTCGTGCAGACCCTGACCATCAATCTGATGACCTATGGTCTGGGTCGCGGCATCGATTATCCCGACATGCCGGTGGTGCGCGGCATCGTGCGCGAGAGTGCCAAGCAGAATTACAAGTTCAAGGAACTGATCATGGACATCGTGACCAGCACGCCGTTCCAGATGAGGAGTGATCAGGCCGCCGCCCCGGCGTCCTCAACCAAGACAGCAGCCCTGATCCGGTAAGTTAGGAGATTCATATGTTCATCACCAAGAAACACCTGTCCCGTCGCACCATGCTCAAGGGCGCGGGCGTTGCACTCGGGCTGCCGCTGCTGGATGCCATGATTCCGGCGGGAACCGCGTTAGCCGACACGCCCGCCGTGGCGGCGCCGCGCATGGGTTTCGTCTACTTCCCGCACGGTGCGGTGATGAACAACTGGGTGCCCACGGCCACCGGCACTGATTTCAAGATTTCACCGATTCTGGAGCCGCTGGATCCGTATCGGCAGTACATGACCATCGTCAGTGGCCTGCGTAACAAGGCCGGTGAAAGCCCCTCGCCGCACGCGATCATCGCCGGAACCTGGCTGACCTGCGTACATCCGCCTTCAAGCCAGCAGCCGCACGTCGGTCCGTCCGCAGACCAGGTCGCGGCCAAGTACATCGGTCAGGACACCCCGCTCCCGTCCATTGAGCTGGCAGGTGAGGGCGGTGGCGGCGCCTGCGATCCCTCCTTCGGATGCAGCTATTCGGGCACCGTGGCGTTTCGTACCGGCGAGCAGCCGCTGCCCATGGACAACAACCCGCGCCAGGTCTTTGCGCGCATGTTCGGCTTGGGTGATACGGCCGAGCAGCGTCATGAAATTACGGCGGAGACCGGCAGCGTCCTGGATTACGTGCAGGAAAGCGCCAAGGATATGCAGCGCAGTCTGGATCCAGCCGACAAGCGCATGGTCAGTGACTACATGGACTCGGTGCGCGAAGTGGAGCGCCGCGTGCAGAAGATGATCGCCAAGGAAGGCACGGGCGTGAAGCTGCCGAACGCTCCGGATGGCGTGCCTGATGATTTTGCCAAGATGCTCGACACCATGTTCGACATGATCGCGTTGGGCTGGCAGTCCAATACGACGCGCGTGGCGAGCTTCATGATCGCGAAGGAAGTGAGCATGCGCACTTACCCGAATCTTCAGATCACGGATGCCTTCCACCCGCTGTCGCACCATCAGAACGACCCGGTGAAGCTCGAGAAGCTCACCCGTATCCAGAACTTCCACACCAAGGCATTCGGTCGCTTTGTGAAACGGCTGGCCGAGACGCCGGATGGCAACGGGAATCTGCTGGATCACTCGATCCTCCTGTACGGCAGCAACATGAGCAACAGCGACATGCACAACAACGATCCGTTGCCGAACGTGGTCATGGGCCACGGTTACGGCAAGATCAAGGGCGGCCAGCACCTGCACTACCCGCAGGACACGCCGCACGCGAATCTGCTGCTCACCTTGCTGAATCGCGCCGGCATTCCGGTGACCTCGCACGGCATCAGCAGCGGCACGCTGGCGGAGATCTGACAGATGCATCTGCGAGGCCGGTCAGGACTGGGTGCGCTGCTTGCGGCGCTGGTGCTGGGCATGACTTTCAGCACCGGCGCGCTGGCGGCGGATGATTCGCTCGCGGCGATGGTCAGGGCCAAGGATCACGACGGCGCAGTTGCACTGCTCGCCAAGGGCGCCGATGCCAAATCGCACGAAGTGGATGGCACCACGGCCCTGATGTGGGCCTGCTACAACGGGGATGCCGACCTGGTCGAGCGCTTGCTCAAGGCCGGCGCCGACGTGTCGGCGGTGAATGACTACGGTGCCACGGCCCTGCAGACGGCCGCGGTGGTGGCCGATCCGCGCATCATCAAGGCGCTGCTGAAGGCCGGCGTGAATGCGGATTCCCCGAACCCCGAAGGCCAGACGGCGCTGATGGTGGTTGCCCGCTCGGGCAACGTTCAGTCGGCGAAACTGCTGCTGGATGCGGGCGCGATGGTCGACGCGCGCGAACAGTGGGGCGATCAGACCGCCCTGATGTGGGCGGCGGCCGAAGCGCACCCGGAAATGATCAAGCTGCTGCTCGACCATCATGCCGACGTGAATGCCCATGGCGCGATCCGCGACTGGCAGCGCCGGGTGACGGCCGAGGGCCGCCCCAAGAATGAGAATCACGGTGGCTTCACGCCACTGATCTACGCGGCCCGCGTCGGCTGCATCGATTGTGCGAAAGCGCTGCTCAAAGGTCATGCTGATATCAATCTCGCGGACCCGGATGGTGAGACGCCGCTGCTGCTGTCGATCATCAACATGCACTTCGATTTTGCGTCCTATCTGATCGGCGCCGGCGCGGATGTCAATCGCTGGGACTTCTACGGGCAGACGCCGCTGTACGCCACGATCGACATGGCAACGCTCCCGACCGGTGGCCGGCCGGATCTGCCATCAGAAGACAAGACATTGCCGCTGCAGGTGGCCGAGCAGCTGCTGAAGGCCGGCGCCAATGTGAATGCGCAGTTGAAACTGCGCCCGCCCTATCGCAATGGCGTGTTTGATCGCGGTGGCGATCAGGTGCTGTCAACGGGCGCCACGCCGCTGCTGGCGGCTGCAAAGTCCGGCAACAATGACGCCGTCAAATTGCTGCTGAAGTATCACCCGATGGTGGATCTGGGGAATGCCGAGGGCGTGACGCCACTGATGGCGGCGGCCGGCATGGGACATGGATTCAACCCCACGCGTGGCCGCTACAAGACCGACGCGGAAGCCGCCGAAGGCGTGAGTCTGCTGAAGGCGGCCGGTGCCTCGATCACCGGTGCCGATCGGGGCGGCTTGACCGCATTGCACTCGGCTGCCACGCATGGTTGGGATGACACCGTGAAGTTCCTCGTAGCCTCGGGCGCGGCGCTTCAGCCCACCGATCGGCTGGGGCTTCGTCCTATCGACTACGCGGCCGGTCGTCAGCCGCGCGCCTTCCTGGAACCGGAACATGTGCCCAATGTGTCCACGGTGAAGCTGCTGACGGATGACATCGTCGCGGCCACCGGAAAGCAGCCGCTGGTATTCGCCGGCAACCTCAATCGTTCGACGCAGGGCACCGGGGGTGCCGGCGGCACCTCACTGCGCCCGGGTGGCGCAGGAGGGCGTGGTGGCCGTGGTGGTGGTGGTGACGCTGCCCCCCCTGCAGGCGCTCCTGCGGGTGCGGGGGCCAAAGCCGGTGGCGCAGCGGCGCCTTCGCCTGCCAAGCCCACTGCGGGTGCGCCCGACACGGCGCAGAACCAAGCGCACTAGCTTGGCGGCGCTGCCCGCACTCAACGGGGCAGCGGCCGGTTGAACAGATCGTGGGAGATGAACCCCGCGACGTCACGCAGCTGCTCCGGCTGCAGCGCGCCCCGGAATGGCGGCATGTTCTGATTCTTGCCGTTGGTCGCGGTGGTGATGATCACCTTCATGTCGTGCGCCGCCTCACCGAGCGGCGCGCCACCTCCGTGACCGCCCAGGCCGCTCTCGCCATGGCAGGCCTCACAGAAGCGCGCATACAGAATTTTCCCCTGGGCCAGATTCGGCGCACCGGACGCAAACACCACCGGCGCCACTACGGCGACGACGGGCGCCTGTCCCGGGCGCGTGCTCGGCGGAGCAGTCGAGGGCAGCGACTCCATCCTGCCGTGCAATGAGAACAACCAGATGCTGTCGCCTTTCTTGCCGGCACCGAACAAAGTGCCCGCGGACATCACCGCGACGTATTGAGTACCGTCGTAGTCGAATGTGGTCGAGGGCGCATTGACGCCGGCATCGGTCTGGAACTGCCACAACAGATCACCCGAGGCGCTGTCGAGAGCGGTCAGCCGCCCATCGCTGCGACCGGTGAACACCAGGCCGCCGCGCGTGGCGAGTGACCCACTGAAGCAGCCCTGGGGCCAGGAGTGCTCCCACACCAGCTTATTGGTCTTCAGATCGAAGGCGGCGAACATGCCACGGCGGGCCACATCAAAGCTGCCGTTCTTGCCGTTCTGCATCCACATGCCCTCAAATTCCGGGCCTTTGAACTCCTTGGTGTCGTGCGAAGACACGGCAAGATTGTCGATGCCGCACACGAAGAAGTAATTGCTATCAGGATCGTAGGAACTGGGCGGCCAGTTCACGGCCATCTGCGGGCGATACACGACGGGGGTATCCCAGTACGGTGTGAAGATCTTGCCGCCATTGATGAGCTTGTACCCCTCGGGGGCCATGTCCACCGACTGCGGAAACAGCGGATCGCCAATAGGGTAGGGCTGGGTCGCGGCGGTCTTCTGACGCGGTTCCTGCGGCACGGGACGCTCGGGGATGCCGAGCAAGGGCTTGCCGGTGGCCCGGTCCAGCAGATACACCCAGCCGGTCTTGGAGATCTCGGCGATCCCATGGCGCATCACGCCTTTATAAGGCGCATCGAACAGCACCACCGGGTTGGGCGAATCGTAATCCCAGATATCGTGATGCACCTGCTGGAAATGCCAGCGGTACTTGCCGGTCTTCACATCCAGCGCAACGATGGAGGCGGTGAAGAGATTGTCGCCGGCGCGTTTGCCGCCGCCGTAGTCCGGGCCCGCGTTGCCGGTTGAGAAATAGATCAGCCCCAGGGCCGGGTCGATGGCCGGCGTCTGCCACACCGGCGCGCCGCCCCACTTGTAGTAGTCATTGTCGGCAGGCCAGGTATTCGCGCCGAACTCCCCCGGCGCCGGGATGGTGTAGAAGGTCCACAACAGATGGCCGTCATTGGCGTCATAGGCCTTCACGCGGCCGCGAATACCTATGTCACCGCCGGCATAGCCGACGATCACCATGCCGTCGTAGTACAGCGGTGCGCCGACCAGCGAGTAGCCGAGGTTCGGATTCTCGCCCTGGATCGACCACAGGACCTTGCCGGTTTTCTGATCGAGCGCAGTCAGGCGTGCGTCGAGCCGCCCCAGAAAGATTTTGCCGGCCCCCAGACCCAGACCCCGCGAGACCCACCCGCAGCACACCCGCACGTGGGCCGGATCGAGCTTCGCCTCATACGTCCATAGATGCGCGCCGCTCTTCACATCCAGGGCAAACACGTCATCGGCCCCGGTCACCACATACAGCACGCCCTGATAAAACAGCGGCTGACCCTGGCCGGAATACTGCGGGCCGGCACCGGAGCCATCCAGGTGCGTGCGCCACTGGGCTTTGAGGTCCTTGACGTTGCCGCGGTTGATTTGGCTGAGCGGTGAGTAGCGTTGGTTGAAAAGATTGCCGCCGTTGGTAATCCAGCCCTTGGCAGGCAGCGCCGTGAGTTGCTCGGCGCTGAATGCCGGCGCCAGCGGCGAGTCCTGAGCATCCGCCGTGGCGTTGAGCATTGCCCAACAGGCGGTTATCGCCACGACCAAGCCCGGGCGTCTCACGGTGGTAAGCGTCATGAAAATTCCCCCCTTTCAGTGAGTATAGCGGCCGGCAATTTGTATGTTTGTTTATGCAACTATTGCCAATGCTTGCAAAGCATGTCTGATTATTTCGCAACACATGATGGCGCATCACAGCACCAGTGAATTCACAGATGATCACAGTTCATCTGGCCGCATCAGATATCTGAGCAACTGCCATCAGTAGCCGGGTCGTCGACCAAAATTTACGAGCCGCAGATGCCTGCCGTAGAGGCTTGTTACAAGAATGTAAGATATTGATTCGTAAGTTCTTTACGAGCCATGAGGGGGGCATTGAGAAGTTGTTGCTGCGTCAACCGTGAATCTAGTTGATCCGCGCTTCCGGTCGTGGCGGTCGTTTAGAACGTCGTGGATTCCTCTTTATAGTCGGCGCGTGAAAACGGGTCCAAAACCGCAGATTTGCCGTGAATAGAGCCGCCAGCACAGCGCCTTAAGTGCTTGAAATACAGTACTGGGGCGGTGGTGTTGCTGGCAGACCATGAGCGCCGAGTCGTTTTCACCAGCACTAGGAAGTGTTGTTGCGCTTACAACACTTGCTTTCCGATTAAAAAAAGTGACAATGCCAAACACAACTTTACGTGTCATGACGGCTTCGGGAGTCCTGGCACAAACAATTCGTCAATACGGGTCTTGTTCGTCTCTTCAGGGGGTCTTTTAATGTCTGCGAAGATTCATGGGTCATATTCCGTGCGCATCGCCGTGGCGATCGCACTCGGTACGGTGGCGGTCATTGCGTCCGCGCCACAGGTCAGAGCCGCTGATGCCGATACCTCGGTCAACAAGCCGGCCAGCGATGCTTCCGCGCCACTCGAAGAGGTCACCGTCACCGGTTCGCGCATCCGCCGCAAGGATTTAAGCGCCGCCAGCCCGCTGATCACCATTGACTCCGAGCAGATCGAGCAACGCTCAGGGCTGAACCTCGAGTCCTACCTGAACCAGCTGCCGAACTACAACCCGGCGCAGACCCCGACGACCGAAAGCGGTGACGTGCAGCCCTCGGCCGTCAACACCGTGGGTATCTCCACCATCTCCCTGCGCGGCTTCGGCCCGAACCGCAGCTTGGTGCTGATCGACGGACACCGCACGACCCCGGTCAACGCATTGATGGTCACCGACATCAACAGCATTCCGGCCGCGATGATCGATCGGGTGGAAATCATCACCGGCGGCGCCTCGGCCGTGTACGGTGCGGATGCCATCGGTGGCGTCACCAACTTCATCCTGAAGAAGAATTTCGAAGGCGCGCAGATCGACATTCAGGACGGCATCTCGCAGGCCGGCGACGGCAACGAGCTGCGCGTTTCGACCCTGATGGGTTCGAAGATTGCCGACGGCCGCGGCAACATCGTGATGGGTCTGGAGTACTACAACCGCGACGTGAGCTACCAGAAGAACCACAGCTTCTTCTCCGACTCCTGGAGCGATCCCCTCCAGTCATCGACCAACAGCCTCTTTGCCCAGGAAGGTACCTCGGGCATCGCGATCAACTCGGCCGTGCCGAGCAACGCTGCGATCAATGTCGCCTTCGGCCGCTCGCCGACCAACACCGGTTCGCCCTTCACCGCCACCGGCACGACCGGTCGCAACGCCACGTACTACTTCAATCCGGGCGGTTCGCTGTACACCACGACCGCGCCCTACCAGACCAATGACCGCATCGGTCCGAATTCGGGCAATGGAATTGGTCTGTACAACACGTACGACCCGTCGGTCCTGAATTCCGTGAGCAATGTGAACGGCGCGCCGCCGGTCGTTCAAAGCTACAAGATGAACGACGCGGACAATTCGCTGAGCTCGCCGCAGACGCGCTATTCGTTCTTCGCCAACGGCACCTTCGACATCACTGACAAGGTGCAGTTCTACACCACCGCCCGCTTTGCGGAGAGTCTGACGGCGACCCGCCTCTCGGCGCCGCCGACCCTGACGGCCGGTTGGAACCCGACGGTTCCGTACAACGCGACGACGGACAGCCCGATCAACCCCACGGCGCTCAACAACGCCTCGACCTCAGCGCAGCTGCAGGCCATCTACAATGCGTTCGCCGCGAACCCGACCACCAACGCTTACACCAACCCCAGCTTCATCGGCGAAGGACAGCCGGGGGCAGGGCACCCGGTGCCGTGGCAGCTGGCGCTGCTGCTGAACACCCGTTCGGGCCTGGGCAGTACCATTGCGACCGGCGGCCCCAGCACCTGTAACAATTCCCTCAATCCGAACCTGTGCACATCGGCGCCTTCCAGCTGGAGTCTGGCGTGGATTCCGTATAACGCGCTGCCGGCACGTACCACGATCGACACTTCCGAGACCTTCCAGATCGAGACCGGCTTCAAGTTCCCGCTGATGATCAGCGACTGGACCGGGGATGTGTACTACTCGCGCGGTCAGTCGCTGGACTACGACGATGGCTTCGGCAACGAATCCCTGCAACGCATGGACGCCATCATTTCCTCCCCCGACTACGGCCGCGGGGTGAACTTGCAGGGCAACTACAACAACACGAGCACGAATTTCGGTACGTCCGTGCCGAGCACCTGCACCAGCGGCTTCTACAATTCCATCTTCGGCGGCGATGTGCCGCCCTCGAACGATTGTTTGAACGCCGTCGGCTCCACGCTGCAGACCTATACGGCCATGCAGCAGGACATCGTGGAAGCGAACTTCAACGGTACGGTGTTCAAGTTGCCGGCGGGTGATGTGAGCGGCGCGGTGGGCTACCAGTACCGCCGCGATGCGGGCGAGTTCACGCCGGACAACCTGCAGGCGACCAACTCCTTCCTCGACCAGACGGTCGGCCTGTATCCCCTGGGTGTGTTGCAGCGCCAGGAGATCGCCGCGCGCGACGGTTACCTGGAGTTGTTCATCCCGGTGGTGAAGGATCTGCCGTTCCTGAAAGCGCTCAACCTGGATAT
Source organism: Steroidobacteraceae bacterium (assembly GCA_036498905.1). Taxonomy (GTDB): domain Bacteria; phylum Pseudomonadota; class Gammaproteobacteria; order Steroidobacterales; family Steroidobacteraceae; genus DAIDKA01. The sequence goes on along the minus strand of DASYER010000035.1, from coordinate 2,065 downwards.
CGGTGGCCGCTATTCCAGTTACGACAACACGCCGAACTCGGTCACCTTCAAGGTCAATATCGATGACCAGATCACCAATTCGCTGCGACTGCGTGCCGGTTACAACCGCGCCACGCGCGCCCCGAACTTAGGTGAACTGGGCTTGGGCGAGCAGGAGTACTTTGTCGTCGGCGGCAACCAGTACGGTGATCCGTGCTCGCTGCGCTCCCTGTCGCCCTTCGGTGCCACCGGCGCGGCTCCCGACACCAGCCAGGGATCCGGCTCGCGTCCTCAGAACACCATTGCCGCGGGTCAGACGCCTGCGGGTGCGCTCAGCACCTACATGATCTGCCTGGCGCAGATGGGCGGGTTGAATTCGGCTGCGGCGGTAAATTTCTACGGAAACGGTAACGGCACCACAGGAGCTGCGCAGACCACGGGTGGTAGCGCCTTCAACTGGCTGAACGAGCAGGGCAACCCGAACCTGAAGTCGGAGACGGCCAACACCTGGACGGCAGGCTTGGTGTTCGCGCAGCTGTCGGATAATCCCTGGCTCGCCGGCTTCACCGGATCGGTGGACTGGTGGCAGGTGGACATCAAGAACGCCATCGAGTTGACCAATTCGGATACCTCCAACTTTGCGTGCTACGGGACGAACATCGTCACCAACGCAGCAGAGGCGGCGGCACAGGCGGCGACCCCGGCTTGCGAGAACGTGGGTCGAAATCTGGGCACGGGTGCCGCCAGCACGACATTGCTGACGTACTCGAACCAGGCTGATATCGGCACCGCGGGTGTCGATGTGGCGTTGAACTGGATCGCGCAGCTGGCGGATCTGGGCCTGAAGAGCGTGCCGGGCGCCATCGCCCTGAACTCACAGGACACCTTCCTGGACTACTACCGCACCAAGAACTCCCGGGCCTTCTTCGACCTGACCACCGACTGGAAGGGTTCGCTGGGTCCGAATCTGGCCGGTACCAATCCGGGTGCGTACGCCTATCGCCTGAATCTGGGCATCGGTTACGTGCTGCCGGCGTTGAGCGTCAACCTGCGCTGGAGGTTCCTGCCCTCGGTGAACACCGCGGCGAAGGAAACGGAAAATGCGGTCATCGCCAACAACAACAAGGTTGCGACGACCGGACAGGGCACGATGCTCAGTTACACACCGGGAACTACGGTTGCGGCTGCGGCCTGGAACGCGTTTGACCTGTCCTTCAACTGGACGATCAACAAGACCCTGTCGCTGCGCGGCGGCATCAACAATCTGATGGATAAGGATCCGGCCATCACGGGTGCGACCACCGGCTTTCCGGGGGGCACGAACCTGAACGCCGTGTGTAGCGCAACGGCCAAGGCTCGGGGTTGCGTGAATCCGACGACGTACAGCCTGCCGAATGATGGTGCGGGCCTGACCAACCTCGGGTTCTACGATGTGTACGGACGCACCTTCTTCCTGGGTGCCAAGGCCACGTTCTAAACCAATGCGGATCTCGTAAACTCTTAGGTGACAAACCGGCGGCGGGCCCCTTGGCCCGCCGCTTTTTTTTGTCCCGCTTTTGTCCCCGGGAGCGAGACTTTCACCCCCGATGTAACTCATTTTGTTGCAATTGCAACACATGTTGCTTTATTGGAAAAAAGAAGTAACAATCGACAACATAAAGTTACAAGTCAGGGCAGCTATGGGTGCCATGACAACAGCGTCAAAACGGGTCTTGTTCGTCCTTCAGGGGGTCTAACTAATGTCTGCCAAGATTCATGGGTCATCTTCCGTGCGCATCGCCGTGGCGATCGCACTCGGTACGGTGGCGGTCATTGCGTCCGCGCCACAGGTCAGGGCGGCTGACGCCGATACCTCGGTCAACAAGCCGGCCGGGGATGCCGCGCCACTCGAAGAGGTCACCGTCACCGGTTCGCGCATCCGCCGCAAGGATTTAAGCGCCGCCAGCCCGCTCATCACCATTGACTCCGAGCAGATCGAGCAACGCTCAGGGCTGAACCTCGAGTCCTACCTGAACCAGCTGCCGAACTACAACCCGGCGCAGACCCCGACGACGGCAGCCGGTGACGTGCAGCCCTCGGCCGTCAA
>DASYER010000034.1:0-21615 GCA_036498905.1 Steroidobacteraceae bacterium | reverse complement strand
ACTTCACCAGCAAGTGCACTTTGGCGGCACCGGGCCCCAGGTGATAGGTCAGAGGCAGTGAGCCGCGCCAGGCGGGGGGCGCCACCGGACCACTCAGGGCCGCGAGAATCGGTTGCGCATCGGCCCAGGAAATCGGCAGCACCGGGATCTTCATCAGTGCCGGCGCATCCTTGATCGCGAGGCGTGCCGCGCCTGCCGTTGCCCCGACTCCCGGCGTCAGCGGATCCCCCGGATAGACCGGCATGTCCGCGACCGAGCCGCGCTGGATTCCATTTGCGGGTCGCCAGCCACCGGCAGGGTAGGTATCGCCGACCGCATAGCCATCCTCATGAGGATCCGAATAGATCAGGCAACCGACCGCACCGTGTTCATGGGCCAGCTTGGCCTTCAGGCCGCGCCAGCCGCCGCCGTATCGCACCAGCACGATCTTGCCCGTGACGCTGATGCCACGGCGCGCGAGTTCCAGGTAGTCCGCGTCCATCCCGAAATTCACATAGACGACATCGGCCGTGACATCGCCGTCGGCACCATAGACGTTGTAGGCCGGCAGCGCGCCGGGGACCGCGCTGCCCGCATCACCGGGAATCGGCGGCTCCATGAGCTGGGCCACGTGCTGCGTCGGGGCCACCAGCTCGACGCGCTCGCTGAGCGGTGTCGGATACAGCACCTGGAAGGTTTCGATGCGCGCATTCCAGCCCCAGGAAGTGAGCATGTCGCGCATCTTTTCCGCATTCCGGCGGTCATGAGGTGAGCCGACATTGTTGGGTGCCGCAGCCAGATCCTTCAGCCAGCCGCGCAGATCGGCGGAGCCGATACTGGCATCGAGCTGCTTCTCGACACTCAACTCAGCGGCACTGCCGGCCGAATCGAATCCGATCAGATTGTCTGCGGCGCTGCCTGCCACGGGCATCGCGAGCAAAACACACACGCATGTAGCCCAGCCGACCTTGGTTTGCATATTGCCGCTCAATCAATCAGCCGCTCGGAAAGATAGACGAATTCCAGCGCCAGCCGTCGGGCGCGTTCACGCAGATCCGCGGCAGCCGAATGTCCGCCGTCGGTATTCTCGTAGTACAGGAACGGCATGTGGAGCGATTCGAGTTTCGCGGCATATTTGCGCGCGTGTCCCGGGTGCACGCGATCATCCTTAGTGGAGGTGAGAATGAAGACTTGCGGATAATCCTTGGAGAATTTGAGGTTCTGGTAAGGCGACATTTTCGCAAGCCAGGCGCGCTCCTGCGGCACCTGCGGTGATCCGTATTCATCCACCCACGAGGCGCCCGCCAGCAGTTTATCGAAGCGCAGCATGTCCAGCAGCGGAACCTGCACGACCGCTGCGCGAAACAGCTCGGGTCGCTGGGTCAGCATGACGCCCATCAGCAGGCCGCCATTGGAACCGCCTTCGATCCCGAGGCGGCGCGTTGAGGTGATACGCCGTGCGATCAGGTCCTCGGCAACCGCAATGAAATCGTCGTAGACCACCTGCCGATGGGTCTTCAGTCCCGCCTCGTGCCAAGCCGGACCAAACTCACCGCCGCCGCGGATGTTGGCCAGTACGTACACGCCCCCGTGCTCGAGCCACAGTTTTCCGGTGGTCCCGAGGTAACTGGGCAGCATGGAGACATCGAATCCTCCGTAACCGTACAGCAGCGTCGGCGCGGCTGCATTCGCCACGAAGTCCTTCGGCCGCACCACGAAGTACGGCACCTGAGTCCCGTCCTTTGAGGTGGCCATGAGCTGCTCCACCGTGAAGCGCCCGGCTGCAAATTTCGGTGACAGGCTCTTGATGGGCGCGGCCGTCAAGCTCGGTACCGCCACCCGGTACAGCGTCGCCGGCTGCAGAAAGTCCTCGTACGTGACGAAGGCCGTGTCGCTGTGTTCATCGGCGGTCGCGATGCCGATGGAGCCATTTGCCGGCAGCGCGATGTCCGTGCTCGTCCAGATCTTGCCATCAAACTGCAGGCGCAGCAGTCGACCCTTCACGTTCGAATACAGGGCCACGAGCACCCCGCTGCGGGTCACCGCGACCTGTTCGATCGAGTCACGAGGTCCGGGCACCAGTACTGTTCGGATCGCCGGCGAGGTGGACGTGACGGAAGCCACCGGCATGGACAGCAGCGAGCCGGTCTTGAAGGATTGCCCGCTGATGTGCCAATCCTGGCTTATCCGGAACAGCAGTTCGCCGTGGCTGATGCCCTGCAATTCCACCTTTGGCGGCAGTGTCATCGGTTGCAGCGCACCGGTTCCGACCAGCAGATAGTCGCTGCTGAAGAAAGTCCTGGCGCGCACGATCACCAGCAGATGTTCGCCGCGATCTCCCTCAACCCGGCCCGGGCTGGCCAGCACGTCATGCGACTCGCCCCGGTAAATTTCACGCGCCTGCGCCAGCGGCTGCCCGCGATGCCACTCCTTCACGATATACGGATATCCGGACTCGGTCAGCGAATGCTCGTCGAACTTCGTCGCCACCAGCAATGTGTCGGCGTCCTTCCAGCTCACATCTGATTTAGCCTCGCCGAGCGCAAAGCCATCCGCCACGAAACTGCGCGTGCGTTGGTCAAATTCGCGCACCACCTTGGCGTCCTGCCCGCCATCCGACAGGCTGATCAGGCAGCGCGGCCCATTGTCGGGCTGGCAATCCACGCCCTTGTAGACCCAGTTGCGACCTTCGCTCTTCGCCAGCGCATCCACGTCCAGCAGTGTTTCCCACTGTGGTGTCTCAGTCTCGTACGAAGCCAGCGGCGCCCGGCGCCACAGGCCCCGGACATGCTGCTCGTCCTGCCAGAAGTTGTAGACAAAGCCACCACGCAGCGCGCCATAGGGAATGCGGCTGCGGTCCTCCAGGATGTCCAGCGCCTGGCGGTAGGACTGCTCGTACCGGTGATCGCCCGTGAGCCGCTGCAGCGAGCGCGAGTTCTGCTCCTGCACCCACGCCAACGCACGCTTGCCCTCGATGTCTTCGAGCCACAGGAACGGATCGGCGCCGGCGACCGCCAGGCCTAGGGACGCGATCGCTGCCAGCACGGGTTCATCTCCGTCGGACTTGGAGGCACTCACCAGATATGTACGCGCTTGTCGGGCGGCAGGTACATCTTATCGCCGGGCTTGAGGCCGAACGCACTGTAGAAGGCATCCTGATTCTGCAACGGCAGGGAGCCACGCGCCGCGTACGGGGAGTGCGGATCAGACTTCAGATATACGATCTGCTGCTTATCGCGCACCTTGCCCGCCCAGACCTGGGCGAACGCCAGGAAGAACCGCTGATCGCCCGTGTATCCGTCAATGACCGGTGCCTGGCGACCATTCAGCGACAGGCGGTAGGCTTTGTAGGCAACCGCCAGACCGGAGTTGTCGGCAATGTTCTCGCCGAGGGTCAGTTTGCCGTTGATGTGATAGCCCGGCAGCGCCTCGAACGCATCGTACTGGGCCACCAGCGCCGCCGTTTTGGCCGCGAAACGCTCATGGTCCTGCTTGCTCCACCAGTCGCGCAGATTGCCGTCGGAATCAAACTGACTGCCCTCATCATCGAACCCATGGCTCATCTCATGGCCGATGACGGCGCCGATCGCGCCGTAATTGGACGCGTCATCAGCCTTCGGATCGAAGTTCGGCGGCTGCAGAAAGGCCGCCGGGAACACGATCTCGTTCAGATCCGGCCGGTAGTAGGCGTTGATAGTCTGCGGGGTCATCTGCCATTCGTCATGGTCGACGGGCTTGGCGAGTTTGCCCAGCTGATAGTCAAACTCGAAAGCGTTGGCACGCATGACATTGCCGATGAGGTCATCGCGCCGCACCACCAGGCCGCTGTAGTCGCGCCAGTGATCCGGGTAGCCGATTTTGCGATGCAGTTTCGCGAGTTTCTCCAGCGCCTGCTTCTTGGTCTGCGGGCCCATCCAGTCGAGTGAATTCACATCCTGTCGATAAGCTGCAAGCAGATTCTCGACCAGCCTGTCCATGCGCACCTTGGTGTCCGGCGGGAAGTATTTGCCGACGTACAGTTTGCCGAGGCCCTCACCTATCGAGCCATCGACCAGGGCGATGCCACGCTTCCAGCGCGGCCTGATCGACACGGTGCCGCGTAGATCCGTGCCATAGAACTGGAAGTCCGCGTCCACGAATTTCTTCGGCATGTATCCGGCGTAGCTCGAGAGCAGGTGCCAGCGCAGATAGCTCTTCCACGCCGCAAGCGGCTCGCTGCGGATCATCGCGCCGAATGCCTTGAAGTAGCTCGGCTCACCGACAATGACGTAATCAGTCTTGTGGCTGATGCCGGTGTCATCCAGATACGCCTGCCACTTGAAGCCGGGCGTGTGGGCATCCAGGCTCTTCAGCGTGATCTTGTTGTAGGTCTTGACGGGGTCGCGCAGTTCCGTGCGGGTCCACTGCGCCCTGGCCATGCGGGTTTCCAGGGCCAGGATCGCCTTGGCCTGCGCCGCCGCGTCGGGCTGGCCCGCGAGTGTCAGCAGTTTCTCAATCGCCTTCAGGTACAGCCCGCGAATTTCCACCAGGCGCGCGTCATCGTCCTTGATGTAATAGTCGCGGTCCGGCATGCCAAGACCATCCTGATCGACACCTGCGGCATTGCGCGTCGTGTCGCGCACGTCCGGACCGACACCGACGCCATAGGGTGTCGAGACTCCGATTCGATTCAAATGTGCAAACAATGCCGGCAGTTCGCCCTTTGCCTTCACCGCATCAATGCGCGCCAGCTCGCCCTTCACAGCGCCGAGCCCGGCAGCCTCCACCGCCGCCTCGTCCATGAAACTGGCATACAGGTCGCCGATCTTGTGCGCCTCTGATCCGGCCGGGTCCCGGGTGTTCTTCGCAGCGCTGTCGATCAGTCCGTGCAGCTGATCAAGACTCTTGTCGAGCAGCTCGGAGGCGATCGAGACACTGGAGCGATCATCCGGAATGGAAGTGATTTTCAACCAGTGGCCGTTGGCATAGTGGTAAACGTCGTCCTGGACGCGCACGGACTTGTCCATGGCCGCCAAATCGAGGCCCGAAGTCAGGGCCGGCACCTTGGGTGCGGGTGCCTGAGCCTGGGCATTGGCGCCGACCAGCGCCAGTGCCAACGCGGGGACGAGGAAGCAGCGATGGTCGAAGGCTCGGATATTCATGAGAAAAAGCTTCAATTCTTCGGCTCCCGGTTCAAAACTGGCGTTGATTATAGCGGCACGCCCCGACCACCGGCGCAAAACGGACGCGCCTGCGGAGGCCAAGCTCATAGGCGACATATGGTGACCCGGCAACACAGCCGCCGCAGCTGTCGCGATTGTGACCAATCGTGCGCTGCATCGCCGGGCAGGTTGTGCACTTGCAGCTCGTGCATCGCATCACGTGCAATTGCGATCCTCATCGCAGTGGCAAACTTGCACATCAGGTAGTTTCGGCGCGGTGCCGAGCCTGATAGATTTGTCTCACGCATGACAGTATCCAAGAACTGGACGTTTCCTGCTGCTCTGCAACCTCAGCCAGAGCAGGTTCCGTTCGACCTGAGATCGGCCTTGCAGTCGGTGGTCATGGTCCACGCGGAAATCCCCGAGGGTGCCTTCACGGCGCCCCTGCTGGGCACCGAGCGCATCGGCAGTGGCGTCGTCATTGGCGATGACGGCATGGTGCTCACCATCGGCTATCTGATCACCGAAGCACACAACGTGTGGCTGTCCACGCATAACGGCCGTGCCGTACCCGGTCATGTGGCCGGCTACGATCCGACTTCCGGCTTCGGTCTGGTGCAGCCGCTCGGTGACCTCGGCGTCCCGGTTCTGCAGCGCGGCTCCTCAGCCGGCCTTGAAGTCGGCGCCAACGCCATCGTCATCGGTCACGGGGGACTTGCGCATTCGCTGAACGTGCACGTCACCGCGCGCCGGGAATTCGCCGGCCACTGGGAGTATCTGCTCGAGGATGCGATCTTCACCGCCCCCGCTCACCCGCAGTGGGGCGGCACCGCGCTGGTCGGAACCGACGGGCTGCTGCTGGGAGTCGGCTCGCTGCTGGTGGAGGAGTCAAGCCGCGATGAAACCTTCGACGCCAATCTGTTCGTGCCCGTGGACCTTCTCGATCCGATCCTGGACGACATGCTGCACACGGGACGGCCGCTGCGCACGCCACGGCCGTGGCTGGGCATGTATGCCACCGAACAGCAGGGCCGACTGGTGGTCGGCGCATTGGCGCAGGACGGACCGGCACATCGCGCGGGAGTGCGCGTCAACGATGAAGTCACGGCGGTTGCCGGGCGCGGTGTGGCAGGCCTTGCCGATATGTTCCGCAAGGTCTGGAGCATCGGTCCGGCGGGCGCGGAAATTCCTCTCACGCTCACCCGCGGTGAGCAGACCTCACAGGTGCGGGTGCGTTCAGCCGATCGTTACGACTATCTGCTGAAGCCGCAACGGCACTAGACCTCAGCGCCCCTTCAGGTCAGCCGGCGGGTCCTGACAGGCAGGTCTTCATGAAGGCCTTGCGCTCGTCGCCCTTCAGCGCCTTGGTCTTCGCGTCCGCATTGCAGGACTTCATCTTCTGCTGCTGCGGGGTCAGCGCCTTCGTCGCGGCCGGCGCACCGGCGGCCGACAGGCAGGACTTCATGAATGCCTTGCGGGCATCCCCGGCCAGCTTCTGATCACCCGCCTGGGCATTGCAGGTCGTCATCTTGTTTTGCTGGGCGTTGTCGGCGTGAGCGGCGACGGACGCTACCAGCCCCAGTACCACTGCAGCCATCGCGGTTTTCACAATTCGCATCGCAGTACTCCTGATCAAATTTCAATTGCGTGCCGCATGCAGCACGCGCAGCAGGGCCTCGACCACCCGCGGCACATCGTTGTCGTGCATGGCATAGAAGAGTGGCAGCGTCAGTATATTGCGTCCGACGGACTCCGCGATCGGAAAGTCCCCCGGCTTGAAGCCCATGCGCCGGTACAGCGCAAACAGGTGAATGACCGGATAGTGCACCCCGGTGCCGATCCCCATGCCATGCAGCCGTTCCATCACCTGAGCGCGGGAGATGCTCAGATGCGTCTCCGGCAGCACTACCTGGAACATGTGCCAGTTGCTGTTCACGAAATCCGGCAGCGGCAGCTGCAGCCCGAGCGCTGCGGCGCCGCCGGCATTGAAATGCTCAAAATACAGGCGGGCCAGTTCAATCCGACGGGCATTGAACTGTGCCAGGTGGGGCAGCTGCCCCAGTCCGACGCGGGCCGCCACATCGGTGAGGTTGAACTTACCCCCCGCGAGTTCGACCTCCATGCCATCAAAGCCGCTGCGCACCACGCCCTGCAGGCGGTATTGCTCCGCAAGGCGCGCCTCGCGCTCGTCATTGACCACCAGGCAGCCGCCCTCGATGCTCGTGATGTTCTTGTTAGGGTGGAAACTGAAGGAGGACAGATCGCCGATCGACCCGATGACGCGCCCATTGTGGCGGCTGCCCATCGACTGCGCGGCATCCTCGATCACCCGCAGGCCATGCCGATGCGCGATGGCGTACAGCCGCTCCCGATCCACCGGCAGTCCGGCCAGATCGACCGGCAGCAGTGCGCGCGTGGCCGGGGTGATCGCCGCCTCGATGCGGCTCAGATCGATGTTGCGGGTTAGCGGATCGATATCCACAAACCGCGGGGTCGCGCCCACGGCCAGGATCACATTGCTGGTGGCAACCCAGGACAGCGGCGTCGTAATGACCTCGTGCCCCGGGCCCACACCGGCAATACGCAGGCCTATCTCCATGGTGCCGGTGCCAGAATTGAATGCCCGCACCGGGCGCCCGCCGAAGTATTGGCTCAATGCCGCCTCGAAGGCCTTCACCTGCGGACCGGAGGTGATCCACCCGGAGCGCAGTACCTCGCATACCCCCTGGATGGTCGCCTCATCGATGCTGGGCCGGGTCATCGGCAGGTAGTCCGACGGCGGCGCGCTCATGAATGCTGCTGCCTCGCCAGCGTGATCACGCCGGCGCAGATCATGGCGATGCCCGCCAGCTTGCCTACGCTCAACGCCTCGCCGAACAGCAACGCGGCGGCGAAGGCGTTGATCACATAGCCTATGGAAAGCATCGGATAGGCGAGGCTCACCGGAACGCGCGAGAGCGCTCCCAACCACACGATCAGACTGACGACGTAGCAGGCCAGGCCGAACCATAGGGGTACGGCGCCCAGCAGGTGCATGACCGACGACCAGGAAATGCGTCCCGAATCGGCCACGAGTTCACCGCTGTGACGGGTCGCGGCTTTCAGCAGCAGCTGTGCACTGGCGTTCAACAGCACGCCCCCGAGCAGCAGGCACCAGGTAAGCCACGTCATCGCCGACTCACAATGTAGGTCTTTGGTGAGCTGGCGCGCATCACCATCGCAAATCCTGCGCTGCGCATCTGCTCATAGGTTTTTGGTTCAACCACGGCCAATGCCTGGCCGCTGTCGCGCCACAGTGGCGCAAATGCCGCCAGGGTGGCGACCGATCGGGCGGGCTCGAGAGTCTGCCCAAAGTCCAGCTCACCGCGATATTCAACCAGGGTCACAGGGTGTCTCAAATAGAAAGTCAGGCTCTGATCATACGTGCGCACGCTGTACACCGGTACATCCTGGCGCAATGCGGCGGGCAGCTGGTCGTAGAGTGCTGCGCCTGAATATACCGGCGCCACGATGGCTGCCGCCCACAACGCACCGGCCCAGGTTGCGAAACCGCCCAGGCCGATTGCAAGTGTCGGGCGGATGTCATCCGCCCTGCTGCGCCATGCGGCGATACCGCCGCCCACGCTGCAAATACCCATCAGGATCAGCGCGGGTCGAATCTGCATGAAATACGGCGCCCGCAGCGGGTCATACAAGGAGGGCGCGTGCAAGATCCGCGGCAGCAGCAGTGCGCCGACCAGCACCGCGGCACCCACCAGCGCCATCCCGATGCCCGTGGCGCGCAGGTCAGCGTTCAGGCGCTTCGTCGCGGAGGTGGCCATCAGCAGCACGAGGGCCGGAAATATCGGCAGGATGTAGGACAGCAGCTTGGAGTCGGAGGCGGAAAAGAACACGAAGATCACCACGCACCACGACCAGGCGAAGCGCCGCGCATCAAAACCCGGTCGCGCCACGGTTCTTCGCCAATCCCCATACAGCGAACGCAAAGCCGGCAGCAGCCACGGCAGAATGCCCGCGATCAGTATCGGAATGAAGAACCACCACGGCTGGTAGCGATCCTCGATTTTCGTCAGATAGCGCTGGAAGTGTTCACGAATGAAGAAGAACTGAAAGAACTGCGGCAAGCGGTGCTGGATCAGGATCAGCCACGGCAGACACAGGATGGCGAACAGCAAGGCACCGCGCCCCAGCAACAGCCGGCGCCACGGCGCCAGATCCCGCTGCAGCGCCGAATAGGCGACGAGCGTGATCAGCGGCAGGACCCCGGCGATCAGCCCCTTCGTCATGAACGCGGCAGCGATGCCCGCCCAGCTGAGCAGCATCCACCCCTGCCAGCGCACCGCCCGCTGCGCATTGCAGAATCCGACGAACGTAATGGTCATGAACAGCGTCAGGCTCATGTCGAGCGTGAGCTGATGTCCCAGCAGCACGAACAGCAGCGAGCTGCCCAGCATGATGGCGCCACGCGCAGCGGCCGCCGCGTCCCACTCGCGCCTGAGCATCGCCCACAGGACGAACACCGTCGCCAGGGCGCACAGTCCCGTGTACAGCCGTGCCGCCCAGGCGTTCTGCCCGAACACCGCTTCGCTGATCGCGGTGCCCCAGTACTGCAGGGGCGGCTTTTCGATATAGACCAGGCCGTCCAGATGCGGAATGACCCAGTCGCCGCCGGCCAGGATTTCACGTGGAATCTCCGCGTAGCGGCCTTCGTCCGGATTGAACAATCCGCGAAACCCGAGCCCGACAATCCAGATCACGGCGCACGCGGCAAACAGCGCCGACAACCATCGTGGCCGATTCACAGCAGCGCCCCCTGCGTGGCCAGGGTTCCGGATCGCCCCGGAACCGTGCCCCACACGAGTTCGCGGCGCGCAATGGCCGCACCATCCAGCAGCTGGTGGTAGTCGTGCATCGAAACCAGGGCCACGCCCGACTCGCGCCAGCGTCGCAGCAGGAATTCAAATTGCGGAAAAAGCTTCTGACCTTCCAGCTCGGCGTGCAGCGTGAACACATGGGTATCCGTGATACCCATGCGTGACCGGCGCAGGATTTCCTGCGCGGCGCCCTGTGCGTCGCGCTCGTCGACGCCAATCAGCTCATCAAAGGTCGGCAGCGTGGTGGGCATCTGCAGGCAGCGGCCCTGCACGCCGGCCATCGTCGGCCAGAACGGCTCCTCGCCCCGGCAGTCACTGGCGTACTGAAGCGCGAACTCCTGCTCCAGGTTCAGCACCTGCGCGTTGATCTGCCAGCCCGCGGCCGCATGCGCCCGCGCGCTGCTGCCGAAAACGCCCTCGAACGCCTCCAGCGCCCGCACGAATTCGCGGCGCGTCCAGGCCTCATCGGCGTGCGCGACACCATCCTGCCAGCGCACGTGATCGTGGCAATGCACGCCGACCTCGAAGCCGGCATCGCGCACCGCACGCATCACCACACCGGCCTTGCGGTCGATGCGCGGACCCGGCAGGAGCGTGCCGTACAGCAGCGTACGGATTCCGTAATGCTCCACCACACTGGTGCGACGCACCTTGCCCAGAAAACCGCGCCGGAACACGCGCTTCAGGGCCCTGCCCGTATGATCGGGACCCAGGCTGAAATAAAAGCTGGCACCGGCCTGGTGCTCACGCAGTGCCGCGACCAGCCGCGGCACGCCCTCGCGGGTACCGCGCAGCGTGTCGACATCAACCTTGAGGGCGATGCGGCGGGTCTGCACGATGATCAGGTCGCTTCGACCAGGGCGCGCGCTTCCTTCAGGTCGGCCTTGTAGGAATCGAAGACCCGGCGCAGCGCCGTGGGCATGTCGACATCCGGTTTCCAGCCCAGCTCCTCGACGGTGTTGTTGATCCAGGGTCGGCGGGCACGGACGTCCTGGTAGCCGGCGCCGTAGTACTTCTCGGCGGTCACATCGACCAGTTTCACGGGTTTGGCGAATTCGGCGTACTCGGGCATCGCCCGCGCCGTGGTGAGCATCAGTTCGGCGAGTTCGCGAATGGAGAAATCATTCTTGGGGTTGCCGATGTTGTAGATCTTGCCCGAGGCGACCCGATCCTTATTGGCGATGATCTTCAGCAGGCAGTTGATGCCCTCGGAAATATACGAGAAACAACGGCGCTGCGTGCCGCCGTCGACGAGCTTGATGTCCTCACCGCGCACGATGTTCCCGAGGAACTGGGTGAGCACGCGCGAGCTGCCCTCTTTCGCGGTCGTCATGCGATCCAGGCCCGGCCCGATCCAGTTGAAGGGCCGGAACAGGGTGTGATCGAGCTTGCCTTCCTGGCCGTAGGACCAGATCACCCGGTCGAGCATCTGTTTGCTGCAGGAGTAGATCCACCGCGACTTGGGCACCGGCCCGAGCACCAATGGGGATTCGTAGGGATGGAATTCGGCTTCCTGCGACATGCCGTAGACCTCGGAGGTCGAGGGGAAGACCACCCGCTTGCGATGCTTGACGCATTGGCGGATCAGCGGCAGGTTCGCCTCGAAATCCAGTTCGAACACCCGCAGCGGATCAGAGATGTAGGTGGCCGGCGTGGCGATGGCCACCAGCGGCAGCACCGTGTCGCACTTGCGGATGTGGTACTCCACCCACTCGCGGTTGATCGTGATGTCACCCTCGAAGAAATGGAACCGCGGATGCTCCAGCACGTTGGCCAGTCGGTCGCAGTCCAGGTCCATCCCGTAGACGTCCCAGTCCGTTTCACGGATGACGGCCTCACTCAGATGGTGACCAATGAAACCATTGACCCCCAGGATGAGCAGCTTCTTCATGATCTTTCCTTACTCTCGGGCTGTGAAATTGAAGCGCCACGGGTCGACACCGTGGCGCGATTGAAACTCGCGTCCATCCAGTTCAATGCCATCGACCAGCACGCCGCCGAGCAGGAGTCGCACCCCGTCCCGACAGTCCAGGAACAGCCGGCCATCCGTGGCGTACAGACACAGCGTCGCCTCAGGGTGACGCGCCGGTTCACCGGTGAGCCGCGAACTGACGAACACCACGCGCCGGTCCCCATGAAGCACGTACGCTCCCGGAAATGGCGGTGCCACGGCGCGGATCATGGCGTGCACGCGCGTTGCAGGCCAGTCCAGGTGAATTCGGCCGTCCGCAGGCGTGCGGCCGCCGAAATATGAGCCGGCCGCCAGGTCCATCGCGCGCCCCGGCGGCGGACCCAGCGCCATGACGGGCAGCGCGGCGGTGAGCACGCGTGCCGCCGCGGCCGCCACCGCCATGGACACTGCCAGGGCATCATCGTTCGGGCCGATGGCCACGGCCTCCTGAGCGACGATCGGGCCGGCATCGGGACGCGCCACCATGTAATGCAGCGTCGCGCCGGTGCGGGTCTCCCCGTTGGCGATCGCCCAGTTGACGGGCGCGCGCCCGCGGTACTGGGGCAGCAGCGAGCCGTGCATATTGAGCGCGCCCCACCGCGCCAGCCGCAGCAGCTGGGGCGAGAGCATGGAGCGATAATAGAACGCAAGCAGATAGTCCGGGCTCAGGCGGCGGATCTCCGCAAGCCACTCGGGGGCGCCGGGCTCGGCCGTCACGGTGCGCACGCCATGCGCTGCGGCGAGGTCCGCGACACTGCCAAACCAGCGTTGCTCGCCGGCCTGGTCCTGGTGCGTGAATACCATGGGCACGTGCACGCCCTGCTCCAGCAGCACCCGCAGGCAGCGTTGACCCACTTCGCTGTAGGCAAATACAACCGCGCTAAACACTGGTGGTTTCGAGTACCTGCAGATGCTCGGGTTGCGATTCCGGTTCGGGGGGCAACACGGCCGCAATGAGGTAGCGCGGTCGCCCGCGGACCTGTTCATAGGTGCGGCCTACGTATTCACCGATCAGGCCGATCCCGAACAGCCCCAGCCCCAGCAGAAAGAACACGATGGCAAAGAGCGTGAATACGCCCTGTACATCCGGACCGTTCACGATGCGATCCCAGATCAGGTACACGAACAGCAGCAGGGAGATACCGGAGATGGTCATTCCGAGCATCGAAAACAGCTGCAGCGGTACCACCGTGAATCCCGTCATCAGGTCAAAATTCAGCCGGATCAGCTGGTAGAAGGAGTACTTGGACTCTCCGGCATGACGGGCTTCATGCCTGACCTCGATTTCCACCGGACTGCGCGCAAACAGATACGCCAGGGCCGGAATGAAGGTATTCACCTCGTGCGAGGCCTTGACCGCATCGATGACGTGGCGCGCGTACGCGCGCAGCATGCAGCCCTGGTCCGTGATCCGGATGGGAGTCATGCGATCGCGCAGCGCGTTGATGCGCCGCGACAGGAAGCTGCGCGCCCAGTGATCCTGCCGCCCCTTGCGGATCGTGCCCACGTAGTCGTGGCCGGCATCGGCGGCGGCGAGCAGCTTCGGTATTTCTTCGGGCGGATTCTGCAAATCAGCGTCGAGAGTGATGATGACATCACCCGTGACGGCGTCGAACCCGGCCATGATGGCCGAGTGCTGGCCGAAATTACGGCGAAACACGATGACCCGGGTCTGCTGCGGCCGCAGCTGGTACTGCGCGCGCAACAATGCCACCGAGCGGTCCTTGCTGCCATCGTCCACGAACACGCACTCCCAGCTGCAAGCGAGCTGATCGAGTGTCGCGTAAAGCCGGGTGAACAGCACAGGGAGGTTCGCCTCCTCGTTGTACACCGGGACGACAATGCTGAGGTGAGGGTGGTCCTTCAAATATCGGTCCTTGGTGGTATTCTACCAGCGCAAATGCACGACTATCGTTTCGAACTGGCTGTGGCCCGCGATGCCGTCGCGATCGCCTCCCTGTCGCGACGCATTATCGAGGCCGGACTGCCGCCCGCATGGCCCGCAGACCGTGTACTTTGCCACATCAAGCGT
This sequence comes from Steroidobacteraceae bacterium, assembly GCA_036498905.1. Lineage (GTDB taxonomy): Bacteria > Pseudomonadota > Gammaproteobacteria > Steroidobacterales > Steroidobacteraceae > DAIDKA01. Next base: position 7,638 of record DASYER010000034.1, on the reverse strand, counting down.
ACCGATAGCGTGGTCGTGACAGCCCGCATTCATGGGCTATTGGCCGGCTTTGCCATCATGCAGTTCGGCGACACCCATGCGCACCTGAACCTGCTGGCCGTGGAAACGGCCCACCAGCGCCGGGGTCTGGGTCGGCGGATCGTCAACTGGCTGCATGAAAGTGCGCTGGTCGCCGGCACTTTTGACGTAGGTCTGGAATTGCGCGCCAACAACATCGGCGCCCAGCGCTTTTACGAATCGCTCCAATACCGCGCCGGTGACTTGATGCGCGGGTATTACCAGGGCCTCGAGGACGCCCGGCGGATGACCCGCGACCTGCGGGTGGATCGGGGCCTTACAGCGTAATTCCGATCGCCTTGGTCTCCATCATGCTCTCGACGCCGGCACGACCTCGCTCGCGGCCCCAGCCGGACTGCTTGTAACCCCCGAAGGGCACGGCTGGATCAAGCCCGGCGCCCCCGTTGACCTGCACGGTGCCGGCGCGGATCTTGCGGGCCAGCTTGTGGACGATGCCCACATCGCGGGTCCAGATATAGGCGGACAACCCATAAGTGGTGTCGTTGGCGATGCGCGCAATCCGATCGAGGTCATCATCATCAATGGGCATGGCGCAGATGACCGGCCCGAAGATCTCCTCGCGCACGACCTTCATGCTGCGGTGGGTCTGCGCCAGCACCGTCGGCTGCATGAAGTAGCCCTCGCTCCCCTGGCGCTGACCGCCGGTCACGACTTCGGCACCCTCGCCGCGGCCGGCTTCGATATAGCCGGCCACCCGGTCCAGCTGCCCCTGCGAAACCAGCGGTCCAAGCTGCGACTGCGGCTCCAGACCCGGACCGACTTTGAGCGTCTTGGCCATACCCGAAATACCGGCAACGACCTGGTCGAAGACTTTCTTGTGAATGTAGAGCCGCGAGCCGGCCACGCATATCTGGCCTGAATTGGCGAACACTGCCATGGCCGCGCCGGGAATGGCGCGCGCCATGTCGGCATCGGGGAAGATGATGTTCGGTGACTTGCCACCCAGTTCGAGCGTGACGCGCTTGAGGGTGGCGGCCGCGGCCTGGACGATCCATTTGCCCGTGGCGGTCGAACCGGTGAAGGCAATCTTGTCGACATCCGGATGTTCCACCAGCGCCTTGCCGGCCGGATCACCGTAGCCGGTGACGATGTTGATCACGCCGGGTGGAATGCCGGCCTCGAGCACCAGGCGCCCGAGCAGCAGCGCGCCAAAGGGCGTGAGCTCCGCGGGCTTGAGCACCATCGTGCACCCCGAGGCAATGACGGCGGCCGCCTTGTCGGCTTCCATGGCGAAGGGGAAGTTCCAGGGCGTGATACAGCCCACGACGCCGATCGGTTCGTGCAGCGTGTAGGCCAGCTTGCCCGGCTCGGACAGTTCGGGAACTTCACCGTGCACCTTGCCGCTCCAGCCGGCGGTGTAGCGCAGGCCGTTCGCAGTGCCCAGGGCACCGGCAAATTTGGCCATGCCGAAGGGCATGCCATTGTCCAGACTCAGCACCTCGCCGATTTCATCCGCGGCCTGCTCGATCAGATCGGCCAGCTTCCACAGCAGCTTGGCGCGCGCCACCGGCGGCATCGTCGGCCACGGACCGTTTTCGAATGCATGACGGGCAGCGCGCACGGCCAGATCGATATCCTCGGCGTCACCGGCCGCAGCGTGACCCAGGACTTTGCCCGTCGCCGGGTTGAGCACCTCGATCCGACCTCCGGCACGCGGCTCGACCCACTCATTGTTGATCAGCAAGCGATGTCGCTGCGCCAAAAAGGCGTGGGTGCGGGCGAAGTTCGAATCGAGCGCTGCGTTCATGAATCACTCCTCACTTGCTGTCCTGCAGCCGCAATCGCGTGACGCCCTGATCGTCGATGTATTCGTGGTTGTTCTCGCACACGTACTCAAGCATTTCGTAATTCGGAATGCGCTTGTAGGCGAAGGTAAATGTCCACGGCTTCTCGAGGGTCACGGGGTCTTCGACGGTGATCTGGTCGTGCAGAATGTCGGGCGTCACCAGGTGCATGCGTTCGGTGATGCGCATCTTGTCGCTGTGGGGCATCTCGCTGTGCCCCAGCACCGACTCCTTCACGCCCACGGTATCCACGACCAGTGTCGTGCCTTCCCAGCGGGCCACCGAGTGACCGTAATACCCCGGCGGGACCTCTTCAATCTTGGGCTGGGTCTTGCCGACGTAAATGCGGCGCACCTGTGAAAAAGCCTCGGCGATGACGGTGACCTGGCCCGGGGTCTGCAGGATTTCCAGCGGATAGATCGCCGACATCATCTCCGGCATGCCATAGGGCAGGCAGTCCACGCCGCTTCCGGCAATCGGCTCACCCTTCTCATCCGAGGCGCGCTCCTTGGCGCGCTTGGCATCGTAGGGCACCTGATATTTCGGCTTCAGGACCAGCTTGCCGGCCGGCGGCGGCAGCGTGGCCGGATCCGCCGGTGCACCGCCGCGCGCTCCGTTATAGCGCTGCCAGTCTCCGGTGAAATCTGCCGGCGCGGCGCTCGCACCGGCGGCCTTGGCGACCTCGCCGGCCGGGGCGATAGCGAGTCCGAGGGTTGCCGCGGCCGCAATGAAACCGATCCTTCGAATATTCATGGCTACGACCTGGGGAACACGCCGGTGCCCGGGGGGTTGCCGTCACTGAGCTCACGTCCATCAGCCAGCGTGGCCTTCTCGAGCATTCCGCCGGGCTGGCCGTTGCGCAATGGATTGATGAGCAGTGTCACTTTGTCGCCCTGCTTCACATCACTGAATTTCCAACCCACGCGCGTGAGCACATTCGGGCTGGCGCACTCGACGGTGTAGTGCTTGTTTGCCGTACCGTCCGGGACTTCAAGCTGGATGAACACATGCGGATTGGTCCATTCGAACTTGACCACCGTACCGGTGACCATGATGCGGTTCTGGTGGTCGAAAAGCGCAAAGGAATGATGTGCGAACGCCGGCAACATGGCCCCCGCGGCCAGCACGAGCAGCGTCACACCCGGTATCAGACCGCGGGACTTGGAAAACCTCGACATGGACCCCCCCTCGTGGCATCCGCAGACCATCTATAGAATTGTGCGGCTGGCTCTTATGACATGGGTCGGCAATGGCCGCAACGGCTATCGAACCTCACATACGGCCTATGTTCGGCCAGAATCCGCACCCTATGCAACCGCCCCTGAATCTGGCGCCCGATCCGCGTCTGCCCATCAGCGCCCACGCCGCGGACATCGCCGCGGCCCTGGCGAGCCACCCCGTCATCATCGTGTGCGGGGCAACCGGCTCGGGCAAGTCCACGCAGCTGCCCAAACTGTGCCTGGCGGCCGGCCGCGGCACGGGCGGCATGATCGGCCACACGCAGCCGCGACGCATCGCCGCCCGCGCGCTCGCCAACCGGATCGCGGCCGAGCTGGGCACGCGGGTGGGAGCCGCGGTCGGGTGCCAGGTGCGCTTCGAGGACCGCACCGGCCCGGATTGCCGCATCAAACTGATGACCGATGGCATCCTGCTGCGCCAGCTGACGTTCGACCCGGACCTGTCCGCCTACGACACCGTGATCATCGATGAGGCCCATGAGCGCAGCCTCAACATCGATCTGCTGCTGGGATCACTGAAGCGGCTGTGCGCGCGACGGCCGGAACTGCGGGTCATCGTCACCTCAGCGACCATCGATACCCGGCGCCTCGCCGAATTCTTCGACGGCGCACCGGTCATTGACGTGGAAGGCACCAGCCATCCGGTCGAGGTGCGCTACCGGCCGCTTGCCGCCGCGGACGAGGACGCGGCCGAGCTGTCGTTGCCCGAAGGCATCGTCGAGGCGGTGCGCGAACTTGCCCGCTCGGAGGTTGAGCCGCACGGCGACATACTGGTGTTCCTGCCCGGTGAGAAGCACATTCGGGAGGCGACAGTGGCGCTGCAGCGCGCGCGCCTGCCGCGCCTGGAGATCATGCCGCTGTTCGCGCGGCTCACGGCGCAGCAGCAGCAGCGGATTTTCGAGGCGCACAACACGCGCCGGGTGATCCTGGCCACCAATGTTGCCGAAACCTCGCTCACGGTGCCACAGGTGCGGCATGTCATCGACAGCGGCTTGGCGCGCATCAGTCGCTACAGCGTCCGCACCAAAGTGCAGAGGCTGCCGCTGGAGCCGGTATCAAAGGCCAGCGCCAACCAGCGCCGCGGACGCTGCGGGCGCGAGGCGCCGGGTATCTGCATCCGCCTGTATTCCGAGGAGGACTTTGCAGCGCGCGAGGATTTCACGCCTCCGGAAATCCTGCGCACGCATCTGGCGAGCGTGCTGCTGCAGATGGCTGCATCGCAGCTGGGCGATCCGGAGGATTTTCCGTTCCCCGATCCGCCGGACACACGGCAGATCAATGATGGCGTGCGGCAGCTGCAGGAACTGGGCGCGATGGATGAGCGGCGCCAGATCACGCACATCGGACGACGGATTGCCGCGTTGCCCTGCGATCCGAAACTCGGGCGGATGCTGCTGGCCGCCGCGCGGCTGCGCTGCCTGTCGGAAATGCTCATCATTACGGCCTTTCTGGCTGCTCAGGATCCGCGCGAGCGCCCGAGTGAGGCGCAGGCGCAGGCGGATGAGGCACACGCGTCGTATGCCGATGCGCGCTCTGATTTTGTGACGGTGCTGAATCTGTGGGCGCGCTTTCACACCCAGGCCGCGAGCCTCGGAGGATCGGCGCTGCGAAAATGGTGCCGCGAGAACTTCCTATCCTTCGTGCGCATGCGCGAGTGGCAGGATCTGCACGGACAGCTCGGCGCCAGCGCGAAGGATCTGGAACTGAAACACAATGAGCTCGCGGCGAACCACGCCGATCTGCATCGCGCGGTGCTGTGCGGCCTGCTCGGCGGCATCGGCCTGCTCGATGAACGTCGTGAATATCTCGGCGCACGCGGGACGCGTTTTGTCATCGCGCCCGGCACGCCCCTGGCAGCCAAGCCGCCCAAGTGGGTGGTCGCGGCGCAGCTGCTGGAGACCACCCGTCTGTACGCACGCATGGTCGCCGCGGTGCAGCCGGGCTGGATCGAAGGTGCCGCCGGCCATCTGCTGCGCCGCGAGTACGCCGATCCGCACTGGGTCGCGGCGCGCGGCCAGGTCAGCGCCTACGAGTCGGTCAGCCTCTACGGCTTGCCGCTGGCGAGCGGCCGACGCATCAGTTACGGGGCCGTCGCACCCGCCGCAGCGCACGAGATCTTCATCCAAGAGGCGCTGGTCGCCGGACGCAGCAGCATTGCAGCTGCCTTCGTGGCAGCCAATCGTGAGCTTACGGGGCAGGTCGAAGCGCTCGAGGCACGCATCCGACGGCGCGACATTCTGGTGGATGAGGCGACGCGGGCGCAGTTCTATTCGGCCCGCATCCCCAAGCAGGTGAACTCCGTCGCAGGCTTTGAGAGCTGGTGGCGCGAGTGCGCGCGCGCGAATCCGCAGGCCCTGCACATGAGCGTCCCCGATCTGTCGCGGCGCGATGCGCCCGAGGCAGCCGGGGAATTCTTCCCGGCAACCATGAATATCGCCGGCAATCACCTGCCGCTCAGCTATGTGTTCGAGCCCGGCAGCGCCGCCGACGGCATCACCCTCGATGTTCCGGTGCAGTTGCTGGAGGACCTCGATGCCGAGCAGCTCGCCTGGCTGGTGCCCGGTGCACGCGAGGAGAAGATCGCCGAACTGCTGCGCTCCTTGCCCAAGGCCATCCGCCGCCAGCTCGTACCGGTCACCGACAATGCCCACCGCGCGCTCGAATCGGTCATTGTCGGGCCGTTGCCGCCCTTTCACACCTGGCTCGCCGGCTGGATCACGGCCCGGACCGGCACACCGGTCAAGGCGGCGGAGCTGGCCGCGGCCCTGCTGCCCGATCATCTGCGACTGAACGTGAGGGTGCTGGATGGCGGGCAGGTACTGGCGCAGGCCCGTGACCTGACGCGACTGCGACGCCAGCTGCGCGGCACCCCGCGCACTGCTGCGGCTGCAGGCGGATCCGCCCCCGCCACGACGCCCGCGCCGCAGGGCTCGCGCGGTTGGGATTTCGGTCCGCTACCGCAACAGCGCAGCGTATCGCGCTCCGGTGTCAGTTATACGGTCTGGCCCGCGTTACGCGACACCGGCAGTGCGGTACAGGTCATCGAGACGCGCAGCCCGGCGCAGGCTCAGGAGCTGTCGCGTGCCGGGCTGATGCGGCTGGCCGTGCTGGCATTGCCGCAACTGGCACGTCACATTGCCAGGCGCATCAGTGACGATCACGCCCTGGTATTGCTGGCACAGGGGCTGTCCGGATCCCGGCCATTGGCTGAGGCCTGCCGCGATCGGGTTTTCCAGGAGTGCTTCTTCGACGCTGATCATGAATTGCCGGGCGATGCCCAGTCCTTCGCGTTGCGACTGGATGAGCGACGCGCGATGCTCGACGCCACCGCCACGCGCGTCATTGCCACGCTGCGCAGCATCCTGGAGGAAAGGCGCACCGTGCGTCGCGCACTGGATGAGCTGCGTGGTGAAGTGTTCGCCGCCGGCGTCGCCCAGATGAGTCTGCAGATGAACGCGCTGTTGCCTGCGGATTTTCCGTCCAGTCCGGAACAGCCCTGGTTCAACCAGCTGCCGCGCTATCTCAAGGCCATCAGCCGGCGTGCCACCCGGATGCGAACGAATCTTGAGCGCGACAACGCACTGGCCGTGCGCATCCGGCCCTTCGAAGCGCAGATTCAAAAACTGAGCGAGGTCGGGGTGCCGTTGGCGGCCGCGCCGGCTTTGCGGCAGCTGCGCTGGATGCTGGAGGAGTTCCGCGTCTCGCTGCATGCGCAGGAACTGCGCACTCTGGTGCCGGTGTCGGAGAAGCGCCTTCAGGAGCAGGTCGAACGCATCCTGCACCCCGCCGCGGAGGGGGAGCGGTGACTTGCCACTGCCGGGATGGCGGTACAAGCTTGGTGTCGGTTCCTTAGCTGGCAATGAGGGGGATGTCATGTCGTCCGATACGGTTGGCAGTGCTTACGGACGCGCACCTGCGCAGTTCAACGAAACCCTCGCTCAGGTAGGACCCGGAACCCCTTGCGGCGAACTGCTGCGCCGCTACTGGCAGCCGGTCGCCCTGGCCGACACCGTCCATTCAGTCCCACGAAAGGTGCGGATCCTGGGTGAGGACCTGGTGCTGTTCCGGGATCGCAAGGGCCGCGCCGGACTGTTGTATCCGCGCTGCATGCATCGCGGCACCTCCTTGTACTACGGGCGGGTCGAAGAGGACGGGATCCGCTGCTGCTACCACGGCTGGTTGTTTGACGTGGAGGGCCGCTGCCTGGACCAGCCCTGCGAGCCGGACCATGGTCGGCATCGCGATTCGGCGCGCCAGCCCTGGTACCCCGTACAGGAGCGCTACGGGTTGCTGTTCGCCTATCTCGGACCGCCCGAGAAGCGTCCGGTGCTGCCGGTCTACGACAATCTGGAGGCGCTGGGACCCGGGGAGACCCTGTGGCGCAGCTACAGCGGGTTTGGCGCCACGGGAGATGATTCCCTGGCGGTCGTCCCCTACAGCTGGCTACATATGAATGACAATGTGATGGACCCCTTCCACGTCCAGGTCCTGCACTCAACCTTCAGCACCGTGCAATTCGTCCCACAGTTCGCCGTCAT